>NZ_JAFWFN010000023.1 GCF_017515565.1 Halomonas sp.
GCGATATGCCACGGCCTGCTTGGAAAGATCATCATAAACGATCAGTGCGTCTTCACCGCGATCGCGGAAGTACTCACCCATGGTGCAGCCAGAGTAAGCGGCCAGGAACTGCATGGGTGCCGGATCGGCAGCGCCAGCAGCGACAACGATGGTATGTTCCATCGCGCCATGCTCTTCAAGCTTGCGGACGACGTTAGCAATGGTCGACTGCTTTTGACCGATGGCTACGTAGACACAGGTAACGCCTTTGCCTTTCTGGTTGATGATCGCATCGATAGCAATAGCGGACTTACCAATCTGACGGTCACCGATGATCAGCTCACGCTGACCACGACCGATCGGCACCATGGCATCAATAGATTTCAAACCGGTTTGGATTGGCTCATCAACGGACTGACGGGTAATAACGCCTGGCGCTACTTTTTCTACCGCGTCGGTCATTTTCGCGTTGATGTCGCCTTTGCCGTCGATGGGGTTACCCAACGCATCGACAACACGACCAATCAGCTCAGGGCCCACCGGCACTTCAAGAATACGACCGGTACACTGGGCGGTCATACCTTCTTCAAGCTGCAGGTAGTCACCCAGGACAACGGCACCTACGGAGTCACGCTCCAGGTTAAGTACCATGCCGAAAATGCTGTTGGGGAATTCAATCATTTCACCAAACATCGCGTCTTCGAGGCCGTGAATTTTCACGATACCGTCGGAAACGCTGACGATGGTGCCCTGATTACGGGCTTCGGATGCGACGTCAAGCTTTTCAATTCGCTGCTTGATGATGTCGCTGATCTCGGAAGGATTCAGTTGCTGCATGCCATGTCCCTCAGACTCAAATGGTCAGCGCTTCGGAAAGGCGGTTCAATCGACCACGCACCGACCCGTCAATGACGGTGTCGCCGGCACGCAGGATGACACCGCCAATAAGCGACTTGTCCACCTGAGTAGTAATGGAGATTTCGCGATTCAGACGTTTCTTGAGCGCGGTTGCTAGCTTGGTCTTCTGCTTGCTGTCCAGCTTGTAAGCTGAAACCACAGTGACGTCGATACGCTTTTCATGCTCTGCGCGTAGGCGCTCAAACTGATCAGCAATAGCATCCAGCGTCGCTAAGCGGCGCTGATCAGCTAAGGTGGTCAGAAAGCGTTTAAACGCATCATCTGCGTTGTCGGTCAGCATTTCTGCCAACAGTTCCACTTTCTTTTCACTGCTGAGTTTAGGACTACCTAACAGGCCAGCAACTTGGCGATCTTTGACGATTGATCCCGCCATTGCCAGTGCCTGTGACCAAGCGTCAAGCGCCTGATGATCGCGCGCGTATTCAAACGCCGCTTTGGCGTAAGGACGAGCGACGGTAGATTGTTCCGCCATGGGTCACCTCCTTACAGTTCAGCGGCAAGCTTATCAAGCAAGTCGCGGTGCGCTTTCTCGTCAACAGAGGCTTCAAGAACACGCTCAGCGCCTACGATCGCAAGGTGGGAAACCTGTGCACGCAGTTCGTCTTTCGCGCGATTAATTTCTTGCTCAATTTCTGCCCGAGCATTGGTAACCAAACGCTCGCCTTCGGCACGCGCTTGTTCACGTGCTTCTTCGATCATTTGGGCAGAACGCTTGTTTGCTTGCTCGAGAATTTGAGAAGCCTGCTCTTTGCTTTCACGCAGTGTCTGTTCTGCGCGTTCTTGAGCCAGCTCAAGGTCGCGGGTAGCACGGCTAGCTGCGTCCAAGCCATCAGCAATTTTCTTTTGACGCTCGTGAAGCGCGTTGCTGATCGGAGGCCACACATACTTTATGCAAAACCAGACAAAGATCGCGAAGGCGATCGTCTGCCCGATAAGCGTCATGTTGATATTCACAGGGATGTACCTCTGACAAATTCGTGGCGACCGGAGTGAAACAAAACCGAGCGGAGAGCCGCTCGGTCAAGCTGCATTAACCGGCAACAACGAAGATCAGGTACATCGCGATACCAACACCGATCATCGGAACGGCGTCAAGCAGACCCGCCATGATGAAGGTGCGGGTTTGCAGCTGGTCGCTAAGTTCTGGCTGACGTGCGGTGTTGTCCAACAATTTGCCACCCAGCATGGCGAAACCAAAACCAGTAGTCAGGGCGCTAACACTGATCATGAAGGCAGCTGCAATGTAGACGATTTCCATGATGAAACTCCTAATAGTGCGTTAAGTTCAAGGGTTAAGGTTAAGGGTTATTGCAAAGCGTTGCTCTTGATTAATGATGCTCGTGTGCAGCACTCAGATACACGATAGTTAGCGTCGTGAAAATGAAGGCCTGCAACGATATCACTAAAATGTGGAAGATGGCCCACGGCACATCCAGAATCCAGATGGCCCAGAACGGCAGCAGGGCAATCAGAATGAAGATAACTTCACCGGCAAACATAGTGCCGAACAGTCGGAAGCCAAGGCTAACGGGTTTAACCAACAGGCCAACAATTTCAAGAATCAAATTGAAAGGCGCCAGCCAAACCGTATTGAACGGGGTCAGTGACAGCTCTTTACCGAATCCAGCCACGCCTTTCACTTTGCAGCTATAGTAGATAATCATTAAGAACACACCGATCGCCATACCCAGCGTAGCGTTAATATCGGTGGTCGGTACTATTTTCATGTACTCGAAGCCAAGCTTGCCAAACATTTCAGGCAAGTAGTCGACCGGTAGCAGTTTTAGGCTGTTCATGAGCAAAATCCACATGAAAAGCGTCAACGCAATTGGCCCAATATTTTTATTGTGGCCGTGAAACGTGGAGCGTGTCAGGTTTTCGATGAACTCGACAACCATTTCCACTGCGTTCTGCAAACCGCTGGGGACGCCTGTCGTGGCCGCTTTACCCGCCTTATGAAATAGCCATAGGAACAGAGCACCCATGCCAATCGACCAACCCATCGTATCCAAATGGATAGCCCAAAATCCCATTTCGGTGGCTTCGGCTGAGGTGGACGCAAGCGACCAGCCATTTTCCGGATGCTTACCGAACGTGAGGTTCTGGAGGTGGTGCTGTATGTAATAGATGGCCGATATTTCGTTATCCGCTGCCATACTGCTTCCTCAAGTTTAAGGGGTTGACCGCTCGTGTACGAGCCAGGGAGCTAGCCAGTACATGAGTTGGGCCACCACATAGGCGACAAAGAAAAAAGCTGGGTTTGAAGGGGGCACTGATACTAGCACAATCGCGAATAGCGCCACCGTCAAACCAAACTTACCTGCAGCTGCCTGATAAAAATTCAGTACATTTTGTTTAGATTGCCTGCCTGTGCGCCGCAGACCACGCCACACAAAATAGATGCCTGGCAATATGCTGACCACGCCACCCATAAAGGCTGATAATGCTGCTTGGCTTCCTGAAACGCCGCCAGCAAGTGCCATAATGAGGGCTGTTACTACTAACTGAGCTTGAAATAGCCTTTTAAAATCTAACGTGCGACGTTGAGCAGTAGAGACATTTTGCACGTTGATCACTACTCCCGACTGCTTTTACCAGCGTTGAGCGTTATTGCCTGACGCCTATCGTCCCACATAACCTTTTAACAAACACCGGCGGATTATAGGGAAGCGCTATCACACCTTCAACCGAAGTTGCACGGATTTGACGCGTTTTGGCAACTACTTGCGACCAAAGGGTTAAAGAAATGGCTATATAACCCGCCTATTTTATAAGCCTGCTATTTAATGTGCGCCAAGATACCGTCTAATTCTTCGAGACTGGTATAGCGAATAGTGACTTTGCCTTTGCCTTTCTGCCCGTGATCTATCGAGACAGGCGCACCTAATAGCTCACCTAAGTGGGTTTCTAATCTTGCGACGTCTGGCGTTTTAGCTGTACGTGACTGAGGCTGGATAGGCGTCTGACTCGTTTGAACCTTTTTGACCAACGCTTCGGTGGCCCGCACAGTAAGGTCATTATTGACCACCTCATGGGCAACCTGACGTTGCTGTGCGCTGTTAAGCGATAGCAGTGCCCGTGCATGCCCCATATCGAGATCGCCGCGCTCAAGCAGCGTTTGTACTTCAGGATCCAGCGCTAATAAGCGCAATAAGTTAGCTACCTGGGTACGCGATTTACCCACCGCATCGGCTATTTGCTGTTGAGTAAGCTCAAATTCATCACCCAAGCGTTTTAGCGCCAGGGCTTCTTCGATGGCGTTAAGGTTCTCACGCTGAATGTTTTCAATCAGCGCAAGGGCAAGCGCCACTTCATCGGTGACGTCGCGGATAACCGCAGGGATAACATCCAGCTCTGCCAACTGAGCAGCACGCCAGCGCCGTTCACCGGCAATAATCTCGTAGCGATCTTTCCCTACGGGACGCACCACGATGGGCTGCATGACCCCTTGGGCGCGAATAGAATCCGCGAGTTCTTCAAGTGCTTCGGGCTGGATATCCCGGCGAGGCTGATACTTGCCGCGGGAAAGCTGGCCTAAGGGCAGACGCTCTAGGCGCTCCGCTGACGCATCATGGGAGGCCGCGGGCAATAACGGAGCGTCTGCGCTATCTAGCGTAGCACCACCGGTTAAATCTAAACTGTCACGACGACGGGCGCCCGCACCAATCAGGGCATCCAGGCCACGTCCTAGCGCGCGTTTACGCGTCATTCGCTTCCCCTCGAACTTTTAGCAATACGTAACTGCGGCATCGTTATAGTGACAGTCGACGAATCATCTCTTTAGCTAGCACCCTATACGCCTGGCTGCCGCGTGAAAAGCGTGCGTACTGGGTCACTGGCAGCCCATGACTAGGCGCCTCAGCAACTTTTACGTTGCGCGGAATGGTCGTTTTTAACAACGCATCACCGAAGAAATCCCGCAACTGTTTGTCGACTTCACGTGTCAAGCTGGTGCGCTTATCGTACATGGTGCGCAAAATGCCAGAAATCGCCAGCTCAGGGTTAACACTCTGTTTGATTTGCTCCACCGTATCAAGCAGTGCTGACAAGCCTTCCAGCGCGTAAAACTCGCATTGGAGCGGGATGAGCACGCCATCCGCTGCGGTTAGTGCGTTAACGGTAAGCATATTAAGCGACGGCGGACAGTCGATTAATACCACGTCGTAGTCATCGGCCACTGCGTTAAGCGCCAGCGATAAACGGCTTTGGCGCTGGTCGATGTCCAGCAGCTCGACTTCGGCCGCAGTTAAGTCGCCGTTGCCGGGTAACACATCAAACTTTACCGGCAGGTTACGCACGATAACCTCGTTGGCGGTTGCCTCCCCCAGCAGTACATCGAGTACGCTTTTATCCAGCTCATATTTGTCGATGCCGCTGCCCATGCTGGCATGCCCTTGCGGGTCTAAATCAACCAGCAGTACACGGCGATCCAGCGCGGCCAGGCTGGCCGCTAGATTTACGGCTGAGGTGGATTTGCCCACGCCGCCTTTTTGGTTGGTCAGGGCAATGATCTGGCTCACTACTCAACTCCTTTTGGGGTCAGAATCAACAGCTGCCGCTCGGCCGTTTCAAAAGGTACGCTCAACAAATGACGCTCTTGGAGCACGATACCTGGGGGTAAGTGTTTCAATTCTTCATCGGCGCCGGGGCCTTTCATGGCTAGCCACTGTCCGTCTGCCGTCGGTAATGCTTGGGTGAGGGTGACAAAATCCACCAAGCTCGCAAACGCCCGTGAAATGACTTGGTCAAACGCTTGGCCGTTAAATTGCTCAACGCGCACTTGGGTGGGGGTAACGTTGTTAAGCCCTAGTTCCATAACTGCTTGGCGTTGAAAGCGTACTTTCTTACCGTTGCTATCAAGCAGCGTTACCTGCAGCTCAGGCTTGAGAATCGCTAACACTAACCCCGGCAACCCCGGCCCAGCGCCTACATCAAGCAACCTTGGCCCATGCACATAAGGGGCCACCGCAGCGCTATCAAGCACGTGACGGGAGACCATCTCTTCCACATCACGCACTGCGGTGAGGTTATAAGCCTTGTTCCACTTATGCAACAGAGCCAACAACGCTAGCAATTGTTCGCGCTGTAAGGGGCTAACGCTTAAGTCAAGCGCGTTTAGCCCTTGATCCAAACGGGTCGCAACGCCAGTTGGTAAGCTTGTTATCAGAGGCTGCAAAGGGTTCATCCGTTAACCACCTCGGCACTACTGATTAAGCGACGTTTTTTTAAATGGACTAATAAAATTGATATCGCCGAAGGGGTAACGCCAGAAATGCGTGCTGCATGTGCCAATGTTTCTGGACGTGCTTCGCTAAGCTTCTGGCGAATCTCGTTAGAGAGCCCTTCTACCCGGTCATAGTCCAGTCCGGCTGGTAGCGGCGTTGCTTCGTGACGCTTAAGCTTATCGATTTCGTCCTGTTGACGTTCAATATAGCCCTGATATTTCGCCTGAATTTGCACTTGCTCGGTAACCGATTCGTCTTCAATGCCAATACTTTCTAAGCCGGGTAACGTTGCAATATCTGCATAGGTTAGCTCAGGACGCTTAAGCAAGTCGCTTAAACAGTATTCACGCGGCAGCGGCTTACCGGTTTTTTCGGCAATCTTATCTGCAGCGGGGGTATTTGGCTGCACCCATACGGTGGCTAGTCGCGCGGTTTCACGCTCGATAGCTTCGCGTTTCTCGCTAAACGCTGCCCAGCGGGTATCGTCTACCAGACCAAGTTCACGGCCTTTTTCAGTCAACCGCAGATCAGCGTTGTCTTCACGTAACAAAAGACGGTACTCCGCACGGGAAGTAAACATGCGGTAGGGCTCTTTGGTGCCCATGGTAATCAGGTCATCCACCAGTACGCCGAGATAGGCTTCGTCCCGACGAGGGTACCAAGCCTCCAACTGCTTGGCGCGACGAGCAGCGTTCAAGCCTGCCAGCAGCCCCTGAGCACCTGCTTCTTCATAGCCGGTCGTGCCGTTAATTTGCCCAGCAAAAAACAGATTGTGGATAAATTTGGTTTCCAGGGAGTGCTTTAAGTCCCGCGGATCAAAGAAATCGTACTCAATCGCGTAGCCCGGACGCGTGATATGTGCGTTTTCAAGCCCTTTGATTGAGCGCACGACCTGTAGCTGAACATCAAACGGCAGTGAGGTGGAAATGCCGTTGGGGTACAGCTCATGGGTATCTAGCCCTTCGGGTTCGATAAATACTTGGTGGCTCGATTTATCAGCAAAGCGGTGCACTTTGTCTTCAATCGATGGGCAGTAGCGCGGGCCAATCCCTTCAATAACACCAGAGTACATTGGCGAGCGGTCTAAATTACCGAGAATAATTTCGTGGGTGCGCTCATTGGTGTGCGCAATGTGGCAACTCACCTGCTGAGGGTGCATATCCCGAGAGCCCAAATAAGACATGACGGGTGTTGGCGTATCGCCGGGCTGCTCTTCTAGCTGCGAAAAATCGACGGTTTTGGCATCAATACGCGGTGGCGTGCCGGTTTTTAGCCGGTCAACGCGAAACGGCAGCGCACGCAGCCGTTCTGCTAAAGCGTTGGAGGGCGGATCACCCGCCCGGCCACCGCGGCTCTGATCCAATCCAATGTGGATAACACCGCCTAAAAACGTTCCCGTTGAAAGCACTACTGAGTCGGCATGAAAGCGAATGCCGGTTTCAGTAACAACGCCGCGGACTGTTTGGTTATCCACAACCAAGTCGCCAGCGGCTTGCTGAAATATCGTCAAATTTGGCTGATTTTCGAGCATGCCGCGGATCGCTGCTTTGTAGCGAATGCGGTCAGCCTGGGCACGAGTAGCGCGAACGGCTGGGCCTTTGCGTGCGTTTAATACACGAAACTGGATGCCGGCTAAATCCGTGGCTAGCCCCATTGCACCACCAAGTGCATCAATTTCTTTCACCAGGTGGCTTTTGCCGATCCCACCAATCGCCGGGTTGCACGACATTTGGCCGAGCGTCTCGATGTTGTGGGTTAGCAATAGGGTTTGACAACCCATACGAGCAGAGGCCAGTGCGGCTTCAGTTCCCGCATGGCCACCGCCGATGACAATCACGTCAAAGCGGTCGGGATAGTTCAAAAGACACCTCGTCTTGTGCCACTAGGCACGCATTTTGTGAACCAGTGAATGAGCACTGGTGAGTAAGCCGGCCAGTATAAACCTCCTGTGGGTAACCGTCAGGTTTTTCCACACCCCAAATAACTACTTCACCTATTATTAATAACAAAATAAAAATATATAAGAGAAGTTCTGTTAATGCTGTAACTACTAGTGTGGACAAAATCTGTGTACAACTTATTTTTTACTATAAAAAACATGTGTTTACATTGTTGGTATTTAGGCGTTTAAACGGAGGAGTGCCTGCGTAGAAGCGGTGTTTGAGCTGTGGATGAAAAGGCGACTTACACACAGGGCCAACTAATAAGAGGTTATCCACCCAACCATACCGACTTTGTTACCGCACCTGTGAACAAGGCATCAGCCTATCACTTGAATTGCTGATAGGTACCCATGGCAAGGGATGTAGAGCAGTTACGTTGCAAAGCTAAAAAATAGTATCCACAGGCAAAAAAAATGGCCTGTCGCAGTGACAGGCCATAAAACGGGCAATTATTAGTGGTTTTTGATCCCTCTAATGCTTTAACACGCGCGCTAAAAATGATTGGGTACGCTCATGTTGTGGGGCATCGAAGAGTTGTTCGGGCGGACCTTGTTCGGTGATTTCTCCTTTGTGAATAAAAATAACCCGGTCAGCCACTTCTCGTGCAAAGCTCATTTCGTGGGTAACGATCACCATGGTCATGCCCTCTTTGGCTAGTTCACGCATGGCATCCAGTACTTCACCGATCATTTCCGGGTCAAGCGCTGAGGTAGGCTCATCGAACAGCATCAGCCGTGGCTCCATAGCCAACGCACGGGCTAGCGCAACGCGCTGCTGCTGGCCACCTGAGAGCTGGCTTGGGTACTTATCAACCTGGTCGGTAATACCAACGCGCTCAAGCAATCGGTGGGCCGTTTCTTGAGCGTCCTGACGGCTCCAACCGCGTACTTTCATCGGGGCAAGGGTAATATTGTCCCGCACGGTTAGGTGGGGAAACAGGTTAAATTGCTGAAACACCATGCCCACTTCGGTACGAATGGTTTGAAGCGCTTTGCCGCTTTTACCGTGGGGTAAGAGTTCGTTGCTATCCACATTTAGCGAGCCGGATTGAAACTCTTCAAGGCCATTAATACAGCGAATCAACGTCGATTTACCGGAGCCACTGGCACCAATCACGACCACTACTTCGCCAGGGACAATCTCAAGATCAATATTATTGAGTACGTGCAGGCTGCCAAAATGTTTGTTGAGCTGCTGCATACGCACAATGGGCTGTGTTGCGTTATTCATTGCGCTTGTCCTTATTGTCCGACGAGGCCTCTGCGCTCTAATTGACGCAGCAAGATGGAGAGAGTCCAGGTAATGGCGAGGTACATCAGCGCCACCATGAAGTAGACCTCAAGGGCGGTAAACGTGGTCGCGATATAGATCTGGCCTTGGCGTACCAGCTCACCTACCCCTATAACGGAAAACAGCGATGTGTCCTTAATACTGATAATGCCTTGGTTGCCTAAGGGCGGGATCATGCGGCGAAACGCTTGGGGCCAAATGACGTAGCGAAACGCTTGGGAGCGGGATAGCCCGAGGGAGAGCGATGCTTCGCTCTGGCCACGTTCGATGGATTGAACCCCACCACGCACAATTTCAGAGATATATGCCCCTGAATTAATAGCGATGGCGGCAATACCGGCCACTAACGCGTTAATAGGGCTGCCCAGTAGCTGCGGCAAGCCATAAAAGATAAACAGTACCTGAACAAGAATAGGGGTACCGCGAAATACTTCGACATAGAAAATGGCGGGCCAGCGTAACCAGCGATGGCGGCTGATGCGCAGTAGGCCGAATAAAATACCGATAAAGAAGCCGATGGCGAGACCGCCAAACGAGATCATAAGCGTCCAGGGGATACCTGGCAGCAAGTGAGGAATTGAGCGAAACGCTGCCGCCCAATCAAACTGAAAAGTGACGTCCACGTGTCTTTCTCCTGAAAGGCAACCAAACAACGCAGGGCCGGGGGCTAGGCCGCCCGGCCCTGTGTTAGTCATTCACTGTGTAACGAAGTATTAATCGTCGCTGGGCGTTTCACCGAACCACTTTTCGTAGATTTCATCGTAGGTGCCATCTTCGCGCATGGCTGCCAGCGCTTCGTTAGCGGGTTCTACCCACTGGCTGCCTTTATGAAACACGATGCCGTACTGCTGGCCTTCATACAGCGGGCCTACCACTTTGGTGCGGCCTTCGCCCCGGGTTTGGGAGAAGTAGGCGACGTTAGGAGCATCGTAGAAGGCAGCGTCGACGTTACGACCTAATAGGGCCATATACATGTCGCTATTGCCTGGGTAGGGAGTGATGTCGGCATCATCGCCCAGCTGCTCTTGAAGGAAGTCGTAGCTGGTGGAGCCGATACGGGTAGCAATGGTGAGGCCAGCGAGGTCTTCGATGGTTTCAACATCATCGTTATCCGCTCGGACAATGATTTGCAGACCTGAGTCGTAGTAGGGGTCGGAGAAATCGACGATCTCTGCGCGCTCGTCGGTAATCGTGACACCCGCAATGGCGATCTCTTGGCTACCGGTTTGCACGGCAGGAATAATACCGGCGAACTCCATGGTGGTAAGGTTGACCTCAAAGCCTGCACGATCGGCGACTTCATTAATGATATCCATATCGAAACCGATCATTTCACCGGTTTCGGGATCCATCATTTCAAAAGGGACAAAGCTTGGGTCGGTGACCACGTTGACGGTGGGCGTCTCGGCCATGGCGGAGGTGGCCATGCTGGCAAGGCCAAAGGTGACAGCAGTGGCAATGACCGACTTTTGAATAGTGAGTTTCATTAGTTTCCCCGTGTTTTATGTTGTTGTTAGCGATATTTAAAGAAGGTGTTTCTTTAAAAATCGGGTTAACAACCGTTATTGACCTTTTAACCTTGGCGAGAAACCGCCAAGGCGTCAAGTCACGGGGAGAGCTTGCTACCAACGTTGGTTAGACCATAAAAGAGGCGCCACAGCCGCAGGTGGTGGTGGCGTTGGGGTTTTGCACTCGAAAACGCGCGCCGGCAAGGCCCTCTTCGTAATCGATGGTTGAGCCGACTAAATACTGATAGGAGAGCGGGTCGACCACTAGCGTGGCGGTGCCAAACTCGATAAGCGTATCGTCTTCGGCGACGTTTTCAGCGAAATCAAAACCATATTGAAAACCTGAACAGCCACCGCCGGTCACGTAAACGCGTAGTTTCAGCGCTGGATTGCTCTCTTCTTCTATTAGCGCGTTGATACGACTGCGTGCGCTATCAGATAAAAGTAGAGGGGTTGGAACAAAAGCTTCTGCACCGCTCATGGGTACCTCCCGCGAGCTTTAAAGAACGAATAATCGGCATTAGAGAATGATTATGGGTAATTCCCAGCAAAAGGGTCAACTATTGCTGGGAATTAGTGGCGGCTTAAGGCATTAAGGCGGGGGCTGTTAGGCCGGTATTCTCTTCAAAACCAAACATTAAGTTGAGGTTTTGAATCGCCTGGCCCGAAGCGCCTTTGACCAGGTTATCAATCACCGAGAGCACCACGACGGTATTGCCGTTGCCCGGACGGTGGATAGCTAAACGGCAGGTATTGTTGCCTTTCACGCTGCGGGTTTCCGGGTGGCTACCTGCAGGCATTACATCCACAAACGGTTCGTTGGCATAACGCTGTTCAAACAGCGCCTGTAAATCGCCGGGTTCGCTGGTGAGTGTGCTGTAGAGCGTCGCGTGAATACCGCGAATCATCGGTGTTAGGTGGGGGACAAAGGTGAGTCCTACCGGATATTGCTGCATATCACCCAAGCCTTGGCGAATTTCCGGTAAATGGCGATGACCCGCCGCGCCATAGGCTTTCATGGATTCGCTGGCTTCGGCTAAAAGTGATGCCACTTTGGCTCCACGGCCAGCACCGGTAACGCCTGACTTGCAGTCGGCGATTAACTGACCTGGGTCGATTAGGCCGGCTTCTAAAAGCGGTAGGTAGCCTAGTTGAACGGCGGTGGGATAGCAGCCGGGTACGGCAATTAGGCGGGCATTTTTAATTGCTTCACGATGCATTTCTGGTAGACCGTAGACAGCTTCTTTCAGCAATTCTGGCGCGCCGTGGGGCTGGTCGTACCACTGGCTCCACTCCGCTGCATCGCGCAGGCGAAAATCGGCCGATAGGTCGATGACTCGCGTACCGTTATCGAGCAGTTCCCCGGCAAGGGCGTGGGCCACGCCGTGGGGAGTGGCAAAAAACACGGCATCCATAGCCCCCAGCGCCTTGGCATCGGGTTCGCTAAATGCCAGCGTGTCGTAGTGGCCGCGCAGGTTGGGGTACATATCGCAAACCTTAACGCCCGCTTCCGATCGTGAGGTTATCGCTTCTACGCTAACGTGGGGGTGCTGGGCGAGGAGCCTTAAGAGCTCTACACCGGTGTAACCCGTACCGCCGACAATACCAACCTTAATCACAAACCACTCCTTGCGCGTTGAGCACGCTACGTCTTAACAATAAAGCGCTAGTCATAAACAGCCTTATTAAATGGAAACAGGCTGTCGAAGCGTATCAAGCTATGATACACAAGAGGCGTCCCCCATAAGAGCGCTCAATGGTACGAACCATAATAACCACTGTGTTAGCTAACTCGGGTACCCTGATAGAACCCTTCGTAACCTAAGCGCAAGGATGGTCGCTGTGGCACGCTTTTCCCGATCAGATTTCACCTTAGAGAGTTTTCGTCGCCAATTAGCGAACGTGGATGCCCTACCGCAGCTATGCGTGCTGGGGCTGATGTCTGGAGTGATTACTGGCGCGTTGATGGTAGCCTTTCGCTTACTGCTTGAGGCGGGCGCGGCACTATATATGCCTGAAGGTGACCCGGAAGCCTTTGAAGGCTTGGCACCATGGCTGCGGGCGCTACTGCCAATTGTTGCGGTAAGCCTCGTGGGCACGCTGCTATATCGTCAAAAAGCCACGGCACGCAAGTTGGGGGTAGGGCATGTCATTGAGCGTCTTACCTATCATCAAGGGCGTTTTCCCATGCGCAACTGGTTAAACCAGTGGTGGGTGGGGGCTGTATCTGTGCTCGGCGGGCTTTCCGCTGGGCGCGAAGGGCCGGCTATTCACTTGGGTGCTGCTGCATCCAGCGGTTTGGGGCTTAAGCTTCGCTTACCTAATAACAGCCTGCGCGTGTTAGTTGCCTGCGGTACCGCCGCGGGTATTTCAGCCTCATTTAATACACCAATTGCTGGGGTGATCTTCGCCATGGAGGTGGTGATGATGGAGTACACCCTGATGAGCTTTATGCCGGTTATTCTGGCATCGACCATGGGCGCGCTGGTGGCCCAAATGGCCTATGGCAACGAACCCGCATTTCGTATCCCAGAAGTGGCGTTGGGTTCATTGATGAACCTGCCTTGGGTGGTGGTGGTAGGTTTGGTAATCGGCCTGTTAGCGGGGCTGTTCATACACATATCTCGCAGCCAACAGCTGCAGGCGTGGCCACTATGGCTGCGCTTAGCGCTGGTGGGTATTGCCACCGGCGCCGTGGCCTGGTGGTATCCCGAAGTGCAGGGCATTGGTTACGACAGCGTTGCCGCGGCACTAAATAATCAGCTTGAACTCAATGTGCTATTTGCCCTGATGATTGCCAAACTGCTGATTACCGCGATTACCGTCGCGGGGGGAGTACCCATTGGCATTATTGGGCCGGTACTGGTGATGGGCGCTGCCACCGGCGCGTTAGGGGGGATGTTAGGCGGCTGGCTATGGCCAGATAAAGCCGCAGACCCTGGGGTATATGCCATGTTGGGAATGGCAGCGATGATGGGGGCGGTGCTTCAAGCGCCGCTGGCAGCGTTGATGGCGCTGCTTGAGCTAACCCACTCGCCGAACATTATGTTGCCGGGCATGTTAGTGGTTGTTGTCGCTTGCTTAACGTCGCGCCAACTAACTGGCTGTGAGGGCTTTTTTATTAGCTCGGTACGTTACGGTTTGCATCCCCTTCAGCAGCCTTTGATGCAGGCGCTTTCGCGGGTTTCTGTGCCTGCGGTGATGGAGCGACAGCTGGTGCGTACTGAGCGCATGATAACGCCAGCCCATGCCCGTCGTTTGCTGGAAACTAGCCCCGTTTGGCTAGTGATTGAGCGCTCAAGCAGTGAAAAACCGGTGCTGGCGCTCAAGGCCGCGGAGCTCGCCCGCTGGTTGCTGGAGCACGATAAAGCGCTTGAGGGAGAAACCCCACGCGAAGATGAATTGATCGACTTGCTTGAAGTTCCTGGGCAGCGTCTAGAGATGGCGCCTATCGCCTTGCAAGCAACGCTTTCTGAAGCGTTTTTAACATTGCAGGCGGATACCCTGGATGCACTTTACGTGGTACACGGCAATCGACCAAAGCATCAGCGTATTTCAGGTATCATTACCCGTGATGCTATCGAGCGTTACTATCACTACGTTGATCCACTCAGTGTTGAAAACCACAGCACTGAAAAAAAGCACTGACTCCCATGCTGCTATTTTCCGGCAATGACCCTACCGCCTAAGGAGAGACCATGTATTTATGGATAAAAGCCATTCATTTAATGGCTGTTATCACTTGGTTTGCCGCGCTGTTTTATTTACCGCGCCTATACGTGTACCACGCCATGGCCCGGGATAAAGGCGATGAACAGGCCATGGACTATTTCAAAACCATGGAGCGTAAGCTGTATCGGGGCATTATGACGCCCTCAATGATTGTGGTACTGATCTTTGGCGGCTGGCTGCTCTATTTGGTACCCGCATGGTTCAGCCAAGGTTGGATGCATGCCAAGTTAGCGCTGGTCGCGCTGCTGATCGCTTACCACCATGTATGTTTAATCTATTTAAAGCAGTTTGCCCAAGCACGCTGTACTAAAAGTCACGTGTTTTTTCGCTGGTTCAATGAAGCGCCCGTGATTGCGTTAATCGCGATTATTATTCTGGCGGTGGTGAAGCCCTTTTGATGCGCCAACCTCTTCCCCCCGTGGTGTTAGTACTCGCTGGCCATGACCCTACCGGTGGGGCTGGGCTGGTGGCTGATAGTGAAGCGATTGCGGCCTGTGGTGGTTGGGCTGTGACGATTCCTACCGCGCTAACCGTGCAAAATTGTCACGATGTGATGCGGATTTTGCCCGCCGACCCTCACGGCATGCGCCAAATGGCCGAGGCGCTAGGTGATATGCAGATAGCCGCAATTAAACTTGGCCTATTAGCCGATGAGCCAACGCTGCGTGCGGCAGAGCAAATTATTCGCCGGTTTCCAGGCGTGCCGGTGGTGGCCGACCCGGTCCTTAAAGCAGGGGGCGGAACTGAATTATCCACACCCGCATTACAGAAACTGTATGTGGATCGTTTGTTACCCCTTGTGGATATCTTAACCCCCAACCGTTTTGAGCTTGCTGCGCTTACACCTGAGATCACCGCGCCTTTGGACGATACGGCGCGCGCTGTCGCCTTACTTTCGCAGGGTTGCCAAGCGATTTTAGTGACGGCCACCGACGACCCGCTGCCAGGCAATACGCAGCAAGTGGTGCATACCCTGCACTCGCCAGATACCACCCGCCAATGGCAATGGCCTCGCTTACCGGAAGTTTTTCACGGCTCTGGCTGCACGCTAGCATCAGCAATTGCCGCACGATTAGCCGTGGGTGAGCGCTTACCAACGGCGTGTGAACAGGCGCAGCACTTTACCTGGGAAAGCTTGTCTCAAGGCTATCAGCCACCCAGTGGTCAGTGCTTGCCCAATCGCTTGCCATACCCTGTACGTTTTTGATCTCATTGGCGGTAAACCATTTATATTGAGGATGCCATGACCACATCTGCTGAACTGTTTGACCTCGCGAGTCGCCATATTCCGGGTGGCGTTAACTCGCCTGTCCGTGCATTTAAAGGCTTACATCGCCCGCCAGTATTTATGGAGCGTGCTCAAGGCGCTTATCTGTTTGATGTGGAGGGAAACCGCTACGTAGATTATGTTGGCTCCTGGGGACCGATGATTACTGGTCATGCAGACCAAGACGTACTGGCAGCGGTGCGCGCGCGGCTGGATAACGGCCTCTCCTTCGGTACGCCAACGGCGGTTGAAACCACCATGGCGGATCTTCTCTGCGAGATGATCCCTACCATGGAGATGGTGCGTATGACCAGCTCGGGCACTGAGGCGACGATGTCGGCCATTCGCTTAGCGCGGGGTACGACAGGGCGCGACAAGATTGTTAAATTTGAAGGTAATTACCACGGTCATTCGGATTCACTGCTCGTTAAAGCAGGTTCAGGTGCGTTAACCCACGGTGAACCTAGCTCACCAGGCGTACCTGCCTCACTTGCCGAGCACACCATTACCCTGTCGTTTAACGACCCTGAAGGAGTGGAGGCGTGTTTTGCTGAGATAGGCGAGCAGATTGCCTGCATTATTGTCGAGCCAGTGGCTGGCAATATGAACTGTATCCCACCTCAGCCGGGGTTTCTGGAGACGCTGCGCCGGGTATGTAATGAGCACGGCAGCATTTTGATTTTCGATGAAGTCATGACCGGCTTCCGCGTTGCGCTTGGCGGTGCTCAGGCGCATTACGGCATTACCCCTGATTTAACCTGCCTAGGTAAGATTGTCGGCGGTGGTATGCCCGTTGGCGCATTCGGCGGTAAACGGGAAATTATGCAGAATATTTCGCCACTGGGGCCGGTGTACCAAGCGGGTACGCTTTCCGGTAATCCGCTGGCTATGGCGGCAGGCGTCGCCCTGTTAACCAAGCTACAGGTGCCTGGCTTTCACGATGCATTGACTCAGCGGGTACAAACGCTGTGTAACGGCCTCCAAGAGCGTGCCAATGCTGCCCGTGTACCGATGATGACCCAATCAGCCGGTGGTATGTTTGGCGTATTTTTCACCTCACAGTCACGGGTGGATAACTTCGCTCAGGCCACTGCGTGCAACCCAGAGGCTTTCCGTCGCTTCTTTGGTGCTATGTTGGATCACGGCGTTTACCTCGCTCCTTCCGCTTTTGAAGCGGGCTTTATGTCGAGCGCCCACTCCCCTGAAGATATTCAGTTCACCTTAGATGCCGCAGAAAAAGCCTTTTCCGTTATGTAACGAAAAGTAACGGGAATCTGCTTCTACTGCTACACTGCAAGAGCCGCTCATAGTGAGCGGCTCTTGTGGTTAATGAGGTAGGCAAGCATGAAATCGCAATCGGCTTGGCACTATAGATTGTTCAATTACGCACTTTTAACAGCCGTTATCACCTTTGGTGTACCGTTAGGCGCAACTGCCGCACAGGAGCAAGCTATGACACAGATTCACATCACAATGAGTGGCTCGCCAGGCGCTGAATTTTCCGCCGAATGGCGTATTACGCACGAAGGCGAAACAACCGAGCACATCGAAAAGCAGGGCACAGTGCCCGCGGAGTACACATTTGAAGGAACAACCCTGGAGGGAACAGTAAAGTTACTGACTGACGATGAGCGCCTTGACGTTGATATCGTAAAAGGCACTAACCGCTCACGTTCTTCTACCCAAGGCAAAGGCGGCACATTAACCGTCACAGTGCGTTAAAACGAAAAAACCGCCCCGGAAGGGGCGGTTGATGGTAACAAGCGGAACTAAGCGAAACTTTTACCATTGCGTAGAGACGGCAGAGTTGTTGTGGCCGGCTTGTGAGTGATTAGCATACGCAGCGCTACTGCTTTGGCGAATGGTTGATACGTTGTTTTTACCCGTCTGGAAGACGACTGCTTGGTGACTATGACCGTCTTGGAAAATCCAAGAAGCACTTAGGTCAGCGTTATCTTGGACAACTTCAGCTTTGTTGTCGTTACCGCCTTGATAAACAAAGCTCCAGGTTTTATCACTATTATTCATTTGTAGAATATCAGCTTCGTTGCCATCTCCCATTTGCTGAATGATGGAATCACTTAAAGAAGAGTTATCGATCTGGCGAACATTAGCTGAGTTATAATTACCAGTTTGTGCAACCCAAGAGTCATTTAATTCGCCACCGAGCTGTTCTACATTAGAGGTATTACCATGGCCATCTTGTAAAACGATGGATTCGTGGCGATCGCCAGTTTGAAACACATCCGATTGATTATTATCGCCAGTTTGTTTTACTCGTGAGAATTGACGAGTGTCCTGCTGTGTTGTTTCAGCACGGTTATCGCTACCTTCTTGAGTGATTAAAGAGGTACGAATGTGGTCTCGTTTAAAGCCATCCAATCCTGCACGGATAGAGTTCTGACTGTTAAATGTTGGATTTGCAACATCGTTTGCGTTAGACGTTGTTGTTGAGTCGTCATAAAGACGCGGCTCAGCAACAGCAGACATTGATGCAGCCAGTACGAGTGCAGAAGCAATAGCAGTAAGTTGGATTTTCATGTTGTTTCCCCTTTTTTATCGATCGACTTGCTTTGGTGGTTTACTGAGAAGCAGATAGCGACTCAGTAGGTATCGATAGTGACCGCTCGTGTGTTGCCCGAATAGTTTTGTTGTTGGACACTTACACCACGTAGGCCACTGCCCGATTGTGAAATCGTGACGTCTCCGCTAAAACCTAACTGGTCGATATCAGCTCGGAGTGAAAGGTTATTGCCCTGCTGGGAAATATTGGCAGTGTGGTTATCACCTAGTTGCCATATGACGCCAATATTATTGCCGCTAGCTTGTTGTATACTTGCTTGGTTATTATTTCCGCGCTGATTGATATGCGAAAAATTAGCGAGCTGATAACTTAGCGAACGTGACTGGATAACATTTGCCTGATTGTCATTGCCTTGTTGCTGGATGATGCTAATATTTCCCCGGAATGACGTATGATCAATATGGGCAATATATTGAGAAACTCGAGAGCCTTTGTTTAGTTCAGATACACTGCCGTTAGCCTCCACATTAAATGTGGCGCCTAGACTTAAAACAGTAAACACCACCACGGCAAAATGGTTTTTTTTGTGTAACTTTTTTGTAGAGTGGTGTTGGCGTGTTGGTTTCATTTCTATCCTTTTTGAAACGTAATGTATCTTTTTGTTTCATGGATTGATTGTGGACTATTTAAAAAATGTCTCCATAAGAAAATTTATTATTATTGAGATTAGTTTTTTAATTAATACTTAAAATAATTTTTGCATTTATTTAATGCTTTATTTTTAGCTGTTTAGTGTTTCTAGGTTGAATAATTTTTTAAACATTAAAAAAGGCTCGCTCTTTAAGCGGCCTTTAATAAATTTTATTATTTTGTAACTATTTCCTTGGACTAGTTCTTACAAAAGCTATCAAAGCATAGGTATAGGTGCGTTAAGGTAGTCATTTAAAATTGTTTCTTGAAGGGGGGCTCCTGACGCTAGGTTCCACAGTTGATTCTCAATTCCTCTTGCTACCAGGTGAATCACGGATGACTCTATGGCTGACATGACGGCAAGTTGAACAGGCTCATTGGTAGTAATGCCCGTTTCTATTTCTAGTAGGCGCCTAAAATCAATAAAGCGGTACACCCCGGCCCTTAACTCTTTTGAGTAGATTGTTTTCGTTGTTGTTACATTGGCTAATATTTCACCTGTCGATATCTCGACCGCACGCAAATTAACCGTTACTTGATCTACCTGATATTGACCGGATGCCCCAATGCCAAAATATTCAGCACCGGCCCCCCCGGTTCGTACATTCGACTCATAAGCAATAATGCCGCCTTCCAGCATTACCGACGCGGCTCTTAAAGAAGGCAGCGTATCCGGCTGGCCAAAGCGCTCAAACTCTGCACGAATGATACGCCGCTCGGTTAACAAGTTCTGAAGGCCAACACGCTCAAGAGGAATAAACCAGCCTGAATCCGCTAATGCGCCAGTGAGCATAGCGGCTGCTCCTTGAGTAACTGCCGTCGAGAAGGTACTGGCTGGTGCTGGGCGATACTGTCCCGTTTGATCCCGGAAGTCATAAACAGAGACAAAAATCTTACCTGCTGGCGGCGGGAGCGATATAAGATCCTGATAGGTAGCGCCTCGCGGTGTTAATGTTGCTTGCGCTCCTTCTAAATTTTCAGAGTTAGCTACTACGCCAGCGCAGCCACTGAGTAATAATATTACGAGCATGATAGCCGCAGTTTTCATAGTGTTCCCCTTTTTTAAGACGACGTAACCCTGGGGCTTTATTGTTAAGCCCAAATAAGTTTTTGTTAGTTTAAGCGGGGTGAAGATTACGGATTAAATAAACCACCGACGCTGATATTGGTTACATCTCCGGTTAACTTATCCACAACTCTAACGGTGAGCTCCCCTCCCACGTCGTTAACCACAACACTAAAGTCATCACTATCAAAGCCCCCATCGCTTATATCGCCCCGACCGACATCAGAAATTAACTGGGAAATTAGCCGACTTTCTAAGTTTTGAATTAACCGCTGTGTAGGATTTAGTGGCTGAGCGCGTCTTGCGTTAGGGTCTGTGTTGGTATCCTGAGACTGCGCTTTACCTAGAAGGTAGCTCCCCATAAATGGATCGCCCCCAAAAGAGGGATTGAGCGGTCGATAAATCAACTCGCCAGCCTGGGCAATGGGAGATAGTGCCAGCACTAGCAGTGCTGTTGCTGCGCTAATATTTTTTACTGTTTTCATTAGAATATCTCCTCTCTTCCCAAGTCTTTGTCAGAGGTAAGTGCAGAAGTCAGCTGATGCTGGAGAAGCGCTTCCTCAACGATTTGTACAGCCTCTCCAGCGACTAGATCTGCTTCGCTAATCCTGGGAGAGAGCTGCGTTCTGAAGTACATCCGGTTGCCTTCCATAATCCATACTTGGCTACCCCAACGTGCATCAGGGCGCTCTTGAATGGTGAGCGTGGCATTGCCTATTAATAAGTTGTCCATCGCCCGTTGGCTAAAGGCGCGATAGAACGTTTTACCCGCCATGGTGATGGTTCGATCAACCATTATTCCGGTTAGCTCGCTGCTGCCAGTAGTACGGCTCTGAATTTCCGGGCCATCAGAGCTTGATAGCTGATTAATTGAATCTATGGCGTCTTGTTCATTTTCCGCCAGCGAGTCGGTGGGTGGGGCCGGTTGATTAGCGAGTACCCATGATGTTGGCGACAACGCTAAAAAACATGCGATTAAAACGACATAGAATAATGGCATGACAAGTAACCCTTTTTTAGCAATTTTCTGCTACTTGATTAACTGCTAACGCTGTCGCTTTAAGCTTCGGGCAGTATCGATATTGGGTAGAATTGGACCTAAATTTTGATGTATCCAGTTAAGTGCTTGAATTCGGTTATGTACGTTTATTTTTCGGAATATGTTGTACAGGTGGGATTTAACGGTGTGTTCGCTTACAAACAGCTTGTCAGCTATTTGTTGATTGGAAGAACCCGCGCTTAATAGAGAGATAATCTCCATTTCCCGGTTAGTAAGGCCACAAGCCGGGCGGAAAGCGTTACTTTGGTACTTACGATAAAAAAGGATCAGCTTTGCCATAAGATCCCGCGACATCCAAAGGTCTCCCTCCAACAACGCATGGATACCCTTGCAAATAACCTCGAGGCTCTCGTTGCGGTAAAACACGCCTTTCAACTGAGCGCAGGAGAGCGCTTCTAATGCGTGATCCATGTCGTGGATGTTAAACGCTGCAAGGGGGACTTTCGTAAGTGTGTCTGCCAACTTATCTTGCCAATCCGGTAACGCATCCACACTGATGTGGTCACTGTCGATCAGAATCAGCATTCTCTCTGCGGTTGTCGCGGGGAGTGCTATGCCCGGAGAGTAAATGCTGACTGTGCAGCCTGTATGCTCATGTAAATAATCAGCAAAAAGCTGAGATTGGGGGCTTTTTTCGGTGATGATATACACCAACTCATCGGTGTTTTCTTGCGGCATTGTGAAGTCCTCATAGATAGAAAGAGTGAGCAGGGGATCACCCAAGTGTTGCCTATAAGATACATTTCGTAAAGTTTTGTTATTAGATATATGGTAAAAATTTACGCTATATGTATATTATTTTTATTTATATGGCGTATAAATTACTGTTTTTAATTAATTTTTTGAATTTTAAATAATTTTTAGTTTAATAAGCAATGATACATTGAGTAACATTTTGTTGGCTTCTGATGCGTATTCGATAGGCGTAGACTGAGTGTCTTTTGTTTGGAGGTTTGCCTATGTCAACGCTCACTCCCCTGGTGTTAGCCAGCGGCAATGATGGAAAGCTTAAAGAGTTCAATCAGTTACTGATGCCATTGGGGTTTGATGTTCGCCCCCAGGCTGAATTTGGCGTACGCGATGTGGAAGAAACAGGACTTACGTTTGTAGAAAATGCGCTATTAAAAGCGCGGGAAGCTAGCCGAGTTAGTGGGTTACCCGCGTTGGCCGATGACTCTGGCTTAGAAGTAGATGCACTCCACGGGGCGCCGGGGATTTACTCAGCGCGCTACGCTGGTGAGCCCAAAAGCGATCAGAAAAACAATGCAAAGCTTTTAGAGGCTCTTAGTGAGTGCGCGGAGGGACAACGAACCGGACGCTACTGGTGTGTGCTGGTTTATTTGCGCCATGCTGAAGATCCCGTACCGGTGATTGTGCAACGCAGTTGGGAGGGCGAGATTCTGGCTCACCCACGGGGTGAGGGTGGCTTTGGTTACGATCCGCTGTTTTGGTTACCTGACCAAGGCATGAGTGTGGCTGAGCTGCCTAGTGAAACTAAAAATCGTCTTAGCCATCGAGGCCACGCGCTGCAGAGCCTGGTGGATTTTTTGAAGGTGGCCCATGGCTGAGCCATTACCTCCGCTTTCGCTGTACATTCACACCCCTTGGTGCGTGCGCAAGTGCCCCTATTGTGATTTTAATTCCCATGAGCCTGAGGGCGATGAACTGCCGGAAGCGGCTTATCTGGGCGCGCTGCTGAAAGATCTTGATGGGGATCTTGCACTTGCGGATGGGCGAACGGTTGAGACGATCTTTATCGGGGGCGGTACGCCAAGCCTGCTATCGCCAGCGTTTTACCGTAAGCTATTCGATGCAATTCACCAGCGCTTACCCTTTGCCCCTGATGTGGAAATTACCCTAGAGGCTAATCCCGGCACGACCGAGCAAGGGCGCTTTGTTGGCTACCGCGAGGCGGGTATCAACCGTTTATCGCTGGGCGTTCAAAGCTTTCATGCGGAACAGCTTAATGCGTTGGGTCGCATTCATAGCGGTCATGAAGCAGTTACCGCTGTGGAGCAGGCACGCAAGGCGGGGTTTGATAATCTCAATATTGATCTGATGCATGGCCTTCCTCAGCAAACACCCAGTCAAGCAATGGATGATATTGAGCAAGCCATGGCGCTTTCTCCAGAGCATCTTTCTTGGTACCAATTAACTCTTGAACCTAATACGGCTTTCTTTTCCCACCCTCCGGTGCTACCCGAAGAGGAGGCCCTTTGGGATATTCAAGAAGCGGGCCACCAGCGCCTTGAGCAAGCAGGCTTACATCGCTATGAAATATCTGCGTACGCAAAGCCTCACCAGCAAAGCCGCCACAATATTAACTACTGGCAGTTTGGCGACTATCTTGGCATTGGGGCGGGCGCCCACGGTAAGCTAACCGCTATTGATCAAGCGGGGCAGTGGCATATAGAGCGGCGTTGGAAAACACGTCAACCAGACGCTTATTTGCGGCGTGCAAATGACCCGCGAGGCTTTATTGCGGGCAAGCAGCTCATCAACACTGATGAGCTGCCGCTCGAATTTGCTATGAACGCACTGCGTTTAACGGATGGTGTCACCATGTCAAAGTGGACACGCTATACCGGGCAGCCTGAGGTTGTGTTACTGAAGCGCTTACAAAGTGCCCATGAAAAAGGACTTTTGATGGAAATGCCTGAAAAGCTACGTGCTTCGCCTCAAGGTCTATTATTCTTGAATGAGTTGCTGGCATTGATAAGTGATGAATGATCAGCGATATAAAAGCAATTACCCTGAAGATAAAATGGAGTGAGCGATGCGTATTTTTCGACTACTGACCCCGCTAGCGGCTGTTATCTTAGTGGCCGGTTGTGCCACTACGGACCCTTACGGCGGGCAAACGCAACGCTCTAGTACTGCGATGGGCTCGGGCATTGGCGCCGCTGTGGGTGCGGCGGCAGGTGCGTTATCTGGTGATGGCAGCACCAGCCGGCGCGATCGTGCATTAATTGGCGCCGCCGTTGGTGCTGCTGCAGGTGCAGGCATTGGCGTTTATATGGATCGCCAGGAGCAGCAACTGCGTGAAAATCTACAAGGGACACGTATCGAAATTGACCGTCGCGGTGACGATATTGTTCTCAATATGCCAAGCGGCGTGACGTTTGGCTTTGATTCATCGGACCTCACTAGTGAAGCCCGTGGTGCACTCAACGAAGTGGCCAATGTATTGACACAGTATCAAGACACTCGGGTTAACATTGCGGGCCACACTGATAGTGTAGGTGACCCCAACTATAACCAGCGCCTCTCTGAGCGCCGCGCTCAGGCAGTAGGTAGCTATTTAAGCCAAAATGGCGTTTCTTCCACGCGTCTTAATACCAGGGGTTATGGTGCTAACCAGCCAGTGGCCAGTAACGACACGGACCAAGGCCGCGCTCAAAACCGTCGAGTTGAGATTACCCTCACGCCCACTGGCGACGGCCAAGGCTAGCCAGTCATTATTGAGTTAACTATCTAACTCCGGTATTGCTGCTAAAAGCCCGCTATGCTCACATAGCGGGCTTTTTTCGATTAACTGTTAGCGAGCTGCCATGCTGTCTTATCAACACGCCTACCACGCCGGCAATTTTGCCGATGTACACAAGCACCTTACGCTTTACGCGGTCATTGATTATTTATTACGTAAAAAAACAGCCATTACATATATTGATACCCACGCCGGAAGAGGCCTCTATCCCCTTGCTACAAAAGAGACCCAGCGGCTACAAGAGTATCGCGCAGGTATTTGGCCGCTATGGCAGGCTCGCCGGGAGCTGAAGAATCCGCTGTTGGAAGCGTGGATAGAAGCGCTGGTTAGTGCTCAGCCTAAAGGGGATGAGCTAACCCATTATCCGGGATCACCTTGGTGGCTCTCCCAACCGCTGCGTGAACAAGACCGCCTTAGACTTTATGAGCTGCACCCCGGGGAGCATGAGCACTTAAACGGTCAAGCGCTTCCTAAGCAGGCTCAGCGAATTTATGGCGACGGCTTGGCTGGGTTGAGAAAGTTGGTGCCTGTGGCAACGCCACGTTTATGCGCGCTCATTGATCCTAGCTATGAGCGTAAAACGGAGTATCAAGACGTGGTCGATGCGGTGGTGCACACCATGGAAAAAGCGCGCCATGCAGTACTAATGATTTGGTACCCGCTGCTGCCAGCAGGCCATCACCACACGCTATTAACAGGCTTGGAGGAGAGCGGTATCCGTAAAATTTGGCGCAGCGAGCTGCAACTGCGCCAACCTAACGCACAAAGCCACGGTATGTATGGCAGTGGCATGCTCGTTATTAACCCACCCTGGGGGCTCAATGAGCACCTAGCTGCGGCAATGGCGCAAATTTCACCGCTGCTAGGTGCTGAAAGCCGCTATCACAGTGAATGGTTAGTAGGTGAGTAGAAAACGGTTACTTACCAATACAGAAGCTGCCGAAAATCTCGCCAAGCAGATCATCGGCGCTAAACTCACCGGTGATCTCTCCCAAAGCCTGCTGGGCATCACGGAGGTCTTCAGCAAGTAGCTCTCCTGCCCCGTAGCCATCTAGTTGAGCTCGCCCAGTTTCAAGTGCGGTCATAGCGCGGTCTAAGGCATTTAGATGGCGGCGGCGCGCCGAGAAACGGCCTTCAGTCGTCGTTGAAAAGCCCATAATCTCTTTGAGATGGGCTTTTAAACTATCCACACCCGCACCGGTTTTCGCCGAGAGTCTCAGAGTGGGAGTGGTTGTGGATAAATCAATACCCGCCGGTTCAGCGTTGGTATCGATCTTATTACGCACCAGCGTTAAGCGTGTTTGATCTGGAAGACGTGCCACAAATTCTGGCCAAATAGTCATCGGGTCCGTTGTTTCAGTGGTCGCGGCATCGACCAGCAATAACACCCGGTCAGCTTTTTCGATCTCTTCCCACGCCCTGGCCACGCCAATTTTTTCAACCGCATCCGGAGTGTCGCGCAGCCCAGCGGTGTCAATGATATGCAGCGGCATGCCGTCAATATGGATGTGCTCGCGCAGCACGTCTCGAGTGGTACCGGCTATATCCGTCACAATAGCGGTATCCTGCTCCGTCAGCGCGTTTAGCAAGCTGGACTTACCCGCATTGGGGCGCCCGGCGATAACCACGCTCATACCCTCACGTAGCAAGGCACCTTGGCCTGCCGCTTTACGTACATCGGCTAATGCTTGCTGCACCCCTGCTAGGTGTTGGGCTACATGGCCATCGGCGAGGAAGTCGATTTCCTCTTCAGGGAAATCGATGGCGGCTTCTACATAAACTCGCAGCTCAATTAGCCGCTGTACCAGGGCTGAGACACGCTGGGAAAATTCGCCTTGTAGCGACCTCACGGCGTTTTCGGCTGCCGAACGTGAGGAGGCATCAATCAAATCGGCAATCGCTTCGGCCTGGGCGAGATCAAGCTTGTCGTTGAGAAACGCACGCTCGGAGAACTCGCCGGGACGCGCCAGACGGGCGCCTAACTGAAGGCAGCGTTCCAGCAGCATATCCATGATGATCGGGCCGCCATGCCCTTGAAGCTCCAACACATCTTCGCCGGTAAAGGAGTGCGGGCCGTTGAATAGCAGGGCTATCCCTTCATCAATGGTGCCTTCAGCACCGTTAAATGACCCGTAGTGGGCGAAGCGTGGGGCTGGGCAGTGGCCAAGTATGGCGGAGGCGATATCACGGCAGGCAGGGCCTGACACGCGGATAATGCCTACACCGCCACGGCCAGGGGGGGTTGCCAGGGCGGTAATAGTATCTTGGGTATAAAGTCGATCAGCCATGGCGGTTCCCGTTACTGAATGGAAAATAGTGAGGCGTTGTTATGCCTAAGTTACGCCTAAAACGCCAGACCCCCGCAAGAGCGGGGGTCTGGTTGTTTCGTAAGATGCGTTATTTGGTTCGCATCCCTTTACCCACGCTGGGGTCATTCTCGATATTACGCGTAATAACATACTGCTGCGCGACCGAGATAATGTTGTTGACCACCCAGTAGATGACCAGACCTGCCGGGAACCACAGGAAGAAGAAGGTGAAGATAATCGGCAGCATCTTCATAATCTTTGCTTGCATGGGGTCTGGCGGTGTCGGGTTCAGCAACTGCTGAACATACATCGAAATGCCCATCAGGATCGGCAGAATGAAATACGGATCTTTCACCGATAGATCCTGGATCCAGAACATAAAGGGTGCGTGGCGAAGCTCAACGGATTCAAGCAACATCCAGTAAAGCGCGATAAACACCGGCATTTGCACCAGTATCGGTAAGCAGCCACCCAGAGGATTGATTTTCTCCTTCTGGTAGAACTTCATCATCTCTTGAGACATTTTCTGACGATCATCGCCATACATCTCTTTGAGACGCTGCATCTCTGGGCCGAGTTTCCGCATACGTGCCATGGACTTGTATGCCTTGGCAGAAAGCGGGAACAGTGCCAATTTCACCAATACGGTCAGCAGTACAATCGACCAACCCCAGTTGCCGACCACATCATGGATTTTATCCAGTAGCCAGAACAGCGGGTTGGCGATAAACCATAGCCAGCCGTAATCCACGGTTAAACGCAGGTTGGGTGCCACTTGTTCAAGATAATCTTGAACCTTCGGGCCCATATAGAGCGTTGCGCTTAACGTAGCTTCACCGTCAGCGGCAATGCTGGTGGTTGGGCCTGCAAAAGCAGCTACATTACGGTCGCGAGAATCGGTCGTGGCGTAATACAGATTCTGTTGATTTTGTGCAGGCGCCCAGGCAGATACAAAATAGTGCTGGATAATTGCCACCCAGCCACCTTGCGCCTCACGGTTTTCGAACCGACCACGTTGAATATCGTCAAAGTCGATCTTGTCGTAGCGCGTATCTGGCGTGGAATAGGCAGCCCCTAAATAGGAGCTCATACCCATTGCAACACCGCTAGACGGGTCGGGGCTGTTATCTCGCGCTAGTTGACCAATAAAGCGTGCGCTAACAGGCGCTTCGGTATTGTTGGCCAAGTAATAGCTCACTTCGACAGCGTAGCTTCCGCGCTCAAACGAGAGCCGCTTGATGACATCTACACCGTTAACCTCGGCGGTTAGATCCACGCTTAGCTGCTCATCGTTGTTACCCATGCGATACTCGGAGCGCTCAGGGGTAAACACGATGCGGCTAGCCTGACCATCTAACTGTAGGCCCGAACGTGCTACATAGCTGCGATTTGCGTTGTCTGAAAGCAGTACATAGTTACGCTCTGAGTCCAGGGTTAACTTATGCTGAGGTAGCGCTGCATAGACGATATCACCGCCGTGCGGGTCAATACGCACATCGAGAACGTCAGTGGTAACGGCAATAAAGTCGCGGCTTGCCGTTTCACTTTCTGTCGCATCCTGCATGCCATCGCCGATAGCGCTTTGGGGTGCCGACGTGCTTGGTACCGCTAGGTCATCGCCATTGGAAGGATCGCTTGCCGGGGCGCCGTTGCTACTTTGTGTAATCTCAGGCGTCGAATCGTAGGAGATCTGCCCGTAATCCTGATTCCATTGGACCACCAGTAGGTAGGCCAGTACAGCCAGTGGAATCAGTAATAAAAGTCGTTTTACGTCCATGAGGGTTCTGCCCGATGGGTGGTGAACATGCTAATGGCGCAGTGTCATTTACTCGACCCATGACACACGAAAGCCTGCCAGGCGGCAGGCCGAGGTCGAGCGGCGAGGTGTGTCGTCAAGCGTCACGTGTTACGCCATCAAGCGGGGGAGTTGTAGACACCGCCTGTGCGTCACGCTGAAGTCGCTTCCACATGCCGTGTAGCTGGCGGTGGAGCGTTTCATTATCAATATCCTGAACACCGCGCTTAGCCAGAATTACTATATCCACAGAGGGTAAGTGACCCTGGCGAAGCCGAGCGGATTCTCTAACAAGACGCTTAAAGCGGTTGCGATCAACAGCGCGCTTCACATTTTTTTTGCTGACCACCAGTCCAATGCGGGGATGCCCCCGAGTAGTTAAGCGTGCTAGCGCCATCATACCTTTGCCATGAACTTTTAGGTCTGCCTGTTCAAACACGTGACTAAAATCCCCAGCGTTTAGCAAACGCAAGCACCGGGGAAAGCCTTGATGCAGCACACGCAATCCGAAATCAGGCGCTCAGACGCTTGCGGCCTTTGGCACGGCGGCGCGAAATTACAGCACGGCCGTTTTTGGTTGCCATACGAGCACGGAAGCCATGCGCGCGCTTGCGCTTGAGAACGCTAGGTTGAAAAGTGCGTTTCATAACTCGTTATTCCCACGTGGTTTAGGACGGAAAATGAATTCCAAAAGACCCGGTCCAGTGAGAACTAGCCGGGTAGATTCAATTCAAGACCGGAAATTGTAGAGACTTCCCGCCGCCGGTGCAATTTTTCCTTGCATAAAAAGCGTTAAAAAGGCAATGCCCGTTTTAGTTACGGTTCATCAGTGGATTTACAACGATGGACTATTATTACTAATAGTATTACTTAAAACCTATTGTTATTAATAGTGGGGATACTAATTGTGGATAAGCCATTTAA
Source organism: Halomonas sp. (assembly GCF_017515565.1). Lineage (GTDB taxonomy): Bacteria > Pseudomonadota > Gammaproteobacteria > Pseudomonadales > Halomonadaceae > Vreelandella. The sequence goes on from NZ_JAFWFN010000023.1 coordinate 29,718, forward strand.
AGTTTTTTTTATCAACAGGTTAAAATCATAAAAAATCTGTGCATAACTATCAAATAAGCACTAAATAAGCTGTTAACTAGGTGTGACTAGTGGTAGCGAAAGTAGCGCTTTTTCGACTTATCCCGATTCCATCATGAGGTTTTCCTCGTAGCTTAAAAGAAGTTGTCCACAGGCGAAAAAGAGCCGCCACTGCGTGTGGATAACCGCTTCGTTGGGCGCTACAATGGTCGGCCGTTTTCAACCGATGGTGAGATGAGTGTCACTCGCGCTTTGGCAACAGTGCCTGGACTACCTGCAGGATGAACTGAATTCTCAACAGTTCAACACCTGGATACGTCCGTTACAGGCAGAAGAAGGAGAGGCCAACGAGCTATGCTTGTTGGCGCCGAACCGCTTTGTGCGCGACTGGGTGAGTGATAAGTACGCCAAGCGGATCAGTGAACTGATTCGTGAGCTGGCACCCGGAAAGCCTCCCAAAGTTAGTTTAACGGTGGGTAGCCGCCGTGCCGCGACTCCTGCGCCACAGCCCCGAGAGTTGGGTAATCCTGTTTCGGCTACGCCCACCCAACGAATGGCTCCAGCAGTCCACACCTCACCCCGCGGTAACGTCTCTGATGAACGAGAAATTAGTCAGTTAAGAGAAGAGGCGCCTGTCCGTCGAGGTAATGAGCGTCAGGTGCAGGTGGAAGGTAGCTTGAAGCATGGCAGCGGCCTCAACCCTAATTTCACTTTTGATAAATTCGTCGAGGGTAAATCGAACCAACTAGCTCGCGCTGCCTCACGTCAGGTGTCAGAAAACCCAGGCGGCGCGTATAACCCCTTGTTTTTATACGGGGGAGTCGGTTTAGGTAAAACACACTTAATGCACGCGGTAGGGAATGCACTGGCTGAACGGCGTGAAAATGCTCAAGTGGTTTATCTACACTCAGAGCGATTTGTTGCTGATATGGTTAAAGCGCTACAGCTAAACGCGATTAATGACTTCAAGCGCTTTTATCGCAGTGTTGATGCGCTATTAATCGATGATATTCAGTTCTTCGCGGGTAAAGAGCGCTCTCAAGAAGAGTTTTTTCATACTTTCAATGCGCTGTTAGAGGGGGGGCAGCAGATGATCCTCACCTCTGACCGTTACCCAAAAGAGATCAGTGGTGTTGAAGAGCGCTTGAAGTCGCGCTTCGGTTGGGGGCTTACCGTCGCGATTGAGCCCCCTGAACTGGAAACCCGCGTGGCAATCCTGATGAAGAAGGCTGACCAAGCAAAAGTCGACCTTCCTCACGATGCTGCTTTTTTTATTGCCCAAAAAATTCGTTCTAACGTCCGTGAGCTTGAGGGCGCGCTGAAAAAAGTCATTGCAGATTCTCACTTCATGGGTAAAACCATTACCCAAGACTTTATTCGTGAATCCTTAAAGGATCTGCTTGCGCTTCAGGATAAGCAGGTAGGGGTCGACAATATTCAGCGCACGGTGGCTGAGTATTACAAAATTAAGGTAGCGGATTTGCTGTCCAAGCGGCGTTCGCGCTCAGTGGCTAGGCCCCGCCAAGTCGCTATGGCGCTTGCGAAAGAGCTGACTAATCACAGCTTACCCGAGATAGGCGATGCGTTTGGTGGGCGTGACCATACGACGGTCTTGCATGCTTGTCGAAAGGTAAAAGCGTTGCAGGAAGAGAGTGCGGATATACGCGAAGATTATAAAAATCTGCTGCGTCTGTTAACCAGTTAACCATTATTGTTGGGTCTTAAGTAGAGAGGCCTTTCAGGATATACAACCGGAGTATTGATGAAATTCTCAATTTCCCGAGAGGCGCTGCTGCGCCCGCTGACACTGGTGGCGGGCGTGGTAGAACGGCGCCAAACACTGCCTGTGCTCTCTAACGTGCTGATTCAAGTTGAAGGGGATCAAGTTTCACTCACTGGTACCGACCTTGAAGTTGAGCTGATTGGTCGCACGGTCGCAAGTCAGGTGGATCAGGAAGGCGCGGCAACGGTGCCTGCGCGCAAGCTGATGGATATTTGTAAGTCACTGCCCGACCAGTCGGATATTCAGCTTGCTGTTGAAGAGGGGCGCGCTGTTCTACGTAGTGGACGCTCGCGTTTCACGCTTTCAACGCTGCCAGCAGCCGAATTCCCTAATATCGAAGATGCGGACGGTAGCCAAGAGATAAGCGTTCCCCGCGGTACGTTAAAGCACCTTATTGAAGCCACCTCGTTCGCCATGGCGCAGCAGGATGTACGCTACTACCTTAATGGCATGCTGCTTGAGATTCAGAGTAACTTGTTACGTACAGTGGCCACCGATGGTCACCGTTTGGCCATGTGCTCTCGTCCTATCGACATTTCTGTTAACCAGTCTCAAAAGCTGATAGTGCCACGTAAAGGGATTCTCGAGTTGTCGCGTCTATTAGACGATAGCGACGAACCGGTTAGCTTAACGCTAGGTTCTACACACGTACGAGCACACACCGGCGACTTTACCTTTACGTCTAAGTTAATTGACGGCAAGTTTCCTGATTACGAGCGCGTGGTGCCACGTAACGGGGATAAAGTGTTGATTGCTGAGCGTGCTGAACTGCGTCAGGTACTTTCGCGTACTGCCATTCTTTCCAACGAGAAGTATCGTGGTGTGCGACTCTATCTTGAGGAGAATAACCTCAAGGTAATGGCTAACAATCCAGAGCAGGAAGAAGCCGAAGAGAATGTGGCGGTTGAGTACAACGGCGGCGCTATGGAAGTGGGCTTTAACGTGGGTTACTTAGTCGATGTGCTCTCGGTGCTGGATGAAGACCGGGTGCAGGTGACTCTGGCTGACCCCAATAGTAGTGCGCTGTTAGAAGAGCCAGGTGGTGGCGACGCGCTCTATGTAGTCATGCCCATGCGCTTATAGCACCCTTTAGCTCCATGATAAAACGGCGCTTCTGACAGCAGAAGCGCCGTTTTCACGTTTAATAGCAACATGACTTAATCTGGCGGCGACTGTTAATGGGCCTAACTCGGTTACATCTGCAAGGCTTGCGTAATCTCGCACCCGTGGAAATGCACCCCTCACCGCGTATTAATGTTTTCTACGGGGTTAACGGCAGTGGGAAAACCAGCCTATTAGAAGGCATCCATATATTAGGGATGGGCCGTTCATTTCGTACTCGCCAGCTTAAGAATGCTATCCAGTCAGATGCTCCGTATATGACGCTTTATGGCCGTTTAGCAGGTGACCCTGAGGTTGCCCTTGGGGTTAGGCGGTTACGAGCTGAGAGAGAGCTTGAGCTGCGTTTGCGGGGCGAGAAAGGGGTGCGTTTGGCTGAGCTGGTGGAAGCCATGCCGCTACAGCTGATTAATCCCGATGCGTTTCGGTTGTTAGAGGGATCACCGGCTGGTCGGAGAGAGTTTCTCGACTGGGGAGTGTTTCACGTGAAACATCATTTTTTGGAGGCATGGAAGCGAACGCGCCGGGCGGTGAAACATCGGAATGCGCTGCTTAGGCGTGGTAGAATAGTACCCGGCGAAATTGCAGTGTGGGAGCAGGAGCTAGCTACCTGGGGCGAGCAGATGGACTCGCTACGTCAAAGCTGGTTCAGTCAATTTCTACCTGTTTTCGAGGAAACGCTGGCAAGGCTATTCTCATTGCCTGGGCTAACGCTTCGTTATGCCAGAGGTTGGGATAAGCAGAAGTCCCTAGTGGATGTGTTAGAGGGCAGCCGTGAAACAGATCAGCAAATGGGGTTTACCCAGCAGGGGCCTCAGCGTGCAGATTTACGTATTCGGCTTGATAAGCAGCCAGCAGTTGAAGTGCTTTCCAGAGGCCAGCAAAAGCTGGTTGTTAGCGCGCTTAAGCTAGCCCAAGGGCGGCTTCTGGAAAGTACAGCAAAGCGGCACTGTGTTTACCTGATAGATGATTTGCCTGCGGAGCTGGACGAACAGCATCGCTTGCGGTTTTGCAAATTACTTGAAGAGATGCAGTGCCAAGCATTTATTACCAGCGTCGACCCAGCCGCTTTACGTGGTATGTGGCAGCCTGAGACTTCGGTCAAGATGTTTCACGTGAAACATACCGAGCAAGGCTTAAGCCATTTAGTAACGGATGGGTAGGTGACATGGAATGAGACAGACTTCACGACGGAGTGGTCAATGAGCGAGCAGGCTTACGATTCATCAAGCATCAAGGTGCTCAAAGGGCTAGATGCAGTACGCAAGCGCCCTGGCATGTATATCGGTGACACCGACGACGGTACCGGTCTGCACCACATGGTTTTCGAATTGGTGGATAACTCCATCGATGAGGCTTTGGCAGGCCACTGCAGTGAAGTTCGAGTGGTTATTCACCCCGATGAATCAGTAACTGTCAGTGATAACGGCCGTGGTGTTCCTACCGAACTCCATGAAGGGGAAGGGGTATCAGCAGCAGAAGTTATTATGACTGTGCTGCATGCTGGCGGTAAGTTTGATGACAACTCTTATAAAGTCTCAGGTGGACTTCACGGTGTAGGGGTTTCGGTTGTCAACGCGCTGTCGGAAGAGCTGCGTCTGACCATATGGCGCCAAAATGAAGTGTTTGAGCAGATCTATCGCCACGGCGTACCACAAGCACCGCTAGGTGTGGTGGGTAAAACTGAAAAGACCGGCACAAGCATCCATTTCCGTCCATCACCGGATACATTCGCAAATATCGAATTTCATTACGATATTTTAGCAAAACGCTTGCGTGAGCTCTCTTTCTTAAATTCGGGTGTTGCCATTCGCCTAATGGATGAGCGCAGCGGGAAAGAGGAGTTGTTTCATTATGAAGGTGGACTAAAAGCATTTGTTGACCACCTGAATAAGAATAAAACTGTCTTGAATCCGGTTTTTCATTTTAATGCAGTGCGTGAAGATGGTGTTGAAGTAGAAGTCGCCATGCAGTGGAGCGAAGCCTTCACAGAAAATATTTTCTGTTATACCAATAATATTCCACAGCGGGATGGCGGTGCCCACCTGGCGGGTTTCCGCGCGGGGCTGACTCGTACGCTCAATCACTATATTGAAGCGGAAGGGTTGCTGAAAAAATCCAAAGTAAATACCTCCGGCGACGATGCGCGTGAGGGTTTAACCGCGGTTATATCTGTTAAGGTTCCAGACCCTAAATTCTCGTCTCAAACCAAGGAAAAGCTGGTTTCCAGCGAAGTGAAAACAGCTGTTGAGCAGGAGATGGGTAGGCTGTTTTCAGAGTACTTGATTGAAAAGCCGAGTGAAGCAAAATCCATCGTCAACAAAATGCTGGATGCCGCCCGTGCTCGCGAAGCTGCCCGTAAAGCCCGAGATATGACGCGGCGTAAAGGCGCGCTAGATATTGCGGGTTTACCGGGCAAGCTTGCCGACTGCCAAGAGAAAGACCCAAGCCAGTCTGAGCTGTACTTAGTGGAGGGTGATTCGGCAGGTGGCAGCGCGAAACAGGGTCGAGATCGCCGTACCCAAGCGATCTTACCGCTGAAAGGTAAGATCCTAAACGTTGAGAAAGCGCGCTTCGACAAAATGCTCTCGTCAGCGGAAGTGGGCACGTTAATTACTGCGCTTGGCTGTGGCATCGGCCGGGAAGAGTTTAACCCTGACAAGCTGCGCTACCATTCGGTCATTATCATGACTGACGCGGATGTTGATGGTTCTCATATTCGTACACTGCTTCTGACGTTCTTTTTCCGACAAATGCCGGAGCTGATTGAGCGTGGTCACATCTTTATTGCCCAGCCGCCGCTTTACAAAATCAAGCGGGGTAAGCAAGAGCTTTACCTTAAAGACGAGCAGGCAATGGTTGACTACCTGACGACCACCGCGCTGGATGGGGCGGGGCTTCACGTGAATGCGGATGCTCCAGGCATCGCAGGCTCGCAGCTGGAAGCGTTGGTTAATCAGTATCGCAACGTGATGAAGCGAATTGATCGCCTAGCTCGTGTCTACCCGATTGAAGTGCTCAAGCAGACGGTGCACACAACGGCACTGCAAGGCGAAACGAGCCTAAAAGATCGGGTGACAATGGAAAACTGGATCGCTGAGCTACAAAAAGCGATGGACGATAAGGTGGCGTATGAAGGTGGCCCCCGTTACCAGTTCTACATTCACGAAGATACTGAGCGTGGTCTGCATTTGCCCGCGGTGTCGCTAATTGCCCATGGGGTAACCACAGAGTACGTATGGGGCTTGGACTTCTTTGAAAGCGCCGACTACCGCGCCATTACCGCGTTAGGCGATACGCTCAATGGGCTGTTGGAGGACGGGGCCTATATCGCCCGCGGCGAGCGGCAGAAGCTGGTTTCCCACTTCTCCGAGGTGCTGGCTTGGTTGATGCAAGAAGGCCAGCGTGGGCTCTCTTTCCAGCGCTATAAAGGGTTGGGTGAGATGAACCCTGACCAGCTTTGGGAGACCACCATGGATCCTGACAGCCGCCGCATGCTCCGCGTTACTATCGAAGATGCGGTTGCCGCCGATATGATGTTCAATACGCTGATGGGAGATGAAGTTGAACCTCGTCGCGAGTTTATTGAGACAAACGCGCTAGTAGCTAATCTTGATGTCTAAGCGCCACTGCTGATGTTTCACGTGAAACAAAATAGTGTTTGCTGAATAAAAAGCTGCCCCTGGGTTAACCGCCAGGGGCAGCTTTTTTGATACTTATCATCAAGTTTTACTAGTGGCAAAGCCAGTCGGTAAATGCAGCCAAATCAGCGAAAACAGTAGCTTTCTCAAGTCCCGCATTGTGGGCCAAGGTTTTCTCTCCCTTCCCCGTTTTGACAAGCACGCCACGGCAGCCGACTGCTTCGCCTGCCTGTAAATCACGCAAACTGTCGCCGACCATCCAGCTGCCCTCCAAGCTCTCTATACCTAACTGCCGCTGAATTTCTAGCAATAGTCCTGGCAGCGGTTTGCGGCAACGGCAGCCATCATCAGGTCCGTGTGGGCAGTAAGCAATATGAGCAATACGACCGTCTTCTGCTTCTACGAGTGCATTTAAACACTCATGCATGGCGTGCAGCGTCGCTTCATCATAGTAACCACGGGCGATGCCGGATTGATTCGTTGCGACGGCAACGGTAAATCCTGCCTTAGTTAAACGAGCAATGGCGTTAATGGCGGAAGGGTAGGGAATCCATTCTGCTAAGGACTTTATGTAGGCATCTGAGTCACGGTTAATCACGCCATCACGATCTAAAATAACCAGCTTTTCAGGGGCTACATTAACGTAGCGTTCGTTAGTAGGGGGCATTTTTAGCTCTATTTAGCGCTTAGCTGTTGGTTGAGGAGTGACAGCGCTTGCAATGTAATAGCGATTTTTTTCCCATCACTACCAAAGCGCTGAAACGGAAACCGACTTAAGCGTGCAAGGCGCGGCAGCGTCTTTAGAAACTGCTTCCTTACATCAGGTTGGGCCTGGCGTAAGCCGTTAAGTAGCGCAAGAGCTAAACGCTCTCGATGTGTGTCGCGTTTACTAAGTTTTCCATACAGTGAAAAAATAAAGCAGTGCCAGTCGCGCACCATGCAGTTTATCAGCTCATGGCACTCACCTGGATCAGTTTCAAAATCGATAAAAAAAATCTCTTCTTGGTTTACCAAAATATTGCGGGCAAACGCTTCACTGAGGTAACACTGGCGTGCATGGACATCATTTAGCGCCTGCGTACCCAGCATAAGGTAATGGTCGATCTCCTCCACTTTCTGCGTGGCGAGTAGTTTATCCAGTAGCGTTTGCGATGGTTGGTCTTCATTACCAGTATCGGCCAGCAGGAGCCCTTCAGGTGTCTCGGCCAAAATAGTAGGCACTGCTACGCCGGCCAAGGAAAGCGCTTTGATACGCGCGGCTTCTTGGGCAATACTCTGTTCGCCGCCAAGGTTGGGAACAGGCTTGAGCGCATCAACACGCAGCCATCTGGCGAGTAAAGTAAGCGGCAGGTAGGTAAGGCGTGAATTACGTTTGGCGGCTTTTTTAAGCCAGACCTTTCGCCCATCAAGCGTATAAGACGCTATGTTGGTTTGCTGCTGGGGAAGTGTGTCTAAAAGAAAAAGTTCGTACATAGCCGGTTCCATGGCGAGTCTTTGCTCGTCGACTTTGAATGCAAAGCCTAGGTAGTTAAGCAGTAAGGCGCAGCGATTAGGGTAAAATTCTCACTAATTTTACCTGTATGTTTCACGTGAAACAAAAAGGTTTGTAAGCTTTTCAGGAGGCAAGAACCAACAATAAAAAAACCGGCACTTTAAAAGTGCCGGCTATATGTTGGCCGCCTGTTCACGCTAGACGGCGTTTTATAGAATGCTATTAAAGGCGTCTTACTGCGGTAGCTGGGAAATATCCGCAACTTCAAGAAACAGCGCCTGTAGGCTGGCTAGCAACGCAAGGCGGTTTCGGCGCACCGCTTCGTCATCGGCCATCACCATTACTTGGTCAAAGAAAGCATCAACCGGCTCGCGCAGCGTCGCTAACGCATCAAGTGCCTGCTGATAGTTACCCTGTGCAAATAGCGGAGCCACCTGTTGTTGGCTAGCTGAGACGGCGTTGAACAGACTCAGTTCAGCCTCTTCTTGTAGCAAAGGCTGGTCGACCTGGGTGCTGCCGTCGTGCTCCTGCTTACTCAGGATATTAGAAACCCGCTTATTGGCTGCGGCCAGGGCTGCGGCTTCTTCCCGCTGGGCAAATACTTTAACCGCGCGCAGGCGGCGAGCGAAATCCAGAGGCTTAGTGACCGGACGGGCGCGTACCGCGAGGTACATCTCCGCACTAATGCCTTCATCTTGTCCCCATGCGCGGAAGCGGTCCAGCATGTAGGTCAACACATCGTCGACCAAGCCTTCTGCTTTGGGCAAATTCTGATGCTGTTCAGCGGCAACGCTTAGCAGTTCCCGGAGGTCTAGGTTGAGCTCACCTTTCACCAGAATGTTGAGCACGCCGATGGACGCACGACGTAGAGCAAAGGGGTCTTTTGCACCGGTAGGGCGCTGACCAATACCGAAAATGCCCACCAGAGTATCTAAGCGATCCGCCAGGGCCAGGGCTTGGCCGGTCAGGCTTTGTGGAATAGTGTCGCTAGCAAACCGAGGCAGGTACTGCTCTTCTAACGCCTGAGCAACTTCAGCAGGTTCGCCATCTTGCTCAGCGTAGTAGCGCCCCATAATGCCCTGGAGTTCAGGGAACTCGAGTACCATCTCGGTGACCAGATCGCACTTAGCGAGCGCTACAGCGCGCTGGGCGTGGGCAACATCGCCATTAATTTGCTGAGCAATAAAAGTGGCAATCGCCGTGCTGCGGCGTGCTTTATCAGCCAGCGTGCCCAGCTGCTGCTGAAAGACAACGCTTTCCAGCTGAGGAATGCGCGATGCTAGAGTGCGCTTGCGGTCGGTGTCGTAGAAGAAGGCGGCATCCGCAAGGCGCGGACGAATGACTTTCTCATTCCCTGAAATGACCTGCTGGGGGTCGGCACTGTCGATGTTCGAAATGGTAATGAACAGCGGCTTCAGCTTGCCTTGGTCATCCAGCAGGTGGAAGTATTTTTGGTTAGCCTTCATGGAAGAAATTAGGCACTCCGCAGGCACTTCCAGGAAGCGCTCATCGAAGCTGCCGGTTAGTGCCACTGGCCACTCGACCAAGCCGCTGACCTCAACCAGTAGATCCTCGTCGATCACGGCGTTGGCGTCCTGTACTTCGGCCTCGGCAAGCACCTGCTCACGAATACGTTCACGGCGGCGCTGGCGGTCGGCCAGTACGTAGGCGTTTTCTAGTGTGGCGAGGTAGTCATCCGCATGCGCGAGCTGAATGGCATCGGGGGCATGAAAGCGGTGACCATAGGTGGTGCGGCTAGCCTCTAGGCCAAGTGCCTCAGCGGCAATTACATCGCTGCCGTAAAGGGCGACCAGCCAGTGTACCGGACGGGAGAACTCAACCCGGGATGCGCCCCAGCGCATGTTTTTGGGCACCGGCAGCGATTGCAGCGTTTTGCGCACCATCTCAGGAAGCAGCGCCTGCACACTTTCACCCTGCTGCTGTTCGCGGTAGCCAAGCCACGTGCCTTTATCGGTTTCTAAATGCATCAGCTCATCAACGCTGACCCCGCAGGAGCGGGCGAAGCCTTCGGCAGCTTTGGTGGGGGTACCATCTTTAAAAGCGGCTGCCAGGGCAGGGCCACGACGCTCCACTTCACGGTCAGGCTGTTTGTCCGCAAGACCGGTTACCTGAACTGCTAAACGGCGTGGTGTGGCGTAAGCGCTAACCGCCTGGAAAGGGATGTCAGCCTCTTGCAGGCCTTTTTCAATGCCCGCTGCAAAGGCGTCTGACAGCGCATCCAGCGCGGTGGGCGGCAGTTCTTCGGCGCCCAGTTCTAATAAAAGTGTATCAACAGCCATTATGCCTCTCCCTGGTCGGCGAGTGGTTCTTGTAACAGTTCGCGGCGCAGGGCCTCGGGGGCCATGGGGAACCCCGCTGCTTTGCGTGACTCAAAGTAAGCGGTAGCGACGTCCCGTGCCATGGTGCGCACACGCAAAATAAAGCGTTGGCGCTCGGTCACGGAGATCGCATGGCGGGCATCAAGCAGGTTGAACGTATGGGACGCTTTCAGCACTTGTTCGTAGGCGGGCAGCGGTAGATTAACGGCCAGAAGCTTGCTGCACTCTTTTTCCTGATGGTCAAAGGCGGCAAACAGTTGATCCACATCCGCGTGCTCGAAATTGTAGGCTGACTGCTCACGCTCGTTTTGCAGGTAAACATCACCGTAGCTGACTTTACTGCCATCCGGTGCGATCGCCCAAACCAGGTCATACACGCTGTCGACGTTCTGCAGGTACATGGCGATACGCTCAAGCCCGTAGGTCAACTCGCCGGTGACGGGGTAGCACTCAATGCCGCCCGCCTGTTGGAAGTAGGTGAACTGGGTCACTTCCATGCCGTTAAGCCAGACCTCCCAGCCCAGGCCCCAAGCGCCAAGGGTAGGTGATTCCCAGTTATCTTCGACGAAACGTACGTCGTGAATCAGCGGGTCAAGCCCTAGGCGCTTCAGCGAGCCCAGGTATAGATCCTGCAGATTACTGGGTGAGGGCTTCATGACTACCTGAAACTGGTAGTAGTGCTGTAGACGGTTCGGGTTTTCACCGTAGCGCCCGTCGGTAGGGCGTCGAGAAGGCTGCACGTAAGCAGCGTTCCAGGTTTCAGGGCCAATCGCCCGCAGGAAAGTGGCGGGGTGGAAGGTGCCCGCGCCGACTTCCATATCGAGGGGTTGAAGGATGACGCAGCCTTGCTCTGCCCAGTACTGTTGCAGAGCAAGGATCAAGCCTTGAAAGGTCGACACATCGGGTGTCGATTGGTTTGTCGAAACACTCATCGCGGAAAGCACCGTTGGCCATGAATTCATAAGCCGTCAAGTATACAATCACAGGCAGATGGGTTATAGGCACGTTAGCCAAAGAGCCGCTTTTGGTAAGGAGAACGAGATGATCGTTGTAACAGGCGGGGCCGGTTTTATCGGTGCCAATATCTTAAAAGCGCTAAATGTTCGTGGCCGGCATGATGTGATGGTCGTCGACGATTTGCGCGATGGCACCAAGTTTGTCAATTTAGCTGACTGCACATTGGCCGATTACCTGGATAAAAATGACTTTCTGACCCGGATTAAGGCAGCGCTGCGTGGTGAGATTGTTGACCTGCCGACCATCGATGCCATTTTACATGAGGGTGCCTGCTCCGATACCACCGAGTGGGATGGGCACTATATGTTGGAGAATAATTTTGAGTACTCCAAAGTGCTGCTCAACTACTGTGAGAAGTTTGGCATCCCGTTCTTATATGCTTCGTCGGCGGCTACCTACGGTGGCAGTGAGGTGTTTAAAGAAGCACCTGAGCATGAGAAACCGCTCAATGTATACGGTTACTCCAAGCTGTTGTTTGATCAGCACGTGCGCACGCGGTGGCATGAACTCACTACCCAAGTAGTCGGTTTTCGCTACTTTAATGTTTATGGCCCACGGGAGCAGCACAAAGGTAAGATGGCCAGCGTGGCCTACCATAATCATTTGCAGGTTCGTAATGGCGAAACCTTGAAGCTGTTTGGGGCTTACGACGGCTATGAAGCCGGGATGCAGAGCCGCGACTTTGTTTACGTTGGCGATGTGGTTAATGTAAACCTCTGGTTTTTAGATAATCCTAGCGCATCCGGTATTTTCAATCTGGGCACTGGCCGAGCAGAGCCGTTTAAAGCCATTGGTGAAGCGGTAATCGCCTTTTACGGCCAGGGTGAGATTGATTACATACCTTTCCCAGAAGAGCTAAAAGGGCGCTACCAAAGCTACACGCGTGCGGATATAAGCAACCTGCGTGCCGCTGGCTGCGATGTGGAGTTCAAAACTGTTGCCCAAGGCGTTAACGCCTATCTGGAGTGGCTGAATGGCTAATTCTGCCAAGCGGTTGCTCGTTATAGGCCCTTCCTGGGTGGGCGATATGGTCATGGCACAGAGCCTATTTATGACGTTAAAAGCTCGCTACCCCGGCTCAACCTTGGGCGTTGTCGCGCCGGCCTGGTCGCAGCCTATTATTGAGCGTATGCCCGAAGTGGACGAAGTACTGCCGCTGGCGGTGGGGCATGGCGAGTTTGGCCTGGGAAGCCGCCGCGAATTGGCGGCTAGGTTGCGGGGGCGTTATGATCGCGCCATTGTGCTGCCGCGCTCCTGGAAAGCAGCGTTGGTACCGTTTATGGCACGTATTCCCGAGCGTGTGGGCTTTTTAGGCGAGCACCGCTATGGCCTGCTTAAAGAGCGCCGTAAGCTGGATAAGCAAGTGCTGGATCAAACCGTGAAGCGGTTTGTCTCCCTGGGTTTGCCTCAGGAAGAAACCGTACACGGTGATTTCGCTATCCCCAAGCCACGCTTATCCATAGACCGGGATAATCTGGTAAATCTGCGGCTTTCCCATGCACTTTCCTCACGCCCGGCCATTGGTATGATGCCCGGCGCCGAATATGGGCCTGCCAAACAGTGGCCGCTTGAATATTTTCACGCCTTGGCGGCGCGGCTTATCGCCGATGGTTTTGAAGTGCGCGTACTAGGCGGGGCAAAAGACCACGAAGCGGGGGAAGCCATTATCAAAGGGCTTACCCACGCTCATAACCTGTGTGGTAAAACCCAGCTAGCGGATGCGGTTGATCTGTTGGCAGACTGCCGTCAGGTGGTGACGAATGATTCAGGCTTAATGCACGTGGCGGCCGCAGTAGGCGTGCGTATTCACGCCCTGTACGGCTCCTCATCGCCTGCCTACACACCGCCACTAACGGATAATGCCACTATTCACTACCTTGGGCTCTCCTGTTCGCCGTGCTTCAAGCGCACCTGCCCACTGGGTCACACAAATTGTCTTAATGACTTGAGCGTTGAGCAGGTGCATCAGGCAGTAACAGATGCGTTTAATGGTTTTTGAGATTACCGGGCCGCTCTAGCGGCTGTCTGGCTTTTAAAAAATATTACGGTGGATTAATACGAAATAATGATTTCGTCAGCACTGTCGCCAGGGGTCTCTGTTACCTGCTCTCCTTCGTTCGCTGCTTCGTCAGCTTCACGACGTTGAGGGGCTAGCCCCTCCCACAAACGCTGCTGAAGAACATTCTCTTCCCGCAGTCGAGCATTGATATCCGGAAGACCATGGCGCTCAAGTAAGGTACGTGTTTCGCTGTCAAGAAGTGAAACGCCCAAACCTGCACGGGAATCTTCCGGCATATAGCCCATGGCATCCAATAGAGTAGGAAACATGTCTACCATTGAGGCTTCACGGGTAATACGCTTAGGGTTAAGGTCGTCCCCAAGTAGCATAAATGTGTTGTCACGATCCATGGTGATAAGTTCATCCCAAACAGAAACACGCATGGTGAGATGGTCGCTCGCAATGGCGACCACGGTGTTTTCTAATAGACCCTGCTCTTTGAGGCGTTCCAGCAAATCACGCGCTAGCCAAGCCGAGCACTCAACGGCGTAAAGAATATCCACACCGTCCCACTCTCCCTGTTGTTCAATACAGCGCTGGGCGGGATATCCATTTGGAGCGTGCCCTGCAATAGTCAGGTTGACGACACCCCAGGGGCCGTCGCTCTCAGCGGCTAAACGTTCAATCTCTTTCACCGTAAAGTCGTATAACGAGTCGTCGTACAGCCCCCAGTTATTGACATAGTTGGGGTCGTCTAGATGCGGTTGCAGCTCCCTTAGTCCGTAAACGTTATCGAAGCCGTGATCTCTATAGAATAAGCCTTTACCCGCGAACTCAGTGCTTGCACCACCTAAATAACTGAGACGGTATCCTTGCTCTGACAAGAGGTCACCCAGACAACGAACGCCAGGCACAACAGTGGAGAGCGGTTCAAATTGACGGTCGTGCAGTAACCCTGCGGGCATCAATGGTGTCCCACATTGGCTGGCGATCATTCCCGCCATCGTCCAGCCGGTATTATCAAGCTGGCGCACGCCTTCAAAGACAGTGGCGGATTCACCTAGGGTATGTAAATCCGCATAGGCATCACCAAAACGCGGGTCGTCATACGTTCGCTCGATGCTTTCCAGATAAAGAAGTACTAGATTAGGAGGGCTCTCCTGTGAGGCGATTACTGGATCAGCATAACGACGGTCGAGCCAGCCGCCATCGTCTGTAACAACCGCAGCGCTACGTTGACCTATGCCAAAAATCAGCGGATTGGTAACCAGTAGAGCAATAGCAATTAAGGGTTCTACGCGTCTCCAGCGGCGGTCATGGCGAATAAGCCAGGTAAAAGCAATTAACAAACTGAGTATGCAGGCCGTGTACATCACAGCAGCGACCATGCGCCCTGATCCACCGTGATCGGTTATGCCAGCCTGTAAGTGGAAGAAGACCGCACCTAAATCAACAATTCCGAAGCTATCTGCTAGATAGACATATAAACCCCACAGACACAGCGGTAACAGCGACCAGGGCCATACTCTGCGGTAGGCCACTGATGTTCCCCAATGAAGCTTTAGGCTGACGATCAGCCATAAGCTCGTGACGACAAACAGCGTCCACCAGGGAAGGCGGGTCAGTACGGTAATGGAGTAGCTAATGCTGAAGCCAATGATAAGCAGAGGTAGCCATGGATAAAGCTTGGGTGTCATTAATTGAGGCATGAGTCTCCCACACTGTTTGTGTTAACTAGCCATTTAAGTTTTACGTTACTCATCAAACTACCCACTGGCGTTGAGAATTGTTTATTAAGCTCGATTTTATCTAGTATAAAATTCTAATTGCTTCAACATGTTTTCTTCTCCATACATATATTGAGTTGTTTTAACTGCATTTCTACCTATAAAGTCTCTAAGGTGTTGATCGTTAACAAGCATTTCTAATAACTTCTTAGCCTCTTCAGTAGTGTCAAAAAGAAAACCATTTTTGCCATGCTCAATCCAGTCTACGTACCCACCCTTTCTTTCAACTACGATAGGTAAACCAGCTGCCATCGCTTCAAAAACAACGCGACCAAATGTTTCAATATGCTCGCCAGTGCGGTAGTAGAAAATATCTAAGTAATGGTAAAAATCATTTGCTTCTAAAGTGCCAGTGTTAAGTATTTCTATGTTCTCAGTGTTTGAAAGTTCACTTTTTAAACAAGAGGCTCCTTGAAGGATAATTTTAACGTTTGAATTGGCTAAGAATTTATAAATATCTATATCTGAAATATTGTGTTTGCCTGGATCATCTCTACTCATTCTGCCAACAACAATCATTTTCTTATCGTCTAAATCTCTTTTTTTACACTGAAAGAATTTAGAAATATCAATGGGTGAAGGGAAAACCTTTGCATCTATATTTTCAGCATTTTTTTGGTAATCAGAAACAACAACATACTCAACATCAGGCCACCTGAGTAATTTAGGGTGATGTGAGGTTAGCTTTACATGTTTAGGGTGAAAAGTGTTATAAATATTAATGAGCCTTTCTGGGCGAGGTATTAGATAAGGCCAAAGCTTATTACGCCAGTGGCAGCCTACAAAGATATAAGTGCCACCTTTAGGGCAGCCACCTTTAGTAAGGAACGAAATTTTTTGTATGTCGTACTTACCCATTAATTCAGGGCAGGCACGGGAGGTGCTTGCCCAAAGTTTCACCTCTACATGCTTTGAAAGCATTTTAGCTAAGTGTAAGGCTTCCTGTTCACTTCCTCCGTGTTCAGTTTTGAAGCTATTAAAAATGTGTATTTTCTTCATATACTTGAAACCAAGTTAAAATAGTTAGGCGCGTGAGGTTGTTTGCTCATTAAGAAATATTTTTGCAGCACTAAATGCGATATTAACAGTTCTCGTTGGTGATTAAGAAAAGGTTTTACATAGTCGTTAGCATTCTTAATTATTCTGGCAGCTGCGTCTTCGTTTTTTTGATAAAAATTAATTTTATCTTCCAGATCAGAATAATCTTCTTTTAGTTCGACATAGTGGACGTTAGGAATGAGCAAACCTTCCATAAACCAAGTTTCAAATTTAGGCTTTACCATAAAGCATAGTGAATTTGATGCCATTATCCACTTTAAATTGCTGGCTACCTCATTGCCTTCGATGCTTAAAATAAATTTATATTTCAATTGTTCCTGTATGCTCATGAACGGTTTCTTGCCTAGTTCGGCATCTTTATTAGTGTCTCCAACATTACATAATGGGTGAGCATGGAAATGCTCGATAAAATAACGGCGATGGGGTTGATGACAAGCCCCGCGCCAAACTAGCTGATCGTTTTTTGCAGCGTAATCAAAAGGGTCATCTACAAAATTAAAATGTCTGATTGTGTTTAATTTTAATAAAATTGAGTTTTCGTTCTCCTGAGATATGGGCCTGCTCTTTACAAACGTTGGCGTGCAAGGAATGGTTTGTACGTCTCCAGGGGTATAGTGAAACAGCAGGTTGTCCGTAAAAGCAGCTAACTGCATCGTTAAGTCGTAATGGTAAAACCAGCTGCCAGTCTTCTTTAAATTTAAAACATTGTGAACGGGCAGCTCTTTGTCTATTTCGAAGTTATGGTTCAACTTGTTATAGTAATTTACTCTTTGAAGTATGTCGTTTTTTTCATAAAGGCTGGCCTGCGTATAATATATGTCAAAAAGGTGATTTAATTTTTTCTTTTGATGATTTTTAGATGTGAGTTTTAATGCCGCGTACTTGAAGTAGCGTCTTGCTTTCTCTAGGTTTTTGTTAGTTTTTTGTAAGCGGCTAGATAAGTTCATTGCGTTCCTTTGCCATATCATTTACACCGGATGTGCAGCAAGTTGTTCGCTTCTCTAAAGAGAGCTGAAATTTTGCATAATTTTCACTTTCATTAAGGCGTGAAACTTCTTTATGATGAAGATGCATAACATAACTGTAAAACTTGCCATCTTTTCTATAAATATTGTTGTTCATTAACCTTATAACTAAGTCACTATCTTCTAGGCCCCAGCCTATAAAGTCATTATTAAAGCCATTTATATCAAAGAAATCCTTGCGCCATAATGAAAGATTGCACGTAACGGCCCCTTGCCATTTGTTTTTTCGTTGAAAACGAAATGAGGAGTTGGCTGGCATTCTGAAGATAGGGTGGACTCTCTTTATTTTTCGTTTAAGCCATAGCTTAACAATTTCCTCGCGTTGGAAATTATGTGGCACGCTATTAGAAATTAGTTGGTCAGTGTAATCTTTAGAAAGCTTTAATCTTGAGCCCGGCACAAAAAATCCTGGCTGAGATAAGTGAACATGATCTTTAATAAAGCTATGTGGGAGAATACAGTCCCCATCAATAAAGATAAGGTACTCTCCATTGGATATAGAAACGGCCTTGTTCCGTATTTGGGCAGCCCTAAAGCCTAAATCCTCATGCCAAGCATGCTTTATAACAACATTACTTACTTTAGTGAATTCTTCAATGCATGATGTTGTTTTCTCATCGGAGCCATCATCAGCAATAATGATTTCATAGTTTTGATAGTCTTGGTTTAAGGCACTCTTAAGCACAAGCTTTAGAGCCTCTGGCCAATTGTACGTGGTGACTATTAAGCTGACTTTCATTTTTTAACCTCAGACCTTTGGTATACCTTGGCATATTTGAAGAAAACGCCGATTGCATCGCCAAAGGAAATAACAAAGCCACGCCAACCAGAAATGATACCCAGCTTTAGAATATATGATCTGAAGAATGCAAAAAAAGTCTTCACGACAATAAAAAAGAAGCTGTATTTAACTTTTTTGTTGGAAGATGCATATATTTCGGAATAAAGCTGTGCTTTGTCTAATGTCTGTTTTATATCGAAAATAGCGTAATGTATTATTTTGCCTTTGAGCTTTATGGTTTTGGTTTGGCTATTGATCTCGATTTTTTCGTGTACTTGGCTATCAGTAAATCTATGTATTTTTTATTATAGAGTCGAATGATAAAATCATTTCCCCAGCCATTTGTGGTGATTTTTTTATCGCAAAACCAATTTTCTCTTAATATTTGACCAACGGTTTGAGTATCCTTGATGTCCCAGCTTGAAAGCTCGTCAAGGGCACCTTGATGAAGCTCTTCGTCTGAATCAAGAGAGAGTACCCAGTCTGTTGGTGCTTTCTCTGCGGCATAATTTTTGGTTGGTCCAAACCCAAAAAAATCGCCCTCAATAACAATAACATTGTCGAACGAGCGACAAATACTGATAGTGTCATCGGTAGAACCGTTATCATATACAACTACATGCTTGAAGCTTTTAAGAGACTCCAAACATCGCTTAATTGTATTTTCGCTATTTTTTGAAATGATGACGGGCGTTATATCTTCAAATAACATAAAAAGCCTAATATTAAATAATTCTGCTTGAATTGTAGCTGCTTTTTATCGTCAGCATTGCATCTAAGGTGCGAGTAAATTTTAATATCGACCTCTCCAGCCGTTTCAAGTTTCGTTCCTGCCACTTGCCAGGTGGTCGAAGGCGACAGCGATCCAGGTCGATCAGCCAAGGTTCGCCATTAGGGTCGATTAAAATATTGCGGGCGTTGAGATCCACATGGTCAAGCCCGACCTGATGAAAGCGTTTAATCATCGCGCCGACGCGCCTTAACAGTGCGTTGTCGGCTTTTTCAGCAGCGAGTAGGGATGCCAGCGCCTGGGCGCCTGGTACTCGCACCGTAAGCAGTGCCGCCTCATAGCTGGCTCCGAAGCGCTTTACGCAGCAGGCGACCGGACGTGGCACAGGTAGACCTTGTTCATACAGCTTGGCGGTTAAGCGTAGCTCGCGAAACGCTCGGGTGCGCTCTTCTCCAAGCCATAGGTAGCGTTTTTGGCTTAGCTTGGCGACCAGCCCGCCACGGCGGTAGGGGCGCATTACCCACTGCTCGTTAGCGCGGGCCTGTAAAAAAAGGCTACTGCCACGCCCAGGCGCCTCACCGACGATTAACCCCTGTTTGCGCCAATACTCTTCTTCAAACAGCGTTGTATCGAGTTGGTGTGATGCGCCAGCGTCACTTAAACTGTCTACATCATATAAAATTAGCCAATTTTCCTGCTGGAGTGCCGCTAAGCGCATGAAGCCCTCTCTGCCTGCTCAACCTAACCATATTGCCATTTTGCGCCTCTCCGCATTGGGAGACGTTTGCAATCTCGTGCCCACGGTGCGGGCATTGCAGCGCCAGTGGCCCCGCGCACGTATTACCTGGATTATCGGCAAGGGGGAGCACAGTTTACTGGCGGGGCTTTCTGGGGTCGAGTTTGTTGTCTATGACAAGTCTACCGGCCTTTCAGGCATGCGAGCGATTTGGCGGGAACTGGCCGATACGCGTTTTGATGTGCTGCTGCACATGCAGCAGGCTATTCGCGCTAGCGTGCTCTCACTTGGGTTAAAGGCCGATGTGCGGGTTGGGTACGACAAAGCCCGCGCCAAAGATGCCCAGCACTGGTTTACCCAGCGCCAGCTTGCGCCACACCCCAACGCCCATGTGTTGGAGTCGTTTATGGACTTCGCACGCTTATTGGGAGTAGAAGACGACCGACTGGAGTGGAACCTAGCCATCCCCCCTGGTGCCTACGATGAGGCGCGGGTGATCAGCGGCGAAGGGCCTTACTTAGTGATTAACCCCTGCAGCAATGCGCGGCTGCGTAACTTTCGCAACTGGTCGGTGGAAGGCTACGCCAGCGTCATAGAACATGCGTGGGTGCAGCATGGTTTGAAGAGCGTTTTAACCGGCGGCGGTAGTTCTCTCGAACGTGAAGTTAGTGATCAGATTGAAGCGCTATGCCAGCCAGGTAGCGTGATTAACGCCATCGGCGGCACATCGTTAAAAGGGGTGCTGGCCCTTATCGATAATGCACAGGCGGTGATTGCCCCGGATACCGGCCCTGCCCATATGGGCAACGCCATGGGGACACCAACGCTTGGCCTTTATGCCACTACCAATCCTCAGAGGGCAGCGCCTTATTTGTGGCGCGATTTTGCCGTCAATGCGTATCCTGATGCGGTGCGCACGTACCTACATAAGTCGGTAGAGGAGGTTAGTTGGGGACAGCGGGTGCGCCATGCCGATGCGATGGATCTAATCAAAGCCGATGATGTGATTGCAAAGCTAGACGCGCTGCTGGCGTATACCGCAGCGCAGCCAACAACAGGACCTTCGGATGAAAGTTGATTTAACCGCCCTAGAACACGCCCGCGTGCTGGTGGTGGGAGACGTAATGCTTGACCGCTACTGGCACGGTGGCACAACGCGTATTTCGCCAGAAGCGCCGGTGCCAGTAGTGCGTGTGGAGAACGCCGACGACCGGCCTGGCGGTGCTGCGAACGTCGCGCTTAATGTGGCCTCCCTTGGAGGCCATGCTGCTTTGGCAGGCGTCGTTGGAGAGGATGACAACGCTGAGCTATTGACGTCGCGCTTGATGGCTTCAAATGTAAGTACTTACTTTCAGCGAAGCTCAGAAATACCCACGATTACGAAGCTTCGTGTGATGAGCCGCAACCAGCAGTTGCTGCGCTTAGATTTTGAGCAGAGCCTTGAGGGGGTCGATACTTCAGCGCTGTTAGCACAAGTCGAAAAAGCGCTGCCAGCCTGCGATGTGGTGATCCTCTCCGATTACGGTAAAGGCACGCTCAATCAGGTGGAGAAGCTGATTGCGATGGCCCGGGCCCATGGTAAACGGGTGCTGATTGACCCTAAGGGCCAGGACTTCAGCAAGTACCGCGGCGCCAGCTTGATTACCCCCAACTTAACCGAGTTTGAAGCGGTGGTTGGGCTGTGTGCGACCGATGACGTGCTTGCCCAACGCGGTGAGGCGCTGCGTACCGAGCTTGAATTGGAAGCCTTGCTCATCACCCGCAG
Source organism: Halomonas sp. (assembly GCF_017515565.1). GTDB lineage: Bacteria > Pseudomonadota > Gammaproteobacteria > Pseudomonadales > Halomonadaceae > Vreelandella. The sequence goes on from NZ_JAFWFN010000023.1 coordinate 51,009, forward strand.
TGAAAAAGGCATGACCCTAATTCGTGAAGGCCATGCGCCGCTGCACCTACCTACCCGCGCTCAGGAAGTGTTCGACGTAACCGGCGCGGGCGATACCGTGATTGGCTTGATGGGCCTCGCCCTGGCCGCAGGCCACGCATTGCCGGAAGCCATGATGCTGGCTAACCTGGGTGCTGGTCTCGTGGTCGCTAAGCCGGGCACCGCAACGCTCTCGGTTGCCGAGCTATATACCGCGCTGCACGGTGACAAGCTTGCGGAGTTTGGCGTAATTGAGCAGACCCCGCTGGTGGAAGCGGTTCGTGGCGCCCAGCTTCGCGGCGAGCGGGTGGTGATGACCAACGGCTGCTTCGATATCCTCCATGCTGGCCACGTGGCGTATCTTGAGCAGGCTAAACGCTTGGGGGACAGGTTGATCGTTGCCGTCAATGACGATGCATCCATAGGCCGCCTAAAAGGTCCCAAGCGGCCGATCAACCCGTTGAGCCGTCGTATGCAGGTACTGGCAGGCTTGGGGGCGGTGGACTGGGTGGTACCGTTTAGTGACGATACGCCCCAAGCGCTTATTGAGACCGTGCTGCCGGACATTCTGGTGAAAGGCGGCGACTACCGCCCTGAAGACATCGCGGGTGGTGAAGCGGTGATGGCCAACGGCGGCGAAGTGAAGGTATTGGGCTTTGAAGATGGCGTGTCGACGACGGCAATGATTAGCTCTATTTTGGATCGCGAGCGTTAATGTCGCTTCCGACTTGGCCTCGGTGGGCTTATTCGGCGGTGCTTTATACACTGTCTCCGCTGATTACTTGGCGTATTTGGCGAGAGCAAGTACTTACTTACTCCCGCCTTCAGCGGCTGGGTTTGCGCCTTGGCGAACTCCCACCGGCGCCGCGCATTTGGCTGCACTGTGCCTCCGTGGGGGAAGTGCGCGCTGCTCGCCCGCTAATAGAGGGCTTGCTGGCGCGTTACCCGCAGCACAGCCTGCTGCTTACCACCATGACTGCTACCGGCGCCCAGCAGGCCCAAGCGCTGATGGGTGAGCAAACCGCTGCTGATCAAGCAAGGCTTGCCCACTGTTTTTTGCCGCTAGATTATCCTGGCGCGGCTAAGCGCTTCCTCAACCGCGTTAATCCCAAGGTTGCCCTGCTGTTTGAAACCGAGCTGTGGCCCAATCTGCTCCACGCTTGCCACCAACAAGCGGTGCCTGTTGTGGTGGTGAACGGTCGGCTATCGCCGCGGGCCTTTGCACGCTATCAGCGTCTGCGCTCGCTGATGGCTAGCGCTTTAGCGAACCTGACGTGGCTGGCGGCGAAATCGGCAGCCGATGCTGAGCGCTTTCAAGCCCTCGGCGCGCGGGTCGAGGTCACTACGGTGGTGGGGTCGTTAAAATTTGAGCTCGCTCCCCAAGATAAAGCGATAGAAGAGAGTGAGCGCTTACTTCGAAAGTGGGGGGAGCGGCCTGTATGGGTGGCAGGCTCCACCCGTGAAGGAGAAGAGGTGCTACTGCTAGAAGCGCACCGTCAACTGTGTAAGCGCTTCCCTAAGGCGCTATTGGTGCTAGTGCCGCGCCACCCCCAGCGTTTTGATGACGTGGCCGCTCTCTGCACTAACGGTGGGTGGGTGCTAAGCCGCCGCAGCCAGCAGCAGGCCGTCACGCCACAAACGCAGGTTTACCTGGGGGATACGCTAGGTGAGTTGGCAGCGCTGTATGCAGCAGGCAGCGTGGCCTATGTGGGGGGGAGCTTAGTGCCATTGGGTGGCCACAACGTGCTTGAACCAGCGGCGTTGGGTAAGCCGGTGCTCAGCGGCCCCTTTATAGAGAACTTTGACGACGTGGCCGAGCCGCTGCTAGCCGTTGGCGCACTCACGCTGGTCAGCACGCCCGATGCGCTAGCGGCAAGGCTGGCCGAGTATTTTAACGAGCCAGGGCGTGCTCGCGAGCAGGGTGAGGCAGGGCGGGTTGTCATCAATGCCCATCGAGGCGCGCTAGCGCGCACTCTCGAAGGGCTTGATTGTTGGTTAGGGCGTTGATTAGCGTAGCGCAGTACGCTCTACGCCATCCGCTTTACCCAATAGCAGTACATCGGCACCGCGAGCAGCAAACAAACCGTTGGTAACCACGCCTACAATGGCATTAATCCGTGTTTCCATGGCGACGGGGTCGTCGATCATAAAATCAAAGCAGTCGATGATTTGATTACCGTTATCGGTCACGACACCTTGCCGATACACAGGGTCTGCGCCTAGTTTGACCAACTCTCTGGCCACGTAGGAGCGCGCCATAGGGATAACTTCTACCGGCAGTGGAAAGCTACCGAGCCGAGCCACTTCTTTCGAGCCGTCGGCGATGCAGATAAAACGTTCAGCGCAGGCGGCAACAATTTTTTCCCGGGTAAGCGCTGCACCGCCGCCTTTTATCATGTGTAAGTGAGCATTAACTTCGTCTGCGCCATCTATGTAGAAAGGGATGTTGCCAACACTGTTAAGCTCAAATACCTCAATGTCTAAGGCTTGTAGGCGCTTAGCACTCGCCTCTGAGCTGGCAACGGCCCCTTTGAAGCGGTCACGTAGCGGGCCCAAGCGGTCAATAAACAAGTTGGCGGTTGAGCCTGTGCCGATACCCAGCACGGTATCTTTCTCAAGGTGAGGTTCTATCTCTTTAATGGCAGCGTCCGCCACGGCGGCTTTTAGTTCATCTTGGGTCATTGTGTTTTCCAGCGTCAGGATTGGCAGGTGGTCCCTAGTATAACGGCCCAAGCGGCAACTGCCGATGGAAACGCTGCTAGACGTCGCTAGGCGTAATCTGCTACCAATAAGAGCTTTGTCCGTACCCCTATGGGTCACGCTATTTTTTCTGGGAATCCCGCATGCTCGAAGCAACCGTCAAAAAGATCCTCCAAGCCCGCGTTTACGAAGCCGCTTGTGAGACACCCATTTCGCCTGCTCCCTTTTTGTCGCGTCGCTTTCATAACCAAATTTTAATTAAGCGCGAAGATTTGCAGCCGGTATTCTCGTTCAAAATTCGTGGCGCCTATAACAAAATGGCCCAGCTCACCGAAGAGCAGAAAGCCAAAGGGGTGATCGCCGCATCAGCAGGCAATCATGCCCAAGGGTTGGCTATGGCAGCTAAGCTAATGGGCGTTAAAGCCATCATTGTGATGCCCCGCATTACCCCTGATATCAAGGTTCAGGCGGTGCGTGCTCGTGGGGCTAAAGTCATCCTGAAAGGCGATGCCTTTGCCGCCGCTGCTGAGCACGCGCAGGAATTAATCAAAGAGCACGGCTATACCTACATCCCGCCCTTTGATGATATTGATGTGGTGGCAGGCCAGGGCACCATTGGCGTAGAAATTCTGCGGCAGCACAGTGGCCGTCTAGACGCTATTTTCATCCCGGTGGGGGGCGGTGGGTTAATCGCTGGAGTGGCTGCCTATGTGAAGTACTTGCGTCCTGATATCAAGATTATTGGTGTAGAAGCCGAAGACAGCGCCTGCCTGAAAGCCGCCTTAGAGGCGGGTGAGCGGGTGGTGCTGGAGCAGGTGGGTGTATTCGCCGAGGGCGTGGCGGTTGCACAAATTGGCGAGGTGCCGTTCTCACTTGTGCGCGACTTGGTTGATGAGGTGATTACCGTCAACACCGATGAAATGTGCGCTGCGGTGAAAGATATCTTTGAAGATACGCGTGCGGTGGCAGAAACCTCGGGTGCGCTTTCGCTGGCGGGGCTGAAAAAGTACGTGCAGCAAACGGGTGTTGAAGGCCAAACGCTGATTTGCATCAACTCGGGGGCTAACACCAACTTTGACCGCCTGCAGCATATCGCTGAACGCACCGAGCTTGGTGAACAGCGTGAAGCGATCTTAGCGGTGACGATTTCCGAGAAGCCCGGCAGTTTTAAAAAATTCTGCCGTACCTTGGGCAAGCGCATGGTGACTGAGTTTAGCTATCGCTACGCTGATAATAGCGAAGCCCACATCTTTGTCGGTGTGCAGGTGAAGCCCGGTGGGGAAGACCGCCAAGCGGTACTGGATAAGCTCCGCGAAGGGGGCTATCAGGTGGAAGACCTTACCGATAATGAGCTAGCGAAACTGCATATTCGTCACCTTAGTGGTGGCCGCCCCAGCGAGCGCTTCGAAGAGGAGCTTTACCGCTTCGAGTTTCCCGAGCGGCCAGGGGCGTTGATGAACTTCCTAACCCAGCTGCCCCATGACTGGAATATTTCGCTGTTTCATTACCGCAACCACGGTGCCGCTTACGGGCGCGTATTGGTGGGCATGCAAGTGCCGAGCAGTGACCGCACCCATGTGGCTGAATATTTAGATGCGATTGGATACCGCTATTGGCAGGAGAGCGATAATCCAGCCTATCGCTTGTTTATGGCCTAGCGGTATGTGAGTGCTCACTAACGCCATGAGTGAGAGCAGCCAAGCAGTCTAAACGCTATGAAACGTTTAATTGGGCGTTAAAAATAGCGCTTATCGCTGTTGTCAACAGGCCCTTATAGTCCTATAGTCATGATCGAAATTAATGCAATGTGTCTCCTTTCCAAAGGCAAAGCCTGGGCGACGCACTGAGGGGTATTTGGCAACCGTGAAAGACGTTGGAGAAGAGGCATGCGGCGGAAGAAGCCTGATATGGTGATGGCGTTAACAGTGGTGTTTTTACTCGGCGTACTCGCCACTGGATATGCGCAGGCAGTGTCGGGGAGTTAACCGACTAGGTTAACCTTCCCGCGCATTCAGCTCACGCTGCTGCACCTACTGGTAATTAATCGTTTTGAAAACGGGCTGCCCTCTAGGGTTAGCCCGTTTTTGTTGGACGAACCGTCAATTGGTCGCTGACGACGGCATTAAGCGGAATGTCCCAAGGCTCCACGGGGAGGGCCTCTACCTGCTGGCAGGCATGGGCAACACCGATTAGTGCGGGGGCAGGCCCTTTTCTCTGCATGAAGGCGAGACTACGGTCATAAAAACCGCCGCCCATGCCCATGCGGTTTGCTTCAGCATCAAAGCCTACCAGCGGCACAATCAACGTATCCAATGCCCAGGCCGGTAATCGATGACGCCTGTTGGCTGCGAAGCGAGGGCAGGGCTCGGCAATGCCAAACCGGTTTTTAACCATCGGCGTTGTGCCCCGATAAACAACAAACCAGAGACTATTGGCGCTGAAAGGGCGTAGTACAGGTAGATAAACCTCGACATTACGCTGGCGCAGCCAAGGTAGTAGCGGTGTTGGGTCAATCTCACCATTCACCGGTAGATAGAGGCTGATGCGTCTAGCACGGCGAATTTCGGGCAGCCGTTTTAGCCGTTGGCAAAGGGCAGTGGCGGCCTGGCGCTGTTGGTAAGGGGAAAGTGCCTGTCGCTTGCGCTTGAGTTCGCGCCGCAGGGCGCGCTTATCATCCAAGCGGCAATGGTAAGCGATATGACGGGAAGAGAGGTCGTGCATTGAAAGTGTTCCCCAGAGTGCCGCTGTCGTTCTGGCCCTGAACCTACTGGTTCAGGTGGGTGGCCGCAGCCAGACCGTCAGGCTTTCCGACGCACGGACATGCACACGGGCCTGGCTAGCATTTGGCCCCCTGGGTACTGCGCATAGGCTCGAGGGACTATAACGACTGGCGTACACCCCAGAGAACACCACTATCCTACCAGAGCCAGGGCTAATGCCAAAGTATCGCGTTAAGGTTCTTCGACACGGCGCGTTTTGGCCAGTGCGCGTTCAAGCCGGTCATTCAAGCGGCTGAGGTTCGCTTCGCCAGCACGGTGCTCGTCTAACGTTTCAAGCAACTCGTGGGTAATATTAAGCGCCGCCATAATGGCAATCCGCTCACTGCCCAGCACGCTACTTTGAGCATGGATGCCTTGCATGGCGCGGTCTAAATAGCGAGCAGCGCGCTCAAGCTTGGCTTCTTCACCGGTATCGCAGGCAATTACATAGCTGCGACCCAGTAGGGTGACTTCTTTGGTTGGCCGCTTAGCGTTACTCATCAAAGGCTCCAGCACAGGTCATTTTGTTGACCGATGCGTTAACATCACTGCATAGGAAGGATAGACGGCGTTCACTATAAGAGAGCCGCTTACGTGGGGTCAACGCGCAGGCGCGCCGAACGTTGTTCTATTGTATTCGTCTTCACTTACTCTAAAGCGAGTTATTACCATGTCTCTTATTGAAGAGCGCCAGGACTTTTCTGACGTTGCGGATGTGTTTCTACTGCATGGCAGCATGCAGTCCCCGGCTTTTTTGGACGGTCGCCTGTCTGGCCTCTTGGCACTGCGTGATATTACCGCCCAAGCGTGGCTGGAGGAGGTCTGCTTAAGCCTAGGCGTTGAGCAACCCCGTGATGAGGCCAGCGCTGAACGGTTACTAGGCTGGCGTCAGCAAACGTTGGAAGCGCTTAGCGCCAGCGATTTGAATTATGCCCCGTTGCTGCCTGATGAACTGTTCTCGTTGGCCGAGCAGGCCCAGGGCCTGAAAGAGTGGACGCTAGGCTTTATGGAAGTTGTCGAAGACGTTGCCGACGAGTCAATGCGTGAACGCTGGTCGCAAACCCTACGCGAAGCCATTGATGACTTGGCAGGACTTGCGCAGATCGAAACTGATATCGACGATAGCCCTGAAAACGAGAACGACCTATTTGCACTGACTGAGCACGCGCGTATGGCGGCCATGTTGCTGTATACCGAACAACATCCCGGCATGCCCCAGGTTGAACAAACTGACACCCCCGTTCACTAAGTTTTTTACGTAATCTCTAATCCAGCCCATTAATTGTTAGGAGTCGATATGTTGCCTGAGCTATTGCCCCGCCCCGCAGCGATTGAGCCAGCCGAGTACCGTAAGCGGTGCGAGGCGCTGATAGCGCAGCTACCGAAAAATGCTGCCATGGTGGTGCCAGGTGCTTCTTTGGTAACGCGATCCCACGATAGCGAGTACGCGTTTCGCCAGCAGAGCGACTTCTACTACCTAACCGGCATTCAAGAGCCAGACGGGTTGTTGGTGCTGCTGCCCGACCGCGAGGAAGGGCAAAGCGTGGTGTTTTGCCAAGACCGCGACCCCACTCTGGAAGCCTGGACGGGTAGGCGGCTGGGCGCTCAGGGTGTTGAGCGCCTGCATGGTATTGACCAGGCGTATGAAAATGTCCAGCGTGATGAGCTGTTGCCAAGCCTGCTGGATGGCCGCGAGCTGCTCTATGCACCGCTGGATAACCCCGAGGCCTTAAGCATTGCAGAAGACGCGTTAGCCCATGCTCAGGCTGGGTTGCGGCGAGGTAAGCCAGCGCTAAAAGGCTGGCTAGATAGCCGACCGCTAACTCACCAAATGCGCTTGATTAAGAGCCCTGCAGAAATCGCGCTGCTGCGCCATGCGGCAGCAATTTCCGCCCAGGCCCATGTTCGTGCTATGCGCGTTTGCCAACCAGGGTTGAGTGAGTACCAACTGCAGGCGGAACTGGAGCACGAGTTCAGGTGGCAGGGTGCCAGTGGGCCAGCTTACAGCACTATTGTGGGCGGCGGCGCTAACGCCTGCGTGCTGCACTATATTGAAAATAGCGATGTACTGGATGCGGAGACGCTGGTGCTTATCGATGCAGGCGCCGAATTTGATCTGTATGCCGGGGATATTACGCGTACCTTCCCTGTTAGTGGGCGTTTTAGCGAGGCCCAGCGGGCGCTTTACCAGGTTGTCTTAGAGGCCCAAGAGCGCGCTATCCAAGCGGTTGCGCCTGGTGCAAGCTTGGCGGATATCCACCAAGGGGTGGTTCGAGACTTGACCGCAGGCTTGATCTCTCTAGGGCTGTTAGAGGGCGATGTAGAGGCGCGTATTGATGATGAGAGCTATCGTCGCTTCTATCTGCACTCCACGTCCCACTGGCTAGGGCTGGATGTTCACGATGTGGGTACTTACCGCCTTGATGAGAAAACCCCGCGCCCGCTGGTAGAAGGGATGGTGCTGACTATTGAACCTGGCCTGTATGTCCCTGAAGACGACGAACTTCCGGCGGCTTATCGCGGTATCGGTATTCGCATTGAAGACAATGTGGTGGTGACTTCAGCAGGGTATGAGGTGCTTACCTCAGGCGTGCCTAAGCAGGTGGCTGAAATTGAGCAGTTGATGGCCAATAAATAGCCGCTGAGAGTAAAGCTGTTTCTGCATTATGTAAATTACGTTACGGTTTACGATAAAGTTTCAGGAGAAGCCCATGCTAGGCGCTAAGCAGGAGAAACAAACGCTCAGCCACGATATCGCAATAGTCGGCGGTGGGCTGGTAGGGGCAAGCTTGGGCTGTGCATTGGCGCCGCTGATTGAGCGATACGGCTGGCGCGTGGCGATTATTGAAGCGGCAGCGTTGCCCGAAAACAGCCAGGAAACGCCCTGGCAGCCCAGCTTTGATGCCAGGGCCAGCGCTATTGCCGAAGGGTCTGCTCAGCGCTTTCGCCAACTGGGCGTGTGGGAAGCCATGCAGCAAGAAGGAGCGCCCATTGAGCGCATTCATATTAGTGAACGAGGGCGCTTAGGCGCGGCGCGGTTAAGCGCTAAAGAGCTGGGTGTTGCAGCATTAGGGCATGTCATACCCAATGCCTGGATGGGGCGCGTGCTTCACCAGCAGCTTCAGCGGTTGCCCATAGAGTGGTACTGCCCGGCTAAAGTTGACCAGCTAACGCCTCAAGCCTACGGCCACCACTTAGTGCTCTCTGATGGAAGCGAGCTAACGGCGGCGCTCACTATTTTGGCAGACGGTGGACGTTCCGGTCTTAGAGCAGCTGGGTATCAGTAGCCGCCACCACTCTTATGAACAAACCGCGCTGATTGCCCATGTTGGAGTTAGCCAACCCCATCAAGGCGTGGCCTATGAGCGATTTACCGCAGAAGGCCCCATTGCGCTGCTGCCGTTACCGGGCCAAGCCATGGAGCTAGTATGGACCCATGCCAGTGGCGCCGATCAAGCGCGCTTAGCCCTATCTGACCGGGCGTTTTTGCATCAATTACAAACCGCCTTTGGCGACCGGGTTGGACGTTTTACGCGGGTTGGGCAGCGTTTCAGCTATCCGCTATCGCTGGTCACTGCCGAAGAATCCGTACGGCCTGGGTTGGCGGTACTGGGCAATGCGGCCCATGCGCTTCATCCGGTCGCAGGTCAGGGATTCAATCTTGCGCTACGCTCGGTAATGGATCTAGTGGAAGCGCTGGAGCAGGGTGCCCAGCATCAGCGAACGCTGGGCGATATGCCAACGCTTCTTGCCTTTGAACAGCGGCGTGCCCGAGACAGGGCCAACGTTATCCGATTTAGCGACGGCTTGGTGCGTTTATTCGGATACTCGCTGCCCCTGTTGCCCCATGCCCGCGCGGCAGGGCTGATTGGGCTTAATTTGATAGGCCCGCTGCGCCGTGGCCTTGCGCGTCGGGCAATGGGCCTGGAGCGTTGATTTACTAAGCCATTAAGGGACTGCTATGACAACGCAAACAGCGGCAAGCAAAGCGCCGGTTGAAGACTTTGACGCGGTGATTGTCGGAGCGGGCATGGTCGGAACGGCGCTGGCAGGATTGCTAGCAAAGGCGGGCATGCGGGTAGCGCTGGTAGAAGCGAAAGCGTCGCCGCTGCAGCTTAGCGCGTTTGGTGACCATGCGCCTGCACCAAGGGTGAGCGCTCTTACACCGGTTTCCCAGCGCCTGCTGACTCACCTAGGGGCATGGCCCGCCATGGAGGCGACCAGAGTAACGCCTTACCGCTATATGCAGGTGTGGGATGCTGAAGGTAGCGGCAGCATTGATTTTTCTGCCGATGAAGCGGGCGCCCCGGTGCTTGGGCATATTGTTGAAAACGATGTCACCTTGGCGGCGCTCAACGAGCAGGTGCTTCATTTGCCCGGGGTTAGCCCATTTTTCGGCTCGCGTATTCAAGCGTTACAAACCACCGATGCTGGGCGTTGGCTGGTGCTGGAGGGCGGTCGTCAGTTGCATACCCCGCTATTAGTTGCTGCAGACGGCGCTCGCTCTGCCCTGCGTGAGTTGGCGGGGATTAAAGTGGCTGAAGATGCCATGGAGCAGGACGCCCTAGTGACTACGGTTCTTTGCGAGAAAACCCATGGTGCCACGGCGCGTCAGGCTTTTATCGCCGGAAGCCCTTTAGCTTTTTTACCGCTGACGGTGAAGGGCGATGATCGTTACTGCTCAATTGTGTGGTCCACCACCCCAGACCATGCAAGGTCGCTCGCGAGTCTTTCACGGGAACAACTAGGTGAAGCGCTGGGGAGTGCATTTAGCCACCGACTGGGTGAGGTGACAGTGGTAGACAGTGCCCACCGGTTTCCACTCGTACAGCGGCATGCAGCGCACTACGTGCAGCCCAACTTTGCCCTGGTAGGGGACGCCGCTCACAGCATACATCCGCTGGCGGGGCAGGGCGTGAACCTGGGCTTTATGGATGCGGCGGTGTTGGCTGAAGAAGTGGTTACTGCCTGGCAGCGCGGCGCTCCGTGGGGGTCATTAACCACCTTGACCCGCTACGAGCGGCGGCGACGTTTTGATAACAGCGCCATGTTAGGGCTAATGAAAGGCTTTAAGGTGCTGTTTGGTAGTCACGTGCCGGTACTCACCCTAGCGCGGAATATAGGTATGAGTGGTATGAATCAACTGGTGCCGTTAAAGCGCGTGATTATGCGGCAGGCCACTGGAGAGCGTGGTCGCCTGCCGCTGTCGTGCCGTTAGCGGCGGCGGCGATCCACGACGTTGAGCGCTTTAAGCAGATTAAGCGCTTCGCTGAGCTGGTAATCATCCTGCAAGCGCTGGACGGCGGCGGAGCGCTCACGAGGTAGAGCCGATTGACCGCCCAGGTGGCCATCAAGGTCGGCTTCGCGGATCTCGCGGCGGCTTTCGGCAACCTCTAGCCGGCCACGTACTACCTCTACATCCGGCGCGATGCCTTGAGCTTGAATCGAGCGCCCGTTGGGCGTGTAGTAAAGTGCGGTGGTGAGCTTAAGGCCTTCACCGTTACCTAGCGGCATAATCTGTTGCACCGAGCCTTTACCAAAGCTTTCGGTACCCATGACTACCCCGCGGCGCTGGTCTTGCAGTGCCCCTGCGACAATTTCAGCCGCTGAGGCGCTGCCGCTGTTAATCAGTACCACTAGCGGTACGTCACCAGCAGGCGTTGCCGGTGAGGCTGAAAACGACATTTCGGTGTCGGAAAGCCGCCCCTCGGTATATACAATCAGCCCTTCATCTAGGAACAGGTCGGCCACGCCGACAGCGGCTTGCAGCACGCCGCCAGGGTTATTACGTAAATCGAGAATTAAGCCTTCAAGGGGCTTTTCGCGGCCCATACGTTCAATTGCTTGGCGCGCTTGATCTGGAGTGCGTGACTGGAACTGGCTGATGCGTAAATAGCCGTAGCCAGGTTCAAGCACCTCATGCTTGACGCTTTCACTGCGAATGATTTCCCGGTTCAGGGTGAATTCGCGGGGCGCATCTTCGCCCGCGCGCAGTATGGAAATGCGAAGCTGGCTGCCCGGCTCACCGCGCATCATGCTGACCGCTTCCTGAAGCGACATGTTGTCGGTGGGTGTGCCGTCAATGGCAATAATAATATCCCGGGAGAGCAGCCCAGCACGGGAGGCGGGGGTGTCGTCAATGGGCGTAATAACCATCAGCTGACCATTTTCGGTGCCCACTTCAATCCCAATGCCGCCAAACTCGCCCTGGGTGGATTCACGCAGGCTTTGATACTCCTCTTCGTCCAAATAGGCCGAGTGAGGATCCAGCTCGTTGAGCATGCCGCGCATGGCGTTACGCAGCAACGTGCGGTCATCCACTTCTTCTACATAGCCGCGTTTAATGCGCTCAAATACTTCAGCAAAGGTTTGAATCTCTTCTAACGGAAGGTCATCAGCCGCGCTGTTACCTGCGGGCTGGGCCACTAGCGGTAGCGGCGCTAACAACAGGGCAAGCGGTAGCAGGGTAGCCAAAAAACGCTTGGCGGGGGCCGATACCTCGGTAACAGATAGCGTCATGCAGACTCCGCTAGGCGAAAGGCAGCGCGTCTCTGCGCTGCGCAAAGTTAATCGTTGAAGCTGGATAGGTGGTGATACACATCAGCTTATCCCGTCAGCGGCGTGCAATCCAACGTTGTGGGTTAATTGGTTCACCGCCACGGCGCACTTCAAAGTAGAGCGCCGAGCGGGATTGGCCACCACTGTTACCGACCCGGCCAATTTCATCGCCCCGGCTGACTTGTTGACCAGGGCGGGCGCTGAACTGCTGTAAATGGGCGTGCAGGGTCATGATCTGGTCGCCGTGGTCGATGATCAGCAGGTTGCCAAAACCACGCATCCATTCAGCAAAAACGACGCGGCCGCTGTGAACCGCCGTTACTGCAGTGCCTTCGTTGGCCTGAATGACAATGCCGTTATAGTGTACGCCGTCGCGGCGTTGGAAGTCCGCGGTAATGGACCCCTGCACTGGCCAGGGCAGGTCGCCTTGGGTGCGGGTGATATGGGTGGTAGGGGTGGGTTGCGATAAGCGGGCAAGCTCTGCCTGAATAGCCCGCAGCTGCTGCTCGGCCTGTTCCCGGCTCTGGTTAAGATCCGCAAGGCGGTCAGCTTCGCTGCCATAACGGTCATCTAGCGTTGCCACGACGCCGCGCCGCTCAGTAGTGCGCTGGGCGAGTAGTGCACTCTGGGCCTCCAGCTCGTCTGCCAATGCATCAAGCCGTGTTTGGCGCTCGCCTAAGGCCTGCTGCGTATCGGCAAGGGCCGTATCAAGGCGTCCAATGTCCGCTAGGCGCTGCTGGCGGGCTTGGGTTAGTCGGTTTAAGTAGGCCTGCATACGATCTAGCTCAGCCGGGTCGTTTTGGTTGAGCAGGAGTTTAAGCTGAGGCGTTGGGCCAAGCCGGTAGAGCGCAGCCAGCTGTTGAGCGAGCGCGGTGTATTGAGCATCACGCTCAGCTTGTAAGCGATCTCTGTGCTGAAGTAGCTGCGTGGTTTCTTCGTTTAGCTCGCGGCGTTCGGCCTGAAGCGTATCCAGGCGCTGGTGGGTGTCGGCCAGCTCGGTTTCAACGTCTTTTAACTCGCGTTCAGCGCTGTCGCGCGCTTGGCCAGTGTCGCTCAGGCGCTGGGAGAGCGAATCAATTTCTTGGCCAAGGGCATCTAGCTGCTGGCGTGCGGCACTTTCATTTGGCTGTGCGAGGGCTGCAGCTGGCGCATACCATAGCGCCAGCATGGCGAGGAACGTTAAACAGTGCCGCATGGGCATTAATTAAAACGTATGAGCGGCTTCCCGGTCATTGCCTCGGGAAGGGGTTGATTCATCATCGTCAGCAGCGTAGGCGCTAAATCGCACAGGCGGCCATCTTCTAAAGCGCCGCTTCGCTCACCTACGTAAATCAGCGGCACCATAAAGGTGGTATGAGCCGTTTGCGGGGCGCCGGTTTCTGGATGCACCATCTGTTCAGCGTTACCGTGATCAGCAGTGATCAAACAGGCACCGCCTGCTCGCTCGATGGCTTCTACCACGCGGCCAACACAGGTATCGACGGTTTCAATCGCCTTAACAGCGGCATTAAAATCGCCGGTGTGGCCTACCATATCCCCATTGGCATAGTTGCAGACCATTAGGTCAAAACGGCCGCTGTCGATTGCCTCTACTAGCTTGTCGGTGATCTCGAAGGCGCTCATTTCGGGCTTTTCGTCGTAGGTTTTGACGTCCCGCGGTGAGGGCACCAGGATGCGCTCTTCGCCTTCGTACTCGGCTTCATTGCCACCCGAGAAGAAGAAGGTAACGTGAGGGTACTTTTCGGTTTCGGCAATGCGCAGTTGGGTGAGGCCGCGCTTGGCGACGACGTCGCCAAGTGTATCGTTCAGGTCTGACGGTGGAAAAGCGGCCGGGGCTGTTATGTCGGCGGCGTATTGAGTCATCGTCACTAGGCCGTTGCCAGCGAGTTTTGGGCAAACGCGACGCTCAAAACCCGTAAAATTGGGCTCGGTGAAGGCGCGGGTTAGCTCGCGGGCTCGGTCAGAGCGGAAGTTGAGAAAAATCGCCGCGTCACCATCTTGTAGGGTAATAGCGCCTTCATTAAGCGGAATACTGCTGGAAGCTACAAATTCGTCGGTCTCACCGCGCTGGTAAGCGTCTCGCAGGGCGGTTTCAGCACTGGAGGCAATGAAGTCTGCATGACCGTCGGTTAGTAGACGGTAAGCTTGCTCAACGCGCTCCCAGCGATTATCGCGGTCCATGGCGTAAAAACGACCAATCACCGAGGCCACAAAGCCATTGTCAGCGCCGACCAACTCCGCTAAACGGGCGTTAGCACGCTCGATTGAACGTAGCGCACTTTGTGGCGGCATATCGCGGCCGTCTAAAAACGCATGGACATAAATACGCTGAGCACCGCGGCGGGCGGCCAGTTCCGCCATGGCAATAAAGTGGTCTTCATGGCTATGCACGCCGCCAGGAGAGAGCAAGCCAAGTAGGTGGACGGCGCGTCGGTTGGCTACCGCTTCATCGATGGGCTTGGTTAGCACCTCAATAGTGTCCAGGTCGCCCTCTTCAATGGCTTTGGTAATGCGGGTGAAATCCTGGTACACAACGCGTCCGGCGCCTATGTTCATATGGCCCACTTCGGAGTTACCCATTTGCCCCTCAGGCAAACCCACGTGAAGGCCATCGGTATGGACGAAGGCGTGGGGGCGGTTGGCCCACAGTTTATCCATGGTAGGCGTGTTGGCGGCGGCCACGGCATTGTGAGCGCTGTCGGGGTTATGGCCGTAGCCGTCTAAAATGATCAGCGCCACGGGGCGCGGAGTAGTTGTAGATGTAGCCATGGATAAAACCTCGTTAAGTTGGTCCGTCAAACAATGTGAGGAGCGCTTTGAAACCTTATTAAAGGCTGCTCAGGCAGTTTTCAGACAACACCTTATGATCGGGGTCGCGACGCTCGCGTGCATGGGGCATCATAACGCAGGCAGCCGTCGGGCGTCATGGCCTGCGCGGAATGCTGTGTGACGTGTATACTTGTCGCGTTTCTGACAGTGGCTAGGCCGCTTTTTTCTGCATAGACCAAGAGATTATGTTCGCGATGATCGATCAGCTGTTCGAATTCGTAATGAATCACCCCCTATTAGTGGGGGCGTTTTTGCTGGTACTGACAGCGTGGATTACCTATGAAACGCGCAGTGCTGCCACCAATGCCGTGACTTCTACCGAGGCCACCCAGCTCATTAACCGTGAAGACGCGGTGGTGCTGGATATTCGTGAAAGCAAAGACTTTAAAGCCGGGCATATCGCTGGCGCACGCAACATACCCCAAAGCAGCCTCGATAGCCGCATGAGCGAGCTGGAGAAAGTTAAAAGCCAGCCGATTATCGTGGTGTGTAAGCATGGTCAGAGCTCCGGCGCTGCCCATGCAAAACTCTCCAAAGCGGGTTTCGAGCGTGCTACCAAGCTTAAAGGTGGTATGGCGCAATGGCAGGCCGATGGTTTACCGGTCGTTAAAAAGTAATCACGTGGTTGGTAGTATCCGCGTGACGTTATTTATCGAATGAATTATCAGGAGCATTCCAATGGCGGAAGATAACAATACCCCCCAGGCTGGCGCCGCAGAAGGCGAAAAGCCACAGCTGAAGTTCTCTTTACAGCGTATCTACGTAAAAGATATTTCGTTTGAAGCGCCTAACTCGCCCTCTGTGTTTAAGCAGGCGTTCAAGCCGAAGGTCAATCTAGACCTTAACACTACCAGCCAGAAAATCGCTGACGACCAGTACGAAGTGGTGGTGAAGGTGACGGCTCAGGTTAACGATAGCGAAACTGGCACCACGTCTTTCCTCGCTGAAGTCGAGCAAGCGGGCCTGTTCCGTATCTCGGGTATCGAAGGTGCTCAGCTTGAGCAAACCCTGGGTGCTTTCTGTCCTAACCTGCTGTTCCCTTACGCCCGTGAGTGCGTGGACAACCTCGTCAATCGTGGAGGCTTCCCCCCGTTAATGCTGGCGCCGGTTAATTTTGAAGCCATGTACGCCCAGCGCAAGCAGCGTGAAGCGCAGCAGGCTCAACAAGCCGCAGAGAATACTCACTAAGCTATGTCGGAAACGTTGCTCGCCGCTGATTGGGTTGCCTTGCACGGTAAAATGCCTCGTCTCTATGTGCCTGCTGAGTTTGCAGTAGGCACAAACTTAACGCTGCCGGAAGGCCCTGCGCGACACGTTACGCGGGTGCTACGGATGGGCGAAGGCGCGCCACTGATGCTGTTTGACGGTCAGGGGCGAGAAGCGGGAGTGCGTCTGGCTGAGGTAAATCGCAAGCAAACTACCGTCACGGTTGAGGCGGTATGGCCAGGCAGCGGTGAGTCACCGCTGGCGGTTCATCTTGGCCAAGCGATTTCCAAGGGCGACCGGATGGATTACGCCATTCAAAAAGCCGTGGAGTTAGGCGTTGCCGCGATTACCCCGCTCTATACCGAGCGGGGTGATGTACGCCTCAAAGGCGACCGGGAAGAGAAAAAGCTGGCGCATTGGCAGGCAGTCGCTGCCAGCGCCTGCGAGCAGAGCGGGCGTGCGGTAGTGCCACCGGTTTACCCACCCATAGCACTTGATGAGTGGCTAGCCGGGCGCCAAGAGCCGCTGCGTTTAATGCTGCACTTGGCAACAGGCAACGCGTTTAACCAACAGTCTCGCCCAGATGCGGCGGCGCTGTTGATTGGCCCTGAAGGTGGTCTAAGCGACGTGGATATTAACGCCGCTATTGCCGGCGGTTTTACGCCGCTAACGCTAGGGCCTAGGGTGCTGCGTACTGAAACCGCCCCGGTGGTGGCTTTAACGCTACTGCAGCACCACTTTGGCGATTTGTAAGCGCTTACTATCAAACCGCTGCCGTCTTTGCTGCGGCAGCGGTTTTTTTGTACCCAGCGATGACACCTAACGGGACGCCTTTGAGGGGCGCCGCTTTGCCTTGTGTTATCCAGGCTCCATAATGAAGCTCTACTTTCTGTAAGGATGCCAGCTATGGCACGTGAGTCACACTCTTCCCCCCGCTCCGCAAGCGATGCATCCGCCCAAATAGGGGATGTGGCGTACTTAACCGTGACAGCGGTGAATGACACGGGCGCTTTCCTACAGTGGGGGCAGCCTAAAGATGTGCTGCTCCCCTACAGTGAGCAGCGCTTTCGTCCTGACCCCGGCAAGCGGGTACTGGTCATGCTATATAGCGACGACCAAGGGCGCCCTGTGGCCACTATGCGTCTTGACCGTTTTTTAACCGACGATGCCTGGGCGCTGGAGAAGGGAGATGAAGTCTCTGTGGTGGTTGCCGACCGAACGGATTTAGGTATGAAGGTCGTGGTTAATCACCGCTACTGGGGGCTGATTTATCAAGATGATATTACTCAGCCGCTGCGCCGTGGGCAGTCGCTTAAGGGCTATGTAAAGCAGCGCCGTGAAGATGGCCGAGTGGATATTTCGCTACTGCCACCAGGGGCTGCCCGCTTAGACGTGGTGGGTGACAAGGTGCTACAGGCGCTGCGTGAAAGCGGCGGTTACCTGGCCTTGGGCGATAAAAGCTCGGCTCACGAAATTAAAGCACGGCTGGGGGTCAGCAAGAGCGCCTACAAGCAGGCGATTGGGCGGCTCTACAAGCAGCAGTTAATCACCTTAGAACCGGGGGCTGTACGCCTTGTGGCTGGCGCCCTCTCTGATGAGCAAACTGAGTAGCCGCTAATAGTGATGGTTGGAGCCGTACAGGCAGTGCGGCATACTGGCGGCTATTGTTCATGTATGGATAGGTACCCCGATGAGCCAAGCAACGTTGCATCTCGGTGTGGTGATGGATCCCATCAGCGACATCGCTTACAAGAAAGATACCACTATGGCTATGTTGTGGGCGGCTCAAGAGCGCGGCTACACCCTGCATTATATGGAGCAGGACGATCTTTTCTTGAACGCGGGGCATGCCTATGCGCGCATGCGCCCGCTAACGGTGCACCGTGACCCTAGCCACTGGTACGACTTGGGAGAAGCGGCTCAGCGTCCGCTCGCCGAGTTAGACGTGGTGCTAATGCGCAAAGACCCGCCGGTAGATGCTGATTTTACCAATGCGGTTCATCTATTAGGCTTTGCCGAGCGAGAAGGCGTGCTAGTGGTCAATCCCACCGCAGCGCTTTTGCAGTGCAACGAAAAGCTTTTTGCCCAGCAGTTCCCCCACTGCTGTGCCCCCACGATAGTCGCTAGCCGTGATGACGTACTGCGTACTTTCCACGCCGAGCACGGCGATGTGATCTTCAAGCCGCTTGATGGCATGGGCGGCACCGGTATTTTTCATATTGGCCCTGATGGCCGTAACATTGGTGCCGTGATTGAGCAGCTGACATTGCGTGGCCAACGGCAAATTATGGCGCAGCGCTATTTGCCGGAAATCAAAGATGGCGACACGCGTATCTTATTGGTTGATGGTGAGCCGGTACCCTTTGGGTTGGCACGTATACCATCAGCCGGGGAAACCCGAGGCAATCTTGCCGCCGGTGGACGCGGCGTCAGCCGAGAGCTGACCGAGCGTGACCACTGGCTAATCCAGCAGGTGCAGCCCATGATTCGCGAAAAAGGGCTGATGTTTGTTGGTTTAGATGTGATCGGCGATTACATCACCGAAATTAACGTCACTAGCCCAACCTGCGTGCGTGAAATCGATGACCAGCGCGGTACCGATATTGCTGGCATGCTGCTGGACGCGATTGAGCGTCGGCTTGCCTAAAGGTTGAACGTTCTAGTCGCTAAATAATTCGAGGCTTGCCGAGTAATCGGCGGGCCGTAGGAGACGCATGCAAAGTTTAAAGCATCACTTTTTAATGGCAATGCCGCACTTAGAAGACCCAAATTTTGCCGGCAGCCTGATCTATCTTTGTGACCATGATAACAATGGTTGCATGGGCGTTATCGCTAACCGGCCCCTTGAAATCACCTTGGACGCCCTGTTTGAACAGCTCTCATTAGGGGGCGACGACAGCCCGCACCGTAATGCGCCGGTCTACTACGGCGGCCCCATGCATAAAGACCGTGGCTTCATTCTGCATCTAGGTGACAGCCAAGAGTGGGACTCTAGTGTCCAGGTGGAAGATAACATTGCGCTGACTACTTCCATGGATATTCTTCAGGCGCTAGCTGATGGCACGGGGCCTGAGCATTTTCTGGTCTGTTTAGGCTGTGCTGGCTGGGATGTGGGGCAGTTGGAAGACGAATTAAAAGAGAACGCGTGGCTGACCGTTGAGGGCGAGGCAGGCGTGCTGTTTGATACGCCGCCTGCCGAGCGTTTAACTGCCGCCGCTGGAATTTTGGGCGTTGACCTCAATCTGATGACCCGCGATGCAGGGCATGCGTGATGGTGACGTGTCATGGCTGATAGCGGGCAGCGGCTGATCCTCGGGTTTGATTTTGGCACCCGGCGCATAGGGGTTGCGGTGGCTAATGAGCTGCTAAAAAGCGCTCGGGAGCTGTCGCCGCTCACTGCACGCGACGGCATTCCTGATTGGAACCTTGTCACGCGCTTAGTAGAGGAGTGGCAGCCTGATCTGTTTGTAGTGGGTTTGCCACTCAATATGGATGGCACTGAATCGGCGATGAGCACGCGGGCACGAAAGTTTGCTAATCGCCTTCATGGGCGTTTCGGCAAGCCGATTGAAATGGTTGATGAGCGAGGCTCTACCCGCGAAGCGAAGCAAATTGCACATGCGGCGGGTCATCGTGGTAACTACCGGGAAGAGAGCGTGGACGGCATCGCCGCCGTGCTTATTTTAGAAGGCTGGTTTGCCCACCAGGAAGGACTACCCGGCGGGCGTAGCGCTTATTAACGCGGTATAGAAAATTATCGATCTAGCGTACCGGTTTGAGAGGGGACGAACCAGCGCACCGAGCGCAGGTCTTTCTCAATCACATCGTCAACTTTCAGAAGCGTTGCGAAAATTGCCATGCGCATGGGAATACCGTTATCCGTCTGACGGAAAATCGCCAAACGCGGGTCGCCGTTTAAGTCTACATTCAGGTCATTGGCGCCTGGGCGGCTATCTCGGGGCAGTGGGTGCATGACAATCGTACTTTGGCTGCAGCGGTTATCGAGAAAGTCGCGATTGACCATAAAGTCATCGGAAAGCCCCTGGAAGCTTTCATTCATTTCGTCGGTAAAGCGCTCTTTCTGGATCCGCGTGGTGTACACCACATCTAAATCTGAGAAATCGCTGCCTAGGGAGTCGCGCTGCTCAATGCGGTGCCCGCGTGAGGTGACTAAGTCAATCAGTGTTGAAGGCATCTCAAGCCCAGGCGGAGAAACCAAGGTAATGCGCAGCGGATCGTAAAGGGACAGCAGCTTAATCAGCGAATGCACTGTGCGGCCATACTTTAAATCGCCGGTCAGTAAGATATGCGCGCCACTGAGCGATTTACCCAACCGCTGAAACTCTTTATCAATCGTATAAAGGTCTAGCAAGGCTTGGCTTGGGTGTTCACCCGGGCCATCCCCACCGTTAATCACCGGTACATTGGTGGCTGCAGCAAACTCAGCAACTGACCCCTGGTCGGGGTGACGCATCACAATCGCATCACAGTAACCGCTCATCACTCGGCTAGTGTCATACAGCGACTCCCCCTTCGCCATAGAAGAGAACGTAAAGCCGGTGGTATCGCACACGCTGCCCCCTAAGCGGCAAAAGGCAGCATTAAAGCTCACCCGTGTTCGTGTACTGGCCTCAAAGAACAGATTGCCGAGCACCGCGCCTTCCAGCACGCGTGTCACCTGGTGCCGCTGAGCAATCGGCTCCATGCGCGAGGCAACACGCAATAAGTGATCAACGCTTTCGCGGCTTAATGAATCGACGGTTAATAAGTGCTGGCTCATCGTAGACCTCAAAGTAGATAGGCATTCAGTGCTATAAGGCAGGTATAAGTGTAACTGCCAATGCAGTGGCGCCGAAGTGCTTTCAAAAGCCAAATCTGAGCCTACTGAAACTTTCTTTCCCTTATTTTCTAAAAGCCCTTGCCAAGTCGGCAGCGAATCCGTAAAGTACGCATCCGCTGCCGGGGACGCACAGCGTTACCAGCGGTGATTGAAGGTGAAAACCTTCGGTTTGTCAGGAAGTTAGCGTAGTTAAAAAGAAAGCATCGTTATCTCGCTTTCTTAACCCGTTCGCTTCACTCACTCAAAACAGTGATTGACAAACACCAGGAAATGCGTAGAATACGCCTTCCTCGCTGAGGCAAGCCAGTTCAACGGCAAGCCGGTTATGTTAGCGAAACGCTCTTTAACAATTTGATCAGGTAATTCATGTGGGCGC
>NZ_JAFWFN010000024.1 GCF_017515565.1 Halomonas sp.
GCACGCAGGCCAGAGCCACCGCCACCCACAATGATGGCGTCAAACGTCAGGCTACGAAGGTTAGACATGTATCAAGCTCCCCACAGAATTTGAATGCCCCACACCAGGTATACGAAGATGGCCAGAATAATCAGCGTCTGGACACCTACGCGCAGGCGGGTGGACTTGAGATAATCGGTGGTGACAGTCCACAAACCGATCCAGGCGTGTGCTGCAATGGAGATAAACGCCAGCAGCGAGAAGATACGCATCCACGTTTGGCTGAACAGTCCGCTCCAGGCGTAGTAATCCAGGTTCGGATTGAACAGCAAATAAGCGACTATAAAGACCGTATAAAGGGCCAGAATAACCGCAGAAACACGCTGCATCAGCCAATCAGAAAGCCCGCTGCGGCCAAAGCTAGTGATGTTAGTTACCATACCCAGACTCCTGCCAAAATGATCAGAACGGCACTAACCACGACAGTGATCTGTGCTTTTTTCACACCACCTTCAAGGGTTACGCCAATATCAGCATCCATTAACAGGTGTTTAATACCTGCGACAAAATGGAATGCTAAAGCGGACAACAACCCCCAAGCGATAAACTTGGCAAAAAAGTTGTTGGCCAGCGCACTGCTGACGGCATCGAAGCCAGCCGGAGATGATAGGGATTTACCCAGCGCCCAAAAAGCGAAAATCAGGCCAACGAACAGGATGACACCCGTGATACGGTGTGTAATCGACGTTAGCGCCGGAAGTGGGAAATGTATCGTATTTAAATCTAAGTTTACGGGTCGTTTGCTATTCACGGCGTTGTACACACTCTCTTGGCCCGCTCTGCGACTGTTCGGGCATGGCCCGAGCGGGCAGTGATTGCTGGAAGGGGCTCGGCCGTTGCCAAGTCGAGCACGACCACCTGCCTGCCGGTCGCGCGCCGTGGATTATAAGAACCTTAGCCCCCGCTGACAAACTGAACTCAGGCTAGACTCGACCATGGTGCAAGATGATTACTACCAAACCGAGTCGATTTTGCGTTGCAGCATAGCTATAGTGACAGGAGTTTGACGGTTTGATAAGTCTCCTAACGTATCGTCAACTCACTGGCACTTCTATAGTATAAACTGCCTAATCATCATATACAGAAATTATTCATAACAACAACACTTGTACAACCATGGCTGGCGAATAGGCTAATTGACAAAATGTTGCACGCTTCTATAGTGGGCAGGCCTTTTCGCCGGCGCGGTAAGCGAAACAACGACTTTACGTCCCAAACCGAATTCGAAAGGAGGCCAGCATGGCTGACAGGAAAGCGACATTGACGGTAGACGGTTTAGAAAAACCGATCGATCTACCCATGTATTCCGGCACACTTGGCCCCGACGTCATCGACGTACGCGGCTTAGGTGCTGAAGGCCTGTTTACCTACGACCCCGGCTTCATGGCCACTTCTTCCTGCCAGTCCGCAATCACCTATATTGATGGCGGCAAGGGCGTACTGCTTCACCGCGGCTACCCCATTGACCAGCTGGCTAAAGAATCTAACTTTGTCGAAGTTTGCTACACCCTACTCTTTGGTGAGCTACCCGACGACGAGCAGTACGCTGATTTCGAATCGCGCATTCGCAATCACACCATGGTTCACGACCAGATCAACAACTTCTTCAAAGGGTTCCGCCGCGACGCGCATCCTATGTCGATCTTGTGTGGCGTTGTGGGCGGCCTAGCAGCCTTCTACCACGACCACATGGACATTACCCAAGAAGAAGACCGCGTAATTAGCGCCGTTCGCCTCATTGCGAAAATGCCTACACTGGCTGCAATGTCGCACAAATATAATGTTGGTCAGCCCTTTAACTATCCGCGCAACGACCTGAGCTATGCAGAGAACTTCCTCTACATGATGTTCAGCAACCCTTGCGAAGAGTACAAAATCAATCCGGTATTCGCGAAAGCTATGGACCGCATCTTTATGCTGCATGCGGACCACGAGCAGAACGCCTCTACTTCTACAGTGCGCTTAGCAGGCTCTACCGGAGCTAACCCGTTTGCATGTATTAGCGCCGGTATTGCCGCACTATGGGGCCCGGCCCACGGCGGTGCCAACGAAGCCGTATTGAATATGTTAGATGAGATCGGCGAAGACTCTGAAGAAAATATTCAGCGCTTTGTCGATAAAGCAAAAGATAAAGATGACCCGTTCAAGCTGATGGGCTTTGGTCACCGCGTTTATCGCAACTTCGACCCGCGCGCCAAGGTAATGAAAGAGACCTGCGACGAAGTACTTGCAGAGCTGGGTATGGCTGACGATCCGCAGCTCAAAATTGCCAAGCGGCTTGAGCAGATCGCCCTGGAAGACGAGTACTTTATTGAGCGCAAGCTTTACCCGAACGTTGATTTCTACTCGGGCATTATCCTCAAGGCAATGGGCATTCCTACCAATATGTTCACCGTTATTTTTGCGGTATCCCGGACTATTGGCTGGATTTCTCACTGGCACGAGATGCTCAGTGAAAGCTACAAAATTGGTCGCCCGCGCCAGCTCTATATTGGCCATGACCAGCGTGATTATCCTAAAAAATAAATCTGCAGCCGTCAGGCGGATTTATAGGATGATGAAAGGCCACCTTCGGGTGGCCTTTTGCGTATATTTCGCCACCCCACTTATTGATATCGACAAAACCGACATCCACAAGAAAGGTGCTCTATGAATACCATCAAAACCGTCGCCTTTATTGGTTTAGGCGTTATGGGCTACCCCATGGCAGGCCACCTCGCTAAACAAGGCTTAACCACCCGCGTGTATAACCGCACTCATAGTAAAGCTGAAGCTTGGGCCAAGGAGCATGGCGGCACCGCCCATGCTACACCTAAAGAAGCCGCTGAAGGCGCAGACCTAGTGCTGGTATGCGTGGGTAACGACGACGACGTAAGGCAAGTCACCACCGGCGCTGATGGCGTATTAAGCACCATGACCAGCGGCAGCGTTCTAGTTGACCACACGACCGCTTCTGCGGATTTAGCGTTAGAGCTAGACAATGCTTGCCGCGAGAAAGGCGTCGCCTTTCTAGACGCGCCTGTCTCTGGTGGCCAGCAAGGCGCTGAAAATGGCGCACTGACGGTTATGTGCGGCGGTGAACAGCACCATTTTGATGCCGTAGCGCCAGTTCTCAACCACTATGCCAAGGCCGTGACGCTGATGGGGCCTGCTAGCAGCGGTCAGCTCACCAAAATGGTTAACCAGATCTGCATTGCCGGTTTAGTACAAGGTCTTTCCGAGGGCCTGCATTTTGCTGAGCAGGCAGGTCTTGATCAGCAACAGGTTATCGACGTTATCTCAAAAGGTGCCGCTGGTTCCTGGCAGATGGAAAATCGCCACAAAACCATGATTGCCGATGAGTATAACCATGGCTTCGCGGTGAACTGGATGCGTAAGGATTTAGGCATTTGCCTAGAGCAGGCTCGCCGCCTGGATGCCACCCTTCCCGTCACCGCCCTGGTCGATCAATTCTATGCGGACGTGCAGCGCATGGAGGGCGGCCGGTGGGACACATCGTCACTTTTAAAGCGGCTACGAAAGCCAGAATAACACTTGACTTTTTAGCGGCTCGGCCTGGAAAAGGGTTTTCCACACTATCTGTGGATAACCCTGTTCACAACCACTAGAAAACGTCCCACAATCGCCATGAACAGTGACCCAGCCTTAAATTGGTCATTTTTTAACCTAATGTAAGCTATTGATTTAATAGCTTTTAATTTAAATCGCTGATTTTTTAGGCTAACAACAAGGGGTTGTGCACAACCCCTTCGCTAGAATCGCAAAAGTGGACAAGTCAAGCACAAAATCACTCAAAAAGAGGCCGATATAGGGGAGAAACACAAATGACAGGCAAGCAAAAAGACCAACTCAGGGGCAAGAACCCGTTGGCAGATTAACAGAACAAGAAATTGCGGAGGTGGCGTCCCATAGGGGGTTCGAACCCCTGTTACCGCCGTGAAAGGGCGGTGTCCTAGACCACTAGACGAATGGGACGTATCTAACCTGAGAACAATAACGTGCGATGCTCGTTATTGGTGGAGCCTAGCGGGATCGAACCGCTGACCTCAACACTGCCAGTGTTGCGCTCTCCCAGCTGAGCTAAGGCCCCACATGTCGTTAAGACGGAGCGTATAATACTGATTAGGCTGACCTTCGTCAACCCTATCACTCACCGGAAAGCGCCAAACTCACCCAACATGCGGAATTTGGCGCTTCCCAATAGGGCTTACAGTTCCCGGTACTCTTTTTCGAAGCGCTTGGCTTGCTTCTTGGATACGCCACCTAATACTTCAATCGCATTTCGAAGCCGCGCACGGGTGACATCCGACCCCAAAATCGCCATGGCATCCATCACAGAGGTGCTTGACGAGCTACCCGTAATGGCAATAAAGACCGGCGCTAAGAAAGCCTTCATTTTCAGCTCAAAATGCTCTGCTAACGCTTTCACTTCGGCTAACAATGCCTCTTTATCCCACGCAGGCACAGTTTCAAAACGCCATACCAAGAACTGCAGCAACTTCACCAGCGTTTCTTTATCAAGCTTAACGCTGTCAAAATCGTCTTCTGTTAAGGCGGGCAACCCTGAGAAGAAGTGGCCTGCCAACGGCACCACCTGCGAGAGCGTTTCAACCCGCGGGCGTACCTGGGGTAGAATTTGCTTCACATAAGCATCATTAAACGCCCATTCGCGCAGTGCTTGGAGCAGCGCATCGTCGTCCAGGTCTTCACGAATGTAGACGCCGTTTAACCAGGTCAACTTTTCCAAATCGAACACCGGCCCACCCAGCGATACCCGCTGAATATCAAACTCTGCCATCATATCGGAAAGACTGAACTTCTCCCGCTCATCCGGCATCGACCAACCCATGCGCCCCAGGTAGTTGGTCACCGCTTGGGGAAGGAACCCCATGCGACGGTAGTAGTTAATCGACGTTGGGTTCTTACGCTTGGAAAGTTTGGATTTATCCGGGTTACGCAACAGCGGCATATGGCAAAGCTCAGGCATTTCCCAGCCAAAGTACTCATATAAAAGCTGGTGCTTCGGCGCTGAGTTAATCCACTCCTCCCCACGCAACACATGGGTAATGCCCATCAAGTGGTCATCCACCACGTTAGCAAGGTGGTAAGTAGGCATGCCGTCTGATTTAAGCAGAATCTGCGCGTCCACCTGCGCCCACTCAACTTCAATAGCCCCGCGAAGCATATCCTTTACAACACACACGCCGGTGCTGGGTACGTTCATACGCACCACATAAGGCCAACCCTCTTGCTCACGGCGTGCCTGCTCGTCCGCATCTAGCGCTAGATCAACTGGCTTTAGTGCCAACTGCATCCCAGCCGCTTTACGGGCCTCTCGCAGTTCATCAAGCTCTTCACTGGTGCGATAACATTTAAAGGCATGACCGGCGTCTAGCAATTGCTGCGAATACTGGGCGTAAATATCCCCTCGCTCGCTTTGACGGTACGGGCCGTGGGGGCCGCCAACATCCGGGCCTTCATCCCACTCAAGGCCCAGCCAGCGCAGAGAATCCAAAATCATCTGCTCCGACTCAGGCGTAGAACGCACCCGATCCGTATCTTCAATGCGCAAAATGAACTGCCCGCCGTGTTGGCGCGCAAAACAGAGATTAAACAGCGCGATGTAAGCAGTTCCTACATGGGGGTCGCCCGTAGGAGAAGGTGCGATACGCGTACGTACAGTCATCAAATTATCCTTTTGCAATTAAGCGTGGCGATATTATACGCACCCTTTAGCTAACCAACAGCACCGTTAAGGGAACGAGTTTCCCTTAAAAGCGTCAGACCGAATGCCTAAGAGTAATAGATTGCAAGATGCGCGTTAAAGCACAATCGCTTAGTATGGCGCTGTACCTATGATTCGTGTTCATGTTTGAAAATGCGACACACTATTTAGTAGACCATTTTCAGCATGTCCAGAGCGCCACCGTAAGCGGTGGAAGTACATCCAACGAGCTTTTTTAAGCTCATCGATAGGAAGATGAAATGGAATCGCTAGGCTCACGTATCAAGCAACTGCGGCTTAGGGCCAAGCTCAACAAAGCTGCCCTTGCACGTAAAGTTGGCGTATCAGATGTCACCATTTCCTATTGGGAGTCTGGGGCGATCAAGCAGATTGGCCATGAGCGCTTAGTGGCGCTTGCCGATGCTCTTGATTGCTCTTTGGCTACCCTTTTGGAAGGTGATAGCGCGCCCCAACTTTTAACCTTGACTCACACTGGTCCCCTCCCCTGGGAACAAGTGCAAGCAACCACCATTACGGTACCCAGCCACCTGCCGTTGAAAATTGACTGGAAAGCACCGTGTGTCATGGCAACTCCCGCTAGCGATACAGATTTTTCTCCGGTTGCGGCCGGCGACTTACTGCTGCTAGGCCCAACACACGTGTTTCATAAAGCAGGACATTACCTTATTCAGCGTGATGAACGCTTTATCATTGAGCATTTTTCAAAAGCGCCCAGTGATACGGCCATTCACGCTGTGCTGTTAGCCCATTGGTGCCCTGCCTAAAGCATCTTACCCCTAGATCCTTAATTTTCTTCAACAACGATCACCTGGTCACGCGTGCGTCTTGGTTCACTCCCCACCAAGAAGCGGCGTGAGTAGGTGGCCACCTGCCCCAAGCCATGGCGGGACTGGCTCACAAGCTCTCCCGTCAGGTGCTCTCCTTGGGTGCCAATGCGCGCTTGAACATCCCTAGGCTGCACGCTGGCTTCTGAAAGCTGAACCCGAACAATATAGCCGCCATCGGGCAAACCGCTCCCAGAACCAAAGGGCCCAGCACCGAACTGCCCATTCATAACGCTGGTGCGTGACTGCCAGCGCACGCGGCTTATCTCACGCTCAATGGTTACCTGAATTTGAGCGCCGTCCGGCAGATTTGTCTCGCCTTCCACCATCAAGCGGCGATCGGTACGCAGCGAAGCTTGCGTGGAAATAGCCACCTCTAAAGGCTCAACAGCCTCAACCACCTCTTCAGGCTGCTGCGGTGCGGCCTCTTCGCTCACCGCTTCAGGCTGTACCTCCGTCTGCTCCTCTTCCTGGCCACCGCAACCTGCCAGTAGCAAGGCACTCACTAGCACGATACTGATGCCACCTAGTGTTTTATGCATAGAGACTCCTCAACAGCGAAACCCAAGCTTACCACCGCATAGCATTCACCACAGCGATTTAGATCGCAAAACACGCAAAGTGCTGCAGGGGTTTCTAACGAAAGGGTTATTTCTGTGGTGGTTGGTATGCAGACTATCTGAAAAGTACCTCGGTGAAGCACGGCAGAACCTTTAATGAGGTCATGAATAAGTTTGAACGACGGCTGCTTTGCAGGGTATTGCAATATGCGATTACTAGAGCATATCTAGGCCGGGGTTATCAGGGTTATAAATTTTGACGCCAGAAAAACCTGGGGGTATAGCAACCCCCAGATTGAACGTTACGGGAGCAGGGGGGGAACAGCAGAGCACTGATAAAAGAGCTAGAGCAAAATGGCTGGAAACTAGCCAGAATCAACGGCAGCCACCACCACTTAAGGCACCCTAACAGCCAGGTACAGTTACCACCTTTAATAAAAGCCTAGGTGGTTGAAAAGAGGTGGACAAGACCTCTCCTATTTAAATAAAAACAAGCAGTCACAACCTACAGGCGAGGGGAATTCAAGTAAGAGGCTTTTTTGTTTTTTGGCCGATGGTCTGGGCGTGGCCTGTCAATAACCTGCGGATGAAAAATACCATATATGCTTGAATTGATTTTCTCATAGCCTATATATAGTCTTTTACTGGCCGACAGAAATTTATTCTTCGGACATGAAAAAGCCTCGGGTACCAGCCGAGGCGATTTATACTTTGATAAATCCCGAGATTAGGCAAGGGATCTAAAAGCTCAAATTCAAGATATATCAAAATTGACTCGTCTTACAAGGGTCGTTTGAACACTTTGCCTAACCTCACTACCTTCGCGAAAGTGAAAGGAGTATTTTATGAGGTACTTAGAAGCTAGTCGTATTCTCTTCGATATTTTATCGACGTTAATCGAGCTAGCGTTGCTGTTTTGGCCTTACTGGTCTAGCCTTCAGTAAGTATCCAGCCCGCCTCGGCGGGCTTTTTCTTGCCTGCTTTTTACAGCTTTAAGCCCCACCGCACATCGCCCCCGCTACGTTTGGTAATTTTTCACGAGAGTGACCAGAAAGCGCTGCACCCGCGCCGCCACTCATATGCAGCATACATGCCTCTCAATACACCCCGATTACCTCAGGGATTTGCTTGCCGCTGTCACTCAAAAGACTATTTAATCCTCAAGCGGCTTCTGTGGCTTAGCGTGCCTTATCCATACACTTGCTTTGTACTAAAACCCGCTTTTTGCGTACAATCGCTCGCTAATGACTCTCCCCGTCGCTAAGCAACCACGACAGGCTTATACAGCATCAAAAGATGCAAGTGATTGATATGAAAAAAGAAAGCCCTGCCAACGCCGCCCGCCTGTTTTCTGTGGCCCCCATGATGGATTGGACGACCCGCGATTACAGAGCATTCGCACGCACGTTAACCAAGCGGGCGCTGTTGTATACCGAGATGGTGACAACCGGTGCGATTTTGCACGGAAAGCCCCGTGAGCGCTTTTTGGGCTTTAGCGAGGTTGAGCACCCCATTGCGTTGCAGCTGGGCGGTAGCGATGCGGGTGAGCTTGCGGAGTGCGCGGCAATTGCCGAGGCATGGGGCTATGATGAAGTAAACCTGAACGTGGGCTGCCCAAGCGACCGCGTGCAGAACAACATGATTGGCGCTTGTTTGATGGGCCACCCTGAAAAAGTGGCGGCGGCGGTACGTTCCATGCAGGCGGCGGTGTCGATTCCAGTCACGGTAAAATGCCGTATTGGTATTGATGATCAGGATGAAGATGCGGACTTGGCGCGCTTTATCAATATCGTCGCGGATGCGGGCTGTGAGGTGTTTACCGTTCACGCGCGTAAGGCGTGGCTGCAGGGTTTGTCGCCTAAGCAGAACCGTGATGTGCCGCCGCTGAACTACCCCCGCGTTCATCGTCTGAAGCAGCACCACCCTGAACTACATATTGGCATTAACGGCGGTATAAAAACCCTCGACGAGTGCCAGGCGCAGCTCATGCACGTGGATAGCGTGATGGTGGGCCGTGAGGCGTACCAAAACCCGTGGCTGTTAGCAGGGGTCGATGCGCAGCTGTTTGGCGAACCTGGGCCAGCACAAACACGCCTAGAGGCGGCCATGGCGTTTCGCCCCTATATTCAGCAGCGGTTAGATGAGGGTGCCAAGCTGAATCACATCACCCGCCACCTGTTGGGGCTGTTTCAAGGCTGCTCGGGCGGCAGGCGCTTTCGGCGTCATTTGTCAGAACACGCCCACAAAGAGGGCGTGGGTTTGCGTGTTTACGATGAAGCGCTCAGCTTAGTGCGTGAGCCCTCCACCGAGCCGCTAGAAGTAGAACAGCCCGCCACGTTGTAACGTAGCGGGCTGTTCTGAGCGGGGTAAAATCGTTAATCGCTTGTCGGCTTAGCTACCCCGCACGCCTTTCTCAATGCGCTCACCGACCTCTTGATCAATATTGCGCCAGTATTCAAAAGCGCGCTCTAGCACGGGTTCGGTGACGCCGCCAGACAAGTGACCTACCACGTTAGAGACTAACCGATCACGCTGCTCGTCATCCATCACTTGGCGAACCAGCGCGTGGGCCTGACTCCAATCATCGTCATTGGGGCGAAGCGTGTAAGCGGAACGTACCAACTGACCATCGGTAGACCACACGGCATCCTCTGGGAAGCGCTCAGGGTCAGCCTTGGCACCACCTTTACTGTTGGGGGTGTATACCGGGTCGGTGGAGTGCTTAATTCGCATCGCGCCACCCTGGCTGTAGCTATGTACCGGGCATTTAGGCGCGTTTACCGGAATATGCTTGTAGTTAACACCCAAGCGAGCACGGTGTGCGTCCGCATAGGAAATCACCCGCGCCAGCAGCATTTTATCAGGCGAGAAGCCCGTGCCCGGCACCGAGTTGTTGGGCTCAAACGCGGCTTGCTCAATCTCGCTATGGAAGTCCGTCGGATTACGATTCAGGGTTAACTTGCCCACTTCTATCAGCGGATAGTCATCGTGGGGCCATATTTTGGTTAAGTCGAAGGGATTGATGCGGTAGGTCTTGGCATCTTCAAACGGCATGATCTGCATTTGCAGCGTCCAGGTCGGGTAGTCACCCCGCTCGATTGCTTCAAACAGGTCACGGCGATGGTAATCGGCATCGCTGCCAGCCATTTGGTCGGCCTGCTCCTGGGTCATGCACTTGATACCTTGATCGGTTTTAAAGTGGTATTTCACCCAAAACCGTTCGCCTTCATCATTCACCCACATATAGGTGTGGCTGGAGTAGCCATTCATATGCCGCCACGTGGCGGGCACGCCCCGGTCTCCCATTAGCCATGCAACCTGGTGGGCTGACTCAGGTGCCAGTGTCCAGAAATCCCACTGCATATCGTGGTCTCGCAACCCGTTGTCTGCGCGGCGTTTTTGCGAGTGAATAAAGTGCTGGAACTTCATGGGGTCACGGACGAAAAACACGGGGGTATTGTTACCCACCATGTCGAAATTGCCTT
Organism: Halomonas sp.; assembly: GCF_017515565.1. GTDB lineage: Bacteria > Pseudomonadota > Gammaproteobacteria > Pseudomonadales > Halomonadaceae > Vreelandella. Next base: position 10,655 of record NZ_JAFWFN010000024.1, read on the forward strand.
CATCGGTGTAAAACTTAATCGAGAAGCCGCGTGGGTCACGCCATGTATCTGGGCTTCCGCTCTCCCCGGCCACCGTCGAAAAACGGATCAGTACGTCGGTCTTAGTACCCGGCTGAAGAAATTTTGCTTTGGTGTACTTGCTGACATCTTGGGTAACTTCAAAATGGCCGAAGGCGCCGCTACCTTTTGCGTGGGGCTGGCGGTCGGGAATCATCTCTCGGTTAAATGCCGCCATCTGCTCCATGAGATAGTGGTCATGCATAACAATCGGGCCATCGGCACCCACAGAGAGGGAGTGTTCATCGCTGGAAACCGGGATGCCCGCTTCGTTCGTTGTGTACTTGCTGCTCGTCATTACTCTTCCTCCATGTCGCGTTCGACGTGGCAAACTGGCACCACTGGAATACGTAAAACTATTTAAGATACTGTTTTAATCTAGGCTACTATTTTGATTTAAGCCGCTGTTTTAAATAAATCTAAAGTAACTACACAACAGGTATAGTCAAAGCGACGGGATAACGCCATCCGTGGCGCCAGCCCCCAGGCTATGGGCTTAATAGCTTTTATTTCTCATGGCCGCTCAATACATGGCATCTGGCGGTGGCGTAAGGCTAGATTGAAAGCTTTCAATGGCGGTTTCTGCTTCCTCGATCTCATCAAAGCGGGCGATGTGATAAAGCGCTTCGCCTTCGTTGGCCAGTGGCAAACGGCTCATACCGATCACAATTCCATCTGCCATGGAACGCACTTCCCCCTCATCATTACCGAAGGGGTCGGCGACCTTACCAAGCACTTCGCCTTTGGCAACCCGCGCGCCTAAACGAATTTTAGGGCGCAATATGCCGTCGATAGGCGCCCTTGCCCAGCTAGAGCCGTTAGCCAGTTCCGCTGGCGCAGGCGAGCGCTGCCGCTGTGCCCCTGCAAGCATATCCAAGCGTCGCATAACGCGTAAAACGCCCCGCACACCTGGCGCAATAGCCCACTCATCAAAGCGCAGCGCCTCACCCGCTTCATAGGTAAGCACCGGAATACCGCGGTTCTGAGCATAATGCCGAAGACTTCCCTCCCGCAGTTCCGCATTGAGAATCACCGGCGCACCAAACGCATCAGCCATGCGCTCTGTTTCACTACCCGCACTTAGCTGGGCACGAATTTGCGGTAAATTTGTGCGGTGTATCGCCCCGGTGTGCAGGTCGATAATGTGCGTGGCGTGATCGACTATCTCCTCACGAAATAGCGCAGCAATGCGGCCGCCAAGCGAGCCTTTTTCACTGCCCGGAAAGCAGCGGTTTAAATCGCGCCGGTCAGGCAAGTAGCGGGTTTGTTGTAAAAAACCGAAAACATTAACTACCGGTACCGCGATCAGCGTACCCCGCAGGCTATTAATTGCTTTTGAGCGCAGTAAACGGCGTACGATCTCGACACCATTAATTTCATCGCCATGAATGCCACCGCATACCAGCATCACCGGCCCCGCCTTGCGGCCATGTACCACTTCAAGCGGAATATGCAGCGGCGTATGGGTATATAAACGCGCGACCGGCATATCGATTTGTAAGCGCTGGCCGGGCTGAATGGTATGTCCTGCTAATTCAATGGGGGCTCGTGCCATGCTGTTCTTCCTGTAACGGGCGTAGAGCGGGTACTCTACAGAGTAATGACATAGGTTTTAAAACGGTGCTTTAAGAAACCTCTGATTAACACTCGGCTCATACACTCATCTTATACGCTCAATCATTATAAATAACGATTTTGCTCACTCATGCTACTGCGCTCACCCACCAACCATACAGTTTTGAATGTAAAATCACCCGTTTTCAGATAAAATGCGCGAGTCCGCATTGATAGTGAGGTTACGTTTTCATGGCCAGAAAGACCAAAGCAGAAGCCGCAGCTACTCGCGAAGCGCTGCTGGATGCTGCTGAAGAAGTGTTTTTCGCGAAAGGCGTAGCTCGCACATCACTAGAGCAAATTGCCCGTCATGCTGGCCTTACCCGTGGAGCAGTCTACTGGCATTTCAAAGATAAGGCGGACCTCTTTAAGGCGTTGGTTGAGCGTGTCCGCATGCCCTTTCAGTCATTGATGGAAGAAGTGGATATATCCGACGCTGATATTTCGCCGTTAGAATCAATCCGCCGAGCCTGCCACACCGGTATGGCTAGGCTTGAACAGCCTTCTTATCAAAGAATATTGTCTATCTTGATGCATCGCTGCGAATTCTTCAGTGACATCAATCCTCTAGAAATGCAGGATAAAATTGCAAAGGAGTGTTTTGATGAGATGCTAGCGGTATTTAAGCTTGCACAACATCAGCAACTACTGCGTGATGGACTTAGCCCAGAGGTTGCTACACGGATGATGCAATCTATGTTGGGCGGCCTATTCCACGACTGGCTTCGCAATCCCAGCGTTTATTCCATTGATGAGCGAAGCGGCAAAATGATTGATGCATTCATTAGCCTGGTGAAACGTTAGTACGATGCTTTTGCTGCAATGCAGCACTACTCCTATACTGGTGAGACCCTCAGCTTAGGAGTGCTTTATGGATGCACTGGAATTTATACGCGTTCGAGAACTCGATGTCGCCGTACGCATTTGGAACCCCAATGCCCCGCGCACGTTAATTGCTTGGCATGGCCTTGCCCGCCACGGCGGTGACTTTTCCGCACTCGCCCAGCAACTAGGAGAAGAATGGCGCATCATCGCACCGGACACGCCCGGTCGCGGACTTTCCAGTTGGTCGCTGTTCCCCGCCCATGACTATCTCTATAGCCACTATATAACCGTTGCCCTTGGCGTTTTAGACCACTTTGAATTGCAGCAGGTAGACTGGCTAGGCACCTCTATGGGCGGGCTATTAGGCATGCTAATGGCTGCCGACCCACAGCACAGTAAGCGCATAAAGCGGCTAATCCTAAACGACGTGGGTCCTGAGCTTAACCCGCAGGGTTTGATTGCGCTCTCTAGCTATTTTGGCGTTGCCCACCGCTTCAATAATTTTGCCGACTTACAAGCAGAGTTAAAGCAGCACTATGCAAGCTTTGGGCTTACCCATGAATGGGAGTGGCGCGAGCTAGCGCTCAACAGTGCACGGCGCTTACCCGACGGCAGTTGGACCTACCACTTTGACCCGCGCATCGGGGAACAATTTGTCCACGACACCCCTCGGGATATGTGGAAGGAGTGGGCAAATATTCGCTGCCCGGTGATGGTCATTCGCGGCGCCGAATCTACCTTATTAGATGCCGAAACGCTGCCACGTATGGCTAAGGCACAGCCATCGCTGCAAACGCTAACCGTGGCTAACTGCGGCCACGCCCCCATGCTTAACCAGCCGGAACAGGCCGCCCCCATACGTCAGTTTCTCGACACCGCTATCCCTACTTACCGCGCCCCCGTAGGGGCAGCCACTGCTAAGCCATTAATCCATTGGCTCAGCAAACAGTGGCGGCGGTTATTTAACCGCTAGGTAGTGGTGGCTAGGCTGAATAACCGTTCGACTGCTGTTGCTGTTTATGGTGCAGCCGCAGCTTGCTTAACCAAACTCGCGTCTCTAAATACTGCTGTTCCACCACGCTGCGATACGCGCCCTCTTCGGCCAGGTATTTCACCAGTACCCGGCGTTCACCCAGACGGGGAGTATCCCCAGCTTTGCAGTGCAGCTTGATAAAACTATTCGGCTCATCATCGAGTAGTGAGGTAGCGTACCCATCATGCTGAGGCTCTGTCACAACAACGGTAGCCCCCAGTAAGCAGCGCCGCTTGAATGGTTGGTAGCGATGTAGCCCGCGTTGAAGGACATGGCATATGGCCGCCGCAATGGGCGAAGCAGCGGCTAGTGACCCCCATAGCACAAGCACACCTACAGGCACTCTTAACATACCCAGCGGTAGCCAACGCAACACCAATAACTCAACAGCCAGTGAGATAGCCCCCGCCAAGAGCACAAGAATGCTTAACGCAAGCGTGGCGGGAACACCGGCAAAGCCCAGTGAAACAAGCGTACTGGCCGTATGGTCGTCGCGTAGGCTATCGCGTTCGAATAGCTCAAGAGGCGCTATCCTGACTAGCACCAGTAGCCAATACAGCACTATTAAGGCCAGTAGGAACGTGAAAACAACGGTCGGAAATTGCACAGCGGCAGAGATCAATGTTTGCATGGCGTGTCCTCCTCCAGACCAACAGCCTGGTGATGTTTTCGCTTGGGTTTTCTTTATTAGTACAAGCTGAAAACAGTGATCTCTCTTAGCGTAGTCCACATTACGCTTTTATGTGTTTGGCTAATTTGACGCCCATCACTTATCCATCTAAAGCTCAGCCCTGGGCTTTTTACGAAAACTGCCTCAACTCACTGCACGAAAACAGCAAGCTGAGGCAATTAAGTAGCTAGGGAAATTTAGCTGTAATCAGCGCCGTCCTCGCAGTTTATCCCTTAGTTCTTGAAACCGACCTTTGACGTCGTCAAGGGTATGGTTTTCGCCCATTAAGCTACGAATAGCCTGAAGCTGATGTTCAAATAGCCCGTGATGGTGAAGGTCACTCGGGGTTTCATCCGCGCCAAGCGGCAGGATATTTTCGAAGTAGGTTCCGCCCAGAATACGACGCAAAATACCTTCGCCTATAAAGGCTTCATCGCTGTTCAAGGTGCGAGTTGCGCGAAGCAGGCGACGTACATCGTATTGGCCAGGGTGGATATCGGGCACCTGTTTTTTTAGCCCAAGTAGGCTGTAGACGCCGACACGAGCAGTTCTTACCGAGCTTTCCAGGGTAAACACAACGTCGTTATGGGTTTCCACAAACTGCCCCATGCAAGCGAGGTTTGTGCAGCCTTCAGGAACCACTTGTGGGCGATCTCCCCTGGCCCTTGGCATAAATTGAGCGGTGATATAGGGCATTAACGCGACACGCGTTTTGGTGGCGGCCAGTATGGCATCGAGCTGATCAATCAAGCCAAGGTGATAGCACATTTCGGCCAGCACTTCCTTGCCGGTGCACTCAGGCATTGGCTTTTTGACATAATCGCCTGGCTTGTCCATCAACAGTGCGTATGTCCATAGCACAAGCACATCGTCGGGCTGGTCGGGGAAGTGGGGCTGGCGGTTACAGGTGAAGCTCATCAGCCAGGAAGAGTCGGTAAAAGTGATGATCCCCCCCGTGGCCGTGAACCCAGAATAAGGGTCGTTAACCGACAGTTCCTTAAGCTTATCCATCAGAGGTGAAGGTTTGCAGGTAAGCGTTACCGACTCCCAGGTTGAGCGTGGTACATCCCCACAGAATTTTTCTGGCCTCCCAAAGATTTCAGATTGTTCTGCGAGATTCTTCCAGAGTTGCCAGCCTGACCCCGCGCCAGCCTGATTTTTATCCTTCAGTTGAGGGATAGTGTCATCATCGCCGTAAGCGGTGTCTTCGGTCATCGAGCCAGTGGTGACAAACACCAGGTCGCGGGGGCCAATAGTGATGATGCTGTCGCCATCACTGCCGCGGCACCGAAGGGCGTTGACGGTTCTGCTGCCCTCTTGGGTATCCATTTCCAGGTTCTCGACAATCGTGTCGTACTTGATCTTCACACCCTGGTCTTTTAACCAGCTCATAAGCGGCCTGACAAAACTGTCGTACTGGTTGTACTTCGGAAACACCAGCGATGTCATGTCATTAAGCCCATCCATCAAGTGCAGAAAGCGATGCATGTATAGCTTCATTTCAAGTGCAGAATGCCAGTTCTGGAAGGCAAACATGGTACGCCAGAAGGTATAGAAATTGGTTTTCAGGAAGCCTTCGCTGAACCACTGCTCTACGCTAACGTCATCCAGGTCCTCCTTGCGGGCCAACAGTAGTTTGACGACTTCCAACTGCTGGCGTTTGGTGAGATTCATGGTGGAGAAGTCTTGAATCTGGCCCTGTTTATTCATAAGGCGCGCTTTGGACCAGTTTTTGTCAGCGTCATTTACGATGCGATACTCATCTAGCACGGTAAATGGCGGCGGCAACTCTAGAGCCGGTATTTCCGAAAAGACGTCCCAGAAGTTCTGGTAAGTCATCTCCATTTCACGGCCGCCACGCACGATATAACCTTCTTCCGCGTTGCCGGCACCATCCAGCGAGCCACCCTCGATGCTCTGCTCTTCAAGGAAGGTGATATTGCCAGCAGGCATGTGGCCGTCACGAATTAGGAAGAAAGCAGCAGACAGCCCTGCAATTCCGCCACCGACAATCCAGGCGCGACGCTCTTCAATGCCTTCGGTTGGAAGCGGTCGATGGTTAGTGTAACTGCCGTGCAGATCTGCGGGCGGTAAAGGCGTATCGATACCGTTGTGTAAATGTCTTGATGAAGCATCTGGCGTCGTATCGAAAGGCTGTCTTTCAAGAGCTGCAATATGAGCCTTCAGCTTTGAACCAGACATTTTTGAGGCGTTAGAGTTGCTCATTTACAGATATCCTTTTAGGTAGAGGCTATCTATAAAGTGTAGTTTTAAAAACTCAAATTGATTAAAAAAAGATTAACAATTATGGCAAAATGGCCATTAATTTAGAAATATTTGCCATAAAAATGATACCTGTCAGAAATTAAACGCTTTCTAAAAAAAGCGGGCACCATGAAAAACAGGGTGCCCGCTATCCAGTTGCTAAACAGCGTTACGGCTGGTCGTGACCTACCGCTGCCTGCTCGTTGTTACTACCTCGGTCAGGATGGCGTTTTCGATAGAGCCAGTCAGACACCGTCGCAATCATAGCGTAGAAGCTAGGAATGAACAGGCTGCCCAGCACGGCCACCGAGGCCATCCCCATCGCTACGGTCGTGCCGATATGGTGGCTACTCACGTCGCTAGCACCTGAGGCTAATGCCAAGGGTAACGTACCAAAGATAAACGCCAGTGATGTCATAACAATAGGCCGGAAACGCAATTCAGCAGCGGAAATAGCGGCTTCACGGATTGTCTTACCCTGCTCTTTACGCTGCAGTTCGGCAAACTCGACAATCAAAATAGCGTTTTTGGCCGCCAACCCCACGACCACCAGCATGCCGATCTGCACGTAGACACTGGTATCCAAGCCTCGCAGCACAATCCCCCCAATACCGCCTAAGAAAGCAAACGGGGTAGCGGTCAGTACCGCTAAAGGCAGCGACCAGCTTTCGTATTGAGCCGCTAGAATCAAGAAGACCATCAAGATACCAAACACAATCGCCAGGACTGCGGTGTTACCCAGGTTTGCTTCCTGATAGGCCGTGCCCGTCCAGCCCATGCCCCAGTTAGGGCCAAGGGTGTCTAATACCAAGGCTTCCATGGCCTCAATGGCCTGTGCCGAGCTATACCCTTCGGCAGGGCCGCCTTGGAACTGCGCGCCGGTATAAACGCCAAAGCGGGAAACCACTGAAGGCCCCACCTGGCGTTCAAGAGTGACAAACTCTGAAAGCGGAATACGCTCGCCATTACCGCCACGAACAAACACGCTATTAATATCTTCAGGGGTCTTACGGAACTCATCTTCGTTCTGTAAATAGACCTGGAAGTTACGGTTTTGGTAGCTAAAGAAGTTAACAAAGCCGTTGCCGAAGGTATTTGAGAGCGCTGAAGAAATGTTCTCTAACGCTACGCCATAGCTCAGCGCCTTCTGCTGATCAATTTCAGCCCGGAAGGAAGGCACATTGACGTTGAACGTTGAGAATACCCGGTTTAACGCCGGATGTTGATTCGCGGCACCCATAATTTGCAGCGAGGCTTCGTACAACTCTCGCGGCGAAGCGCCATCAAACGATTGCAAAAAGCCGGTAAAACCACCGGTTGTTGAAAGCCCCATAATCGGCGGTACGTTAAACGCCATAGCAGAGCCGCCATCGATACTGGCGCCTAACTGCATAATGCGGCCTACCAACTCGTCAGCGGTTAAATCACGCTCCGCCCAAGGGTGCATATTAATAAACATAATGCCGCGTGCGGTATTCACCGCGCCTGACAGGATGTCATACCCCGCCACGGCCGAGGAGTACTCCACGCCGGGGATATCTTCAATGGCCGCGCTCAGCTTGGCCATATAGTTTTGGGTGCGGTCAAGGGACGCTGCATCCGGTAGCGACACGCTTACCAGCACAATACCCTGGTCGGTTTCGGGCACCAGCGTAGAGGGCGTATTGGCATATAGCCAATAGGAGCCCGCGCCAGTCGCCACTGTGAGTGCTAGAGCCAGCACCCAGAAGCGCACCAACTTTTTCACACCCCACATATACACAGTCGTGATGCCTGCAAACAGGCGGTCGAACAGGCGTAGCGGCGTGGTGATCGCGCGCCTAAATGCCGACGGTTTGGGTTTATGTAGGTTGTGCTTAATGAAAATGGCGGAAAGCGCGGGCGTGAAGGTCAAGGCCATTAATGCCGAGAGCGCCACCGATATCGTCACGGTAATCGCAAACTGCTGATAAATTTGCCCGGTAAAACCACCCATGAAGGCTACTGGCACAAATACGGCAGCCATAATCAGGGAGGTGGCAATGACGGGGCCGCCCACTTCTTTCATGGCACGAATAGTGGCATCGCGAACGCTAATGTCCTCCTCTTCGCTAAGCACGCGCTCGACGTTCTCTACCACCAGAATGGCGTCGTCCACCACTATCCCGATCGACAGCACTAACGCGAATAGCGTCAATAGGTTGATCGAGAAATCAAACAGGTAGAAGCCCGCAAAGGTACCAATAACCGATACCGGCACCACCGACATAGCGATAACGGTAAAGCGCCAGTTCTGTAGGAAAATAAACAGAATGACAATTACGATCAGAAAGGCTTCGATAAAGGTTTTGAGTACCGTTTCTACCGAGGCATCGATGAACAGCGTTGTATCGTAGGGCGTCACATACTCAAGCCCCGGCGGAAAGCGCACCGCCAGCTCTTCCATCGTGTCGCGCACCGCTTCAGCCGTTGAAAGGGCATTAGCCCCCGGCTGCTGGTTGATGATGATGGGGGTCATCGTCGCACCATTTAAGCGCGCGTTAACCCCGTAAAACGAAGCCCCTAGCTCAATACGCGCAACGTCTTCCAAGCGCAATGAAGAGCCATCGGGATTGGTGCGCAGATAGATGTTACGAAAGTCGTCTGTATCTGATAAACGCCCGCCAGCGGTAATCGTATAAGTATAAGCACGCGGTTCACTTTGTGGCGTTGCCGCTAAGTTACCCGCAGGGATTTCGGTGTTTTGCGCCCGTATGGCGGTTGCTACTTCGCTGGGGGTTAAGTCGTACTGGGCCAGCTTGTCTGGGTCCATCCAGATACGCATGGCGAACTCGCCGCCGCCCAACACCTCAGCATTACCCACGCCGGGCACTTGGCGCAGTTCGTCGAGAATATTAAGGGTGGCGTAGTTCTGCATGTAAACGTTGTTGTAATCACCGTTTGGCGAGGTCAGCGCCACCAGCATCAGGATCGAATCAGAGCGCAACTCAACCCTGACCCCCTGAGACTGCACGGCTTCAGGTAGCCGTGAAAGCGCGCCCTGCACCCGGTTGTTGACGTTGATGGTGTTGATATCACCATCGGTGCCGATATTAAACGCCACGCTCAAGCTCATAATGCCATTGTCGGCACTGTTGGAGGTCATGTAGAGCATGTCCTCAACGCCGTTAATGGCCTCAGCAAGCGGCGCTGCCACCGTTTGCGCAACGGTTTCAGCATCCGCCCCAGGGAACTGGGCTTGCACTGAGACCGTAGGTGGCACAACGCTGGGATACTGCTCAATGGGCAGTATTCGCATCGCCAGGGTGCCTACCAGCGTCAGGATAATCGCCAGCACCGTGGCGAAAATCGGACGACTGATAAAGAAGTTGGAAAAATTCATTATTGCGCGCCCTCTTCCCCTTCATCTGCTGGCATATCCCCAGCACCTTCGGCCATCTCTTCAGCTGCTTCAGCCTGCGCTTGCTGCTCCTCAGCTTCGGCTTCTTCAGCGCGTTCAACCAATTCTCCCGCGTTGTCTTCAAAACGCTTAGGCTCAATCTCCCGGCCCGGCTCTACCCCGGCGGTGTCACCAACGATGACGCGCTCACCCTCTTCAAGACCATCGACAATAATCTGCCAAGGGCCTGCCACGTCGCCGAGCTGAACGGTACGCTCACGGGCTTTGCTCTCTTCATCCAGCACAAACACACGCGGCCCCATCAACCCCTGGGTCACGGCAATTTCTGGTACGGCAATGACGTTAAAGCGCTTTAGCCCCTCAAGGCGAACGCGCACAAATTGACCCGGCAGAACGGCGCCGTCGGGGTTAGCAAAGCTAGCCGAGGCCTGAACCGTACTGGTGCCGCCATCTACCCGTGAGCCAAGGTAGTTCAGCTGTCCTTCAAGCTCAGAGCCACTGCCACCGCTAAGCCCAGGCACCGTCAGGTGGGCGGTGATATCAGAGGCCTCTCCCCCCTCCCCAAGCTGTCGGCGTAGTTCAAATGCATCTCGCTGGGGCAGTTGGAAACGCACTTCAAGGGGATCTAACGGCGTGATGGTGGCAAGCTCCGTTCCGGGGTTCACCAGGTTACCGACGTTGATTTGGCTTAAGCTGATCATTCCCGATACCGGGGCAGTGACGTTGGCATAGCCTAAATCGAGATTGGCGCTGGTGAGTGCGGCTTCCGCTTGGGCAACCCGCGCCTGGGCAACACGTTGATCCGCCAAGGCTTGGTCATACTGCTGGCGGCTCACTGAGTTTTGACTCAATAGCTGTTCAAAACGCTGGGCATCGCGCTGGGCGCGGGCTTGCTCAGCGCGGGCGCTCTGTAAGTCAGCATCGCGCTGATTAACCGTGGCCTGATAAAGATCCGGCTCGATGGTATAGAGCCGATCGCCTTGTTCGACTAACTGCCCAGGCTCGAAATGGCGCTCTTCCAGAAAGCCGCTTACCCGCGCGACGAGCGTTACTTCACTATCGCTGCGCAGCAGTGACGGGTAAGACTTGTTTAGCGGTATATCCTGCCGGGCTACTTCGGCGACTTCCACCGCATGAGGGGGCGCTTCCTGCTGCTGCGCCTGCTGCTGTTGCGGCTGCTCTTGCCCGCAGGCTGCCAGCGCCAGTGCAGCTATCAGCGTCACTAGACTCGCTCTACCTGAGTGAATCATTTTCTTCATACGTCGAATTCCCATTCATCTTTTTTGAACATTGACGGATAGCAACACAGCGCTAGTTCAGTCTGGCGCTAAGTAGGTATTTCTAATATTAAATGAGTATCGCAAGCGCGGTAATAATGGCGGGCATTACTGCCGCTAGGCATCTGGCGTGGGCGGAGCGCCAATATCCAGCGCCCCCTGGTAAGCGTCAGCGTCTCCGCCTTCAGGAAGGGTGAAACTCACGGGATCGCCGGTTAGCCACGCATTTACCTCTTCAATAGCGGCAACATCTAATAACCCTGCCTGCTGGCGCAGAGAAAGTAGGTTCACCACATAGTCGTAGCGGGCCTCTGCAAAGTTGGCGATGGCGTTATAGAGGTTTTGTTCGGCGTTTAACACATCCACGATGTTACGCGTGCCGACTTCGTAGCCCGCCCGGGTGGCTTCTAATGCGCTGCGGGTAGAAACAATCGCCTGCTGGCGTGCCTCCACCGTTTCGACGTTATTGCTGACTTGGGTATACAGCGAGCGTACCTGTTGAATCGTGGTGCGGCGCTGAGACTCAAAGTCGTACTGGCTGCGCTCAAGCTGGAAGGTGCCCTGGCGAATACTTGCGCTCGTGCTGCCGCCCGTATAAATAGGCAAATTAGCCGATACCCCCAATTGGCTTGATGAGTCATGACCACTGGCAAGGTCGCTATCACTTTCAGCATATTGATAGTTGGCAAACGCCTGAACAATGGGAAGACGACCTGCCCGAGCAATCTCTACGCCAACTCTAGAAAGCTCGATACCCGCCCGCTGGGCCAGTACTTGAGGATTACGCTCGATGGCTTGCTCCACCCAGTAATCGCGGCTGCTTGGGGAGGGTAAGACCACGGGCATATCACCTAACGCATCGATAGTGGCATAGCGGCGCCCAGTGAGCTGTTCAAGCACTTCAAATGCCACCTGCAGATTACTCTCAGCGGCAATACGGTCGGCCCGGGACTGGTCAAAACTTGCCCGTGCTTCTTCCACTTCAGTAATTGCAATCAGCCCTACCTCAAACTGCTCGCTGGCCTGCTCTAATTGGCGGCCAATCGCACGCTCCTGAGCTAAGCGCGCATCTAGCACTTCATGGGCACGCAAAATGTCAAAGTAGGCACCGGCTACATCAATTAATAATTGTTGCTCGGTGGCCGCCAACAAGTATACCTGCTGATCGATTTGACGCTCAGCTTGGCTTACTTCTTGACGGGTGACCGCATTAAACAGTGCCTGTGAGGCTTCTAGTGAAAGCGACGCTGTATTGAAGTTGTCATCGCTGACGCCCGCACCTGGGGTGGTGGGATCGGCAACAGCGCCAGCCCTTGCCGAGTTTTGGCTTTCATACTGGCGGTTATGAACCACGTTACCTGAGGCATTAACCTGCGGCAGTAAACCGCCGTGCACCACATCTCGTGACGCTTCCACACTGGAAAAATCTGCGCGTGCCGAAGCCAACGTCGCATTATTGTTGAGCGCATCACGCGTAATAGTAACCAAGTCTGCCGCGTGAGCAGGCAACATCAAGGAAGACGTAAGCACTGCTAACAGCAGGGGACGAAAAGGGGCATTGACTGCCCAGTGTGCCAGTCGCATGGGGTTGCCTCTAGGTGTCAGCGTAGGATGGCGCAACACGTATGCCATTCAGAAGGAGTGGCATTATAGTTACATTCATGTATGTATGCCAGACTTGTACTTCGTCCATTTATGTGAACAAACGTCTTGTCAAGCCTGCACTCCCTTACCTTAGCCCAAAGCATCTTGAGCAGGCACCCTTTTAGGTTTCGGCTAGCGAAATCCTCTCGGGTCGACTCCCCATTTCTGCAACCTAGAAGAGAGCGTGGTGGGCTTGAGGCCAAGCAATTCAGCGGCCCCGCCGCCGCCCGATATTTTCCCGCTAGTGATAGCGAGTGCCCGCAGCGTGTTATCCCTCTGACGCTGACATAATGCTTGCTCCGTCAAAAGTATTTCCGCCTGCGAAACAGTGCGCTCCTCATCGACATTCAGGGGTGCACTACGCAAAGGCGATTCTGTTAGCAGATCATCAAAAGAGAGCCGCCGATTCTGTGTAACGATCACTTGTCGCTCGATCACATTCTCAAGCTCACGAATATTGCCTGGCCAAGGGTAGCGCTGCAGAGTCTCCAGTTGAGCCGGCGGTATGCGTACGCCGGGCTTGTTAAACTTGAGGCAGGCGCGGTGTAAAAAATGCCGCGCCAGCAACGGCACGTCTTCAATCCGTTTGCGTAGCGGCACCGAATCAATAGGGAATACATTCAGGCGGAAATAGAGATCTTCACGGAAATGGCCTGCATCAATCATATCTCGCAGTTCACGGTTGGTGGCGGCGATCACCCGCACGTCTACTTCGCGTGTGCGATTATCGCCCACTCGCTCAAACTGCTGATCCTGCAACACTCTTAGCAACTTACTCTGCAGTTCTAAGGGGATTTCACCCACTTCATCCAAAAATAGCGTCCCGCCGTGGGCCAGCTCAAAGCGCCCGGTACGATCTTGAACCGCGCCGGTAAACGCGCCTTTTACATGGCCGAAGAATTCACTTTCAAAGAGATCCCGGGGAATAGCTGCACAGTTCACGCGGATAAGCGGCCTGTCGCTGCGCGTGCTGCCCGCATGAATGGCACGGGCTATCAACTCTTTACCGGTGCCCGACTCGCCACTAATGAGTACGTTGGCAGTCGTTGGCGCGACCATCTCAATCTGCTTGATTAGCTTTGCCACCGCTGGGCTATTACCCACAATATTGCGGTGGTTCAGCTCTGCCTTAATCTCTTCTTGAAGGTATTCGTTTTCCAGCTCTAAGCGCTGCTTGAGTGATTCCACCTCCGCCAGCGCATCACGCAGTTGCTGCTCTGCACGTTTGCGCTCCCGAATATCGCGGAATAGCACCACGGCACCCACTAACCGGCCCATCTCAAAAATCGGCGTACTGGTGTACTCAACAGGGATCGCTTCGCCGTTTTTATGCCAGAACACTTCGTTATCGACGTGATGCACCTGGCCGTCGCTGAACGAGGCATGAATGGGACACTGCTGCACGGGGAAGTGGCTGCCATCGTCATGGGTGTGGTGAAACATTAAGTGGGCATCGTGGCCCACCATATCATCCGTGCTCCAGCCCAAAATACGCTCAGCGGCAGGGTTAACAAAGGTAGTTTTGCCCTCGGCATCCAGGCCATAAATACCCTCGCCTGCGGCGCTAAGAATCAGTTGGTTCTGCTTTTCAATCCGCTCAAACACCTGCTCGACACGCTGCCAGCCAACTTCACCCTGGCGGTGCTGACGGCCCAGCTCCGCTTTTGCTCGCCGCTGCTCAGCTTTATTGCGATCAATCAGCGTTAATAACAGCAACCCTGAGTCTTCAATGCGCAGGGCATAAACTTCCACCCGGTAGGGCTGGCGCAGCATATCGAGTATCACCAAATCATCTGACCATGCCGTTTTTTGTACTAGCGCCTCATCGGTAAAGCTGACCCATAGCGGCAGTGACGCGCTTAATCGATGACTAAACGGGGCAGCCAATGGCTGGGATTCATCAATGCTGGGGGCTTCAATAAGGATGTCTTTAATACGGGGGTCTTCAATACGGTGCTCATCGATACAGAGCAATTCGCAGGCGGCTTGGTTGGCGGATACCAGCCTGTCTTCATAGGGGTCTATAACGATCATTGCCAGGGGCGAGAACCTGCCCATTAGGGCGCTGGCCGAAGCGTGAGTGCGCTCTTGTTCATACATTGGCGTTTACCTCATGGCTCAGAGGTGATGGGTTTAATAAGCCATTCAATTCCCACGCCACTTACGACTTTTCGTTAATAAAACAACGAAATATCGTTATTTACGATTTTTCGTTACTGCTTATGCGCATAAAAAAGACTGCCTAAAATAGAAATTAAATGTTTAAAAACAGCTAGTTATAAAATAAAAACCAAAGTTGGCACACAAATCGCAATAACAAGGGTAGCGCCGCACGCTTTAGTTATTTTTCGCACCAAGACGGCGCAGCCATTTGTTTTTTTGCTCCTGTGAGGTGAACGTCCATGAAAGACAATAACGACCACAGCAGTCTCGGCAATCCCTTCGATCACCGCCAATCACTTATTCATGGACGGCACTGTGATTGCCACGACTGTCAGCCGACGGCGAAATCGATTATCACCCCGGCTCAGGCAGGCGCCTCTTCGGTGCCAACCGATAGCGACGCGATGATGGACCGGATGGTTGAGAGCGCCCTAGTACGCGGCATGTTTGGTCACAGCGACATGCATCGACGTCAATTTATGAAATTGGTGGGTGGCGGCACCGTGGCCGCGGCGCTTGCCAGTTTGCTGCCGATGGATGCGATTAAAGCCGCGGTGAAAGAGGATTTAGGCCCACTGGAAAAAACCGAACTGGATATCGGCTTTATCCCCATCACCTGTGCAACGCCAATCATTATGGCTCACCCTATGGGCTTTTATGAGCGCTACGGCCTGAATGTCAATGTGATTAAAACCGCCGGCTGGGCACTCATTCGCGATAACTCGCTCAACGACCGCTTTGATGCTGCCCACATGCTGTCACCCATGCCGCTAGCCATGAGCTTGGGAGCTGGTTCTTCCCAGCGCTCCTTTATTACGCCTGCGATTGAAAATATCAACGGTCAGGCCATCGTTCTGCATAACGACCATCAAGACAAACGCGACCCTCAACAGTGGAAAGGCTTCACCTTCGGCGTACCGTTTGAATACTCGATGCACAACTTCCTGCTGCGCTATTACGTGGCCGAGCACGGTTTAGACCCTGATCAAGACATTCAAATTCGCGTAATTCCGCCACCCGAAATGGTCGCCAACCTGCGCGCAGGCAATATTGACGGCTTCCTGTCGCCCGACCCCTTTAACCAGCGCGCCGTGTTTGAGCGCATCGGCTTTATTCACATCCTCACCAAAGATATTTGGGACGGCCATCCCTGCTGTGCCTTTGCGACCAGCGCTACCTTCGCCCGTGAAAACCCCAATACGTACGGAGCCCTGCTGCGTTCAATTATCGACGCCACACAGTACTCGTCTGACCCGGCCAACCGCTCCGAGATCGCAGAGGCCATTGCCCCGACTAACTACCTTAACCAGCCAGTCACCGTAATTGAGCAGGTGCTAACCGGGCGCTATGCGGATGGCTTGGGTGAGGTGCAAAACGTGCCTAACCGTATCGACTTTGACCCTTTCCCCTGGCACTCCATGGCGGTATGGATCCTGACCCAAATGAAGCGTTGGGGGTATATCGAAGGCCATGTGGATTATCAGCAGGTCGCCCGTGATGTGTTTCTGGCGACCGAAGCCCGGGATGTGATGCGTGAGCTAGGGTACGACGCCCCAGATGAGACCTCTCGTAACTACGAAATCATGGGTAAAACCTTCGATTACACTCAGCCCGACGCCTATCTGCAAAGCTTTGCTATCGGCAGGAGTTAACCATGGATCGCACAACGACCGAGTGGAAATTAAGCCTCAACCTACGCGCTGGCCTGCTAGCGGTGGTTATCTTAGCGCTGCTATTAGGCCTTTGGGAGGGCCTTAACCGAGCGCCTATCTTGGGCGGCGGGGCTGAACTCAGCGAATACGAAATGCTGTTAGGCGGGGCCGACGAAACCGCCCGTGTTCCGCCACCATCGGCCATTATGGTGCGCGCTTGGGAACAGCTTTCTGATCCCTTTTATGATGCAGGCCCGAACGATAAAGGTATTGGCATTCAGTTGGGTTACTCGCTGTATCGCGTCTTGGCGGGCTATTTGATGGCCGCCGCCGTAGCGATTCCGATCGGCTTTCTGATTGGCATGTCGCCGCTGATGTATAAAGCGCTGAACCCGTTTATTCAGGTGCTGCGCCCCATCTCCCCGTTGGCCTGGATGCCGCTGGCGCTGTTTATCATTCGCGATGCGGAGGCGTCGGCGATCTTTGTCATCTTCATCTGCTCGATATGGCCAATGCTGCTGAATACCGCCTTTGGCGTTGCTGGGGTAAGAAGTGATTGGGTTAACGTCGCCCGCACCCATGAGCTTTCATCGCTGAAAACCGCCTTCAAAGTCATTCTGCCTGCCGCCGCGCCTACCATTTTAACCGGTATGCGGATCTCTATCGGCATTGCTTGGCTGGTAATTGTGGCCGCCGAGATGCTGGTGGGGGGTACGGGTATTGGCTACTACGTGTGGAATGAATGGAACAATTTAGATCTCACCAGTGTGATCTTTTCCATCTTAATGATCGGCATTGTCGGCATGCTGCTTGATATGTCCCTGGCCTATGTGGCGCGCTTTGTGACCTACGCCGAATAAACGCAATGGCACATACACAGAGCCATCACAAAGAGCCATCACAAAGAGCTATTACAAAGAGCTATTACAAAGCGCTATCGTGAGGAGTTAATAATGAGTCACGCGTTTGTCGAAGTTCAGCAAGCCGCCAAGCGATTTCCTGGCGCCACTAAAACGTCACCGCCACTAACAGTATTTGAGAACGTTAGCTTCCAACTGCAAAAAGGTGAGTTCGTTTGCATCATCGGCCACTCCGGCTGTGGTAAATCAACCATTATGAATGCCCTGGCAGGACTGGATCAGTTCTCTGACGGCTCTATGGTCATGGAAGGCAACGAGATCAATGGCCCCGGTCTTGAACGCGGCGTGGTGTTTCAAAACTACAGCCTGTTGCCCTGGCTGACCACCCTTGAAAACGTGCGCTTTGGCGTTCGTGCTCGCTGGAAAAACTGGAGTGAACGGGAGGTTACCGAGCACAGCATGAAGTACCTGGAGCTGGTTGGGCTCAAGGACGTCGTGGATCGCAAGCCTTCACAGCTTTCTGGCGGTATGCGGCAGCGGGTGAGTATCGCTCGCGCCTTTGCCACCAAGCCCAAACTCCTGCTGCTTGATGAACCGTTTGGCGCGCTAGATGCGCTTACCCGCGGCGTCATTCAGGATGAGCTGGTCAAAATCTGGACCAAAGACCAGCAAACTGTGTTCATGATCACCCACGATGTGGATGAGGCAATTCTACTCGCTGACCGCATTTTCTTAATGACCAACGGCCCCGAAGCACGCATTGCAGAAGCGGTGGAAATCGACCTGCCACGCCCACGCAATCGCGCCGAAATCATCAAGCACCCCAATTTCTACACCATCCGTAATTACCTGGTCGACTTTCTGGTTAACCGCTCAGGCGATTTACGCGTTCAGGAAGATGAATCCAAAGGATTGCGCTACCCAACGTCCGTCAATCCGGCTCGTCTCAATGATCCGGATGAGAACAGCACCCCCCAGCATGAAGAAAAATTAGTGAAGTTCACACCCAAGGAGATTCGTCATGGATAAGCTCGAAATGCGTCACACCCTGCTCGCCGCCAAAGCGCGTAAAAAAATGAGCTGGGATGATATCGGTCAAGCGGTGGGCATGTCGCCGGTATGGGTAGCCTCCGCCTGCTACGGCATGAATAGCGCAAACCAAGACATAGCCCACCAGATTTGCGACACCCTTGGCGTGGAGAGCGACGTCGCCAAAGCGTTGGTAGCCTTCCCCACGAAAGCGTGGGATGAAGCCATTCCACAGGATCCTTTCATCTATCGCCTGTATGAAATGGTCGGCGTTTACGGGGAGACCCTAAAAGACGTGGTACAGGAAAAATTTGGCGACGGCATTATGAGCGCTATCGACTTCACCATGGAAGTCGACAAAGTCGAGGATCCCAAAGGGGATCGCGTATTACTAACGCTTAACGGTAAGTTCTTGCCCTACAAGTCTTGGTAAAGCATAAAGTTGGCTATAAAAACACCTCAGCTAATCGGCTGAGGTGTTTTCGTTTACCCTCCTAACGCTTATGGCGCTGCCGCCCCACGCCTTGGCCGCTAAGCACCTATCGTTGATACTCGTTATGGGCACGTTAATTCAAACAACGAAGAGGCGTATGAGTATGTACAAGCTAGCGTTTTTTGTTCCCGTTGAAGATGCCGAAAATGTGAAAGAAGCCGTGTTTGAAACCGGCGCAGGCCGGATAGGTGATTATGAAGCCTGCTGCTTTCAAACCCGTGGCACCGGGCAGTTCCGCCCGCTAAAAGGTGCAGACCCGCATATTGGTCAGGTAGGGGCGCTTGAAACCGTGGAAGAGTTTAAAATCGAGCTAGTGTGCGAGGATGAGCTGATTAAAGCCGCTATTGCTGCACTAAAGCTCGCTCATCCTTATGAAGAAGTGGCCTACGACGTTTGGCAACTTGCCGATCTTTAAAGCGCTTAGGCACTGCCGAAATAGCGCTCGCGGTCTTCAGGCATAATAGTACTACTATGCAGCGGGTAATCAGTGCCTACAGGGGCTGCAGCGTTATCACGCTCTGCAGCACTTTTCTGATCAGCCACATTTTTACGATCCGCTACGTTTTTGCGATCCGCATAATAGTGCTGCAACGTACGCTCTATGGTGGGAAATGCCAGCGCGTCCCACGGGATTTCATGCTCTTCAAATAGCGCAACTTCCAAGCTCTCCGGGCCTGCACTGAAGCCCCCTAGCAAGTCAGCTAGAAAAATCATATACACTTGATTGATATGCGGCAGGTCGATCAGCGTGTACAGCTCGCCTAGGTTAACCTCAGCGAAGGCTTCTTCCCAGGTTTCCCGCATAGCGGCCTGCTGGGTGGTTTCAGCGTTTTCCATGTAGCCAGCCGGTAATGTCCAGTACCCTTTGCGCGGGGCAATCGCTCGTTTACACAGCAGCACTTTTGAGCCACTGATGGGCAGCGTACCCGCCACAATGCGCGGATTTTGGTAGTGGATAGTGCCGCAAGCATCGCATAGGTAGCGAGAGCGGTCGTCACCTTCAGGAACAGCAAAACGGACTTTTTCTCCACACTGACTACAAAAGTTCATCGCGTTTTCTCTAGGCTGTGGGAATAGGCTTCAACATGCTTGACGTTGATCACCGCGGCTGGGTAAAAGGGAACAAAGCAAATGGAACCCCTATGTTAGAGACTCTACGCAAACAGCTGCAACAGCATACGCCTCAACGGTTAGACCACGTTACGCTACGAGAGGCGGCTGTATTACTGCCTATTGTTGAGCGTCCAGCCCCAACGCTACTCTTTACTCGCCGGGCAAGCCACCTAAACACCCACAGCGGCCAAGTGGCGTTTCCTGGCGGTAAACGCGAAGCGGGCGATACCGACCTTTACGCCACTGCGCTGCGGGAGGCAATGGAAGAGATTGCGTTAGCGCCAGGGCTGGTGCAACCCCTGGGGCGGCTGTCTGACGTTATTTCGCTCCACGGCATTCGCGTGACCCCCTGGGTGGGCATTATTCCACCTGACTTGCCCTTGGTGGCTGACCCATCTGAGCTAGACGCTATTTTTGAAGTACCGCTAAGCCACTTTTTAGACGATAAGCGCACCCATACCGACGTCATTACGGTAGATGGCATTACCCACTATGTGCCCAGCTACCATGTTGATGGCCATGTGATTTGGGGGCTTTCAGCAATGATGCTCGTGGAGCTATTGGCCGAGGGGTTTGGTATGCCGATTAACCTCCACCAGCGCCCCGTCGGCGCGTTACGTCACTTTCCTGAAAGAAGTAGCCGCCCCCACACGTCAGCCCGCTACCCTGGCACGAGAAACCCAAAATGATCGCATCTGCTCTGCAAACCCCGCCCGTTTTTGATCCTGCGGTACACAATGCGCTCGTGGAAGCACTGGTTGAACAAGGTTGGTACGTCGGTACACAGGTGATTGATCCAGCACTTTGCCAAGCCCTGTATCACGAACTGCTGCACATGGCCGAGCACGACGCGCTTAATGAAGCAGGCATTGGTCGTGGTCAGCAGCACCACCTTCGTAAGGATGTCCGGGGCGATGCCATTCATTGGCTGGATCGTGAAAGTGAAGCTCAGCGCCTCTACCTTAATGCCATGGGAGAGCTACAGCAGTCACTCAACCAAGCGTTGTTTCTCGGCTTATTTGAGTATGAAGCGCACTTTGCCCACTATCCGCCTGGCGCGTTTTATCAGCGCCATTTGGATAGTTTTAAGGGTCGTGCTAACCGTGTCATTTCTACCGTCGGCTACTTAAACCCTGATTGGCCCAGCGATGGCGGCGGCGAAATGGTCATTTACCACCCTAACGATCCCACTCAAGAGGTGGCGCGTGTGGTACCTGAAGCGGGTACCTTCGCCTGCTTTTTATCCGAATCCATTCCCCATGAAGTGCTGCCCACCCAGCAACCCCGTGCAAGCATTGCGGGCTGGTTCAGGCGTAACGCCTCGCTGGGTGGCGTGCTTGACCCGGCACATTAAATGATGCAACAGCCTAGTAAAGACGAAGCCGCGCTGCACAGTAAAATTGCAGCACTAGAAGCGCGCAATGCGGCGCTGGAAGAGGAGAAGTGCCACTACCAGTGGCTAGCAGAGAGCACTACCGACCTGATTTCTCGCCATGCCCGTGATGGCACTTTCCTATACGCTTCCCAAGCGGCGCGGGATTTATTAGGTTATGAACCCGACGAGCTTATCGGCGTTTCTGCTTACCAACTTTTCCACCCTGCCGATTTAGACGACCTACTTAGTAAATCTCCCCAGGTTTACTACCACGACGGTTTTTACCAGCAGACGTACCGGTTTCGTGCCAAAGCGGGACACTACGTCTGGTTTGAAACCACCAGCCGCACTCGCCGAGATAGCGTTACGGGTGAGTTGATTGATATTTTATGTGTGTCACGGGATGTTGGACGACGAATTCATGCTGAGGCCACGCGGGAGCGCCTGGCCCAGGTGGTAGAATCCACCACCGACTACGTGCTTTTTTTAGGGCCTAACCAACAGATCTTTGGTGCCAATGAAGCCGCCCGCCGCTGCTTTACGTTACCTAAAGACGCTATGCAGGTCGCACTCCACCAGCTTTATCAGGCGGACTCACTTGCGTTACTCAAAGAGGTCGTTTTCCCCGCAGTGGAACGCTACGGCTCTTGGAGCGGCGAACTGGAAATGCGGGGTGCAAGTCACTCTGTTCCCGTATTAAGCGTGGTACTTGCCCACCGTAGCCGAGGAGCAGAGCCTGGGCACTTTGCGCTTATCAACCGAGACATTAGCGTTCGCAAGGCCGCCGAAGCCCAAGCCCGGCGTCATCAGGAGCAAATTGCTCACGCTAACCGCTTAGCAGCGGCTGGAGAGCTGGCCTCCAACATTGCCCACGAAATAAACCAGCCCCTTGGCGCCATTGCTAATTACACCAGCGGAGCGCTTTTTAAGTGCCAGCAAACCCCCGAACTGCCTGCTAAAGAATTACTGCTCCCTTTGTCACGCATTGATGAGCAGGTGCAGCGCCTAGCACAGCGGCTTCGTCACATGCGCAGTTTTGTGCGTAAGCGCAGTCATCGCGTTCGCCCCCTCGTCCTCGAGGATGTGGTAACAGCCGCCTGCCAGCTATGTGATTGGCAATACCAGCAGGGGGCAATAAAGCTGTCCCCATGCCTCCCCCCTGAGCTGCCGCGCATTTACGCTGACCCAATTGCCCTGGAACAAGTCATCGTTAATTTACTACTCAATGCGTTGACGGCTAGCCGCGAACAGCATAGTGCTGAGCAAGTAGTAATTCGTGCTTATATGAGCGGCAGCCGCCAGGTTACGCTTAGCGTAGAAGACCAAGGGTCAGGCATCGCACCTGAACATCGCCACGCGATCTTCGATGCTTTTTTCACCACTCGCGATGAGGGGCTAGGCATGGGGTTGGCCATTAGCCGATCATTAATGGAGAGCATGGGGGGCGCACTTGCCTTGCGTTCGACAGAATCGCTTGGCGGCGCATGCTTTGATGTTACCTTACGCGCCGAAACCCCAGCTCATAATGAACGCTAGGCGTTAGCTGAACCTTAAATTACGTTTTCTTAAGGAAAAAACCATGCCCCGCCACGATGCTAAACCGGCCACATCTACCACCCCGCCGCTTACCTCACCCTCTACAGTTATTGCCGTGGTTGATGATGACCAAGCCCTGCGGGACTCCCTGGTATGGCTATTAGAATCCGTGGGGTTAGCGACGTATGCCTTTGCCGACGGCGAGGCGTTTTTAGCCGCTGAGTACAGCGAATTCGGCGCTGTGTTGCTGGATGTACGGATGCCAGGAATGAGCGGCCTTCAGGTTCAGCAGCAACTGGTAGACCATCACGCCGCTCTGCCGGTGATTATGATGACAGGACATGGCGATGTACCCATGGCAGTCGCTGCACTGAAAAATGGTGCTTTCGACTTTATCGAAAAGCCCTTTAACCATCAGCAGCTGATTGATGTTGTGCAGCAGGCGCTGGGCAGCGCTTATGCGCAGCGTCGTATTTTTCAGCAGCAGCGTTTATTACAGGCACGCTACCAGTCACTGCGCCCAAAAGAGCAGCGTATCGTTGCCCATGTAGCAGAAGGGATGACCAGCAAAGAAATTGCTGAACACATGCAGATTAGCGGCAAAACCGTTGAGGTGTATCGGCTTCGCGCTATGAAAGCAATGGGTGCCGATAACTTGGCAGAGCTAGTGCGTCAGGCAGTGGCGCTGGAACTCGTTCCAGCACTCACAGCTGACGAATAACTTAGCTTAGCGGTACGATCTGGCCATTGGCATTTTCTAATACCTCTCGCACCTGTTCGTAGTTGATAACGTGCGCGCCATCACCTTTATGCTCTTCAATTAAGCTGACAACGTTTAGCAACGTTTCCATGCCAAACGCTTGCTCATCGGTGGCGGTAAACGCCTGCACGTAAGCTTTCCCAGCGGCGCCCCAGCCCACCTTGACGGGTGCATCGATGATATTAACCTGTGTGCCTACGGGTACACGCCAGAACACCGACTCAATGTCTTCGGAGTGCATACGGATACAGCCACGGCTGGCGCGCATGCCAATACCATCTGGCTGGTTAGTGCCATGGATGAGGTAACCAGGGATATCTAACAAAATGGCGTATTGGCCAAGTGGGTTATCTGGGCCTGGCGGCACAACCGCTGGCGGCGGATCGCCCCGCTCGGCGGCCTCACGTCGAATTGAGGCCGGTGGATACCATGCCGGGTTTTCAAGGCGCATGGTGGTTTTAGTAATCCCTAACGGCGTATTGTACGCATCGCGACCGATGCCAATAGGATAGGTCTCAACCCGCGGTGCCTCGCCATTACTCACCTCTGGGTAATAGTACAGTCGCAACTCGGCTACGTTAATTACAATACCGGTACGCGGCTCATCCGGCAGGATAAACTGGCTAGGTATCGTGACCTCAGTACCTTCACCAGGCACCCAGATGCTTACATCCGGATTGGCCATGCGAATTTCTTCGTAGCCCACATTATGCAACCGAGCAATATCTAGCAGGGTATCCTCACTGCCAGCAGTCACCGTGTACACCTCTCCGACCATATTGCCCTCTTCAGGCAAAGCAAAATGCCCCTTGGGTGACTCCTTCTCATTAGCACCAGCGGTGCTTGCTAAAAGCCAAGCCCCCAGCGCAAGGCTAGTAACAGTTAGCTGCTTAATGCACTGCAAGGGCTGGTAGCGTGCCATCGTCGTCATGGGTTCTCCTTTTTTATAGGCCCTGGGCATTGCCAACTGGGCCATTTGGCTATGAATATGCCCATTGCCTTGCGCTAGGTCAATTCGGCAGACTGTCGCAGCCATGCCTCACGGCGAGTCGTCACGGCTATTCATCACTTCTATGTATCACACCTATCTATCACCGTTATCCATCACCTCATGCACTCGCGAGCAAGGCACCTAAGCCTTGCGTCACTTCTACATTCATTCTTCTGTTTCTCTACTCCTTGTTAACGTGAGTATCGCTAACAGTGGGCATTCAAAAATGCTTATAAATCATGTGATCTTATTAGCAATAATAAAAAATATTGATTTTATCTTTGCAAAAGCGAGTACAGCGTCTACCTTGATAAGTGTCTCAGCGCAGTGAAGCGCTGGGCAGGGTAGGCTACCTCCCGTAGTTTATACCCGTTGATTTAACGAACTAGCCTACTTGGCTATTAGGAGTAATAGCGATCTAGCTTGCGTAACTAAAACTGCGCAATAGGTATTTTAGGAAAACACTAATACCTACTTACTAGCATCGTTATTAATTTGTTTAGACATTGACGTCTTTTCGTTATGTCTTATTGCAAGCGCAAGGAGCAAGAGCAATGAAAATGATCAAACCCGCTTTTCTAGGCACTCTGATGGTACCGGCATTTATGTTTGCAGCAACAGCTGTAAATGCCAATGAGCACACAGAGACGGCAACCACCTCCATGGAAGCCACTTACCTCACCAGCCAGCCTCAAGGCACCTTCCACGCTGACTCGCTGATGGGTAATGATGTTAAAAGCTCCGTGGAAGATGACGAAGATATCGGCACCATCTCTGATCTAATTATTAATGAAGATGGACAAATTCAAGCAGTCGTTGTGGGTGTTGGCGGCTTCCTCGGTATGGGCGAAAAAGACATCGCTATCGAATGGGACTCGCTTGAACTTACTAAAGATCATGATGACGAAGAATATGTCATTCGTGTAAATGCTTCACAAGATGCTCTTGAAGATGCAGAAGAGTATGAGCGCGACAACGACAACCGCTAATTAGTAGTTAAACCCTAAAAGGCCTTGGCAATTGCCAAGGCCTTTTTTATGGTTCTTTATTAACTTTTATTAAAAATTAATAAAGAACCATAAAAAAGGCGCCACAAAATTAACGTGACGCCATAACTTAAGTTATAAAACGATAAAAAAACACATTAATTTTTAAGCTTGGCTTCCATTGTAATTTCTGCATTCAGAACTTTAGAAACCGGGCAGTTGTCTTTAGCCATTTCAGCCGCTTCTTTAAATACAGCTTCATCTGCATCACTGATGGAAGCTTCTACCTCCAAGTGAATCTTAGAAATATCAAAGCCATCTGTGCTTTGAGAAAGCGTCACCTTAGCGTTGGTATCAATTGATTCTGCGGTGTAGCCTTTTTCACCTAAAATCATGGAAAGCGCCATGGAAAAGCAACTGGCATGGGCCGCACCAATCAGTTCTTCTGGATTGGTGCCTGGCTCATCTTCAAAGCGCTTTTTAAAAGAGTAGTTAGTGGCTTCCAAAACGCCACTTTCGGTGGATACGGTGCCTTGACCATCCTTCAAGCCACCTTCCCAATGCGCACTAGCTTTACGATCCATCCTGTTCTCCTTTCCTGTGGTGTTTCGCTAATTGCATTAGTAGACACACCCTGCGCCCACTAGCTCCTTCAGCGTAGCTGATTCTATCAACTATGCCGAATTCACCCACTAACTGCCGGCCGCCTCTTCAACACTGCTTTGCAATGCACGTAAAGAGCGCTCTCCCCGCTCTTCAAAAGGATCGCTAAGATCTATCACCATCTCCACACGACGATTTGTTCCTCGCCCTTCAGGAGTTAAATTGGAAGCTAACGGTCTCGTATCCGCAAAACCTTGAATCATCAGTTGCTCAGGCAACAATTCATCTGTGGCAACAAGCACATTGGCCACCGACGCGGCACGCATAGCGGAAAGATCCCAATTGCTGCGGAAACGGGAGGTGCGGATGGGCACGTTATCAGTATGGCCGTGAACAGACACCGTGCCGTCTACGGAAGCTAGCACAGACGCTAATTCAACAAGTAAATTAACAAAGTCAGACGTTACATCAGCATTACCTGAGCCAAACGTGCCCTGCTCCGCCACTCTTATCACTACACGGAACTGGTCAACCTCAATTTCTGTAACGCCTTCTAGCGACGACTTTTTTAACAGCTCCTCAAGTGATCCAGCTACTTGAAGCGTTCGCTGCTGTCGCTGGGAATCAAGCATGCTGCGCATGGTCTCAAGCTGTGGCTGTTGGGGAGTCGTTCGTTGTCGCACCTCATCGACAAAGGTGCGGTCCGGCGTAGCGGGGGAGAAATTTTGTAATACCGCACTGGTTCCCATGGGTATTTGCATGGCTTCTACATCACGCTGTACGCCAAACGCTTTTGACAGCTCATCTGCAACTCGGCGAAATTTTTCAGCGTCAATCTCTGCAAACGACAATAAAAGTACAAAAAAGCACAGCAGCAGTGTCATTAAATCTGCATAGGTCACCATCCAGGCAGGAATATTAGTCTTCTTATTAGCCATAGCTTACGTTCGCTCGCCTGCAGGACTTTTTTCGTCAGCGTTTGATGCACCGCGTCGCTCTGGAGGTAAATATAGCGTCAGCATTTGCTCAAGGACACGTGGGTTTTTGTCACCTTTGATTGCCAGGAGCGCATCAATCCACAGCTGCTGCATTTTTGCTTCTTGGTTCATACGCACCCAAAGTTTCTCAGCGATGGGGTTGGCGATCATAGTGGCAATCATAGCGCCATAGAGCGTGGTCAATAGGGCAACCGCCATCGCGGGGCCAATTAAGGAGGGGTCACCCATATTTGAGAGCATTTGTACCAAGCCCACCAACGTACCAATCATGCCCATCGCAGGAGAAACTTCTCCCAACGCAGAAAAAACGCGGCCGCCCGCCTCGTTACGCTCTAAGGTCAATAAGCGCTCTTTTTCCATCATCTCTTTGATCATGTCGGCACTGAAGCCGTCGGCGAGCATTTGCAAACCCTTTCCCAAAAACGGCGAATTAACCTCTTTATTTTCTAAGGCAATCATGCCTTCTCGCCGAGCAACTTTTGACAACTCTACTAATTCTTCAATGCTCTCTTGAACGTTGGGCAGCTGGAATTTAAAAGCTCTCGCCGCTGCTTTAAAAGCAAATTTAAATTGTGTGATACTGAATTTTGCCAGTACGACAAATAAGCTTCCCCCGACAACTAGCAGCAGCCCGGTCGGGTTCATAAACACTTCGGGTGACGTGCCTAGTATTACAGCGGCGCCCACCAGAACAGCTGCCCCCACCAAACCAATCAGCGTTGCGAGATCCACGGCCTTTCCTCAAAATTGTAAAAAGTGCGTACGCACTGTTTAGCGAGACAGTAGAGACTAGTTACATTACGGTCAACGCTAAAACAGTAACGATACACAGGTTGACATTATTGCACGATGTCAATCTAAGAAAACTGTTGATAAGACGCGCGATCTGTTCGCTTTCAGATACTTTGTCTCTACACTTTTGAGTACCATAACAATCACTATAATTAATGTCATCGACGTAAGGACACGCCATGTCAACGGCTGATGCAATGCGCCTGCTGCTGCTCTCTTCTTTATGGGGGCTTTCGTTTATTTTTATGCGGGTAGCAGTGCCAGAATTTGGGCCAGTGCCGCTTGTGTTGTTGCGCATGGGGATTGGAGCGCTGTTGCTGGTGCCGCTACTAATGAGCCTGCACTACCTGCGGCTGATTTGGCAGCATAAAGGGCCGCTACTGCTGCTTGGCATTATCAATCATGTGCTGCCTTTTTCACTGCTGGCCCTAGCGACCACGCGCCTTGAAGCAGGCTTCACCTCTCTTCTTAATGCCACGACGCCGATTTTTACCGCGCTGCTAGGTGCCGCTTTTTTTGCAACCCCGGTGCAGCGCCAGCAATACGTAGGGTTAGCCTTAGCGCTGCTGGGAGTGTATGTACTTTCCGCTAACCGACTAGATTTTGCACTGGGTGGCGATGGCTGGTTTATTGTCGCGGTGTTAGGGGCGACTTTTTGTTACGGCATTGCCAGTAACTATTCAAAGACCCGCCTGGGGCATCTGCCCAGTCGCGTACTCGCAGCGGGCAGCAGCGCGATGTCTGCTTTAGTTCTACTAATACCCGGCCTGCTGCTATGGCCAAGCGAGCCAGTGAGCCCCCTTGCTTGGGGCAATGCGCTGGCGTTAGCGGCCCTCAGTACTACGCTGGCGTTCCTACTGTATTTTGGTTTACTGGCCAGTGCAGGCGCTACAGCCACATCAACCGTCACTTTTTTAGTACCGGTCAGCGCGCTAATGTGGGGCTACTTACTATTGGATGAAACGCTAAGCCTTCAGGTAGTGGTGGGTATGGTCATTACCTTACTGGGCACAGCGATTGCCACCCGGTTATTACGGTTTAAGCCTCGCGGTGCGTTGGCACCACCTCATCCCCCACACAAATGACGCCACCTTGCCCAGCGGTTAAGGTCGCATTCTGGCCAAAGTGTGCGCCTTTAAGATGAGGCTGAGTGTTGAGCGCAAGCAGTGTTTTCAAAGGCTCGCCCGGTGCGGGTATCGCCGCAGTTTGCTGGTCAACGGTGGTGATTTTGCAGCGTTGGCAAGGTTTGCGTAACGTCAGCTCATAACCGCCCTGCTCTGCGGACAGCGTTGCCCACTGGTCTTCAGCCCAAGCATCTGCATACTCAATAACGATATTGGGACGAAAGCGGTTCATCGGTATGGGGGCCTGCCCCTTGGCAATGAGCACTTGATTTAACGCGTCTAAAGAAGCGGTAGTGGTTATAAGAAAGGGGTAGCCATCGGCAAAATAGGTGTGGGCTTCTCCTCCTGCTAAAAAATCCGCCTCAACCGCACGCGTAAACTCAGCTGCAAAGCGCACCATACTGATTCCTCGTGCCTGCTCGCCCAAGGCTGACTCAAGCCAGCGGGACACCTCGTCACCTTCAGGCAGCGCTTTACAGTGTTCTTCCCACACCTTAACTAAACGAAGGTTGCCTTTGGGGTCTGCTAAAGAAATGGCAATTGGGTCCACATTGGGATGAAAGAGCACCAGCGCTTCAGGCGTAAGCGCGACCGAAATGGTGGCAAGCGCAGGTAACTGGCGCTGGGTGACAAAACGCTGCTGGGCATCCACCAGCATCCAACGCCGATCCCAGGCCAGGCCATGGGCATAAATATCACTTTGGGTAACGTCGATTCCTTTCAGCGATTTAACAGGATAGACGGTGAGCTGGGTAATTTTCACAGTAGTCTCTCACTTTATTTAACAGTTATTTCAATAACAACATAGCCTAGCAAGACAGCAGGCAAACCACCCGTTACCTAGCCAGGGATAGCTACTCCTAGCCTTGCACGCTACATTACGTGCTATGCATTCTGTCTCGGAGTCGACATGCCAGCGCCAGATCCTTGTACTGAGCTAGAGCTAGACCACCAGCTCTGCTTTGCACTCTATTCAACATCACTGATGATGACCAAAGTTTATAAGCCTCTACTCAAAGAGTTAGGGCTTACTTACCCTCAATACCTTGCCATGCTGGTCCTCTGGCAAGAGGATGGCATTACCGTTGGGACATTAAGTAAGCGTTTACTAACCGACCCAGGCTCGTTAACGCCCCTGTTAAAACGGCTTGAAAGTGAACAGCTACTTATCCGTAAGCGTAGCCACCAAGATGAGCGAGTTGTTGAGCTTTTCTTGACACAATAAGGCCGTGCACTACGTGAGCAGGCCCGACACATTCCTAGCTGTATCGTCAACGCTAGCGAAAAGTCAGTGGACACATTAACTCAGCTTAAAGAGGATTTAGCCCAGCTGCGGGAAAGCCTACAAAAGCTTCAATGAGCCACTAGGCACCGTATTGAGGTGCCTACTTTTTTGGCTAATTTGCTTGCGCGCAAAATAAAGCTGCACTAAATTAAAACGGCTACATATACCACCCACTTACAACAATCACCTATAGGAAATACTTTATGTCTATCGAAACAATTGCTTACCGCGCCCATGCAAATGCTACTGGCAGCCGCGAAGGCCATGCTAAATCTTCTGATGGCGCGCTGGATGTTCAGCTTAGTACGCCTAAAGAGCTGGGTGGCGCAGGCGGTCAAGGCACCAACCCTGAGCAGCTATTTGCGGCAGGCTATTCTGCTTGCTTTTTAGGCGCGTTAAAGCACGTAGCGAGCCAGGAAAAAGTTACCCTGCCTGAAGATACCCAGATCGATGGCAGCGTTGGCATTGGCGCCATTCCTACCGGCTTTGGTATCGAGGTCGAGCTTAAAATTAACCTGCCTGGTTTAGAGAAGGACGTGGCTCAAACATTGGTCGATAAAGCCCATATCGTCTGCCCTTACTCTAACGCCACGCGCGGCAATATTGATGTCACGCTGACCCTGGTTTAATCCCCCAGAGCCCAGGCTACCGCTTTGTTGGCATGCAAAGCGGTAGTATCGTAAAGCGGCACCGGTGTATGGCGCTGCTCAACAAGCAGCGCTATTTCCGTACAGCCAAGAATAACGGCTTGTGCTCCCTGCCGGTGTAATGAGGCAATAATCTCCAAATAGCGCTGCCGCGATGACTCATTAAACTGACCATGACATAGCTCTTTGAAAATAATGTCATGCACAGCTTGGCGATCGTCATCGTTAGGCGTGAGCACATCAATGGCAAAGCGCTCTTTTAAACGCGCCTTGTAGAAATCTTGTTCCATGGTAAATCGAGTCCCTAACAAGCCGACCCGCGTTACGCCATCCTGATGGCACTTTTCCCCAGTCGCATCGGCAATATGTAGGAAAGGGATATGAATAGCGGCTTCAATCTCAGGGGCTACGTTGTGCATGGTATTGGTTGCCAGTAGGAGGCCCTCGGCCCCGGCAAGCTCAATCCGTTTTGCCGCCTGGGCAAGTAGCGCTCCTGCCGCTTGCCAATTGCCCTGCCGCTGTAACGCTTCTATGTCAGCGAAGTTCACGCTCACTAACACCATAGGGGCAGAGTGAAAGCCGCCTAATGCGTGATTCACGCCTTCATTGATTGCTTTGTAATAGCTCTGCGTTGACTCCCAGCTCATACCACCCAGCACGCCGATAACACGCATAGTATTTCTCCTTAATAGCTAACCAGTCGTTAACATGCTAAAAAATATAAACCTTGTACCAGCGCTATACGGCCCCATGAAGACTGAACGGCCCAACTTCTTCGGGTGAATTGCTGCACTGCCCTTTTATTCACCTGGTAAATAGCGAGGAAAATATGAGCGATAACACGACGTATACACCACCCCGGGTATGGAAGTGGGAACCTGGGAACGGTGGTAGGTTTGCCAACATCAATCGTCCTGTGGCGGGTGCCACACACGATAAACCGCTGCCTGTCGGCAAGCACCCCCTGCAGATCTACTCGCTGGCGACCCCAAACGGCGTAAAGGTTACGGTGATGCTCGAAGAGCTGCTAGAAAAAGGTTTTTCAGCGGCTGAGTATGATGCGTACCTGATACAAATTGGTGAAGGAGACCAGTTTGGCAGCGGCTTTGTCGAGGTAAACCCCAACTCCAAAATTCCGGCGCTGATGGATCACAGCGTTACCCCACCTCAGCGAGTATTTGAGTCAGGGGCAATTCTGCTTTACCTAGCGGAAAAATTTAATGCTTTCTTACCCACCGACCCAGCCAAGCGCACCGAGTGCCTTTCGTGGCTATTTTGGCAGATGGGCAGTGCACCGATGTTAGGCGGCGGCTTTGGTCACTTTTATGCCTACGCACCGGAAAAATACCAGTACCCAATTGACCGCTACACCATGGAAGTGAAGCGTCAGCTGGACGTACTGGATCGGCATTTAGCGGAAAACCGCTTTATGGCGGGTGATGAGTATACGATTGCCGATATGGCGATCTACCCATGGTACGGGGCGCTGGTGAAAAACCGCGTTTACGAAGCCGCTGAGTTTCTTGAGGCCCATACTTATCAGCATGTTATACGCTGGACTGAAGAAATTGACGCGCGCCCTGCCGTTCAACGAGGCCGCATGGTCAACCGTACCTGGGGCGAGCCAAGCGAGCAGCTCCCTGAGCGTCACGATGCCAATGATTTTAACCAACCCCAGGCCAACGACTAAACATAGGAGAAAAAGCATTGCCAAGGAGGGCAGTGCTTGGCTGTGATTAACCACACCCGGGAAGTAAATGTGGTAACTGGCAAGCCCAATTCTTCGGCTAATGAGGCCCGCGTACGCCCGATAAGCTTGAGCCGTCTCCCTCTTCACCACGCTTAACCACACTTAGCGAGCCATCGGTTTCCAACACCACAGCTTCCACGGCGCTAAGTTGCCCAACGCCACTGCTTCGCACCGCTGAGCGCACCTCCTCTTTGGTAACCCGTGCTTGACGCAAAGCCGCTGTTAAGTACTCTCCACGGTACAGCAGCATTAACGGCTCTCCTGTTATTAACCGTTTCACCCAGCTAAATCGCACGCTTAACCAGGTAATGATAAACTGAAGTGAGATAAGTAACGCCAGCGCTAGTGCGCCTTCTGCTAAGGCAATGTCTTTTGACAGCAGCACGGTCGCTAACGTTGAACCCAGCGCCACGGTCACAATCAGGTCGAAAGCATTCATTTTAGACAGCGTTCGGTTTCCCGAGATACGCAGAAAAGCCACAAGCACAGCGTAAGCCAGCACACCCACTATTAACGTCCGCAGTAAACTTTCCCAACTGCTAAAAAAAACCATTTCCATATGAGCTTTCTCCTACTCCGGTGCTACTCGGTGAATAAACCTTACTCACTGAGTGTAGTGAGGATAGGCCACCGGTCATAGGGTAGGCGTTTCAATCGCTGGCGTACTCTTTCCACCAGTCGGCATAGGAGCTGTTATGAGGCGCAAAACCGCCCTCATCGGGTGCCCCATCTAGCCACCAGACGGGGCCGCGCTCGCCAAGTGCTTCTTTGGCCGCTTGCACGCCCTCACGGGCTTGGCGCAGTGCAGTTTCATCGTTTTGCTGTTGAGCGCTGCGTACCGCTCGCCTGGCTTTCATTAGCGACTTGATATGGGTGCGTTTTTCATCTTCGCTAAGGCGAGGGTCGGTACAGCGCCACAGCCGATTTTTAGCTATAAAATAGCGACCATCCGGCGTATGTGGGTATTTATTGGCCATACCGCCCTCTCTCATGCTTAAGCATGCTTATCGATTCAGAAACGTTTGCTCAGCGTCACTGCACCAAATTTGTCCCGCTCGTCTTGCCCGTCAAACTCGCGGGTTCGCTGAACCGCTGAATAGGTGATCTGCCAATCTTGCCACGCTAACGCAAGCCCGGCAGAAGCATCGGCTACCCAGTCTTTGCGGTCGACCGAGTGGCTATTAGAAAACGTATTACCATCCAACGTAAGGTTTTGGGCCATATAATAGCCCTCTATATTAGCAAACATATACCACTGCCAACCGGCGCTGCTACGCATAAGATGGCGGCTGCCAGGGTTAGGCGTCAATGTGGGTATGCCCTGGGCATCGTCTCCCCAGCGAACGCTATAGCCGACGCTTGCGTAGGTGTATAAGTTACCCAGTGCTGCGCCAGCGCTTGGTCCGTGAGAGAACTGCTTCCCTGCTAACGGGCTATCGTGCCACCACTGGCGGCGGAGCGTTAGGTTTACCAAAGGCTCGTCACCCAACTGGTTCGACCAACCACGGGGGCGGTCGCTATCGGTTACGCGATGCACTTCCCGTTGAATACTGTCTGCAAGAGAAGATGGCCCTACCAAACCAATATCAACATGTAGATCTGTTGCCTGAGTCCAACGCCCAACAGGCACGTCTTCATAAAGCGACAACCCTGCATAGACAAGCCCAGCATAAGGGCGATCATCTTCGATTAAGCGCCGCTGCTCAATCTCATTTGGCGTGTAAATCTGATGGACTAGGCGGTAAGACGCCCGATCCGCTTGGCTGATCAGCGCATCAGGCAATACGGCAGATAACCGTTGTATCCAGCTGTGGGGATTTGGTGTAAACGTCCAGTTAAGCTCAAAGCCACTGGTATAGTGACCGTCATCTCTACTGGCTAGGCTATCATTTTCAAACTTAAAGGAGAGTGAACTATCATTTGCCGACACAAAACCGGGCAGCAGGCTTAACGGCAAAACAACAGACAGCACCTTTCTGCGTAATGCAGAAAACTTTCTCATTGCTCATTCCTTGAGTATTTTGGGACAGCAGGCGTTAATTGCTAACAAACATGAGTGATTGTATGTAATTGCACAAATAGATAGCAAGCGTACTTCCTTAATAATTGACTATACTTGCCCTATCCCGCCTCCCTTTTTATTACTACGCCTACTACTGCTCCAATAGCATTCTTAATGACTACTTTGATCTGCTCACGCCCTATTCCTTTCACCAAACGCTAACGAAACACCTAGCGGTCGCGCAGTAACCACTGAGGAGTAATCTCATGCTGGCCGTTCTCGTCGGTAATAAACAGCGAACCGTCGCTAATCATGACGGCCCAGTTAATCGCACGGGGAAGACCTGCTGCAACGGTGGATAAGGCTTCTTGGGGCAGCCCGGCCACATGGACATTTTTCAGTGCCGCCACGGCAGGTAATACTTTGCTTTCCCAAATATCGACCCGCCCGTACGCCAGGAGCGAGACCCGCTCAGCGCGGCGCGAACACCAGGTAAGACGCTCCGCATCCGGCAGCCCTACCTCTACCCAGTGCAGCACTCGGCCGTCTAGGCTCTTTTCCCACAAGGCAGGTTCATCCACATCGGAAAGCCCACGCCCAAAGGCTAGTGCCTCGCTGTACCAGAGTATGTAAGCAATCAGCCGCGCACACATCCGGTCTTCGGTTTCAGACGGGTGGCGGGCCACGGTAAAGCGCAGCGTTTCATAAACATTGCGGTCAAGGTCGGTAAGGTTGATATCAACTTTGTAGGGGGTAGCACTTAACGCCATTGGGAATATCCATCTAAAATTTGCGCCAGTGTAGCGGATTTATCGAAACGATTTATCGAAACATAGGGTGGCAGAGCGTTACACCGCTCGGTAATCCGTTAATAAGGCAGCGTTTTTCAAGGTTTCTTGTTCATGCATCGGCTCGCGCCACGTTTCGACTAACGCTGCTTGGTACCACGCATCCATAGCAGGTAGCGCGAGAAGGTGCTGGACATAGGCAAGTGATGCTTCACTCAGCGGCAGGTTAAATGTCTGTACTCGAAAGGCGACGGGGGCGTAGAACGCATCTACGGCAGTGAACTGCTCACCTGCCAAAAAGGGGCCACCAAAGCGCTCAAGCCCTTCCTGCCATAGTGTGTCTAAGCGTGCCAGATTGCTTTTCAGCCCGGCTGAAAAATTATTAAGCGCTACGCGAACGCCGCAGTTCATCGAGCACTCATCCCGCAGCGCTCCAAAGCCACTGTGCATCTCTGCACTTGCGCTGCGTGCCCAGGCACGCGCTGCTTTCTCCTGGGGCCACACGTTAGCGTGCGCTTCAGCAAGGTACTCAACGATCGCCAACGAGTCCCAGACGGCGACCTCATTCTCAACATCCACTAGGCACGGTACTAAGCCTGAGGGTGAAAAACGCGTGAAGGTCGCATAGCTTTCACCAAAACCACCTTCAAAGGGCATCAAATGTTCGTTAAAAGGAATCTCCAGCGCCTTCATCAGCACCCAAGGGCGCAGCGACCAAGAGGAGTAGTTCTTATTGGCGATATAGAGATCAAACATAAACGCTCCTTGTAGGTAGTACCGGGCACAGTTTTAGCTTTTGAGCATAAAAGAGGGGTGACGTCGCCGCCACCCCTTCGTTAAGCAAACCTGACAAACTAAGGATTAAAAGTTGGGTTTACGCTTTTCGACAAACGCGCTCATGCCCTCTTTTTGCTCCTCGCCTGCAAAGCAGAGCGCGAACAAGCTGGTTTCCAGCGCCAACGCACTACCGAGGTCTTGATCCAGCCCGTCATGAACGGCTTGCTTAGCACCGCGCACCGACAGCGGGCCGTTGCCTTTAAGCTGCTTGGTGAGCTCTTCTACATAGCTCTCAAGCTCGGCCTGGGGCATAACCCGGTTAACTAATCCAATGCGCAGCGCTTCTTGAGCATCAATTTTGCGACCCGTGGTGACTAGGTCAATGGCCATGGCAGGGCCAACGCGGCGTGGCAAGCGCTGGGTACCACCAAAGCCGGGAATGACGCCTAACAATACTTCTGGCTGTCCGAAAACAGCGTTGTCGCTGGCGACTGCCCAGTCGCAGGCCAGTGCCAATTCGCAGCCGCCGCCAAGACAAAACCCATTGACGAGCGCGACCACCGGCACGGGTAACGTTTCTAAGCGTTTAATGGTGCGCAGCGCCTGGCTTGCGAAAGCACGGGCTTCTTCGGGTGTTTTATCGCGCATTTCGGTGATATCAGCCCCCGCTACGAAGGACTTTTCACCGGCGCCAGTAATTAGTACCGCGCGCAAATTGGGATGCGCCTCTAACTCTACAAGGTGTGACTCCAGTGCGCTTAGCACATCGCTATTTAGCGCATTTAATGCTTTGGGCCGGTTAATCGTCAGGCGTACCACGCCATCGTTATCAACCTTCTCAATGACTGCGTCGCTCATAGTGGCTCCTTAATTGTTATTACGCGTTAAAGTGACTACCTATCAACCCTAGCGAACGCTTGGTTGGTAGGCAATCACTTCTTTTGTCGGGCCTGACTGATGTGATGGCGTTATTCGTAAATATGAAAGCCGCGACCGCTTTTACGGCCAAGATAGCCCGCATCTACCATGCGCTTTAACAGTGGGCATGGGCGGTATTTGGGGTCGCCAAAGCCTTCTTGGAGCACTTCCATGATCGCCAAGCATACGTCCAAGCCAATCAGATCTGCTAACGCCAGTGGCCCCATGGGATGGGCAGCGCCTAGCTTCATCGCTTCATCAATGGCCTCTGGAGTAGCGGTTCCTTCCTGCACGATAAACGCAGCTTCGTTAATCATCGGCACCAGCAAGCGGTTAACCGCAAAGCCCGGCGCATCGCCAATCGGCACCGCCGTTTTGCCCAGTGCCTTGGTTA
This sequence comes from Halomonas sp., assembly GCF_017515565.1. GTDB lineage: Bacteria > Pseudomonadota > Gammaproteobacteria > Pseudomonadales > Halomonadaceae > Vreelandella. Next base: position 48,455 of record NZ_JAFWFN010000024.1, read on the forward strand.
GCGCTTCAATGCGATCAACGGTGGCATCAGAGGTCTGTTCGGCACGAATCACTTCCACCAGTTTGAGCACTGGCACCGGGTTAAAAAAGTGCATGCCGACCACCCGCTCCGGGCGCTCGCAAACGGCAGCCAAGCGGGTCAGCGAAAGCGACGACGTGTTGGAGGCTAAGATGGCATCGTGGCTTAAGTGGCTAAGATCACGAAACAGCTTTTCCTTAAGTGCGGGCTGTTCTGGCGCGGCTTCAATAATAATGCTGCAGTCGCTAAGTGCTTCAAGCGCCGTGGTGGTGGAGAGCCGTGCCAGCGCATCACGCTTCTCGGCTTCGCTAATTTTTTCTTTTGCGACCAGCTTGCCAAGCCCTTTATCGATGGCGGCTTGGGCACGGGTTAGCTGCTCGTCGGCCACATCGTACAGGCGCACCGTAAATCCACTGGCCACCACTACCTGGGCAATCCCTTGCCCCATGGTACCGGCGCCTACTACGCCAATGTGTTGTTCGTTCATGGTTCTGTTCCTTTAATTAATTCTGCTTGGCTTCTTCACGCAGGACAAATTTCTGAATCTTGCCGGTAGAAGTCTTGGGCAACTCGCTGAAGATGACGGTCTTCGGCACTTTGTAGCCCGCCAAGTGTTCACGACAGTGGGCGATGATATCGGCCTCGGTCACTTCTCCATAACCGATTTTAAGCTTCACGAAGGCGCAGGGCGTCTCGCCCCATTTTTCGTCGGGCTTGGCGACCACAGCGGCCTCTTCTACGGCAGGATGACTATAAATAGCGTCTTCCACTTCGATGGTAGAGATGTTTTCACCGCCGGAGATGATAATGTCTTTAGAGCGATCCTTGATCTCGATGTAACCATCGGCATGCCAAACCGCCAAATCCCCCGTGTGGTACCAGCCCCCTTCCAACGCATTGGCGGTGGCGTCCGGGTTTTTCAGATAGCCCTTCATGACGTTATTGCCGCGCATCAAAATTTCGCCGATAGTTTGGCCATCTTTAGCGACCGGCTCCATGGATACTGGGTCGGCCACACAGAGTGCTTCTAGCATATGGTAACGCACGCCTTGGCGGGCCTTAATTTTAGCGCGCTCTTCCAGCGGGAGTTCATTCCACTCCTCGCGCCACGCACATACCGTCACCGGGCCATACACTTCGGTTAGGCCGTACACATGGGTCACTTCAATGCCGAGTTTCTCAACCCCCGCAATCACGGAGGCAGGCGGCGCAGCACCCGCCGTGGTGACCTTCACCGGGTGATCAAATTCGCGCTTCTGGTCAGCGGCGAGGTTCACTAAACCATTGAGGATAATCGGGGCGCCGCTAAAGTGGGTCACCTTTTCATCCACGATAAGATCATTGATGCGCTTTGGATCGACTTTGCGCAGGCACACGCTAACCCCGGCATTAGCAGCAATGGTCCAGGGGAAACACCAGCCGTTGCAGTGGAACATCGGCAGCGTTCAAAGGTAGACCGGGTGGTGGGGCATAGCCCACTCTAAAATATTGCTGACTGCATTTAAGTAGGCGCCACGGTGGTGGTACACCACCCCTTTTGGCTTGCCAGTAGTACCGGACGTGTAGTTAAGCGAAATCGCCTGCCACTCATCGCTTGGCAACCGGTAGGCATACTCTGGGTCCCCTTCGGCGAGCAGCGCTTCGTACTCTATCTCGCCGATGCCTTGGGTTTCGCCTAGAAATTCTACATCAGCGACATCGATAATCAGCGGTTTTTCATCTAGCAGGGCGACGGCTTCGTTCATAACGCCAGCAAACTCAGGGTCAACTAGAATGGCTTTTGCTTCGCCGTGGGCCAGCATATAGCTGATGGCTTCAGCATCTAGACGAATATTCAGGGTGTTAAGCACACAGCCCGCAAGCGGCACGCCGAAGTGTGCTTCAAACATCGCCGGAATATTCGGCAGCATAGCCGCGACCGTTTGGCCGGGCTGAATGCCACGTTTTTCAAGGGCGGAAGCCAGTTGGCGGCAGCGGGTCCAGGTTTCTGACCAAGTGCGCCGCGTACTGCCGTGTACCACCGCCGGGAAATCGGGATAAACAGAGGCTGAACGCTCAATAAACGTCAGCGGTGAAAGTGCCACATGGTTGGCAGCCGTGGGTGATAAGCCTTGATCGAAAATGGAAGCGTTCATAAATCACCTTATGTATGAATAGTTAAATACGTACTACGTTTTTTATAATTTAGCGCTGATCTTGCTCGTCCGTTTCTTTCTCAGGCCCAGGCTCACGCCCAAACAGGTTTTTCTTTTGCACGAGCATGTATAGCACTACGCCTGCGGCTAACCCCCAGCCTGCACCATAAACAGCCAGCACAACGGCCATGGTGCCCGCTACGCCGCGTTCTGCGGTGGTTTTGGTCTGTTCAATCCCCACCATCAAGCAAATATAGCCTGTGAGCAGCAGGGTAAGCGAAAGGGCGATAGGCAGTACCGGCTGAAACATACTGACCAGCGGCAGCGTAAAGAGCGCAATAAAGCCCGTAATCCAGAAGGTGCCACCGCCGCTGTAAATAGACTCCATGGCATTACGACCGTTTTTATATCGCTCGGCCATGGTGGCAGTCACCGCGGTCCAGATAGGGCCCGCTAACCCTGGGTAAGGCGCGAAGAAGGCGTGCATGCCATTACGAATGGCCGTGACATGGTGAATACGGTCGGTGCTGTAATCGATTTTTTCATCGGTCCGTATATGGTCGACGCGGGACATCAGCGTGCGCCCTACTAAAATGTCACCAAACGCGATGACGTAAGCGATGACCGCAGTAGGTACGGCCAACATAAATACATCAATGCTGGGGAAGCCCACGACGAACGGCAAATAGCCCCACATGTCGGTGAAGTTCGGCTGGGTAATCCCCCACTCGATCGTCGGACGCGGATACTCACCAATTGCCCAGGCAATTAAGATAGCGGCGATCATCCCCGGCACCATGCCGTAGTTAGCGATTTTCCGCATAATCGTGTGATCTTCAACCCAGCGCTTAAAGGCCACAGAAAACAGCATAAAGATAGCGATTAACATGCCTGCAATAAGCGAAACGGGGGTTTCAGCCAAACGTCCGCCTTGCTGTATTTCCCCAGTAATAGCGGCAATACCAGCGCCGATAATAATCCCGGCTTGAAGGGAGTTAGGCACCAAGTGCACTAACTTACGCCCTAACCCCGTTACACCCAGGATGAAGAAGATCAAGAAGACGAGAAACTGCAGCGCGAATAGCGCCTGGATCGCCTCGGGGCCAGGTTCAAAATCCCCCAAATAGACCAGCACTACCGGCACCGCAGGGGTAATCCAACCAGGCACCATAGGCACACCCAGCAGGGCTGGCAGCATAAAGCCAACGCCACATACCACCACAAAGGCTAAAGCTACGTCGTAGGGAAGGCCCAGGTACTGCTCTAAAAGGGGAATCATGGCCAGGCTGACCACAAACATAATCAGCCCTTGAATCATCTCCGCCATTTCCCAGCGGTAATGAATAAACGGAAGACGAATTTTAAAGGGCCCTGCAGGCCAATAGGGCTGTTCTTCCCCGTGCTGGCGATGCTTTAACTGCATGAAATACTCCTTAGGTTTTAATCATTGTTAACGCGTTTTCCCCACTGAACGCCTGCCCTTTCGGCACTCCTACCCTATCGGCACATTTTTAAACGGCCGTTTCATTGTGTATTAACGTAAGCCGCCGACCTTTTAGGGTCGGCGGATAGGGGGTGGCGAGGAGCAGCGTCTGCTCAGTAAGGCTATGAAGCTGGGTCGAAGTCGCTCAGGCACTGCATGCCAGACTCGATGATGGCGCGCTGGGCGCGGCCTACCGGCAGCCACTGGGTAATGGCGAAGTTCGCGCTGCACAGCTTGGCGGTGTAGAACGGCTCGTCACTGCCATCGCCAATCGCTTTTGTCGCTTTCAGCGCTGCTTGGCCCATTTGCCAAGCACACAGCACGTGGCCAGCAAGATTCAGGAAGGGAGTGGCATAGGCTTGTACGGCATCAGGGCCGTTCTCTGGGTCGCTACCCTGTTCAAGCACGCTCACCATAGCGGCACTCAGGTCATCAGCACCGGCAGCGAGCGCTTTACCCAGCGCCGCAAGTGAAGGTTCACCACGCAGTGCTTCAGCGGTTTGATGTACTTCGTTGATCAGCGCTGAAAGAGCGGCACCGCTATCGCGTTGCAGCTTACGTCCGGCTAAATCCAGCGCCTGAATACCGTTGGTGCCCTCATAAATGGGCGCAATTCGCGCGTCGCGCAGAAGCTGGGCAGCGCCGGTTTCTTCCACGTAGCCCATGCCGCCATGCACCTGTACGCCCATCGAGGCGATATCCACGGCTTGGTCGGTCGAAAAACTTTTTACGATAGGAATTAGTACATCGGCGCACGCCTGGGCAGATTGGCGCTCGGCGTCGCTTTCGCTATGGCGGGAAGGTCTAGCTGACCGGCACAGTAAAGCGCCAACGCGCGCAGGGCATCGGTGCGAGCGCGCATAGAGAGCAGCATACGGCGCACGTCTAAATGGTCGCTAATCGCACACTCATTACCGCCGCGAGACTTAGGCGAGCGGCCCTGGGCGCGCTCCTGAGCATAGGCAAACGCGTGCTGGCAAGCGCGCTCCGCCACGCCAATGCCTTGAATACCCACCTTATGACGCGCTTCGTTCATCATCGTGAACATGTGATTCAGCCCGCGCCCCTCTTCACCCACGAGATACCCAATGGCGCCCCCGTTTTCGCCAAAGCTTAGGGTGCAGGTAGGCGAGCCGTGAATGCCCAACTTATGCTCGATTGAGGCGCAGGTAACGTCGTTACGCTCGCCCAAGGAGCCGTCTTCATTAACCAGAAATTTGGGGACTAAGAAGAGCGAGATGCCTTTATTACCTTCCGGTGCATCAGGCTTACGCGCGAGCACCAGATGGATAATGTTTTCAGCGGCGTCATGCTCACCCCAGGTGATATAAATTTTTTGGCCGCTGATACGGTAGTGGTCGCCTTCAGGAACGGCTTTGGTGCGGACTTTAGAGAGATCCGACCCCGCCTGGGATTCGGTCAAGTTCATGGTACCCGTCCAGGTACCTTCTACTAACTTGGGAAGGTAGGTCGTTTTTAGCGCTTCGCTACCGTGATGGGCTAACGCTTCGATAGCGCCCGCCGTCAGCATCGGGCAAAGGCCCAGCGCCATATTGGCCCCGTGGAGCATTTCTTGGACGGCGCTAGCCACTACTTCAGGCAGGTTTTGGCCACCTAGCGCTTCAGAAACGCCAATACCGTTCCAACCGCCCTCAACATAGGCTTGGTAGGCCGAAGCGAATCCTTCTGGCGTGGTGACACTGCCATCTACGTGACGTTTAGCACCCTGCTGGTCGCCAATGCTATTGAGCGGCCCCCACACGTCGCCTGCCAGTTTTGCCGCCTCTTCCAGCACTGCTTCAACAAGATCAGCAGAGGCCTCTTCAAAGCCCGGCAACGCAAGCGAACAGTGCGTGAGCATCTCTTCAAGTACAAAGCGTAGATCGCGTACCGGCGCGGCATAATAATTCATGGCAAAACCTCAGGCAAAGACGGTGATATTCGACTATTAGCAAAAACACTACACGAGATAGTAGTTTCACTACTTTTATCACGCCATTAGCCCAAGGTCTCACCTTGGCAAATAATATCCGCTATTTATTTACGCACACCTGCCTGCTCAACGTCATCATAGTAAGCAATATGAGACTCATCCTCAGCGGGAGGCCCGACCACCGGCTCCGCAACGTTGATTTCAGGCACCACGTCAGAAAGGTCTTCTAAATGCTCGTGTTCAAGAGCACCCAGCATTAACTCCTCAGTCACCACCAGCTCAGCCCCCGCATTGGACATAGGCGTCGTGGCGGTAAAAGGCGCCACGGGCACCGGCGCGGGGCGAACGCTGCGCCGCCAACTGAAAAATAGTAAGAAAAACAAGCTAAGCGTACCAAACGCCCAAAACAGCCCGGCATCGCCCATGGCGGTCATCACAGGAGAGATCATCAGCGGACTGATCGTTGCGCCAATGGAGTTGATCAACAAAAGCCCTTGGCTCATACGCACCAACGCACCCGCCGGTGCACGGTCAGCGGCGTGGCTAACCGCCACCGGGTAGAGCGCAAACACCCCGCCGCCTAGCAAAAACAGCAGTACCGCCAACAACGGGGTCGAAAGCGGTAACCACAGCATGGCCGCTGAAATCACCACGCAAAAAGCGCTGATAGCAATCAGCACCATTTGGCGGTCGTGGCGATCCGACCAGCGGCCAATCGGGTACTGCAGCAGCATGGCACCTAAAATCACCACAGCCATCATTTGGCCTACCTGGTTAAGGCTCATGCCATTGCGCTGCAGGTAAAGCGGCAGCAGCGTATAGGCCGCTGCAACAACCATCCCCGAGCCTAAACTCCCCATAACGCCGGTGGGTGTCATGGTAATCAGCCGGAGCGGTGGTAGCGGCTCTGCGTACTCTATAATCGGCGATACGCGCGGTATCATCGCCATGGGCAGTACCGATAAAGAAGCCAATAAGCCAATCACCATAAACGGCGCCGTGTCGCCCATCGCGCTCGTCACCCCCAGCAATAGCTGGCCCAGCACACCCGCGGCATAAAGCGAAATCATATATAGCGCCAGCAGGCGGCCGCGCACTTTCTGGTCGCCCGAGGTTAGCAGCCAGCTTTCAATGACTAAGTACACGCCCACCGTGGCCCAACCACCTATTAAGCGCAGCCCAAACCAGGCCCAAGGGTCAAAAAACAGCCCTTGTAGCAACACGGTGACCGCAACAAGAGAGGCAAAGCTGCCGTAAGCGCGGATATGACCAATGCGAAGCAGGAGGCGGTCATTAAACATCGCCCCCAGCGCCAAGCCGATGAAATAGGCAGAGGAGACAATCCCAATGACCGTGGCGGACTCACCCGCAGCATCCAATCGCACGGTAATTAAGGTGGCAAGAAAACCGTTGCCAATCCCAAGAATAAACAGCCCTAATAAGGGCGCTAGCGCCATGGCCAGCAGTTGCCGCGACATGAGTACCTCACCTTGCCAGATGGTTAATGTGTAGCCGTTTACACGCCTATCACATCTGGCAGGCAAGAAAACGGGCGCGCAATTATTGCTTTCGTTGCTCCAAAGTCAACGTTTTTTCATACCCTCGGCATATAAATTAGTGCTTTTTAAATATTGCGATGTCTTTGCCAGGAAATTCCACTGCCAACCCCTGCTCGTTGGCCCACCAGCGAAAGGTCACTTCGCTAAAAAAGCTCACGTGGGTAGGGTCATTAATATAGTGCCAGCGGCTAAACGCTTCCTGGCTAGTAACACGCTTGGTCATCAGCCCAAAATAGCCGCCCGGCGTAAGGTTTGCGACTAGCTGGGAAAGCACGTCGCCGGGCGCGGCGAGATGTTCGACGACTTCGGTAGCGGTAATAAAGTCATAGCTGCGGTTTAGCACGTCCTGATTAGGGGCGTAGTAAATATCGTAAACCGCCATGGTATGCCCAGCCTCTTCAAACATCACTGAAAGTGTCGGGCCAGGGCCTGAGCCAAAATCCAGCCCCGACGCACCGTCGGTAAGCTTGCCAAGCATTGGGTCAAATAAACGCCCTAAGAAGCGCCGATATCCCGTATCATGCGGCGAATTCTGATGCTGGTCGTACTCGGCTTTTTCTTCCGCTGCGGTTAAATGCTGCTCATGAGGCACAAACACCAGCGCACACGTGGCACACTGGTAGTAGTCACGTCGGCGGTCTTGGTGATAAAGCTCTGGTTCAGGCGCATTGCATAGCGGGCAACGTCGCATCATCGTATTCTCTTGTTTTACGTTTGTATTAAGGAAAGTGGCATGCTCACAGGTTTAGATCATCTTGTGGTGACAGTGACCGATATGGGTCGCGCAGTCGATTTTTACTCACGCGTGCTGGGCCTTGATGTCCGCTACCGGGATGCCCAGCGGGTAGATTTAATGCTCGGTGATACTGCCCTGCGGCTACACCAAACAGACACTGATATTGCTCCTGTGTCAGCAACGCCGACCCCTGGCAGCCTCGACTTATGTTTACGCTGCCAGCTGCCGCTGGATGAGTTTAAGCATCACCTGGATGTGTTAGCGATCGATGTGGAGCTAGGCCCAGTGGCACGACAGGGGGCCAACGGCCCTATTGAGTCCATCTATCTGCGCGACCCAGATGGCAACCTGCTGGAAATTTGTCGCCCTTCATCTCGCGAACAGCAGACTAGCGCCTATTAATGCGATGCTCCACTTACCACGCTATCATAGCGCTTAAACGTCGCTCTAGAACGCTTGTTCATAGCAGATTATGTTGAATAGTAGATAAGGATCGGTCATGCGCGATAACGCCAACGATGCGCCAATTGAGGGCGAAGTAATTAGTAACGAAACACACTCAGAGCAGCCAGGCAAAGAGTCGTCATCGCCGCCCGACACCACCATGGCTATGGTGATCTACGCCCTCTATTTAGCCAGCTTTGTGGTGGGGTTCACCTCGATTATCGGCGTGATTATTGCCTATGTGTATCGTGGCAAAGGCCCAGCATGGCTGGATGAACACTACCGCTACCAAGTGCGCACTTTCTGGATCGGCCTACTTTACGCAAGCGTAGCCACC
>NZ_JAFWFN010000025.1 GCF_017515565.1 Halomonas sp.
GAGAGTCTTCAAGCGCCATGATCGAGATTTCCTCGCAAATGTGATGGAACATATTCCGCGTTCAGCGGTATACATACGGTCATCTTAAATTCGTCTTGTGTTGCAGACGTAGAAAATAGCCGCAAAAGGTACCACATATTGGCCCTTTCGGGCAGTGTTAGGCGAGACTCGCGCTTGCTGCCAAGGGGTTGCGGTGATACCGTTTGCATCCGCACAGGGTTCCCGGTCTGCACTAGGTAACAACATCCATGTTCAAACGTCTGAGGGGGCTGTTTTCCAGCGATCTATCGATCGACTTGGGTACGGCCAACACACTGATTTATGTACGCGGTCGTGGCATCGTTCTCGATGAACCGTCCGTGGTTGCCATCCGCCAGTCTGGCAATATGCGCAGCGTGGCGTCGGTAGGTACCGATGCCAAACGTATGCTTGGCCGCACGCCAGGCAACATTACCGCCATCCGCCCGATGAAAGACGGCGTTATCGCCGACTTTACCGTTACCGAGCAGATGCTTCAGCACTTTATCCGTAAAGTCCATCAGAGCACTTTCCTCACACCAAGCCCTCGGGTTTTGGTCTGTGTGCCGTGCATGTCCACCCAGGTGGAACGGCGTGCAATCCGCGAATCAGCGGAAGGCGCTGGCGCTCGTGAAGTGTTTCTGATTGAAGAACCAATGGCCGCGGCCATTGGTGCTGGGCTTCCGGTAGAAGAAGCTCAAGGCTCGATGGTGGTGGATATCGGTGGAGGTACCACCGAAATTGCGATTATCTCGCTTAACGGCGTGGTTTATTCAGAGTCTATTCGCGTCGGTGGTGACCGTTTCGATGAAGCAATCACTGCGTACGTGCGCCGTCACTACGGAAGTTTGATTGGCGAAGCCACTGCAGAGCGCATCAAAGAAGAGATTGGTTGCGCTTACCCCGGCGGCGAACTGCGCGAAATCGACGTGCGCGGTCGAAACTTGGCCGAGGGTATTCCACGCAGCTTTACGCTTAATTCCCACGAGATTCTAGAGGCGCTGCAGGAAACGCTCGCCTCTATTGTAGCGGCGGTGAAGAGCGCACTTGAACAGTCTCCGCCAGAGCTTGCCTCTGACATCGCTGAGCGTGGTTTGGTGCTCACCGGCGGTGGGGCTTTGTTACGCGATCTTGATAAGCTGATTGCTGAAGAAACAGGCTTACCCGTGATTGTGGCGGAAGATCCGCTTACCTGTGTCGCGCGTGGCGGCGGTAAGGCGCTTGAAATGATTGATCAGCATACCTTTGAGTTGCTGTCTAGCGACTGATTAGAGCGGTTTATCGCGGGGGATTGCCTATTAAACCGCTGTTTTCGCACGGGCCGTTGCCGGGTTACCGGCTGTTTTTCTGCGTGTTGGCAGCAAGCGTTTTAATGTTTGTTGACCAGCGATTTACGCGTATGGAAGATGTTCGCGCCCAAATGACTATGATTGTTGCCCCTATTCAGTGGGTAGTTAGCGTGCCTAGCGATCTACTGAACTGGGGGGCACTTGCTCTTTCCGATCAGCAAGCGTTGGTGGATGAAAATCGCCGCTTACGTGAGCAGATTCTGACGCTTTCTCACCGCGGTCAGCGTTTAGCTAGCTTAACCGCTGAAAATGCTGAGCTGCGTAGCCTGCTACAGGCCGCAGAGCGACATGAAATCCCCTACATGACCGCCGAACTACTCTCCCTGGATAACGATCCTTTTAGCCACCAGATGGTAGTTGACCGCGGGCATCGCAATGGTGCCTATGTTGGCCAGCCCGTCATTGACGCATTTGGTCTAGTGGGGCAGGTGACGGCCGTATCGGCATACTCCAGTCGCGTCCTCTTACTCGCAGATGCAAGTCATGCGCTTCCTGTTCAGGTGAATCGGAATGGGCTGCGCTTTATCGTGCAGGGTACCGGACGTTATGGCAGCGTTAGCGTCCTGCATGTGCCTGATACTGCCGATATTCGTGAGGGTGATTTGCTTACTACCTCTGGGTTGGCCGAGCGTTTTCCGCCCGGCTATCCGGTAGCGAGAGTAACCGAGGTGTATCATGACCCCGGCCAGCCATTTGCCCAGGTAACCGCTGAACCCTCCGCCCAGCTGCAGCGTTCGCGGCACTTTCTGCTGCTCTTCCCGCCACCGCCCGAGGAGTTAGGTGATGCGGATTGGGATGAGGACATGGATATTTCAGCCAGTGCGATCCACGCGGCGCAGCGCCTTGGGCTACCCAATCAACCAGTGACTCAGGAGGTGCCCTAATGGCACGAGCACCCGTGGTGCCACTGGTAGTGGTGTGGTTGAGCTTTTTACTGGCGCTGTGTTTGCAAGTAATGCCTCTGGCTGATGGTTGGCAGGTATATCGACCCGAGTGGATTGGCCTCATGCTGGTCTACTGGTGTATGCGGGCGCCTAGTCGGGTAGGGGTGTTTCACGGTTTTGTGATTGGTATTTTGATGGATCTAATTGAGGGAACATCGCTTGGCCAACATGCGGTCATACTTTCGCTGTTGGCATTTTTATGTGCGTTGGTTTACCCGCGCTTTCGTACCTACTCCTTAGTTCAGCAAGCGGTATTAGTGCTGGTTTTATTGGGCATTGTGCAGTTGATTGAGCAGTGGTTGCGCACGCTAACGGGTGATTTTTCGATCCACTTATCCTTCTTGATACCCTCTATAATTAGTGCGTTGCTATGGCCATGGCTTGCGACCATGCTACGCGCATTGGAGCGACGCCTAGCAGGTGCCTGATACAGGCGTTGTGTAATGATGAGTATCAGGTGTTTACACGCCTATATGCCGGTGCGAACTAACCGCACACTGAGAGGCTCTGATGAGTAAACCGCTGCGATTAGACGCTACCACAGCAACGCGTAAAGAGCCGGTGCTATGCCTTGCCTCTGCGTCACCAAGGCGCAAAGCGCTACTGGCCTCCATCGGTGTTCCCGTGAGTGTGTTGCCCAGTGACGTAGATGAAACGCCTTTAGTTGGCGAGATGGCTAGTGCTTATGTTGAGAGGCTGGCGATTGCCAAAGCACAAGCGGCAGTGCCGCAAACCAAGTTGCCGGTGTTAGGGGCGGATACGGCGGTTGTGATTGATGGCACCATATTGGGCAAGCCTCGCGACGAACAAGACGCCGCCGCGATGCTCTCAGCCCTTTCTGGGCGAACCCATCAGGTGCTAACGGCGGTCGCGGTGGTGGGGCCCCAGGGTGTACTCTCTTGCTGTGTCACCACGCAAGTGAAGATGCGTGTAATCGATCAGGATGAAATAGCTTGCTACTGGCAAACCGGCGAGCCAGTTGATAAGGCCGGTGGCTATGCGATTCAAGGCCTAGCGGCGGTGTTTGTTGAGCAAATTCACGGTAGTCACTCCGCCGTCGTGGGGCTGCCGCTATTCGAAACAACGCGCTTGTTGCGCCAGCAAGGGGTGCCTATATGGGCGGGGCGTTATCGACGTACGTGACCGCTGTCTCACCGCCTGCTGTGCTGGCAAGGATTATGACCCAATAAGGAATTTTGCATGAGCGGTGAAGTTCTCATCAATTTAACGCCAATGGAGACCCGCGTTGCGCTGGTAGAAAATGGCGTGCTACAAGAGGCGCTAATTGAGCGCTCCCGCCGGCGCGGCATCGTAGGTAATATCTACAAAGGTAAAGTAGTGCGTGTACTGCCTGGTATGCAGGCTGCCTTTGTTGATATTGGCTTAGAGCGCGCAGCATTCATCCATGCTCATGAAGTGATGCCGCCGGGTACGCCCAGTGATGAACAGCAAACGATTGGTCAGTTACTCCATGAGGGGCAGGCGCTGGTGGTGCAGGTCACCAAAGACCCGATTGGCAGCAAAGGTGCGCGACTGACAACGCACCTTTCAATTCCTTCACGCTACCTTGTTTACATGCCTGACTCGCCGCACCATGGCGTCTCCCAGCGTATTGAGGATGATCGCGAGCGGGAGCGGCTTAAAGCCTTGCTGGATAAGGGTATAGAAGAGCAAACAATTGATGTGACCGGTGGTTTTATCGTCCGCACGGCGGCTGAAGGTGTGGGCGCAGAAGAGCTGGCAGGGGATATGTATTTTCTGCTACGCATTTGGCGCAAGGTAAGTGAGCGCAAAATCACGGCAGTGCCGCCTAGCGTCATCTACGATGACCTACCGCTCTTTATGCGCACGTTACGCGATGTGATGCGTGATGATATTGAAAAAGTGCGTATCGATTCCCGGGAAAACTTTGTCAAACTCGTTGAGTTCGCCGAAGAGTTTATGCCCGAGGCGGTGGATCGTATTGAGTACTATCCCGGCGAGCGCCCTATTTTTGATCTTTACAGCGTTGAGGATGAAATTCAAAAAGCGTTAGGGCGCAAAGTGCAGCTAAAGTCGGGCGGCTATTTAGTGATTGATCCCACTGAGGCCATGACCACCATTGATGTGAATACCGGGGGCTATGTTGGTCACCGTAATCTCGAAGAAACCATTTTTAAAACCAATCTTGAAGCGGCCACGGCGATAGCGCGCCAGCTGCGGCTGCGCAACTTGGGCGGTATTATCATTATCGACTTTATCGATATGATAGATGTTGAGCATCAACGTCAGGTGCTGCGCGTGTTGGAAAAAGCTCTGGAGCGGGATCACGCTAAAACCAAGTGTACTGGGGTAACCGAGCTTGGCTTAGTTCAGTTGACCCGCAAGCGGACTCGCGAAAGCTTGGAGCAGACATTGTGCGAAGCGTGTCCTACGTGTAGCGGACGCGGTACATTGAAAACACCCGAAACTGTTTGCTATGAAATTTTTCGTGAAATACTGCGCGAAGAGCGAGCTTACAGCGCTGAGACGTATATGGTACTCGCATCCCAGCCAGTGGTAGACCGCTTGTTGGATGAAGAGTCCGCAGCGGTGGCTGACCTGGAAAGCTTTATTAACAAAACGATCCGTTTTCAGGTTGAGCAGCACTACTCCCAAGAACAGTACGACATTGTGCTGATGTAATGATAGCGCTACGTTCGTGGGTGCGGTGGTCTCTGATTGTGTTTGCATGGCTGCTTGGCATGCTGGCCATACTGCTTTTGGTAGTGAGGCTGCTGATTAGCCAGGTAGGGGCGCTAACGCCCAAAATTGAAGCGCTCCTTGAAGCGCGCATCGGCGTGCCGGTGACGATTGATCATCTCTCTCTCTCCCTTGAGCGCAACGATCTATTTCTGCGTTTAGAGGGCTTACAGGCAGTAACGCCGCAAGGGCAACGGCTGCTCTCCCTTGGAGAGGCCCACCTGCGGCTTGATAGCTGGGCCTCGCTCCTAAGTATTGCCCCCATTTTTAACGATGCCCGTATTACTGGGGCTGAGTTTCATCTTTACCAGCAGCAAGACGCTGCTTGGGGCTGGCCAAACCCTGCCGAGCTACCCGAATTTATAGCGCCAGAGCCTACGCTGGATTTAGCCAAAATTGATAAGTGGGCAGGCATTATCCTGCGCCAGCGCTTGTGGGTGGATAACACACGCGTTGTGCTGCATGGAGAGGAAGATGAGGTGGCCATGCACGCGCCTACCTTACTGCTTAACGGTGATGAGCGGCGCACACGGCTTGAGGGGGTAGTGAACATTCTAGAAACCCCCGACCTGCGCGATGAAGAGGCTCTTCCTGCGCTGAATATGCAGGTGGAAATGCAGCCAGGGCAGCGAGGGTTTAGCGACTTCTCGGCGGCGCTTCAGCTCGATATGCAGCTTGATCACTTGCTGTCGTTAGCGGCGGTATTTCGGCCGGACTATATGCCCCACCTAGAACAGGCTGGGGGCGAAGTTAAGCTGTGGGGGCGGTGGCATAGCGGTCGGCTCGATGAAGCGCGCCTGGCGGTGGATATCCCCGAGCTTACTCTGCGCCATGAAATTCAATACGCGGTATTACAAGATATTCAGGCAACGGGCCTTTGGCAGCGTGATGGTGAGGGCGGCAAAGCGTGGCTAAGCGCCGATGCTGACAGCGTTGAGTGGGCGCGCCCTGCTGGTATTAGTGATGGCCCGGCGCTACCGAACCACTGGTATTTGTCCCATCAGGCTGATTTTTGGGAGCTGCGCACAAGCGCTTTTGAGCTCTCCTCACTGACCGCCTGGCGCGAGTACGTATTGCTACCCGAATCAGTAACCCGGGTGCTGCAAACCCTTTCCCCCAGTGGCCAGGTTCAAGGGCTAAGCGTTGGTCAGCATGAGGGGCGCTGGGGTGTTGATGCGGCGCTGACCAATGTTGCCGTTTTGCCCTGGCAGCAGGCGCCCGGCGGCGGCCCGCTAGATGCCTGGGTACAGGCCCGGGATTTTCGCGGCCGAGTGACCTTCAGTAGCGCGGGAGAGAGTTCGCTACATTTTCCTGGGTTATTTATTGCCCCCATGCAGCTTAGCCATGCCCAAGGCGTGGTGGAGTGGGTCTATGATGGCCCCAATACAATGATTAGTGGTCGTGAGTTAGCCGTTCAGTGGGATGGTGCAGAGGTTAGCGGTGGCTTTGGGTTAATTAGGGGTAAAGAGAGTGGTCAATTTGGTTTAAATATCGACTTTGCCAACGTCGATGCTGTGGAATACCCCTTGTCTCACTGGCTACCCATCTACGCGTTTGAACCCGGAATGCGCGAATGGCTGCTCAACGATATCGGTGGCTACGTGCCCAACGGGTCGCTTCAGCTAAGCCTGCCCTTAGCTATCGAGCAAACAACCGATGAACTCTCTGCGACGCTGGCTCTGTCGGTAACCCAGGGGCATATGCCTATCGCGCAAGATTGGCCACGGCTAGAACAAGTGGAGGGGCGGTTGACCTGGAAAGAGCAGGTGCTTGAAGCCCACATTGAGTATGCCGAGAGCCACGGTGTGCAGGCCTCTGAAGGTGAGTTGATAATGGCCGATGAGCAGCTAATGCTCTCTGGGCAATTAAAGAGCGATGGCCAATCGCTACTTGAGTTTCTCCAGGCTATTCCGAATGTAGATATGTCGCTGCTTGACGATGTGCGTGCTGAAGGACACGTAGAGGGAGATATTGCCCTGTCGTTGCCGCTTAATGCGCCTGACACCTTGCAGGTGGAAATCAATGCCCGCCCGCAGTTTTCAAGCATCGCCTACCAGCCCCTTGAATTACCCTTAACCAATGTCGAGGGTGCGCTGACCTGGCAGCAGCATGGCGAAAACTATGGTTTGTCAGGTAATGCCAGCGGTCGGCTGCTAGGTGGCCGCATTGTGGCGGATATTAATAGCCAGCAAGACCGGATCGACTTACGTGGCGATGTTAATACCGCGGCGCTGTTCCGCTTGGCAGACATACCTGCTGAGCAGGCTCGCCAAGTATTTGAAGGCAGCGCTGAGTGGCGTGGTCAGGTTCGCCTTGAGCCGACGCCTAGGGTGACCCTCGAAAGCCGTTGGTTGGGCGTGGTGAGCCACTTACCTGAACCCTTCGCTAAAACCGCTGAGCAGCCCTGGCCATGGCGCTTCACGGCTGATATAGAGAGCGGACGGGTGGAAACCCAGCTAGCCGAACTTATTCATGCGCGTGGCCAACAGTTAGCAAATGGCGAATTAGCCGGCGAGCTGGCGTTGGGGGCTGCGTCGTTGCCGCAAGGCTGGCTGCGCCAGCCAGGCATTAACGTCGTTGCCGAACTACCTGAAATAGACCCAGTAGCATGGCATGCAGCGGTTGCGCCGCTCATGCAAAGCCAGTCGCCGGTAGGTATTGAATACGAAGAGAGCGAAGCACCTGTTTCGCTAAGGGTAAGTACTCCTTGTTTACGCTACCGCAGCGAATGCTTTGGTGAAATTAACGTGTCGGGCGATATCCATGGACAGCAGATGGGAATGCTGCTCAGTGGTGACTTAATCTCGGGTCGGGTTGAGTATCGACCCAAGACCGCGCGGCCTCTGGACATAATGATTACGTCGCTGGAGGCCGAGCGACTGCTCGACATGCCCTCCAAAGAGCATAGTAGTAGTGCAGCTTCTCCCGCCTCATGGGTAGAGGCAGTGGAAACCCGGTACTCAACGCCGGCATCCATTCCTTCATGGCTGGCCGAACTGCCCAGTGGTCGGTTACGACTTGCAGAAATCAGCTTGGGTGGAGGTCGGTTTGGCCCTCTAACGGCCTATTGGCAAACCGATGATCGACGCTTTTCGCTGTCACCTGTAGGGTTGACCCTGGGCCAGCTTTCGGCTCGGGGCGAACTATTTTGGGAAGGCAGTGCGGAGAACAGTCAAACTCGGGCCGATATTTCAATCCTGGGGGGGGATGTGGGCACTGCCCTAGAGCGGCTTGGCCAGCCGGTGGCGATGCGTAGCCGTTCAACGGACATTAACGCTGAGCTAGCATGGCCTGGCGCACCCTGGCAGCTTGACTTGAGCCGGGCGGGCGGCGAGATTGATATCGATATCCGTGATGGCCGTTTTGTGACGTTAGAGTCCGCGCCCGCAAGGTTGGTTGGGCTGCTTAATTTTGACAATATATTGCGCCGATTACGTCTAGATTTTTCTGATGTCACGGGTCAAGGCACCGCATTTGATAGAGTATATGGCACAGCAGATGTGGCTGGTGGGAAGTTAATGATGCGCGGGCCGTTGCATATTGAAGCCCCGGCAGCCTCAATGACGCTTACCGGCAACATCAACCTAGCGCAGCGTGAACTCGATCAGCGTTTAGGCGTCACACTGCCAGTTAGCCAGAGTTTACCCATCGCGGCCATTGCCGTGGGCGCCCCCATTGTAGGGGGTGCCTTATTCCTCGCCGACCAACTGTTTGGCGATGCGTTTGATCGAGCGACGACTATTCACTATCGCGTGCGGGGTCCCTGGACTTCGCCGCAGGTTACCTTAGAAGGCCCTCAATGACCGCACTTAAAAGCGATTTAGACACCGCTGTTTCCATTCTGTTAACGCCGAGTGGTCTTGACCTAGATGCGCTGGACACAGGGCTTGGCTATGCCATGGGGGCAGGCATTGACTACGCCGATCTCTATTTTCAGCGCACCTGGCAAGAGGGATGGGTGTTGGAAGATGGCGAGGTAAAAGAAGCCAGCTACAACATTGATGGTGGGGTGGGAGTACGTTCGCTAGCAGGCGAAAAAACCGGCTTTGCCTACTCAAACCAGATCACCGCCGATGCGCTGGTGGACACTGGCCGCACGGCGGCGGGTATTGTGCGTAGCGGCAAGCAGCTGACTGGGCAGGCGGTAAGGCCTGTTTCTGTAGCGCCCTTTTACGCGGGCATTGACCCATTGGCAGGCCTCACTGCAGAAGACAAGGTTGCGCTACTGAAAGAGGCCGACCGCGTGGCGCGTGCGGCTGACCCCTGCATTAGCCAAGTAAGCGCTTCACTGTCTGGCACCTACGAAGTAGTGCTGGTGCGTGCCAGCGATGGCACCTTAGCAGCAGATATCCGCCCGCTAGTGCGTTTTAATGTCAGCGTTATTGCCTTTAAAAATGGCCGTCGCGAACGCGGCAGTGCAGGAGGTGGTGGGCGTTATTCCATGGCAAGGCTGCGAGATGAGGGCGTTGCCGCGCGTTATGCCAAAGAGGCGGTGCGCCAAGCCCTGGTAAATTTAGATGCGGTGGACGCGCCTGCAGGGCAAATGCCGGTAGTACTCGGCGCAGGTTGGCCAGGCATCTTGCTACACGAAGCGGTCGGCCATGGCTTGGAGGGCGACTTTAACCGCAAAGGTAGCTCGGCGTTTGCCGGGCGAATGGGTCAGCGTGTGGCTGCCAAAGGCGTGACTATTGTCGATGATGCTACGCTATCGGATGGGCGTGGATCGCTCAGCGTTGATGATGAAGGAACGCCTGGGCAAAATACGCCGCTCATCGAAGACGGTATTTTAACTGGTTATATGCAGGACAAACTCAACGCCCGTTTAATGAACATGGCGCCTACTGGCAATGCGCGGCGCGAGTCGTTTGCCCACCTGCCGATGCCGCGGATGATCAATACCGTCATGTTAGCTGGTCAGGATGAGCCGAGCGATATTATTAAAAGCGTTAAGCGCGGTATCTATGCGGTGAGTTTTGGTGGCGGGCAGGTGGATATTACGTCGGGCAAGTTTGTATTTTCTGCCAGCGAAGCCTATCTCATCGAAGATGGCAAAATCACGGCACCTGTAAAAGGCGCTACCCTCATCGGTAATGGGCCAGAAGCCATGGGGCGGGTCTCTATGATTGGCCATGATGCGGAAATGGACACAGGTATTGGGGTGTGTGGCAAAGAGGGGCAGGGCGTGCCGGTTGGCGTTGGTCAGCCCACCTTGAAGCTAGATGAACTGACCGTTGGTGGCACCCAGTCGTCTTAACCCAAACTTAGAGCGCCAAAGTCTCGCGTAGGTGCTTGAACAGCTTGCGCGAGCTGGTTGGTGGCTTGTTTTGTTCGCGCTCTTTTCGTGCATTGCGCACTAGCTGGCGCAATGTCTGGCGATCGCCGTCAGGGTACTCGGCAAGAAATAAGTCAACACCGTCATCGCCTTCGTCGATCAAACGGTCACGCCATTTCTCAAGGCGATGAAAGGCATGGTCACGCTGCTCTTTCTCTTGTTCAATGCCGTCAAATACCCCTTGGATAGCGACGAGGTCCTCTTTGCGAATAAGTTTTCCCACGTACTGCATGTGGCGTCGACGCCCTTCATGGGAGCGGATGCGGGAGGTTTCCTCAATGGCTCGCAGCATGTCATCAGAGAGCGGAAAGCGCGCCAGTTCTGCGGGTCTCATGGCAATAAGTGTTTCGCCAAGTGCCTGTAACGCATGCATTTCTCGTTTTAGCTGAGATTTACTCGGGCGTTCTTCCTGTTCATCACTATCGAAGGGTTCGGGGCGTTGCTTAGGCATACTAGAACTCACTGATCAGATTCGTTTGCAGCATTATATCAGCTGCGACAACAACATTGATTCGCCAATGCGATTCTGGCGAAAAGGAGGCCACAACATGGCACAGGCATTTGACGCAACCTCACAGCAGGCGCTGTTAACCACGCGTGCAGAAGAAGCGTTGGCGCTGGCAAAACAGCTCGGTGCAGATGCAGCCGAAGTAGGTGCAAGCGTCGACCAAGGCGTGGGCATCAGCGTGCGCTTAGGTGAAGTAGAAACCGTCGAGCTTTCACGGGATCAGGGGATTGCCGTTACTCTCTATGTGGGTCAACGTAAGGGCAGCGCCTCTTCGTCCGATGCAAGCAGTGCCTCTATTAAAGCGACGGTGGAAAAGGCCTTGGCGATTGCCCGCTATACAGGGGAAGACCCTGCTGCAGGCTTGGCAGATGCTGCCCTGATGGCATCGCATTTGCCCGATTTAAAAGTGCATTACCCTTGGCCGTTAACCACCGATGAGGCTATTGAGATAGCCTTGGCCTGCGAGCAGGCTGGCCGCAGCGTGGCGGGGATTCACCAGTCGGAGGGGGCATCGCTCTCTAGTGGTGAAGGCGTGCGTGTCTATGCCAATAGCCACGGTTTTTTGGGGACGCAAAAGGGCAGCAGTCACTCGCTTTCCTGCATGCTAATCGCCCAAGATGAAAATGGCATGCAGCGGGACTATGACTATACCTCGGCGCGTAATCCGAGCGAGCTTCGTGGCCCTGAAAGCGTAGGACAAGAGGCTGCTGCTCGGACACTTAGACGCTTAGGCGCGAAGCGCCCACCGACAGGTACTTTCCCCGTGCTTTTTGATCCCACGCTTGCCAGTGGGCTAATTGGCCACCTTATGGGCGCGTTAGCGGGCGGTGCGCTCTATCGTCAGGCCTCTTTTTTATGCGACCGATTAGGAACGCCACTTTTTCCCAGCTGGTTTAGCCTAGAAGAGCGGCCGATGGAAGTGGGGGCAACCGCAAGCTCTCCCTTCGATGGTGAAGGCGTGCAAACGCGCAATAACCGCTTTATCGATCAGGGTAATATCGCAAGCTACATGCTCTCATCCTATAGCGCTCGCCGTTTAGGGATGCAAACCACGGCTAATGCTGGCGGTGCGCGCAATATTCGATTGCTAAACCCTGCCGCGAGCCGGGATGCACTGCTTAAAGAGATGGGCCGCGGGATTTGGGTAACCGAGCTAATGGGGCAGGGCGTTAATGGTGTTACTGGTGACTATTCAAGAGGGGCCGCGGGTTTTTGGGTTGAAAATGGGAAAGTGCAGTACCCTATTG
The DNA here is from genome assembly GCF_017515565.1 of Halomonas sp. Lineage (GTDB taxonomy): Bacteria > Pseudomonadota > Gammaproteobacteria > Pseudomonadales > Halomonadaceae > Vreelandella. The sequence goes on from NZ_JAFWFN010000025.1 coordinate 12,120, forward strand.
AAGAGTTCACCATCGCTGGGAATCTCAACACCATGTTTGCGGGCTTGGTCGGTGTTGCTGATGACATAGATACCCGTGGCAGTATTCACACCGGCAGTTGGTTAATTGATGCCATGACGGTCGCAGGCAGCTAGCAACTAATTTTGTGGGGGTAGAGCGGCTAGCTGAACAGCGTCGTTATTGATCCTCATCAAATCGTGCATCGAACAGGCTTTGGATAGCCTCCAACGCCTGTTCAGCGTCATCGCCCTCTGCGATAACCTTTAACTCGGTGCCGCAGGGGGCTGCTAGCATCAGTAGCGACATAATATTAGCCGCGTCGGCCTTTTGCTGTTGCTTGTAAACGTAGATGTTGGCTGAAAACTGTTGACCGCATTTGACCAGTTTAGTCGCCGCTCGCGCGTGTAGGCCGCGCTGGTTGGTAAGGGTTAAATTTCGTTCTGGCACCCTGGTTCCTTTTTGCCGAGTGGTGTCGTCTTGTTGGATAAGTGCATCTAAGGTATTGAAACTAATCAGGTTCGACTGGTGCTGAAGGTGATAGTTGCGCCGGTTGTTCACTGAGGGTGTACTGAAGTCCCAGTTCTCGATGCCTTAGCTGCACTTCCCCTATGTGTTTTACGAGCCGTTGCGCGAGTTCCTCCACCATGTAAACAGAGCGGTGTTGGCCACCGGTACAACCGATTGCAATGGTCATATAACTTCTCTGGCTGTTTTGGTAAGCCGGCAACCACTTCTCTAACCAGCTGTAAATGTCGTTGCTCATCGCATCGACAATGGGGTAGCCGCTGAGAAATGCCACAATGTTAGCGTCTCTGCCAGTGTACTGACGTAGCGTCGGATCCCAATAGGGGTTCGGTAAACAGCGCACATCAAACACAATATCGGCATCTAGGGGTACGCCCCGCTTGTAGCCAAATGATTCAAAGGTGAGGGTTAGCTGGTCGCTATACTGATGGGCGACTTGATCGGTAATTCGGCGACGTAAGTCGTGCACCGAAAGCCGTGAAGTGTCGATCATGAGATCGGCAAGGTCGCGTATCTCAAGCAGCGTTTCTTCTTCTTTATCAATGGCTTCTTCCAGCGTCATGTCGCTATCGCGGGTTAACGGATGGCGACGACGTGTAGCGGAGTAGCGCTCTAATAAAATTCTTGCATCGGTGGTCAGGTAAATTACCTGGAAACGAATCTGCCGCTGATGGAGCTCTTCAAGTAGCGTTGGCAGCCGCTCAAGGGCTGCTGGCAGGTTACGGGCATCAATACTTACCGCTAGATGGGTACGCCCACCCTGAACACGCAGCTCATCTACTAAAGAGCCAAGCAGCATGGCGGGTAAGTTGTCGATGGCGTAGTAGCCAAGATCTTCTAACGCTTGTAAGGCGATAGATTTACCGGACCCAGAACGGCCGCTAATGATCACCAATTGCATAGAGTTTCTCTTGGGCTGCCAATAAATAAATAAGGCTTAAAATGAAGAAAGGCAGCGGCTAGCGTCGAGGTAGACGCTTAGTGCGCCGATTTTTCACGGATTTTAGAGGTGATAAGCTCAAGAAGTTCGCGCTGGCTAGCACTTTTGCGCAGCTGCTGGCGCGTATCAGCCTCGTTCATGATGGTGGCAACTTGCCCAAGTAATGCTAGATGTGTGTCGTCAGCCTCTTCCGGCACTAACAAGACAAACACCAAATCGACAGGGTCGCCATCAATGGCATCGAAATCGACTGGCTCGGCAAGCTTTAAAAAGCCGGCAATAGGGGCGATGCAGTGGGGGCTTCGAGCATGGGGAATGGCAACGCCATTACCTATCCCAGTGCTACCCAGGCGTTCGCGGCCAATTAAACGGCTAAAGACTTCCTGGCTATCCAGGCTAGGGGTGTTTTGGGCAATAAAGGTGCTGAAAAATTCCAGCACCCTTTTTTTGCTGCCCCCGGGCACGTCGTAAAGCACGCGCTCCGGGGGGAGTATGGTTTCCAACGTCATTGAATTAACGCACACCAGCGCCTTGGGCGCGAGCTTGTGCTTTTTCCTTGTGTTTAACGAGTTGACGATCGATCTTATCCGCTAAAGCATCAATAGCTGCGTACATGTCATTGTCTAATGCTTCGGCGTGAAGATCAGCCCCTGCTGCGTGCAGTGTGCAGGCAGCTTGCTGTCGCTCTTTTTCAACAGATAAGGTCACTTGTACTGTCGTAATGTTGTCGTAATGGCGCTCAACGCGCGCTAGTTTTTCATTTACGTAGTCACGCAAGGCGTCAGTCAGATCTACATGATGACCAGTGATATTTACTTGCATTGACGTGCTCCTTATCCATGGGACTGTACTTCGATTGTAACCCTTTTTACGCTGTTGCAAAGCCCTATAGCGGTGTTTCCTTGTTCACTAACGTAAACGGCGCCGTTCACTTGAAGAGGGAATGCCCATTGACTCTCGATATTTGGCGACTGTGCGCCTTGCAACACTAATTCCGCCTGCTTCCAAGAGCGTCACCAAACGGCTGTCGGAAAGCGGTTTACCCGGTGGCTCATCTTGAACCAGCTTCTTAATCCGCGCGCGGATAGCGGTGCTGGAGTGGCTGTCGCCACCATCTTGGCCGCTGACCTGGCTGGAAAAGAAATACTTGAGTTCAAATACACCGCGGGGCGTATGAATATACTTTTGAGTGGTCACCCGGGAGATGGTGGACTCATGCATCTCCACGGCTTCGGCTATGTCCGCTAAAATTAACGGTTTCATCGCCTCTTCGCCATGCTCTAAAAAGCCAATCTGGCGCGCGATAATTTCGCGACCCACCCGCAGCAGCGTGTCATTTCGGCTTGAAAGGCTTTTAATCAGCCAGCGGGCTTCTTGAAGGTGCTCTTTAAGAAACTGGTTGTCTTGGCTTTTATCAGCACGCTTTATCAAACTTGCGTAGTCAGGCTGAATGCGTAGCCGCGGCAACGCTTCCGGATTAAGTTCCAGGTGCCAGCCTTCATTATCGTGCCGCACGACCAAATCTGGGGTTATATAGCTATCATCGCTGTCGCCATAGGCACTGCCGGGGCGCGGGTCAAGGCTGCGAATGAGGCGAATAACATCATCGAGCTGTTCATCATCCAGGCTCAAGCGTCGTTTAAGCAGCCTTATATCGTCTTTGCCGAGCGCTTCAAGAAATTGACGCACCAGCCGTTTGGCAGGTACTAGAAGCGGCGTCTCCTCAGGGAGCGTGGCTAGCTGAAGCATTAGACACTCGCGTAAGTCCCGAGCGAAGACCCCGGTGGGCTCAAACTGCTGCAAGCGCAACAGGGTGTTCTCTACTTCACGCTGGCTTAGGCCATCCAGGCCCTGAGCTTTTAAGCCTTCACGGATATCGTTAAGCGGCTGAGTGATGTAGCCATTGGCATCCAGAGCATCGATCAAGCTTTCGGCAATGGCGTGCTCACGCAGCGTGAAGTCGGTCATGGCAAGTTGCCAAAGCAGGTGACCGTGCAGGCTCTGTCCTGCTGCCTGGCGCTCAAAATCAGGCCCTTCGCTGCTACCGCCCGTGCTGCCCATATCTTGGTAGGTGTCGGACCAGTCACTATCCACAGAAAGCTCACTAGGAATGCTTTCGGCCCATTCTGCTTCCGGCGTCTCGGTGACCGCTTGCTCGCCAAATTCATCCTCTTGTTCCAGCATAGGGTTAGCATCGAGCGCTTGCTGAATTTCTTGACGCAGGTCGAGTGTTGAGAGCTGGAGCAGCGCAATTGCCTGCTGCAGCTGAGGTGTCATGGTCAGCTGTGTGCCGATACGCAGTTGAAGAGAAGCTTTCATGACCATCTGAGAACCACTCGTTAATCAGAAAGCTCCACCCTAGTGCGAGTTATCCTCAGGTGCAAGTGCAATAAGCATGCCATTAAAAGTAATTAGTCGGTAGGCACCTGTTTATAGGCGGAAATCAGCTCCGAGATAGACGTCGCGCACCTTCTGGTTATCGAGAATAGACTGTGGGTCGCCGCTAGCAATGATTTGGCCATCGCCGACGATATAGGCGATATCACAGATATCGAGCGTGTCTCGTACGTTATGGTCGGTGATGAGTACGCCGATATGCCGCTGTTTGAGCGCGCGTATAATCGTTTTGATATCACCCACTGAAATAGGGTCTACGCCCGCGAACGGTTCATCTAGCAGAATAAACGCAGGCTCGGTTGCCAATGAGCGGGCAATTTCAACGCGCCGACGCTCGCCGCCAGATAGGCTCATGCCCGGGTTGTCGCGGATATGGGTAATGTGGAAGTCTTCAAGTAGCGACTCTAGACGCTGTTCACGGGCGCTACGGTCAAGCTCCTTTCGAGTTTCAAGTATTGCCATGATGTTGTCGGCGACCGAAAGCTTACGAAAAATAGAGGCTTCCTGGGGCAAGTAGCCAATGCCTGCGATGGCCCGTTCATGCATGGGTGCGCGGGTGAGATCTAGATCATCAATTCCTACGTTGCCTGCGTCAGACTTAACCAACCCAACGATCATATAAAAAGAGGTGGTTTTACCCGCACCGTTCGGGCCGAGTAGCCCCACAACGCTGCCTTGAGTAATCTCTAGGTTAATATCTTTCACCACCCGGCGACGCTTATAGCTTTTAGCCAGGTGATGAGCATAGAGCGTTTTTACCGGAGCAGTTTCGTTAGTTGCCATGGGGCTGGGGGTTGTCACAAATGAACTCCCTATTGCGCGGGCTGTAGGGTCATGCGAATACGCTGTGATTCGCTTCCGTCGACATCTGAGCGGGCCTGCACGACCTCTCGGTCAATGAAGTACTCTAAACGCCCCCCTTGGAAACGGTCGCCTCGCTGGGTAAGTTCTGCCTGATCGATGAGCTCAACCCGGCGTTCAGCTACATGATAGATAATACGACGTGCCCAGCCTTCCATGGGTGTCGTTTCACCATCTAGCTGGTTGCGTAGGTAAGCACGCTCACCCGTGGCGGTCGCACGGGCAAGTTCGCCAGCATCATTACGCTGAATTTCGACACGCTCCCCGCGTAGCTGCATCTCACCCTGGCGAATATTAACATTGCCGCTATAGACTGCCGTGCCAGCGCGCTGATCAAGATCTAAGCGGTCAGCTTCAACTTCAACCGGCGCTTGAGTTGCTTGGGCAGCCGCTGAGAGCGGCACCGCTAGGGCTAAAAGCGCGGTGCAGATTAAAACCTTCATAGCGACTCCTAAGGCGTCTGGGTGGCGGGCGGGTGGATGCCGCGCACATTATCGGTTAAACGAACCTGATTAGTGTCAAGCCACACATCCATGCGCGAAGCGCTGATCCGCTGGGGTGGTTGCTGCAGCAGTACCGGCACTTCGCTCCATGCATGGCGTGTCATGCCGTTATAGTGTAATAACTCCGTATCCAACTGCCAGCCTTCATCCGGTGCCAGTAGCCTGGCTGCGCCGGTTAATGTCAATGCGTGTGTGTCCGTATTGAGCGTGCCTGCGTTGGCGGTGGCTAGCCACTCTCGCTGTTCACCATCAAATAGCGTTACTCGGGGTGAGGTGGCTTGCGTCATGGCCCGCTGGGGGGTGTGGACTAAATAGGGCGTGACCAGCGACTGTTGAATAGTCCCAGTTTCGCCAAACAGGGTGATTTCGGCGTTTTCTAACACATGGCCAGGCTCTTCGGCTTGAGCGTCAGGGTCTGGGGTGATGTCTTGCGGGCCTCGGGGGTCTATCCACACCAGCAGCGTGCCCAGGGCAACCACAACCCCGGTTAGCCAGACGCGCTTTTTAACCCGCCGAGTCATTACGAATGCCTGTGCAGATAGGTGTCCATTACGGCATCCCAGTGGCCTTGGGACATGAGCAGCGTATCGCAGATCTCACGAACCGCGCCGTGACCACCAAGGCGGTCGGTGATCCAATCCGCGTGGGTATGCATGTAGTCGGGTGCATTGGGAACGGTAATGCCCACTCCTGAGCGCTTAATAGGCGCCAAATCCGGTAAGTCGTCGCCGCAGTAGGCAACTTGCTCTAAAGTGATGTCAAGGCGCTTGCAAAGGTCCTTGAGTGTGGCGAGTTTGTCTTCACAGCCTTGATGAACATGGGTAATGCCCAGTGACGCTGCGCGTTGACTGACCATGGTAGAGTCTCGGCCGGTAATCAGCGCCACATGAATACCAACGCGTTTTAAAAGCTTTAAGCCGTGGCCGTCCTGGGTGTGAAACGCCTTAATCTCAATGCCATCCGCTTGGAAGTAGAGGCGACCATCTGTCAATATGCCGTCGACATCAAGGGCTAGTAAACGTACACGGCGAATGCGATCAAGTAGAGCATCTGGTAGGGCCATAGAGCCTCCTTATAAGTGTTTGATAGTTTTTAGATAACGCCGCTGACCAAAAGGTCATGCATATGTAAAGCGCCGATAGGTCGCTGCTGTTCATCGACCACGGCAAGGGCAGTAATACGGCTATCCTCCATGATCCGGACAGCTTCTGCAGCAAGCACATCAGGCCCAATGCGTTTTCCAGGCCGTGTCATGACATCATCGACACACACCTCTCGCAGGTCATGAAATTGATCGAGGGTGCGGCGTAGGTCGCCATCGGTAAACACGCCGGCTAAGCGCCCATCGCTATCGACGACACAGGTGAAGCCAAGGCCTTGCCGGGTGATTTCCAACAGGGCATCCCGAAGCGGGCTACCCAGCGCAACTTGGGGAAGGCGAGCGCCGTCATGCATGACGTCTTTTACACGCAGTAGCAAACGTTTGCCTAAGCTGCCGCCAGGGTGAGAGAGGGCAAAGTCTTCAGCGGTGAAGCCGCGGGCTTCTAAAAGCGCGACGGCAAGTGCATCCCCTAGAGCAAGCGCTGCGGTGGTCGAGCTGGTAGGCGCAAGGTCGAGCGGGCAGGCTTCACGCTCAACACCGCTGTCCAGGTGGGCGTCAGCATGTTTAGCCAGCGTCGAGCCGGGGCGGCCGGTCATGCTCACCAGGGGTGTGCCGAGCCTTTTAAGCAGCGGTAGAAGTGCGGTTACTTCGGCCGTTTCGCCAGAGTTCGATAGCGCTAATACCACATCGGCCCGGGTGATCATGCCAAGGTCGCCGTGGCTAGCTTCCCCTGGGTGGACAAAAAAAGCAGGTGTTCCGGTGCTGGCAAGGGTAGCGGCTAGCTTGCCAGCAATGTGACCAGATTTACCCATGCCGGTGACCACTACCCGGCCCTGGCAGGCAAGAATCAATTGGCAGGCATGATCGAAGCCTTCGTCAAGCTTCGCCTGCAGGCCCCCAATAGCGGCTTGCTCAATTTGCAGGGTGCGCAGCGCACTTTCACGCAGCTGCCTGGGTGTAGAGGGTGGCTGGCGCATGATGTTGATAGTCTCGTTAGCGTTCAAAAATGAATAGACAAGAATAACATCTCGTTGCGCCTTATAGGTAAAGCGCTTCGTCGCTTAGCTGCTTAAAAAAGCAGGAGGTGCCAGTGCCATACCCTGAGGTAGCGCAACGAGAGGTGCTGTTACTGCGCGCTGTTAGTAAAGATAGTGTTAGGATACGATGTTCGATAATATTTAGAAAACACTGTTTCTTTAACGGTGGATTTTACACTATGCGGTGCGCGGTGATCCTATACTAACCCGCTACGGCGAGGCGACAATGAAGGTCAATCAGCCTATGACAGATGTTCCCTTCATAGAAATTGAAGATTTGTACTTCTCTCGGGGAGATCTCGATATTTTCCGGGGGATAAACATGACGATCCTGCGGGGGAAGGTAACGGCTATCATGGGGCCAAGCGGCACGGGTAAAACAACGCTGCTTAAGCTTATTGGCGGCCAGTTGACGCCAGACCAGGGTCGAATTTTGATCGATGGTCAGGATGTCCATCGTTTGTCACGCAAGGCCCTGTTTGCGCTGCGTAAGCGGATGGGCATGCTATTTCAAAGTGGTGCGCTTTTTTCTGACCTTGATGTGTTTGAAAACGTTGCGTTTCCGCTGCGGGTTCATACGGACTTACCTGATGCGATGATTCGCGATCTTGTGCTGCTCAAGCTTCAGGCCGTTGGGCTTCGCGGCGCCCGTCAGCTAACGCCGGCAGAGCTTTCGGGCGGTATGGCGCGGCGAGTGGCGCTGGCGCGGGCGGTTGCGCTAGACCCAGAGCTGATCCTCTATGATGAACCGTTTGTTGGACAAGACCCCATTTCCATGGGTGTTTTGGTGCAGCTAATCAAGCGGCTAAATCAGGCGTTAGCGCTTACGTCGGTGGTGGTTTCTCACGATATAAAAGAGACGCTGAGCATTGCCGATTACCTATACTTGATTGCCGATGGTCAGGTCGTTGCCCATGGCACTCCTAAAACGTTGGATACTAACCAGGATCCGCGAGTTAGTCAGTTTATTCACGGCGAACCCGATGGGCCTGTGCCATTTCATTATCCCGCTGAGAGTTTCTATCGCGATATTCTTGGGCAAGCTTCGGTCACAAGGGCAGGATAAATGCAGTCAAAACTCAAGCAAGGCACCGCTCATATTGCCCGTTTAGGCCGTAAAGGGTGTGATGCTATGGAAGCGCTGGGCCGAGCGGGCGTTTTTCTAGCGCAGTCTGCTGTGGGCATCCCGTCCCGGGAGGGGTGGGGGCTATGGCTAAAGCAAGTGCATTTCGTCGGAGTGCTATCGCTTGCCATTGTACTGGTGTCGGGTCTGTTTATCGGTATGGTGCTGGCGCTACAGGGCTATACCATCCTGGTCGATTTTGGTGCTGAACAGGCGTTAGGGCAGATGGTGGCGCTTTCGCTATTACGTGAGTTAGCGCCTGTAGTCGCTGCATTGCTGTTTGCTGGGCGGGCTGGGTCTGCATTGACGGCTGAAATAGGGCTGATGAAAGCAACCGAGCAGTTGACCAGTATGGAAATGATCGGCGTCGACCCACTGCGCCGGGTTGTGGCGCCGCGGCTCTGGGCGGGTTTTGTAGCGCTGCCCATTCTCACCGTAGGGTTTAGCGTGGTGGGGATTTGGGGTGGCTATTTAGTAGGGGTTGAATGGCTGGGCGTCTTTGAAGGCTCATACTGGGGCAATATGCAGGCCAGCGTGTCATTTATAAATGACATTGGTAACGGCATGATCAAAAGTATGGTTTTTGCCGTGGTCGTGACCTGGATTGCGGTGTTCCAAGGTTATGATCTTATACCTACTTCTGAAGGTATTTCCCGTGCCACCACGCGCACCGTTGTATATTCATCGCTAGCCGTCTTGGGGCTTGATTTTGTACTAACCGCCGTCATGTTCGGCGGCCTTTAATGGGTGGAGCAGTTTCATGAAGCGCACTAAAACCATGGAGTTGGGCGTTGGCCTCTTTATGCTGGCGGGTATTTTGGGGCTCGTGTTTCTGGGCTTGCGAGTCAGCGGGCTAACGCTTTCAGCTCCTTCCGAGACATTTCGGCTTGAGGCTAACTTTTCCAACATAGGTGGCTTGAGGCCGCGTGCCCGCGTCACCATGGCGGGTGTAACCGTTGGACGGGTTGAAGCTATTGAGCTGGATACTGAGTGGTATGACGCTCGCGTTGTGTTAAGCCTAAATAGCGATTTGGAAGGCCAGCTATCCCGGGATACTACGGCAGCCATACTGACCGCAGGCCTGTTAGGTGAGCAGTATATAGGGCTAAGTGTTGGGGGTGATCCTGATGTTTTGCAAGACGGTGACACTATCCGCGATACCCAGTCCGCATTGGTATTAGAAGAACTAATCCAGCAATTTATATCCAATATGGTTAGCAACTAACGGCTTAAGGCGACCCGTTAGACACAGCCTGGACATACGACACTTAGAATGACGAGGTGAAGAGATAATGCAATATACCGACAAAGTAACTGCCCGCTGGCTGTTTGCCGTTGTAATGGCGGTGGTAATGTTGTTACCAATGAGTGTCCAGGCGCAGACCCAAACGCCTGAAGCGCTTGTTCGTGAAAATGTCAGCGCTTTCATGGCTGAGCTTGAAGGGAGAGAAGAGTACTTCGCGAATAATCTTGATGAGCTAAAGGCCTTAGTTAACGACAGCCTTGATGAAGTGGCAGACTTTCGCTATATCGGCGCCAGCGTAATGGGGAGCTATTTCCGCAACGCGACGCCAGAGCAGCGCAGCCGATTCGCTAACGTCTTTCGTCAAACGCTGATCGATACCTATACTCGTGGGTTAGTAACCTTTGATTATGATGAACTTCGTGTGCTGGATAATCAGCGTGGTCAGCGCCATGAAGATCAGGCCAGTGTCGATATGGAAGTTGTGGCTAATAACGGTCAGGTTTACCCGGTAAGCTACAGCCTGCGGCTTTCCGATAGTGAGTGGCGTGTGGTGAACGTGATCGTTAATGGTATTAATCTGGGTTTAACGTTCCGTAATCAGTTTGATCAAGCCATGCGCGAAAATAATCGCGACTACGATGCGGTTATTCGTGGCTGGTCCCCTGAGATTGGGGTTGACGAGCTAGAGCAGGGGGGCGATGCGTGACGCTGCTACTGTCACAGCCCAGCGTTTCCCTTGAAGCCCAAGGGCGAACGCTTAAGGTAAGTGGAGATGTAGATGTAAGCGCAGCGGCCGAGTTGGCCGCTGCGGGCGTGAAATGGCTGAAATCCTGTGGCCTGAATGAAGCGGCCTTTGATTTTACAGCTGTTTCAACGGCCAGCAGTGTGGCGATCAGCGTTCTCTTTGAGTGGATGCGAACCTGTAGCAGTCAAAAAATTGTCATCGAATCCATTGTTCTGTCGGCACCTCTGATGCGGCTCGCATCGCTAGCAGAGCTTGATGAGCTGATTGCACACCCAAGTGCTGCGCTAAGCGCATAGACCAACATCGCCAAGCGTGCTGCTTTTCTTTATCATGTTTGCCTATTTCCAACTATCCAAATGGCCCCCAAGGAGTTTCCTGTCCTATGCAACCCAATGAAGTAAAAGCACTGCTCGAATCCCGCATCGAAGGATGTGATTTTCATATCCAGGGTGAAGGCTGTAATTTTCAGGTGATTGCGGTTGGCGAAGCCTTTGAAGGTCTCTCTCCTGTTAAGCGTCAACAGCTTGTTTACGCAGCGTTAAGCGACGAAATCGCCTCCGGCGCGCTTCACGCTATTAGCATCAAAACGTTTACTCCGGGGCAGTGGCAAACTGCCCCGGAGAACGCCCAATAACGGGCGCACTCATGGATAAATTAATTATTACCGGAAACGGTTCGGTTGACGGTGAGGTGTGGGCAAGCGGTGCTAAGAACGCTGCATTACCAATTTTATGCGCTAGCTTGCTTGCGGATGGACCCGTGGTCATCGGTAACTTGCCCCACCTTCAGGATATTACAACGACGTTAGAACTGCTCGGGCGCATGGGCGTTGAGCCAGTAATGGGAGAGAAGCTCAGTATCCAGCTAGACGGCTCTCAAGTTACTCAGTGTCATGCGCCTTATGAGCTTGTTAAGAAAATGCGGGCGTCTATTTTGGTGCTGGGTCCGTTGCTTGCGCATTTCGGTAAGGCAGATGTGTCATTGCCTGGCGGCTGTGCTATTGGCTCACGTCCGGTTGACCTGCATATCCGCGGCCTGGAAGCCATGGGCGCTGAGATACATGTCGAAAGCGGCTACATTCGTGCCACTGTAGATGGCCGTTTAAAAGGCGCCACTATTTACTTCGACACAGTAACGGTAACCGGTACTGAAAACCTATTGATGGCCGCGACCCTTGCTGAGGGTAAAACCGTTCTAGAAAATGCGGCACGTGAACCTGAGATAGTTGATCTTGCCGAATGCTTGATCAAGATGGGCGCTAAGATTCGCGGGCATGGTACCGATACGATTGTCATTGAGGGTGTTGAATCGCTGCATGGCTGCGAGCATGACGTAATGCCTGACCGTATCGAAACCGGCACCTTTTTAGTCGCGGCAGCGATGACGGGTGGCCGAGTCAAAGTAAAGCGTACCCGGGCGGATATTCTGGAAGCAGTTCTCGCCAAGCTCGAGGAGGCCGGTGCTGAAATAACCACGGGCGATGATTGGATTGCCTTGGACATGCATGGCAAACGGCCCAAGCCGGTCAATATTCGGACCGCACCTTACCCAGCGTTTCCTACCGATATGCAGGCGCAGTTTGTGGCTATGAATGCGGTGGCTGATGGGGACTCGCGGGTAGTTGAGACGATCTTCGAAAACCGTTTTATGCACGTGCAGGAGCTGAACCGCATGGGGGCTAATATTGTGCTGGAAGGTAATGCGGCCCTTATCAAAGGTGTCGATAAGCTTTCAGGTGCCCCGGTAATGGCGACGGATCTCCGCGCCTCAGCATCGCTAGTAATTGCGGCTATGATGGCGGAAGGCGAAACTCTCGTTGACCGCATTTATCATATCGATCGTGGTTACGAGTGCATTGAAGAAAAATTACAGCTGCTGGGTGCGAAAATTCGCCGCATACCCGGCTAAGCCATGCTACTAACCACTGGCCGACACAATGAGCAAGCAACTAATTTTAGCCCTTTCAAAAGGGCGTATTCTGGACGAAACGCTGCCGCTTTTAGCGGATGCGGGCATTACACCCGCAGAAGATTTAAGTAAAAGTCGTAAGCTGTTGTTCGATACCAACCTGCCTGATGTGAAGCTAGTGGTTATTCGCGCAACGGATGTACCTACCTATGTTCAACTTGGTGCGGCCGATTTAGGGATTGCAGGTAAGGACGTGCTGTTAGAGCACGGCGCAGAAGGGCTTTATGAGCCTCTGGACCTCGAGATTGCGCGGTGCAAGTTGATGACCGCTGGCGTAACGGGTCAGCCTCCAGCCCATGCCCGCCGCCGAGTAGCCACCAAGTTTGTTAACGTGGCGCGCCGTTACTACGCGCAGCAGGGTATACAGGCAGAAGTCATCAAACTTTACGGCGCGATGGAATTAGCCCCGTTAATGAACCTGGCCGATGAAATCGTCGATATTGTCGATACGGGAAACACCCTGCGTGCTAATGGTATGGAGCCCCGTGAACTGATTGCCCATATCAGCACACGCCTGGTTGTTAATAAAGCGTCCATGACTATGAAGCATGACCGAATTAAGCCATTGCTGGCCCGTTTGGACAGTGCGGTTAAGCAGCGCCAGACGCAGTTGACTGAATGACGCGAGGTTCTCCATGAGCGATAAGTCCATAGCCACAATAGCCCGCCTCTCAACGGCTGATACGGCGTTCCATCAACGCCTTGACGCCCTGTTGGACTGGGAGGGCGTGTCTGATAAAGCAGTGCAGGCGCGGGTTGAGGAGATATTGGCCGATGTTAAACAGCGCGGGGACGCGGCTGTTATTGAGGCAACGAACCGTTTTGATCGAATGGATGTGCAGCATATCGATCAGCTCCGGCTTTCTGCTGAACAGCTAAAAGCAGCCTTTGATGGGCTACCAAATCATCAGCGCGACGCGCTAGCTGTTGCCGCTGAGCGAATCAAGCGCTATCACGAGCGTCAAAAGCCCAGCTCCTGGCAGTATGAAGAGGCCGATGGCACTGTACTGGGTCAAAAAGTAACGCCCCTTGATCGTGCGGGTATTTATGTGCCTGGCGGTAAAGCGGCTTACCCTTCCTCGGTATTAATGAATGCTATTCCCGCTCATGTGGCGGGAGTACGTGAAATTGTTATGGTAGTGCCAACCCCTGGCGGCGTGTTGAATAATCTGGTGTTGGCAGCTGCTCACCTAGCGGGTGTAGATTACGTTTTCACTATTGGTGGGGCTCAGGCGGTGGCTGCCCTCGCTTATGGTACTCAAAGTGTCCCGCGGGTTGATAAGATTGTTGGCCCTGGCAATATCTATGTTGCAACGGCCAAACGGGCAGTCTTTGGTCAAGTAGGCATTGATATGATTGCAGGGCCTTCGGAAATCATGGTGGTTTCTGATGGCAAGACCGATCCTGAGTGGCTGGCGATGGACCTTTTCTCCCAAGCGGAGCACGATGAAGATGCTCAGTCGATACTGGTGAGCTGGGATGCCGATCATCTCGATGCCGTAGAAGCCGCTATCGAACGCCTCCTGCCCACGCTTGAAAGAGAGGATATCGTACGGGCGTCGCTAAGCCGCCGCGGCGCGCTGGTTCTTTGCCAAGATCAAGCCGAAGCAGTGGAGATGATTAACCGTATCGCGCCGGAACACCTTGAGCTGTCAGTGGCATCGCCGGAAGCTTGGCTTGATGATATTCGTCATGCCGGGGCGATTTTCATGGGTCGCTATACCGCAGAAGCCTTGGGCGATTACTGTGCTGGCCCTAATCACGTGCTGCCTACTTCAGGCACCGCGCGTTTTTCATCGCCACTGGGTGTTTACGATTTCCAAAAGCGCTCTTCAATTATTCACTGTTCTGCCGAGGGAGCATCGGAGCTGGGTAAGGTGGCATCGGTGTTGGCAAGGGGTGAGTCACTGACCGCTCATGCGCGGTCAGCGGAGTATCGCATTCTGGAGTGATCGCTATAAATAGTAATGCCAGAGCTGGCTTAAGAGCCGCTCTGGCGCTCGCTTAGCGTTGCGTTATCAGGTACTGGGCGCTCGCCTACTTCCAGTGTCATTTCCATACGCTCACCGCTACGGACGATGGTCAGTGGTAACGAGGTTCCAGGCGGAATTGAGGCAATATCGCTCATAGTCGCGCGTGCATCGAGTATCGCCTGACCATCAATCGACAGCAGTACGTCCCCTGGCTGTAAACCCGCTTTTGCTGCAGGCCCCTCATTCACTACCCCTGCTACGATTACCCCCTGAGGTGTTCGTAAGCCAAACGACGCCGCAAGCTCCCGTGATAGGGCTTGTGCTTCAATACCCAGCCAGCCGCGAATAACACGTCCTTGCGTTACTAGCTCATTGAGAATGCTGTGGGCTAGGTTGGCTGGGATGGCAAAGCCTATCCCTTGGGACCCCCCGGAACGTGAAAAGATGGCCGTATTAATGCCTACTAAAGCGCCGTCGGGGTTCACCAGGGCACCACCTGAATTTCCAGGGTTAATGGCTGCATCGGTTTGAATAAAATCTTCGTAGGCATTTAGCCCAAGATGGCTTCGTCCAGTGGCACTAATAATGCCCATTGTGACGGTTTGGCCGACGCCAAAGGGGTTGCCGATGGCTAGCGCGACATCACCCACGGCGACATCTTCAGAGTTGGTCAGCTCAATAACAGGCAAGTTGTCGAGGTCAATACGCAGCACCGCCAGATCGCTCTCTGGATCGGTGCCGACGACTTCAGCTAGCGTTTCGCGGCCATCGCGTAGGGCAACTTGAATTTGGTCGGCACCACTAATGACGTGATGGTTTGTCAGCACATAGCCATCTTGGCTGACGATGACGCCAGAGCCAAGGCTCGACAGCATACGTTGGTGAGTCGTTGCGTCGTCTCCACTGAAAAACTGCTGAAAGAAGGGGTCCGACATTAGCGGGTGCTGATCGCGCTCTACTATACGTGATGAATAGATATTAACGACCGCAGGGGCCGCTTGATTCACGGCGTTGGAGTAGCTGGCTGGCCCCTGGTTGCGAGTCAGTGGTTCGGCTTGGCGTATTTCTGGAGGTGGCCGATTTGCTGGTTGTTCGCTACTGGTGGAAACCAGCGAAGGCTGCGTCTCAACAGAAGCGGGCGGTGTCTGCTGAAAGGGGTTGGGCAGTCTTTCAGGAAAGGCAAACAGCAAAAGAGCAGCAAGTAGCAGCCCGGTTATAATTGGCCATAAATAGGGCAGCACAAAACGGTGCATGCGTAAATTCCTCAGCGGGTGGCAGTCTTAACGGTCGCGAGGTTCGCGTAAGCGCGAAGCGAGTTTTACAATGCACGTATGGTAACACTTTATTGCTTAGTTCCTTAGGGTACCCAATAAATCAGTCAAGGAGTCAGCGTGATCCATCGCGACCAACTAGTAGCAGCGTGCGACCATCAGTTGCGGGCTTCACAATTTAAAGATTATACCGTTAATGGTCTTCAGGTTCAGGGGCGGGCAACGATTAAACGCGTGATGTCGGGGGTTACTGCCTGCCAATCACTTTTGGATGAGGCGGTGGCTTGGCAAGCTGACTTGGTATTGGTGCACCATGGCTACTTTTGGAAGAATGAGCCAGTTGCTATTACAGGCATGAAGCAGAGGCGAATAAAAACGCTGTTAGAGAATGAGATTAATTTATTAGCGTACCACCTGCCGCTTGATGCTCATGCGGAGCTTGGGAATAACGCAGAATTAGCCAGGCGTTTGGGTTGGAAAGTAGAGGGGTGCCTGGATGGTGAGCTAGGGGAGGGCTTGTTATGGTCGGGCCGGGTGGCTGAGCCTCAATCTCTCAGCGAGCTGGCGCAGCAGATAGCTGGCGTGCTTGGGCGTACCCCGTTAGTTATTGAAGCGCCGGAAGTGGGGGGTGTGGATAAGATCGCGTGGTGCACAGGTGGAGCGCAGGACATGATTTCCGCTGCCTGCGAAGCGGGTGCTCATGTATTTATTTCAGGGGAAATATCAGAGCGCACAACTCACCTAGCTCGGGAAATGGGTATTCACTACATTGCCGCGGGGCACCATGCTACCGAGCGTTATGGAGTACAAGCGCTAGGCGAGTGGTTGGCAGCTGAGTATGGTGTGGAGCATCGCTTTGTGGATATTGATAACCCGGCATAGCAAGTTGTTTTGGGACGTTTAGTTTTTTGAGGGCTGAGCATGAAAGCGGCGGTATCAGTAAGCTGATACCGCCGCTGATTAGTTTAAATATATTTCGTAAATAATGCTTAAGTGACTAGTAGCGAGGCGGCTGTGGCGGTGTAAGGTCTTGTTCATTAGTACTCTCTTTTAGGCCAAAGTCTTCAGACAGGGTGCCACTTTTACCATCCGCGTAGTCTCTAGGCATGTCGAGCGTTTCATCCATGCCTGAGAGGCTCTGAATTGGCGTACCTGTTGCCAATGTTTTGGCGGCTGCTTTGTCTAGCTTCCATTGAGTGGCCTCGTTTTCAAGCTGCTGTTCTAGCAGGTCGGCTTCGGCGCGAATGTTTTCAAGACGCTGGCGAACGTCCAGGCTTAGTCCGCCCATGGCTTTTTTAAGTTCGGCTATGTGGTGTTCACGTTCTAGTAGCGTTTGCTGAAGCATTGAGGTTTGGCGTTGGCCTTTGCTAAACAGGCGATAGCACACCATGCCGATAATAAAACCGATGATGATGCCAATGATCGCAAAGGTAAATGGCGAGCTTGCTTCCACGATGTTCTCCCTGAAAGTTGAGTTGCGCCACCAAAGGCGTGTGCCGGTGGTGCACCAACGAAACAAAGCCCATTATAGGCGTCTGCGTGGCGGTTAGGTCAATCTGCTCATGCGCTTAGCGATCGAGCAGCGTATAATTAGCCTCTTTTCGTAGGGTAGGGCATGGGCTTCGCTAGAGGTGCATGGGCTACGCTAAGCGCTGAGGGAGGCAAATTAGATGCCATCATCATCTGCACAGCAGGTATCGGGTCAGGCTCAGCGGCAAACGCCGATGGAACGTTATCGCGCTGATTTAGTGCGCGACGACTTCCAATACGATCCAGCACAAGAGGCCGCCGTTAAGCACCTGCAAAGGCTTTACGATGAGCTGGTAGCTGCACCCGCCGCCGCACCCAAGGCGATGGTGGCAAATAAAGGCTTTAAGGCCAAAATGGCTGGGTTGATGGGTAAGAAAAAATCACCTGGCGAGCCGCTATTGCCGGCAGTGCGGGGGATCTATTTTTGGGGGGGAGTGGGGCGTGGAAAAACCTATTTAGTCGATACGTTTTATGAAGCGCTGCCTTTTCCCGATAAAATGCGCACTCACTTTCACCGCTTTATGCAACGGGTGCACAACGAGCTCACTCATTATAAAGGTGAAAAAAATCCATTAACGCTAATAGCGGGTAAGTTTGCTACCGAGGCTCGGGTTATCTGTTTTGATGAGTTTTTCGTTAAAGATATTACCGATGCCATGATTCTGGCCACGCTGCTTGAGGCGTTATTTGAGCGTGGCGTTGTGCTAGTTGCCACTTCCAACATTGTACCGGACGAGCTCTACAAAGATGGTTTGCAACGTGCGCGCTTCATACCTGCCATTGAGCTTGTGAACCGGCACTGTGATGTCGTCAATGTGGATTCGGGGGTGGATTATCGTTTGCGAGCACTTGAGCGCGCTGAAATTTTTCATGCGCCCCTTGACGCTGCGGCGGAGCAAGAGCTGGCGCGCAGTTTTCGTGAAATTTCAGGGCATGTTGGGGAAGAGGGCGCGCCATTAGAAGTAAATCACCGTGTTCTGAAAACGCGCCGACTGCATGATGATGTGGCATGGTTTGAATTTGCTGAGCTATGCGATGGCCCACGTAGTCAAAATGACTATATTGAGTTGGCGCGTGAGTTTCATACGGTTTTAGTCTCCAACGTGATTCAGATGAATGCCAAAACTGATGATCAGGCGCGCCGCTTCATTAATATGGTTGATGAGTTTTACGACCGAGGCGTTAAGCTTTTAATGTCGGCGGAAGTGCCTGTGGAAATGCTATATACCGATGGCAAATTAACCTTTGAATTTCAGCGTACGCTTTCACGCCTTCAAGAAATGCAGTCCCACGAATATCTTGCCTTGGCTCACAAGCCCTAGAAGGTCAGTGGTTTCAGGGGGTGTCGATGTTGGTTAAGCGCTGCTCAGTAGCGAGAAAAGTCCGATAAAAGTAGCGGTGGTACTTAACTTGGTGGAAGCCATGTTGTAGAATGCCGCCTCGCTACATGTTGCCAGCGTTAGTTGGCAACCAAAAAAAATAGGGATGGTGCTCCACCGCCTAGCGGTGTTTGTCACCCAACACACTTAATCTGGTGATTTCATCCATGAAGACGTTCAGTGCTAAGCCGCAGTCCGTCCAGCGCGACTGGTATGTTGTCGACGCTACGGACAAAACGCTCGGTCGTCTGGCAACCGAGATTGCTCGCCGCTTGCGTGGCAAGCATAAGCCCGAATTTACCCCTCACGTTGATACTGGCGATTATATCGTCGTTATCAATGCCGAGAAAGTCCAAGTGACCGGCAACAAGGCGAAGGCTAAAACCTACTACCGCCACACTGGTTACCCGGGCGGCCTGCGTTCCATGACGTTTGACAAAATGCTTGATCATGCGCCTGAGCGTATCATTGAGTTTGCTGTTAAAGGCATGTTGCCGAAAGGCCCGTTAGGTCGTGCCACGTACTCCAAGTTAAAAGTGTACGCCGGTGCCGAGCATCCGCATGCTGCCCAACAGCCGCTTGAACTGAACATCTGAGGAAATCTTCGCCATGACACAGCAGTATTACGGTACCGGGCGCCGCAAGACTTCCACCGCTCGCGTGTTTATGAAGCCGGGCTCTGGCAAAATTACTGTCAACAGCCAGGATCTCGATCTTTATTTCGGTCGCGTTACAGGTCGCATGGTTGTGCGCCAGCCGCTTGAGTTGACCGAAACACTCAATCAGTTTGACATTGTTGTCACGGTTGCAGGTGGCGGTAACTCCTCGCAAGCGGGTGCTATCCGTCACGGTATTACACGTGCACTGATGAACTACAATGAAGACCTGCGTCCCTCGTTGCGTGCCGCTGGCTACGTAACCCGTGACGCGCGTCAAGTTGAGCGTAAGAAAGTCGGCCTGCGTAAAGCACGTCGTCGTCCGCAGTTCTCTAAGCGTTAATTTCACGCTATGCGGCAAAAACGCCCAGGTCGACGACCTGGGCGTTTTTTATTGAAAAAACATAATATTAGAAAGCTCCTACCACCATAGTCACGGGTGGTTGTTCTTGTGTCTAGCGCTTTGTTTTTTTAACATAGAGCGTATTTGATATTCGTCGTCGCAAGACGCCTTTGCGACGGAACGGGTAAGCTGATGGGAGAAACCAGAAATGGCAGATAACGGCGTAAACAAAGGTCGGCGCCGTTTCCTCGTGGGCGCCACCTCCGTTGTTGGGGCGGTGGGCGCTGTCGGGGTTGCGGTCCCCTTTGTGGCTTCATGGCAGCCTAGTGCCAGAGCGTTGGCGGCCGGTGCGCCGGTTCGAGCTAATTTTTCTAAGCTCGAACCGGGGCAGCGTGTCACCATCGAATGGCGTGGGCGTCCGGTGTGGATCATTAACCGAACGCCTGAAATGAATGCGCGTACTGAAAGCTTGGATCCAGGTCGTCTTGCCGACCCAGATTCCAGCGAGCAGCAGCAGCCTAGCTATATTACGGGCCCGCTGCGCTCTATACGTCCTGAGGTGGGGGTAATGGTGGGTGTCTGTACTCACTTAGGCTGTTCTCCACTATATCGTCCGGAGCCCGAGGCAGCGGTAACGGATAACTGGCCGGGTGGTTTCTTCTGTCCATGCCACGGGTCCTATTTCGATCTGGCTGGTCGTGTATTCCGCAACGTACCTGCGCCTACCAACCTTGAGGTGCCGCCCTATCGTTTTGAGGGCGAGGACATCATAGTGGGTGAAGATGAGGAGGCTGCCTAATGGGTAATCCAAATAAAGCCAAAGCTGAAAGTGGCATCATGCGCTGGATTGATGACCGCTTTCCAGCGACTCAGATGATGCAGGAACACCTGACGCAGTATTACGCCCCGAAGAACTTCAACTTCTTCTATATTTTTGGCGTACTAGCGCTGTTGGTCTTGGTAAATCAAATTTTGACGGGCGTATGGCTTACCATGAGCTACAACCCGTCTGCCGAGGGCGCTTTCAGCTCTGTTGAATACATTATGCGGGACGTAGAGTATGGCTGGCTCATCCGCTACATGCACTCAACGGGTGCCTCTGCTTTCTTTGTCGTCATCTATCTGCATATGTTCCGTGCTTTACTGTACGGATCCTATAAAGCACCCCGTGAATTGGTGTGGATCTTCGGTATGACCATCTATCTTCTGCTCATGGCAGAAGCGTTTATGGGCTACCTGCTGCCATGGGGTCAGATGTCTTACTGGGGGGCGCAGGTTATTATTTCCTTGTTTGCCACTATCCCTGGTATCGGCCCTGAGCTTGCCCAGTGGATTCGCGGTGACTTCCTGATCTCAGGCATTACGCTTAACCGCTTCTTTGCGCTGCACGTAGTCGCGCTGCCCATCGTTATTCTGGCGCTGGTTGTGCTGCACATCATTGCGTTGCACGAAGTGGGCTCGAATAACCCTGATGGCGTCGATATCAAAGCCAAAAAAGATGAGGCGGGTAAACCGCTGGATGGTATTCCTTTCCACCCCTACTACACGGTGAAGGATCTTGTCGGTATTGCGGTGTTCTTGTTTGTGTTTGCTGTAGTGTTGTTCTACTTCCCTGAAGGGGGTGGTTACTTCCTAGAGCGGCCTAACTTTGAGCCTGCCAATCCGATGGTAACGCCTGACCACATTGCACCTGTATGGTACTTCACGCCGTTCTACGCCATCTTGCGGGCGATTACCTTTGACTTCCTGGGTCTACGCGCTGAGTTCTTAGGTGTGTTAGCAATGGGTGGTGCGATTGCTATCCTGTTTGTGCTGCCTTGGCTTGATCGAAGCCCGGTTAGGTCTATGCGGTATAAGGGCTGGTTATCACGTATCGCCATTACCGTTTTTGCCATCAGCTTCGTGATTTTAGGGGTTCTAGGTGCGATTCCTACAACGCCGATGCGTACCTTGGTTGCACAGATCTGTACGGTGCTCTACTTCGCCTTCTTCATCCTGATGCCGATTTACACCAGCATGGAGAAGACTAAACCCGTTCCAGAAAGGGTGACTGGCTAATGAAAAAGCAACTATTCGTACTGCTCTTCGCGTTGTTGCCTTTTACGGCCATTGCAGCGCCGCTTCCGGAGCAGCCCTTCTCTATGACGCCTGATCTGCAGGATAAAGAGTCGCTTCAGCGTGGGATGCAGATGTATGTGAACTACTGCATGGGCTGTCACTCGCTTGAACATCAGCGTTTCTCTCGTGCGGCTGCAGATCTTGAGATGCCTCAAGAGCTGGTAGAAGAGAATCTGATTTTCTCCAGCGGTTTGGCCTTCAATGATCAAATGCATATTGCTATGCAGTCGGGTGAATCCGAGGGCTGGTTTGGCGTTGCGCCGCCAGATCTTACGTTGTTTAACCGTCTGCGGGGTTCAGACTATATCTACTCCTACTTGCTGACCTTCTACCGTGATCCTGGACAGCCGCTGGGTGTTAATAATATGGTGCTTGAAGCGTCAGCGATGCCCAACGTGCTGGAGCCGCTGCAGGGCGTGCAGGAGATGGTTTGCTCTGAAACGGATCAGCCCGTACGCGGTCAGTCGCCAGATCCTTTGTCAGGTAAATATCAGTCCTGTGATGTGCTGCAGGTAACTCAGCCAGGCTCCATGGAGCCTGCTGAATTTGAGGAAGCGGTTTATGATCTAACCAACTTCCTTGTCTACGTTGGTGAGCCTTCTAAGCTGAAAGCTCAGGCGCTGGCACCTAAAGTACTCATCTTTATCTTTATTTTTGGTGTGATTGCTTACTTGCTCAAGCGTGAGTACTGGCGAGATGTCCACTAATTAGTAGCGTTAAGATAGGCAGGCAGGCGCACGGCGAAAGCCGTGCGCCTTTTGTTTGTCTGTTCAATGGTTATACGCAGCAGGCTATCTTCCCCTAAGGTAGGGCTGGCGTGTTATTATTCTAGATTGTTTTGATGCGAGGATGCTTTCATGGGTGTTGTGGCCAAGCGGTCGTCAATGATCTTTTACTCAGGTAGTGATGATCATTTCAGTCATCGTGTACGCATTGTTCTGGCTGAAAAGGGGGTAGCTGTCGATATCGTTGAAGTTATTGACGGGCAGTCACCCGAAGAGTTGGCAGACCTCAATCCGTACAACAGTGTGCCTACACTGTTAGATCGTGACTTGGTGCTGTATGAGTCTAAAGTCATGATGGAGTACTTGGATGAGCGCTTTCCACATCCTCCTCTGCTGCCTGTCTATCCGGTGGCGCGTGCTCAAAGTCGCCTTTGGATGCATCGTATTGAGCGTGAGTGGTGCCCGATGCTGGAGCAGATTCGTAGTGGTGGGAAAAAAGAGGCTGACAAAGCACGTAAAGAACTCCGCGAAAGCCTGATTGGTATATCGCCGATTTTTGAAGATATGCCCTTCTTTATGAGCGAAGAGTTTACCTTGGTAGACTGCTGTCTTGCGCCCATTTTATGGCGTTTGCCGGAGCTGAATATCGAGCTGCCTGAAAAGCAGGTGAAGCCACTTTTGAGCTATATGTCGCGAGTGTTTGAGCGTGAAGCGTTTAAGGCCTCTTTAAATGAGCGTGAAAAAGAGATGCGCGCTTGAATCCATATAACCCCTCCGCTTAGCTAGTGGTGGGGGTTACTTGTTAGGAGGTGGGAGTCTTATGAAATCGAGCCGTCCCTATCTCGCCCGTGCCCTTTATGAGTGGCTGCTGGATAATGAGCTGACGCCTTATTTCGTTGTTGATGCAACACAGCCGGGGGTCGAAGTCCCACGGCAGTTTGTGCAAAACGGCCAGATAGTACTCAATGCAGCGCCAACGGCGGTGCGTGATCTATTTATGGAAAACCAGGCGATTGGTTTTAACGCGCGTTTTGGCGGGCAGCCCATGCAGGTAATGATTCCTATACCTGCGTTAATTGCCATTTATGCCCGTGAAAATGGTGCAGGCATGGTGTTTGGCCATGAGCCTGAGTTGGGCTCATCGGAATTCGATGATATCGATCTTGAGAATGCCGAGCTTGATGGCGAAGAGTCGGGCGAGAGCGCTAAAACTGCTAAGCCTGAGCTCACTGTCACCGAATCTTTTTCTGAGAAAGAGAGCGGCAAGCCGGATTCAAAGAAAGATAAGTCTAAGAAAAAGCCTACTCTGCGAGTGGTGAAGTAGCGCCCTGTTAGCTAACTGTCTGCAAAGAGTGGTTATTGCTAATAAAAAAGCCTCACACGGGTTCACCGTGTGAGGCTTTTTTTGGCAATGCCGATAGCCTGAATCAATCAATATAATCGAATACTTTGACGATTCGCTGAATCCCGCCTACTGAGGAGGCTGCATTTACGATGCGGTCAGCTTCTTCACGAGACACCATGCCCATTAAGTAAACGCTTGCGTTTTCTGTGGTCACTTTCAATTTAGATGAGTCGATGCGGTCGTTAGTCGCTAGTTGGCTGATAACATTCGTTGTTAACCAGGTATCAGTTAAGCGCTGACTGGCGGGAAGGCGTGCCGCAATGGCAAGCTCGTTATGGACCTCGTTGACGCCCCTAAGTGAGCTGACAACGTTGCCTGCCTTTGAGCGAAGTTCCTCGCTAGGAACTTGGCCAACCAGCAGTAAAGAGCCGTTATAGCTGTGCGCGCGAATACGAGCGTCGCCAAGCCGTGCGTCAGCGCGAGCAAGCGCGCGTTCGGCTTCGCGCTCAATAGTTGCGTCTACCGCTTCAACATCATTACTGCGTTGGCCATAGTTGGCAGGGTTTGACGCCGTGTTGTTGGCGCAGCCGCTGAGTACTACAGCGCTGCACAGGGCAGCCAAAATAAGTTTTCGAGAAGAGAAACCCAGGGCCATGGTGGTGATTCCTATAAAAGAGGTAAGTAGGCACGTGTAGCTGCTTAGGCAGCGCCACCAAACAACTGTTCATCAATTAAATCACATAAACAGTGAATGACGAGTAAATGGACTTCTTGTATGCGGGCTGTGGAGGTGGCGGGAACGCGGATTTCACAATCATCCTGACCTAAAAGTGATGCCATATTACCGCCATCGCGCCCGGTGAGTGCTACAACGGTCATGTCTCGGTCGTGGGCAGCCTGAATTGCCTGTACCACGTTGGCTGAGTTACCGCTGGTCGAGATGGCTAGCAGTACATCACCAGGCTGGCCAAGGGCTCTAATCTGTTTTGAAAATACCTCGTTATAGCTGTAATCGTTAGCAATAGAGGTGAGTGTGGAGGTGTCTGTCGTTAAGGCTAGGGCTGGAAGGCTAGGGCGCTCACGTTCGAAGCGGTTAAGAAGTTCGGAGGAGAAGTGCTGGCTATCTCCCGCACTCCCGCCATTGCCGCATGCAAGGATTTTTCCTTCGTTGACCAAGCACTGCACCATCATTTGACTGGCGACCTCGATGAAAGGCGGCAGTACTTCGCTGGCGTAAGTCTTAGTATCAATGCTGGCATTGAAATGGTCGAGTATGCGTGATTGAAAGTCCATTAGGGCTTCCTAGTTAAAAGAGTCAGTAAGCGTCGAAGGCTGCTTTTTCCCAGTGAAACTCAAGGGAGGGCGGCGTGCCAACGATCGCTAGAATATCAAAGCGGCAAGGGCTAGAAACAGCGTATCGAGCAATATACAAACTGGCTGCGCGGATCAATCGCTGCCGCTTTTGTGCATTAACTGTTTCTAAGGGGTGGCCGTAGCGGGTTGTGGTTCGGTGTTTGACTTCAACGAAGACTAGAATGTCTTGATCCATCATCACCAGATCCAGTTCGCCACCTTTAACATGATGGTTACTGGCAACCAGTCTTAACCCATGTTGTTGCAGCCATTGAGCAGCAAGTTGCTCAATGGCTGCGCCGCGGAATCGGGCTGTGCGAGCGTTATTCGTCATTTCCCATCAGGCCGGGAATCAAAATCGGCGAAGGTGTGCCGTTCTGGAATTTCGCCCAGGGTAGCTCGCGGTAGATGCGGCCATCATCGGCGAGGCGGAGCGTGCCAGTACTGCCACGCAGCCCTTCAAGGGATGAAAGGTCCGATAGGCGTGTGGCAAGTTCAAGGGCATCAACGCCCATCGCCATCAGGCGAAAAGAAGAAGCATCGGTTTCATCGCGAAGACGCTGATAGGTGCTGTAGAAGGGTAGGACTTCCTCGCCGCCAACGGCTGCGTCAGGAATTTGCCAAGGAATATCCATAAACATCACATCGTTAAGGTCTTGATCCAGGCGTGTTTGCCGACGTCCTTCATGCAGGTGCGATGTTGCATAAATAGGTAGGTTTGGCGCGTAGTAGTAATCCATTGTGGGAGGTACTTGCCGTGCGTAGTCAGGTAGCGCTAATAAAAACAGTGCATCAATGTTGCCAAGGCGTGCGCGCTCACCGCTCACATTAAGTGCAGTTTGGACAGCGTTAGAAACAGAGCTGCTGGGGTTGTAGCGTACTGCGTTAGTTACTTCGCCCCCTTGACGGTGGTACTCGTTCCAAAAGGCTTCTCCTACACGTCGACCCCAGTCGTTGTCAGGCACCATAACGGACATTTGGCGGTGGCCGTCTTGATAAGCGCGTCGAGCGGCTTGGCGTGCTTCATCTTCAGCGGATAAACCGTATTGGAGCAGGCGGCTGGCACGGTTGCGATCGCTGTTACCATAGTTCAGCGCTAGCGTGGGCATGGGTACGCTGTCGCGCTGCTCAAGCTGGGTAACCTGGTCTTTGTCGAGCGGGCCAATGACCAGCTGTGCATTCAATTGCGCGGCACGGCTATAAATCTCATCCAGCGAGTATTGGGAGGTATCTAAAAAGCTAAGCTGCACACCGTTACCACGAATCTCGTTATGGTTACGCATAGCAGTGGCTATCGTCGAGGCAACACTGCTTAGTGGGCCAGATTCCGGCAGCGCGACGAGAATACGCTGGATGTTGGCACCTTCAAGCTCGGGTATTGAAACAGCCGAAACACCCGGTTGATCAAGTGCTTCTCTTGCCCATTGCTGGCGTTCAGCAAGTGTTTCTTGCTGATTGGCCTGCATCGGCAGCTCATCATCAAGCACCTGAGTTGCACGTAGCACTGCGCGAGGGTTGTCTAAGCCGCGGGCAAGTTCAGAGTAAAGCATTGCCCAGCGAACCCGATCTGTATCGGAAAGCAGGCTTTCATCAATCGAATCCGCCGCTTCAAACGCGTTTTCGCGCTGCCCCTGCTGGGCAAGAATATTCGCTGCTTCTAAGCGTGTTTGTGCCGCTTGTTCAGGAGCTTGCTGTTCAGCTTGGCTAAGTAAGCGGTTAGCATCCTGGTCGGGTACTCGATCTACCACGCTGGGCGGCTGCATGGCACACCCTGTGATGAGAAGTGCCATGAAGGCAGTGGCGAGTAAGCCACGTAATGACTGTTTCATGTATCCTTCCTTAGTTTCCATTTGCGCTGTCGCCGCTCAGCGAGCAGGTGAATAAGCCATTGCATCAGCATAGCGCACCGGCAGGGCAAGCCATTAACAAATCGGGAGTCACGATGACACACCAAGATCCGGGTACATTGTACGTGGTTGCTACCCCAATTGGGAATTTGGAAGACTTAACGCCACGAGCTGCCCGGGTATTAGCGCAGGTATCGCGGGTTGCCGCTGAGGACACACGGCATAGCGGGCGCTTGCTAGCCCATCTTGGGGTTAATAAACCAATGCTGTCACTGCATGATCATAATGAGGCGCGGCGAGTAGATACGCTGGATGCCTACCTTCAGGCAGGCGAGGATATTGCGCTGATCAGTGATGCAGGTACGCCGTTAATTAGCGACCCAGGTTTTGTGTTGGTAAGAGAGCTACGCGCACGAGGGCGCAAAATAGTGCCGTTGCCTGGTGCGTGTGCCCTGGTTACCGCGCTATCGGGAGCGGGCTTACCCACTGATCGGTTCACGTTTGGTGGTTTTTTGCCCGCTAAGCCTGGGGCGCGCCGTCAGGCATTAGAGCGGTGGGAGGCCCGGGAAGAGACGCTGGTGTTTTACGAGTCGCCTCACCGTATCTTGCACACGCTAGAAGCGTTGCGAGAGCAAATGCCTGCGCGAAACGTCGTGCTGGCCAGGGAGCTAACCAAAACATTTGAAACATTTCTGCACGGCTCACCTGAAGAGTTGATTCACTGTTTGACGGATGATCCTAATCAGGCAAGGGGAGAGTTTGTGGTGATTATCTCCGGAGCACCCGCGGTGGCGCTGGGTGATCATCAAGCGATTCATGCAGATGAGTTGCTCAAATCACTGTTGGCGGAAGGGGTAGGAGTTAAGCAGGGAGCGGCGGTTGCAGCCAGAATGTTAGGTGGGCGTAAGCAAGAGTGGTATGCCAGATTGCAAGCAATTAAAGGTGAGCATTGAGGCAGACGCATGGCGCTGGTATGCTTGCCGCCGGAGTTGGCCAGACAGTCGCCGCTAATGTTCCCGTAAGGGCCATTAGGGGAGGAAAGTCCGGGCTCCATAGGGCAGAGTGCCAGGTAACGCCTGGGCGGTGTAAGCCGACGGAAAGTGCAGCAGAGAGTAGACCGCCTAAGTTCCTGAAATAAACCTCAGGGGCCGGTAAGGGTGAAAGGGTGCGGTAAGAGCGCACCGCGCGCCTGGCAACAGTGCGTGGCATGGTAAACCCCACTCGGAGCAAGACCAAATAGGGACCCAATGGCGTGGCCCGCGCTGGGTCCGGGTAGGTTGCTTGAGCGCTACGGTGACGTAGCGCCTAGAGGAATGACTGTCCACGACAGAACCCGGCTTATCGGCCGACTCCCCATTTCCATTAAAGGGTGTGCTCAGCACACCCTCCCAAATTTTGTGTGAGAGTAACATGCCTTCTCCTGACGCTGACCAGGTCGCTCCTAGCTTTCGCCATACCAGCGTGTTGTTAGAAGGGGCAGTTGATGCGCTAGTCCACGACCCCGACGGTATCTATATAGATGGCACTTTTGGTCGCGGTGGGCACTCTCGCGTTATTCTTTCGCGGTTAAGCGAGCAGGGGCGCTTAATGGCCATGGATCGTGATCCCCAGGCCATTGCTGCTGCCGCTGATATTGATGATTCCCGCTTTCAAATCACCCAGCGTGAGTTTTCGCGTTTGGCTGAGTTTGCCCAAGAACAAGGGCTGCACGGCAAGTTGTCGGGCGTACTGCTGGATGTGGGGGTCTCATCGCCGCAACTGGATGATCCGGAACGTGGTTTCAGCTTTATGCGCAACGGCCCGCTGGATATGCGCATGGACCCTACCAAAGGGCAGAGTGCCGCTGAGTTTTTAGCCCGTGCCCGCGAAGCCGATATAGCCCATGTCTTTAAAACGTTTGGCGAAGAGCGCTACGCCAAACGTTTAGCCCGTGCGGTGGTTACGCGCCGGAGCGAAACGCCGTTTACCCACACCGTGGATTTAGCTGAGGTGCTTAAAACCGCCCATCCAGCCTGGGAAAAGGGCCGGCATCCTGCGACCAAAGCGTTTCAAGGCCTGCGTATTTATCTAAACGGCGAGTTAGAACAGCTTGATGCGGCCCTTGATGCGGCGCTTGAAGCGCTAGCTCCTGGCGGACACTTGGTAGTGATTAGTTTTCACTCTTTAGAAGATCGTCGGGTTAAGCGGTTTATTCGCCACCATGTGCGGGGAGATACTCATTTGCCCCGAGGAGTCCCCATTCGCGATGACCAGTTAAATCGCCGTCTTGAGGCGCTAGGCAAAGGCGTAAGGCCAAGTGATGCTGAGGTGGATGCTAATCCTCGAGCACGTAGCGCTGTGATGCGAGCCGCCCGCAAACGAATGTGATCACGGATGAATTCATGAGCATGGATCGGATTCAGCATTGGGTCTCAACGTTACGCACTGAATGGCCATTCAAGCTGCGTATGCGCTTGTGGCCACTTGTTATCGGCGTGCTGTTCTTATGCTGCATGGCGACAGGGTTGGCTGTCGTTGCTACCACACACATGACGAGGGTTCAGTTTGCTCAACTTCAACAGCTGGAGCAGGAAAAAAACCAGCTGCAAACGGAGTGGGGGCAGCTGTTGCTTGAAGAGGGCGCTTGGTCAACTCCAGCGCGGATCGAACAAATTGCCACGGAACGGCTAGATATGCGTATTCCCGATGTAAATGATGTCGAGGTCATCCGGCCATGAATCGGCAGCGGCGGGGTGGGATGTCCCGGCAACTGCCGGTTGCGCCTCCACTGGCTGGCGGGCGCTTTCTATTTATATTGATTATCGTGATTTTGGCGTCGAGTATCCTGATCGGGCGAATCACGCTCCTGCAAGTTATCGACCGTCCTTTTCTTCAGAGTCAGGGGGATGCACGCACCCTGCGCCATGAGGCAATTCCTTCCCACCGGGGTATGATTACCGACCGCAACGGCGAGCCCTTGGCTATCTCGACGCCCGTCGTCACGCTCTGGGCTAACCCCCAAGAACTTCCCAGTGATGGCATTCAGCGCTTTATGCTGGCCCAAGCGCTAGGGTGGACGCCGGATGACTTTGAGTCTCGGGTAGCACGATTTAGCAGCCGAGAGTTTATGTATCTGCGTCGCCAAATGACGCCAGAAGCGGCACAGCGCATTCTTGATCTGCGAACGCCAGGGGTTTATCCCCAACGTGAATATAAGCGCTACTACCCCGCCGGCGAAGTGGCCGCTCAAGTGTTGGGTGTTACCAATGTAGATGACGTTGGTCAGGAGGGTTTAGAGCTTGCCTATCAGCCTTATTTAGCTGGGCATCCTGGTCAGCGTCGTGTGATAAAAGACCGGCGAGGGCGGCTGGTGCGTGAGCTTGGGGTGATTCGTGACGCCCAGCCAGGTGGTGAGCTAACGCTCGCGATTGATCAGCGCATCCAGTATATGGCGTATCGTGAGTTGCGTGCTGCTGTAGCCGAACATGAGGCGGACGGTGGTGTGCTGGTGATGCTTGATGCCCGCACAGGTGAAGTGTTGGCGATGGCGAATTTGCCTTCTTACAACCCTAACAATCGGGCAGGACTAGACCCCCGAGGTTTGCGGAACCAAGCGTTAGTAGACGTGTTCGAACCCGGCTCGGTTATGAAGCCGCTAGCGATGGCGGCTATTCTGGAAAGCGGCCTAGTTGACCGAGATGTGGTCGTTGATACCTCGCCGGGTTGGATGCGAATCGACCAGTTTACCATCCGCGATTTTCGTAACTACGGCGACTTGGATTTGGCTGGGATTTTAGAGAAATCGTCCAATATTGGTATGTCTCGTTTGGCGCTGCAAATGAGCGATACGGCCATTTGGGAAAAATATAATCAGCTAGGCTTGGGGCAAAGCCCCGGTACGGGCTTTCCAGGCGAGTCGACGGGAAGCTTGCCCGCGCCGGTTCGTTGGTCGCGTAGCGAGCGGGCCGCATTATCCTATGGCTACGGTCTTTCGACATCAGCACTACAGCTAGCCAGCGCCTATACCGCCTTGGCGAATGGTGGAGAGCGTTTGCCGCCTTCATTGTTAAGGCTGTCAGAGCCTCCCCAAGGAATTCCTGCTATCTCACCTAGTGTTGCTAATGACCTTTTAGACCTTTTAGAGACGTCGGTAGGTGCCTACTCGGGCGGCCGTCGCGCACGGGTTGAAGGGTATCGTGTGGGCGGCAAAACCGGCACGGTGCGTAAAACGGGTCAGCAGGGCTATATTGCCGATGCCTATCGCAGTGTTTTTGCAGGCATTGCGCCTATCTCAGACCCGCGTATTGTTACCGTGGTTATGATCGATCATCCCAAGGCAGGTGATTTTTACGGTGGTGCGGTGGCTGCGCCGGTATTTTCAAGTGTAACGGGCAATGCGTTGCGGTTACTGGACGTACCGCCTGATCATGAGGTCGAATAGTGTTGAAGGAGATTGCATGACGTTGCGCCCAAACAATTTATGGCGGGCATTAAAACAGGTGTGGCCGAGTGCCGTACTGCCTGACATAGAGGCACGATTGCCTAAAAAATTTCATTTAATAACGGATTCCCGAAAGCTGGAAGCCGGTGATGTGTTTGTGGCAGTGCCGGGAAGCCAGCAGGATGGTCGAGCATTTATTGAGCATGCGCTTGAGTCCGGCGCATCGCTAGTATTGGCGCACACCAAGCAGAGCAGCGTCACCTTAGAGGGTCGCGTGCTCTACTTGCCGCATCTCTCTTTGCGCCTTGGTGAGTTAGGCAAGGCACTGTTTGAAGTGCCTAACGATTTACAAGTCATTGCGGTGACTGGCACTAACGGTAAAAGCTCGGCAACTCATTATATTGCTGCCTTGAGCGAATTGTTAAACACGCCCGCAGGGGTTATCGGCACTTTAGGGGTGGGTCGCCCTGGACAATTAGCAGAGAGCGGGCTTACGACGCCTGGTCCTTTGGCGCTACAACACACCTTAGGTGAGTTAGCTAGGCAAGGGGCGAAGCGCGTTGCGCTTGAAGCTTCCTCCCATGCATTGGATCAATATCGATTAGAGGCGGTTGATGTTGATGTAGGCGTTTTTACCAATCTAACCCGCGATCACCTGGATTATCACGGCAGTATGGCAGCGTATGCCGCAGCCAAAGCCAAGCTTTTTCGCCGCGCCGAACTAACGCTTGCCGTGGTAAACGCAGATGATCCTTTAGCACGCCTGATGCTAGCAGGGTGCGAGAGTAACGTGCGTGTGCTGGCTGTGGGACGTGATGAGGCGGTGACGCTACGTGTACTTGATTGGCATCCCCATGAGCAGGGGCAGCAAGCGCTCATTGCTACGCCTGAGGGTGAAAAGGCTCTTGATCTCAGTCTCATGGGGCGCTTCAACTTAGACAACGTGCTGCTGGCAATTGCTGTGCTCTATGGCTTAGGGGAGTCGCTTGATCGTTTGTTTGAAGTGGCGTCAACGCTCGCGCCAGTACCAGGGCGAATGGAACTCTATCGAGCAGCCAGCGGGCCAAGTGTTGTGGTCGACTATGCCCACACCCCCGATGCCCTTCACAATGCACTGGACGCACTTAAAGCGCACCTAGGCGGAAGCGAAGGCAAGTTGTGGTGTCTTTTTGGCTGCGGCGGCGATCGTGATACGGGCAAGCGTGCTGAAATGGCCGCGGTTGCCGAGCGCATCGCAGATCATATTGTAATCACCGACGATAATCCCCGCTTTGAGTCTGCCGAGGAAATTCGCCGCCAAATTATTATGGGTCTCCAGCCGGATACCCCTTTTACCGAGCAAGGTGATCGCCGCGCAGCTATTGACCATGTGATTCAGCAGGCAGGCCCGCAGGATGTGGTGCTGTTAGCAGGCAAAGGCCACGAGGCTTATCAGGAAGTAGCGGGAGTTCGCCATGCTTACCAAGATAAAGAGCAGGTGCTAAAAGCTTTAGCGTTAAAAGATTTAGCGCCCAAAGGTGCTGGGCAGTGAGTTGGACGCTGGGGGATGTTGCGGCGGCACTCAATCTTTTACCGCCATCGTTGCCCGAGCTACCGTTAACCGCGGTGGTGACGGATACTCGCCAGATCGTGCCGGGCTGTTTGTTTGTCGCACTCAAAGGGCCACGTTTTGACGGTCATGAGTTTCTTGAGCAAGCGTACGCGCAGGGCGCGGCGGCCGCGCTAGTAGAACAAACGACGAGTAACGCTTTACCGCAATTAGTGTGTGCTGATACCCGCTTGGGGCTAGGTCTGCTGGCGCGGGCATGGCGTCATCGCTATAAGCTGCCTATCGTCGCGGTGACGGGTAACAGTGGTAAAACGACCGTCAAAGAGATGGCCGCTGCTCTGTTAGCACCTCTGGGCGAAGTGCTGGCAACAGAGGGCAACTTAAATAACGATTTTGGTGTGCCGTTGACGCTATTGCGGCTTACCCCGGCCCACCAGGCGGCGGTTGTGGAGCTTGGGGCGAACCATCTAGGTGAAATTGCCTGGACCAGCCAGCTAACGGCGCCTGATGTTGCCATTATTACCAATGTGACCGGAGCGCATGTAGGCGAATTTGGCGGTATGGGCCAGATTGCCCAGGCGAAAAGTGAAGTTTTATCGGGCTTAAGCGCCAACGGCGTGGCAGTGCTCAATAGAGAAGATCGCTATTTCGCTTTTTGGTCAGCTTGTGCTGCCCCGCGCCGAGTTATCAGCTACGGCTGGGACAGTCAGGCAGATGTGTATGCCGATGCCCTTTCCTGTGACCCACAGGGACGGTATGCTTTCACGCTTGTTTATCAAGGGCAGGCGCTTGGTAATGTCTGTTTGCCGCTGATGGGTAAACACAATGTTAGCAATGCCCTAGCTGCCGCTGCTGCGGCACTTATGGTTGGCGTGGCGCCAGAAAAAGTGGTGTTGGGCCTGTCGCACTTGCCCTGCCTGCCAGGGCGCTTAAGCCGTGTGCCGGGTTTACGCAACGCCACGCTTCTAGATGACACGTACAACGCCAACCCAGGTGCGGTGAAAGCGGCATTAGAGACGCTGGCAAGCTTTCCTGCTCCGCGTTGGTGTGCTCTGGGGGCGATGGGGGAGCTTGGGCAGGCGTCTGAAACACTGCATGCTGAGATTGGCCGTTTTGCTGCCTCGCTTGGCATCGAAACGCTGCTGACGTACGGCGATGCCGCGCGCTCAGCCAGTAACGCCTTTGGTCGCGGGCTGCATTTTGACGACCACGAGACGCTTGTGCGTCATATTATTAATACGTTGCCGCCTGACACCACGCTGCTGGTGAAAGGGTCGCGGAGCGCGGGCATGGAAAATGTCATCGCCGCGCTGCGTTCGGATAAATAAGGTAAACGCCGTTCATGTTACTTCACCTGGCGAATTTTTTAGCCCAATATCAAACTGCTTTTCAGGTTTTTAACTACCTTACGTTACGCGTTATTTTGGCCGCATTGACTTCCTTGATGCTTTGCTTATGGCTAGGGCCGTGGGTCATTCGACGATTAGTAGAAGGTCAGATCGGGCAAGCGGTTCGCGATGATGGTCCACAGTCGCATCTTTCTAAGGCAGGTACGCCCACCATGGGCGGTGCCATGATTTTGCTTGCTATCGCGATCAGCACACTAATGTGGGGAGATTTAACCAACCATTATGTTTGGGTGGTATTGGCAGTAACCCTGGGATTCGGTGCGATTGGTTGGGTGGACGACTACCGTAAAGTGGTTGAGAAAAACCCCAGAGGCCTTCCTGCGCGGTGGAAATATTTTTGGCAATCGGTAGTTGGCTTAGGCGCTGCTATCGTGCTTTACGTCACGGCGTCAACGCCAGTGGAAACCAGTCTGTTAGTGCCCCTATTTAAAGATGTTGCCCTACCTCTGGGTGTGTTCTACATCGTGCTGACCTACTTTGTAATTGTGGGTAGCTCTAATGCAGTTAACCTGACAGACGGCCTAGATGGCCTGGCCATTATGCCAACCGTGCTGGTGGCCATGGGGCTTGCCGTGTTTGCCTATGCCAGTGGTAATGCGGTATTTGCCAACTATCTTCATATTCCCTTTATTAACGGCACCGGTGAGCTGGCAATATTTTGTGCCACTATCGCAGGCGCAGGGTTAGGGTTCTTATGGTTTAACACCTATCCCGCCCAAGTATTTATGGGGGATGTTGGTGCACTAGCCCTTGGCGCAGCGTTGGGTGTCGTGGCGGTAATTGTTCGCCAAGAAATCATCTTGTTTATTATGGGTGGGATTTTTGTACTGGAAACGGTATCGGTCATTCTCCAGGTTGCTTCTTATAAAATGACGGGCAGGCGTATTTTCCGCATGGCGCCGCTGCATCACCACTATGAGCTTAAAGGTTGGCCAGAACCTCGGGTTATTGTGCGCTTCTGGATTATCACCGTTGTGCTGGTACTGCTCGGTTTAGCCACGCTGAAAGTCCGTTGATGAGTCGAGTAGCAACAGAGCGCTAATGGCGTGATGTGTAAAGGAGCCAGATCAATGGTGCAAGTAGCACATGGAATGACCGTCGTGGTTGGCCTGGGAATATCAGGGCGGGCTATCTGCCGCCATCTGGTGCGAAACAATACCCCGTTTATGGTGGCCGATACCCGTAAAACCCCACCGGGGTTGGATGACTTTTATGCTGCTCATCCAGGCATCACAGTGCACTGCGGCCCTTTAACCGCTATCGATTTTACTCATGTCCGTGAAGTAGTAATCAGCCCTGGGGTAGACCCCCGCACACCTGGCCTTGAGGGGTTGTTGGCCCGCCGTAACGTAGCTACCGGTGAGCCAGTGTTGGTAGGTGAGATCGCCCTTTTTACCCGGGCTGTTAATGCCCCAATCGCCGCGATTACTGGCTCTAATGCGAAATCTACGGTTACCACGCTGCTAGGCGAGATGGCGGCCTCCTCGGGTGTATATGCAGCGGTTGGAGGTAATTTAGGAACGCCTGCTCTGGACTTGTTGGCTGAACACCCTGATGCCGATCTCTATATTTTGGAGCTTTCCAGCTTTCAGTTGGAAACCACGCCCTATCTAGGCGCTGCCTCAGCAGCCTTTTTAAATATTTGTGAAGACCATTTGGATCGCCACGGTGATATGGCGGGCTATCAGGCCGCAAAACAGCGGATATTCTTAGGTGCGCAGCACGCCATTATCAATGCCGATGACCCCCTTACTTGGCCACAAGATGAAGTTGCAAGCCTTGAGCGCTTCACCTCAGCGCCACCGAAAGGAGATGAGTGGGGGTTAGTAAATATGGAGGGGCACGTCGTGCTCGTTCATGGGGATGAGCCATGGGTGCGCGCCGATGCACTAAAAGTTGCAGGTCAGCATAACTATATGAATGCTTTGGCCGCGTTGGCAATGGGCAGAGCGCTTGGCTTTAGCAAGCAGTCAATGTGTGAAGCGCTTTGTGCATTTAAAGGGTTAGCCCATCGCAGTGAGGTCGTGGCTGACATTAACGGGGTGACGTGGGTAAACGATTCAAAAGGCACGAACGTAGGCGCTACCCTTGCTGCGATCAACGGCATTAGCGCGACGCTGACAGGAAAGCTGATTTTATTAGCGGGCGGTGTTGGCAAAGGCGCAGATTTTACACCACTGGCAGCGCCGCTAGCAGGGTGTTCCAGGGCGGTATTACTGTTTGGTGAAGATGCGCCACGTTTATCTGCTGCGCTCTCTGCCTCTAATAACGTTCATCAGGTTAATAATTTGTTTCAGGCTATGGAGGCTGCTTGGCAATTAGCTCAGCCAGGCGATTGCGTGTTGCTTTCCCCCGCCTGTGCAAGTCTTGATCAATTTGCCAACTACCAGGAACGAGGCGATGCGTTTCGGAGCTGGCTAGTAGGCAAGCAGGTTGAGGTGAGTCCATGAGTCGGCTAGAGCGTCTGCGTGAAGCGCTAACCACGCGTCACTACCCCTGCGATATTTGGCTAATAATATCGGTCATTGGGCTGGCGGGGCTGGGGTGGGTCATGGTTAGCTCTGCTTCCATAGGCTTATTGGAAAACAGCTATTACTACTCTCGCCAGCACGGTATTTTCTTAGTGATATCCATACTGGCATGCCTTGTTATGATCAGCGTGCCGCTGGAAGTTTGGCGCCAAAATGCGGCGCTACTATTGCTAGCCAGTATTTTTATGCTTGTTTTGGTGCTTATTATCGGCCAAGAGGTCAATGGCAGTAAGCGCTGGATTTCATTGCCTGGGCCGCTGCCAAGCTTACAGGTTTCCGAGTTTGCCAAACTGGGTTTGATTTTTTATATGGCGGCGTTCATGTCGCACTTTACCTATGAACTTCGTCAGCGCGCTTTTAGTATGTGGCGCCCGTTAGCCGTCTTGGCAATACCGGCGGGGCTGCTGTTTTTGGCGCCTGACTTTGGTGGCATGGTGGTTTACACCGTCTGTGTTATTGGCATGCTAATGATGAGCGGCGCATCGCTGACACTGTTGTTGGGCAGTGGCGGTGTATTGGCATCAGGCGCTGTCATGATGGTGGTGATGGAGCCTTATCGTTTAGCCCGCTGGACAAGTTTTTTAGACCCCTGGGCCGACCAGTTTGCCACTGGGTATCAGCTAACTCAGGCGCTAATTGCGTTTGGTCGAGGGCATGTTACCGGGACGGGTTTAGGTAATAGCGTTCAAAAGCTTCACTATTTGCCAGAAGCGCATACCGACTTTATTTTTGCCGTAGTCGCAG
Organism: Halomonas sp.; assembly: GCF_017515565.1. GTDB lineage: Bacteria > Pseudomonadota > Gammaproteobacteria > Pseudomonadales > Halomonadaceae > Vreelandella. The sequence continues at coordinate 49,760 of NZ_JAFWFN010000025.1, forward strand.
AAGAGTTGGGCATGATTGGTGCCATTATCGTTGTGCTACTGTTTACGGTCTTTATTACTCGGACGATGTGGATTGCACGCCGAGCAGAGCTGGCAGGTCATATGTTCGGTGCCTATGTTAGCTATGGCATCGGTTTTATTATTGCTGCGCAAGCCTTTATTAACATGGCGGTGAGCGCTGGGTTACTACCCACCAAAGGCTTAACGCTTCCGCTGATTAGCTATGGCGGTTCAAGTTTATTGGTCACCGGCCTGATGGTGGGGTTGTTGCTTAGAGTGGATGCGGAAACACGTCATCGACCGCGCCGTACACCTACGCCTTACAGGCCTCGTCATGAACCACGGTTATCGTAATTATTTAAGGAGTGGTGTGTGACAACGAATTCACGTCGGCGCATTTTAATTATGGCTGGGGGAACCGGTGGCCACGTTATCCCCGCGCTCTCATTGGCTCGCGCATTACAAGCCCATGATGTTGACGTTGAGTGGTTAGGTAGCCCCAGAGGCATTGAGAACCGCCTGGTTCCCGAAGCGGGCATTCGGCTGCACACGATTGCGATTAGCGGGTTGCGTGGTAACGGGGCAAGTGGTTGGCTAAAAGCACCGCTTAACCTCTCCCGGGCTGTATTGCAGGCACGCCGTGTAATAAATACCTTTAAGCCCCATGTGGTGGTTGGATTGGGCGGTTTTGCTAGCGGACCCGGCGGGCTTGCTGCAAGGTTGTCTCGCGTTCCGTTAGTGATTCATGAGCAAAATGCTGTCGCCGGTTTGACCAATCGGGTTCTTTCCCGCTTGGCAACGCGCACCTACGCGGCTTTCCCTGAGGCGTTTGGGCCCCGTGCTGAGGTGATTGGCAACCCGGTGCGGGAGGATATTGCTGCCATAGGAGAGCAACCACGCGATGTTGCCACCATGAGTGCCCGGCCGCTTCGTTTACTTGTGGTCGGTGGGTCGCTGGGTGCCGTGGCGCTAAATGAGCGATTGCCGCCGGCATTGGCTGCGATGGCGCCAGAGTTGCGCCCAAACGTGCGACATCAAGCGGGTAAAGAGCGCGATGAGCTTACGTCGCAAGCGTACGCCGAGCAGGGCGTCGTGGCAGAAGTAAGTCCGTTTATTGATGATATGGCAACTGCCTATGAGTGGGCTGACCTTGTGGTCTGTCGAGCAGGTGCGCTCACGGTTGCAGAGCTTGCCGCGTCTGCAAAACCTGCCCTTTTAGTGCCGTTTCCTTTTGCTGTTGACGATCACCAGCGTGTCAATGCAGAGGTTTTGGTGAAGGCGGGGGCTGCCGTTTGTGTTGTGCAGGCAGACCTCACGCCAGAGCGCTTAACTGACTATTTAAATGAATTATTAACCCCAGACAGGTTAGCAGAGATGGCCTCCAAAGCCCGTCAGGCGGCCTATTTGGATGCCACTCAGCGCTTAACAGATGGCTGTTTGTCGTTAGTAAATCAAGGAGAAACTGCGTGACCGATTTAGTTAAGAGTACGTCTTTACGAGATGTTCGCCCAAGCGGTCCAGGTATGCGCCGCATTAAACGGCTGCATTTTGTGGGCATCGGTGGCGCAGGCATGTGTGGTATTGCAGAAGTGTTGGCAAACCAAGGGTATAGCGTCAGCGGCAGTGATATGAAAGCGTCTACTGTGGTAGAGCGCTTGCGCCAGTGCGGCGTGTGTGTGGCTATTGGGCATGCCGAAGAGAATGTCCAAGGTGCTGACGTTGTTGTGGTGTCTAGCGCAGTTGACGAAACCAATCCGGAAATCCGCTGGGCCCATGAGCACCGTGTGCCGGTGGTTCGCCGTGCAGAGATGCTGGCTGAGCTTATGCGCTTTCGTCATGGTATTGCTGTGGCGGGCACTCATGGAAAAACCACCACCACGAGCCTTACCGCCACGCTGCTGGCGGAAGGCGGCTTAGACCCAACCTTCGTTATTGGCGGAAAGCTCACCAGTGCGGGGGCTAATGCGCGCCTGGGAGAGGGAGATTACCTGGTCGCTGAAGCCGATGAATCAGACGCGTCGTTTTTACACCTGCAGCCGATGGTGTCGATTGTTACCAATATCGATGCTGATCACATGGCTACTTATGGCGGCGACTTTGAGCGGCTGAAAAACACCTTTATCGAGTTTTTGCACAACTTGCCATTTTATGGGCTAGCTGTGCTCTGCATAGATGACCCGCATGTGCGCGGCCTGCTTGAACGGGTGAAGCGACAGTTTGTGACCTACGGATTTGATAGCGATGCTGATTACCGCATTGTTGATTTTAGCCAGCAGGCCGGTGAAGTGTCATTTACCGCCTTGCGGCCGGGTGGCGCGGCACCACTAGCTATTCGGTTGGCCATGCCAGGTCGGCATAACGCATTAAACGCCATGGCGGCCATTGTGGTAGCCACGGATGCGGGTGTTAGCGATGAGGCTATTTTGCGTGGCCTCGCCAGTTTTGCCGGGGTGGGTAGGCGCTTTCAAGTCCATGGCCATTTTCCGACGCCTAAAAGCACCGGTGAAGTCATGCTGGTAGATGACTATGGCCACCATCCCCGTGAAGTGGATATGGTTATTCAGGCTGTTCGCGCTGGCTGGCCGAAGCGTCGCTTGGTCATGCTGTACCAGCCACATCGCTATAGCCGTACCCGCGATCTCTATGAAGATTTTGTTAGGGTGCTCTCGCAAGTGGACACCCTTATTTTGCTGGACGTGTATAGCGCTGGTGAAGCGGTAATCCCTGGAGCAGAAGGTCGCACATTAGCAGGCTCTATCCGCCAGCGTGGCGATGTTGACCCGCTTTTTGTAGAGCACAAGCAAGAGCTTCCTGCGTTGCTGGGCAATGTATTGCGTCCGGACGATATTTTAATTACCCAAGGGGCTGGCGACGTGGGCGGCATATCGCTGCGTTTAGCGCAGGCCAAACTGGTGTTGGACGAGGTTGAGCTATGAGTGCCCAAGTATCCCAGGCGGATCGCTTAGCGCGGGTGGTTGTGGTCTATGGTGGACGGTCCGCCGAGCGTGAAGTGTCGCTTAAAAGCGGTGCCGCTATTTTGGATGCCTTGCAGCGGCAAGGTGTTCAGGCGGTGGGCTATGACCTGCGAGAAAATGGCTTAGTTGGACTTGAACAGTTGGCCCCCACAGCTGTATTCGTTGCTCTGCACGGTCGTGGTGGCGAGGATGGTTCTTTCCAGGGAGCGCTGGAGCTTTTAAATATTCCCTACACTGGCAGCGGCGTTTTAGCCTCCGCTCTGGGTATGGATAAACAGCGCACCAAGCAAGTGTGGCAAGCGGTGGGCTTGCCAACGCCAGAAAGCATTATGTTGAAGGCTGAGTCAAATTGGGCGTCGGTGGTTACCCAGTTAGGGCTGCCGATGATGGTAAAGCCCGTCCACGAAGGCTCTACGCTGGGCATCAGCATCGTTAAAAGCCAAGAAGACTTAGAGTCAGCCTACCATGCTGCAGCCAAGTACGATGCCCGCGTCATGGCGGAGCGGTTTATTGTCGGTGAAGAGTACACCGTTGCACTGCTGGGTGATGAAGTGCTCCCCGCGATACGCGTCGAGGTGCCGGGAGGTTTTTATGATTACGAAGCTAAATACATTACTAATACCACACAGTATCACCTTCCTTGTGGTTTAGAAGCCCGGGATGAACAAGCGTTAGCATCGCTTTGCCAGCAGGCATTTGCCGCCATTGGTGGAGAGGGCTGGGGACGTGTCGATGTTATGAGGGATGCGGATGGCAAATTCTGGCTAATCGAAGTCAATACCGTGCCAGGGATGACTGACCATAGTTTGGTACCCCAGGCGGCTGCCCATGCCGGGATTGGTTTTGATCAGTTGGTCATGCAGATACTGCAGACTGCTGGCAAACAGAGCTCATCATGAAGATAGCCTTATGAAAAGGCGTAATGCGTGGTTAGGCATCATTCTGCTGGCGCTTTTATTAGGCGCTGGCAGTCGCGCGCTTTGGCTTTGGCTAGATCGCCCCATTGAGCGGGTCTCGATTCGTGGGGAGTGGGACTATGTCAGTGCTGATTACTTACGCACCCAGTTAGCGCCGCTTGTTCAAAATTCTACATGTCTGTCCGCGGATTTGGGCGATCTTCGCAGTCGTGCGCTCGCCATTGGCTGGTTAAACGAAGTGCGTATTTCCCGAGAATGGCCCAATGCGTTGGTTTTTGAACTGGTTGAACAAGTGCCGGTGGCTCGCTGGAACGACGATTTTTTACTTAACCCTCAAGGGGAACCCTTTGCGTTTGCCCCGCTGACAGCTCCTCCAGGGCTGCCCGATCTTGCGGGCCCGGCAGGCAGCAGTGAAGAGGTGCTTACTTTTTATCATCGCCTAACCCCGCATTTTGCGAATTTATCACTATCGATGGCGCAACTACGTTTAGAGCCACGAGGAGCGTGGCGATTACAGTTAGATAATGGGGCGTGGGTGATGCTGGGCAGGCGTCAACACGAAGTACGCCTAGCGCGCTTATCTGCCTCTTGGCAGCGGGAGTTATCCCAGCTTAGCGAACATATTCGTTATATCGACCTGCGTTATCCTAATGGCGTAGCTGTTGCTTGGCATGGCGAAAGCGATTTTGAAGATAATGTAGAGTAATGGGCTGTCTAAAATGTGCAAAAAGCAGGTAAATGTGAGCGGTTACCAACGCTGAAACTCACTGATAGGGTTTTAATTACCCGTTAAGCCCATTATCGTGGGCATGGACTAGTCGTATTGCGACTATTGTTTCTATACTATGTCCCTATCGGTAATTTTGTGGGTTTTATTTACTCCTTTTGGCTTTTTAGCTGCATTTTATCGATAAACTTTAACAATGTTTTGGTTGACGCCCATTGGAATTTTTGCCGAGCTAGCGTCATCCATTAATACGACGACTTTTAAAATTACGATAAGGAGATTTTCCGACTCATGGCAGGCTCACCCAACGCATCCAATATGGTTGTCGGGCTGGACATTGGAACGTCCAAGGTCGTCGCGATAGTCGGTCAACCCACTGATGATGGCGGGATCGAAATTGCGGGAATCGGTTCTCATCCATCGCGTGGCATGAAACGCGGCGTGGTCATTAATATTGAATCAACTGTCCAGTCCATTCAACGAGCCGTTGAAGAAGCTGAGTTGATGGCTGGCTGCGATATTCATTCTGTTTATGTTGGCGTTGCCGGTAGCCATATTAGCTCGATGAACTCGGATGGCGTGGTAGCCATCAAAGAACGTGAAGTAACGCCATCGGATATTGATCGTGTGATTGACTCGGCCCGTGCCAGGGCTGTCTCGGAAGGGCAGCGGGTATTACATGTTCTGCCTCAAGAATTCTCAATCGATGCCCAAGGTGGCATCCGTGAACCACTTGGAATGTCGGGCGTTCGGCTAGAAGCGCAGGTGCATCTTGTCACTGCTGCATTAAATGCAGTGCAAAACATTGAAAAATGTGTTCGCCGCTGTGGGCTGGATGTTGATGCTATTATTCTTGAGCAGCTTGCATCCAGTATGGCAGTACTCACTGAAGATGAGCGCGAGCTGGGCGTTTGCATGGTCGATATTGGCGGTGGTACCACTGATATGGCTATATTTACCGAAGGGGCAATTCGCCATACTGCCGTAATTCCCATTGCCGGTGATCAAGTCACTAATGACATCGCAATGGCGCTGCGTACGCCCACCCAGCATGCTGAAGAGATTAAAGTAAAATACGCCTGCGCGCTGACTCACCTCGCCGCAAGTGATGAAATGATTAAAGTACCCAGTGTAGGGGATCGTCCATCGCGAGATTTATCACGCCAGGCGTTAGCCGAAGTGGTAGAGCCGCGCTACGAAGAACTCTTTACACTGGTAGGAGATGAATTACGCCGTAGTGGCTATGAAGACATGGTGGCCGCTGGTGTTGTGCTTACCGGCGGTACCTCGCGCATGGAAGGCGTTAGCGAACTAGCAGAAGAGATTTTTCATATGCCGGTTCGCATTGCCTGCCCGCAAAATGTGAGGGGGTTGGCGGACGTGGTGCGTAATCCTATTTATGCAACGGGCGTTGGCTTGCTGCATTATGCCTTGCAGGAAATGCGCCATGGGCAAGGCCTAGAAAGCCATGGGGGAGTCGTTGCCGCGCATAAAGGGCGTAACGAGCTTGCCCGGCGTGATAGCAAGGAAGGCAATCCAGCGCTGGCGAAAATTAAAGGCTGGTTCAAAGGAAATTTCTGACAGGGCCGCAAGCGCGGTTCAGGAGACGGGGCTTATGTTCGAATTGGTAGATAACGCACCCTCGAGCAGTGCGGTCATCAAAGTGGTCGGCGTTGGCGGCGGCGGCGGTAATGCTGTCAACCACATGGTCGAGAACAACATCGAAGGCGTAGAGTTTATTTGCGCCAATACCGATGCCCAGGCGCTTAAACGCGTATCCGCAAAAACGGTTTTGCAGCTTGGTAGTGAAATAACCAAAGGGTTAGGCGCTGGCGCCAATCCAGAGGTTGGGCGTCAAGCTGCCATGGAAGATCGAGACCGAATTGCTGAGCTGTTAAATGGCGCTGATATGGTGTTCATTACCGCTGGCATGGGCGGTGGTACAGGTACTGGTGGAGCACCAGTCGTTGCTCAGGTGGCCAAAGAACTGGGCATTTTGACGGTGGCTGTGGTGACCCGCCCCTTCCCGTTTGAAGGGCCTAAGCGAATGCGCGCGGCAGAAGAGGGCATGAAAGAGATCTCCGAGCACGTGGACTCGCTGATCACTATTCCTAACGAAAAGCTACTTTCAGTGCTTGGTAAAAATGCCACGCTGCTTACCGCGTTTAGTGCCGCCAACGATGTGTTACTAGGCGCGGTACAAGGTATAGCCGAACTGATTACAAGTCCGGGTATCATCAACGTCGACTTTGCTGACGTGCGCACTGTTATGTCTGAAATGGGCATGGCTATGATGGGTACCGGCGGTGCGACCGGTGAAAACCGTGCGCGTGAAGCCGCGGAAAAAGCGATCCGTAGCCCGTTGCTGGAAGATATCGACCTACACGGCGCTCGCGGCATCCTGGTAAATATTACTGCGGGCCCTGACTTGTCGATTGGTGAGTTCAACGATGTAGGTGCTACCGTTCAAGAGTTTGCCTCACAGGAAGCCACTATCGTCGTTGGGACCTCCATTGATATGGAAATGACTGATGAGCTGCGGGTAACGGTTGTTGCAGCTGGCTTGGATGGCAGCAAGGCGAAGACGGCCACGCGTGAGCCTGCACGTCGATCAGCAGCAGAGTCATCTGATTATCGCAAGCTCCAGCAGCCAACCGTTATGCGTCAGCAGGCGACGGCTCGCGCCGAAGCACCTGCACCGGCTGCTAAGCCCCGGCCAGAAAAGCGTCGCGCCTCAGAGGCAGACGATTATCTGGATATCCCTGCTTTTTTGCGCCGCCAGGCGGATTAAGCTGCACTGCGTGTATCGCTTGGTACAGCAAACGAGAGTTTTATTGGTTAAAGCGCTTGTTTGCTGTTAAAGTGAACACTGTTTGATAACTTTTTCCTTTTGCGGTGTTTGCTGTTTCTTGAGCCGATCACCGCCGTCATCAGAGCTCGACCACTGCCCATGATCAGACAACGCACACTACAAAACGTCATCCGAGCCACTGGAGTGGGTCTGCACTCTGGCAAAAAAGTCCACTTGGCTTTGCGTCCGGCGCCGGTAAATACGGGTATTGTGTTCGTCAGAACCGATTTAGATCCTGCGGTGCATGTGCCCGCTCGTGCAGAGCTGGTTGAAGATACAACGATGTGCACAGCGCTTTCTAACGAAGGTGTAAAAGTGGCAACGGTTGAACACCTAATGTCAGCTTTCGCGGGATTGGGTATCGACAACGCATATGTAGATGTCAGTGCTCCTGAAGTGCCTATTATGGACGGCAGTGCTAGTCCGTTTGTTTTTTTGATCCAATCAGCAGGTATTCTTGAGCAGGATGCGGCTAAGAAATTTATCCGCATTAAGCGTCGCGTCGCGGTGAGCGATGGCGATAAAGAGGCTGTATTTCTGCCGCATCAGGGCTTCAAAGTTGCGTTTGCCATCGACTTTGACCACCCCGTATTTGATCAGCAAAAGCAAACTGCGCTTATTGATTTCTCGACGACTTCGTTCGTTAAAGAAGTCTCCCGCGCGCGTACTTTTGGCTTTATGCGCGATTTAGAGTTTTTGCGCTCTAATAATCTAGCGCTCGGCGGCAGTCTTGATAATGCTATTGTGGTTGACGACTACCGTATCGTCAATGAAGGCGGGCTACGCTATGAAGATGAGTTCGTCAAACATAAGGTGCTTGACGCTATTGGCGACCTTTACCAGCTAGGTTATAGCCTGATCGGTGAGTTCCGTGGCATAAAGTCGGGTCACGCGCTTAATAACCAGCTTTGCCGTGAGCTAATGGCGCAGCCTGATGCCTATGAGATCGTGACGTTCGAAGGAGAGAAAGCTGTTGCGCCTATCTCCTACGCGGCTCCTGCCATGGCATAGTAAATCGTGTGAAACGCCTGGCTGGTTGAAAAACCTGATTTGTGCCCCATCATATAAAGCACCGCTTAGGCGGTGCTTTATGCATTTTGGGTATGCATTTTAGTTTTCAGTTTCAGAGTGGTGTGGGGCGTGGGATGCTAGGCGCTCTAGTGCCTTTTTGAGCGCTGGGTTGTCGGTATCTTTAGCGCACTCAGCCAAGGTTTTTCCAGCGTTGCTAGAAAGCGATCTAGTATAGCGCTTGGGGCTCTCCACTGGTCGTACAGGGCGCACTTTTAAGGTAAAAGCGCTGACGCTTTCAAACCCTGGTAACTGATGGAGCAGGGTAAGTAGGTGCCGTTGCTCGTAGCGAAGCCACGTTAGCCAGCTGGCTTGGCCGCTAATAAGTGTTAAGCGCCCATCACGAAACCCGCCTACGAAAATATGCTCACGCATTTCTTCGGGTAGGTGAGCGCGTAAGTGCCGCTGTGCTTGGTCAATTAAGCGAGACTGACGCATTAGTTGCCCAACATCGCCAGACTTAGACAGCAGTTGGGTGATGGGCTGTGCGTGAGATCGCTTAACCTTTATACTCATACGCTTAATTCCCGTGATCTCTTAATTTAAACCGTTGGCAGCCCAAAGTGGGCGACCATCAATAGTCTACTTGATCGAGCGCCGATCAGAAGAGCCTAACACGCCCAGGAGCTAGCCCACAGCATGTCGTTAACGCCAGATATCTTAACCGCTTCGCCACGGCGGCAGCGCCGACATGGCCTAGCGCGCTGGTGGTTGGCTGGGCTTCTGGTAAGTTGCTTGTTGCCTGCAAGTTTACACTCGGCAGATGCGTTTCGCGGCAGTGAGCGTAGCGTTAGTATCTGCTTTTGGGTGCCAGCTATTTTACGCGCACAGTCCAAGTGGATTGCCAAAAAGCGTCGTGCGCTGCGCTACTGGGCTAGCACCCTTACTCGCCAGTTAACACGACTACCTGCCCGCACTCGTTTATTACCGGTGGTGAAGCGTCGTCTAGTGGCGGCTAAAGATGTGCTTACCCAGCGCGGCCCTCCTGCTTTATTTTTCCTACGTTAGAACTAATTTATTTGCCTTATATAAAAAGGGCGCCTGGGTGTAGGGCGCTCATGATGATTTGGAACTTTCATGATTAATAATTTGTTACGTAAAGTAGTTGGCTCCAAAAACGATCGCGAAGTAAAGCGCATGCATAAAAATGTGCTTAATGTGAATAAGTTAGAAGCAGAGCTGGAAGGGTTAAGCGATGCCGATCTGCAGGGTAAAACGGCGCTTCTGCGTCAACGGCTAAGCGATGGTGAAACGCTCGACAGCCTGCTGCCTGAGGCCTTTGCGGTAGTGCGCGAAGCGAGCAAGCGGGTAATGGGCATGCGTCATTTTGATGTGCAAATGGTCGGTGGTTTGACGCTGCACCGCGGGCGCATTGCGGAAATGAAAACCGGCGAGGGTAAAACGCTGGTAGCGACCCTGGCGGTTTATTTAAACGCACTACCTGAGAAGGGTGTGCACGTTGTTACCGTGAATGATTATCTGGCGCGCCGGGATGCTGAGTGGATGCGTCCGTTGTATGAGTTTTTGGGCCTCTCCATCGGCGTGATTTTTGCGGGTCAAAGTGGTGAAGAGAAACGCCATGCCTACCAGTGTGACATCACCTACGGCACCAACAACGAGTTTGGTTTTGATTACCTGCGCGACAATATGGCGTTCGCGCTTGAGGATAAAGTACAGCGCGGCCTGCATTACGCCATTGTCGATGAGGTTGATTCAATTCTCATAGATGAAGCGCGTACACCACTGATCATTTCTGGCGCGGTCGATGAAAATACCGACCTTTATGGCGTCGTAAACCGTCTTGCCCAGCAATTGGAAAAAGGCGAGGTCTTAGAAGATGAAGAGGCCACTGTAACTGGCGATTTTCTGTTAGATGAGAAGCAGAAACAGGTTGAGCTCACCGAGCAGGGCCATAACAAAGTAGAAGCCTTGATGCGCGCTGAGGGGTTGCTGGGTGAAGAGGACTCACTTTACGCTGCGCAAAATCTTAATCTTCTACAGCACATGCACTCTGCCCTAAGGGCTCGCCACCTTTATCACCCCGACGTTGATTATATTGTCGCTGAAGACCAAGTTGTTATTGTCGATGAGCATACCGGTCGCACAATGCCGGGCCGCCGCTGGTCTGAGGGGCTTCACCAGGCCGTTGAAGCCAAAGAGGGCGTTACCGTTCAGCGCGAAAGCCAAACGCTTGCATCCACTACCTTTCAGAACTATTTCCGCCTTTATGAAAAACTGGCGGGTATGACGGGTACGGCCGATACAGAAGCCTTTGAGTTTCGTCAGATATATGGCCTAGACGTGATAGTGATTCCGACTAATCGTGTGCTAGCTCGTAAAGATCTGAATGACCTTGTCTTTCTTAGTGCGGAAGAGAAGTACGAAGCCATTATTAAGGATGTTAAAGCCGAAACAGAAGCCGGTCGGCCCGTGCTGGTAGGTACCGCTTCAATTGAAACCTCTGAGTTTCTTGCCCGCTTAATGCGCGAGGCGGGGCTGAAATTTAATGTCTTGAACGCCAAGCAGCACCAGAGCGAAGCGGAAATCATTGCCCAGGCAGGGCGTCCAGGGGCGATTACTATCGCCACCAACATGGCCGGGCGTGGTACCGATATTATGTTGGGGGGTAACTGGGAAGCAGAGGCAGCGAAGCTGCAAAACCCTACCCAGGAACAAATTGACGCCTTAAAAGCTGAGTGGCAAAAGCGCCATGATGGCGTTTTACAAGCGGGCGGTTTGCACGTAGTAGGTTCCGAGCGTCACGAATCACGCCGCATTGACAACCAGCTGCGTGGCCGTGCCGGTCGTCAGGGTGACCCAGGCTCCACACGTTTCTTCCTCTCCTTGGAAGATAGCCTGATGCGGCTGTTTGGCTCTGACCGAGTCAAGCGGTTGATGCAGGCGCTAGGCTTAGAACGGGGCGAAGCCATTGAGCATAAAATGGTTTCCAACGCCGTTGAGCGTGCTCAGAAAAAGGTGGAAGGGCATAACTTTGATATTCGTAAGCAGCTGCTTGAATACGATGATGTGGCCAACGACCAGCGTCGTGTCATATATGATCAGCGTAATGAAGTTCTGGCGTCTGAAGATATCTCTGATGCAGTGCTGGGTATTCGTGAAGAGGTCATGGAAGAAGCGATCAGCGATTTTGTGCCGCCGCAAAGTTTGGTGGAGCAGTGGGATCTGCCGGGTTTAGAAGCGCACCTGAAGACAGAGTTTAATCTTGATGCAGCGGTGGTGCAGTGGTCAGCAGAAGATGAGCGACTCAGTGAAGAGAAGCTCCGTGAGCGCCTCCAAACCATGCACCGCGAAGCTTATGAAGCAAAAGTTGAGGCAGCAGGCGCTGCGTTGATTCGTCGCTTTGAGAAGCAGGTGATGCTGCAGGTGCTGGATACTCGCTGGAAAGAGCATCTTCAGTCGATGGATCATCTGCGCCGTGGTATCCACCTGCGCGGCTACGCTCAGAAGAATCCTAAGCAGGAGTACAAGCGTGAATCGTTTGAGCTGTTCCAAAATCTGCTAACCAACATAAAAGCAGACGTCACGCGCATTCTAAGCCATGTACAGGTTCGCCAGCCTGAAGAGGTTGATGCCCTAGAGCAGAAGCGCCGTGAAGAGTTAGCCCGTGAAAAAGCTACCGCGGACAGCCGACACGACGAGCCCGCAACGCAAAATAGCGAGGGCGCTCAGGAGCTACCTGGCGCTGACGGCCGCCCGCTGCGTCGGGAAGGGCCCAAAGTGGGTCGCAACGACCCATGTAGCTGTGGTTCAGGCAAAAAATATAAGCAGTGCTGCGGTAAGTTAAGCTAATCGCTCAGCTCTCTTGAGCTAATGTGAAGGAGAAAATTATGGCGGTGGGAAAAGTTCCCTTTCCTGAGCTACCCCCTATAAAGGGGGTACGCCTAGGCACTGCAATGGCGGGTATTAAGAAACCGAATCGCCGTGACGCGGTGGTGATTGAGCTGCCTGAGTCCGCCACTGTCGCTGGGGTTTTTACTCGAAATGCATTCTGTGCAGCACCCGTAGCGGTGGCTAAAGCACATATAGCGCGCTGTTTAAGTGAAGGCATAGCGCCACGTTACTGGCTAATCAATACCGGTAACGCCAATGCTGGAACGGGTGAAGCGGGCTTGCAGGATGCCTATGCAAGCTGCGCCGCCTTAGCATCGCAGCTGGGTGTGGCAGAAAGCCAAGTACTGCCTTTCTCAACAGGGGTGATTGGTGAGCCGCTGCCCATGGAGCGTTTATTGGCAGGTTTGCCAGATGCTGTCAGTTCACTCGCTGATTCCAGCCTCGCATGGCAGCACGCAGGGGAGGGGATACTAACCACGGACACCCGTGCGAAAGGCGCTACGGTGACTGTGGCCATTGGTCAACAGCAGGTTACGATTAACGGTATTACCAAAGGCTCCGGCATGATTAAGCCTAATATGGCTACCATGCTGGGCTTTGTGGTCACCGATGCTGCTATAGAGCAAACGCTTCTCGAAACACTGCTGCGCGAAACTGTTGATCGTTCGTTTAACTGTATTACCGTCGATAGCGATACGTCGACCAATGATGCCTGCATGCTGGCGGCGACAGGCAGCGGTGCGCGTATCGAAAGCGATGAGCACATTGCGGTATTTCGTAACGCGCTACAGCGTGTGATGACTGAGCTTGCCCAGGCAATTATTCGTGATGGGGAAGGGGCGACAAAGTTCATCACACTGCAGGTTAACGGTGCTGCGACCCGTCAAGAAGCACTGGACGTGGCGTTTACCGTTGCGCACTCACCGTTGGTCAAAACCGCGTTGTATGCCTCTGATGCTAACTGGGGGCGCATTTTGGCCGCAGTAGGCCGGGCGCCCATTGAAGCGTTTGATGTTAATCGCGTTGTAATTGACCTTGATGACGTGCGGTTGGTTGAGAGCGGTGGTCGTGCGACCAGCTACACAGAAGCAGCAGGTAGTGCGGTGATGGCGCAGGAGGAAATTACTATCCGGATCAACTTAGGGCGGGGAGAAGAGAGTGCCACGGTATGGACCTCCGACCTTTCTCATGAGTATGTGACCATCAACGCAGATTACCGCAGCTAGCCTCAGTAGTAGGGGGCTAATGCAGCGATACAGCGCCGTCTTTAATGAGGGCGGCGCGCACAAAGTGGATAAGACGTAATGAGTGTAATGGTAAAACGACGAGTTCATGTCGCGGCGGCTGCAATGATCAGCGCCGATCAAAAGCAAGTGTTAATAGCGCGTCGGCCTTCAAACGTCGACCACGGCGGCCTGTGGGAATTTCCCGGCGGCAAGCTGGCGCCCTATGAAACGGGGCTGGAAGGGCTTAAGCGTGAGCTACATGAAGAGCTAGGCGTTGAAATTGTACGCGCTCGGCCGCTGATTCGTATTCATCACGAGTATCCTGATAAGCATATCCTGCTAGATGTTTGGCAGGTTCAGGAGTTTGCCGGCGAACCCTTTGGGCGCGAAGGTCAGGCGGTGCGCTGGGTGCCCATGGAAGAGTTGGCTAACTACCCCTTCCCTGCGGCTAATCTGCCGATTTTACGGGCGGTCATGCTGCCCACCGACTATTTAATTACCGGTGAAGAGGCAGATGAAGAGCGCTTTGAGGCGCTTTTAGAGCGTGCGCTACGAGAAGATGGCATACGCCTTGTTCAGCTGCGTGCCAAGGGGCTAGATAAAGCCGCTTACCTCGCACGGGCAGAACGCGCCTTAGCGCTTTGTCGTCAGCACGATGCCCGCCTTGTGCTTAATGCGGATCCCGCTCTGCTTGATGAGGTGGACGCCGATGGCATTCACTTGACCAGTGAGCGTTTAATGAATCTTGATCGTCGACCGATAGCCGAGAGCAAGTGGCTCTCTGCCTCTACCCACGACCAGGCGCAGCTCTCTAAAGCGGCGGTGCTGGGCTGCGACTTCGTAACCCTTTCTCCACTACGCACCACGCCCTCGCACCCTGAAGTGGCGCCCCTGGGCTGGCACGATTTCCAGCAGTTGGTAGAGCGTGCCGGTATGCCGGTGTTCGCACTGGGTGGGATGACCCGTTTTGATGCCAACCACGCCCGCGCTGTGGGCGCACAGGGTATTGCGTCGATTCGTGATTTCTGGAAATAAGCCTGCCACCGGGTGTACTTAGCTAAAAGCGCCTGCTCCAAAAAAGGAGCAGGCGCTTTTTTTAGTATGGGGAACAACCGTTTTATTAATCGCGATAGCGGCGAGTTAAATCACCGTAGGCATCAATTCTGCGGTCGCGTAGGTAGGGCCAAATGCGGCGAGTGTGTTCGCTGCGCGCCATATCGATGTCGACCACCAGCTGTTGCGTGGCTTCACCGGCGTGGGCAAGTAACTCTCCTTGGGGGCCGCATACAAAGCTGCCACCCCAAAACGCAATGCCATCACCAACACCTGATTGATCAGCTTCAAAGCCTACCCGGTTAGCGACCAATACCGGCAAACCGTTAGCGACGCCATGCGCGCGCTGGATAATCGTCCAGGCGTCTTTCTGGCGGGCTTTTTCCGCGTCGTCATCGTTAGGGTCCCAGCCAATAGCGGTAGGGTAGAGCAGCAGGTCTGCACCTGCCAGCGCCATTAAACGAGCGGCCTCCGGATACCATTGATCCCAGCAGACCAGAACGCCCAGGCGGCCAACCGAGGTGTCGATGGGGGTGAAACCTTCTCCCCGAGCTTCGTCTGCATCACCTGGGGTGAAGTAAAACTTTTCATAAAACGCCGGGTCATCGGGAATATGCATCTTCCGATATTGGCCTACACGGCCTTGGGCGCGGTCGTATACCACCGCAGTGTTGTGGTAAAGCCCAGGTGCGCGTTTTTCAAATAATGAGCCTACCAGCACGATATCCAGCTCTTTAGCCAGCGCTGCTAGGTGCTGGCCGGTAGGTCCATCCAACGGCTCTGCAAAGTCGAACAGCGCTGGGTCTTCGTATTGGCAAAAATAGTGGGTAGCGTGAAGCTCTTGCAGCAGCACTAACTGGGCACCTTGCGCAACAGCGTCGCGGATACCCGCTTCGCTCGCGGCTAGGCTGCGCGCTTTATCAGGCCAGGCGGGCTGCTGGACGACACCCACGGTAAGCGTATGCGTCATGATGGCTCCTTACGATTCAAGGGTGGCAGGGGCAAGGGTGCCTTTCGGCAGTTGCATGGTTAAGCAGTGCAGACTGCCATGCTGGCGAATCACGCTTGCGCACTCAATGGGTATCAGCGTGTGGTCAGGAAATGCCTGGGCTAGCGCCTGTAGCGCGACCATATCGGCGGGGTCGCCGTAAGTAGGCACCAGAACGGCCTGATTGATGATTAAAAAGTTGGCGTAGGTGGCCGGTAAGCGATGGCCATCATCCGGGTCAAAACATGCTTGCGGCCAGGGTAAGGGGATAAGGTTGTAAGGCGCGCCGCTGCGTTGACGAAATGCCTTGAGTTCCTGCTCCATTGCCTTAAGCGCGGCATAGTGCGGGTCGCGGGGGTCATC
This sequence comes from Halomonas sp., assembly GCF_017515565.1. GTDB lineage: Bacteria > Pseudomonadota > Gammaproteobacteria > Pseudomonadales > Halomonadaceae > Vreelandella. The sequence continues at coordinate 65,779 of NZ_JAFWFN010000025.1, forward strand.
ACAGGTCACGTACGCAATGGTTGAAGGGTCGCAAAAGCGCGCCAGGGTATCAATGTGGCTATCGGTGTCATCGCCTTCTAGGTGCCCATTGGCCAGCCATAGCACGCGGTCAACGCCAAAGTCCTCGGCCAACATTTCTTCTATATCGCCCCGGGAGTGCGTCGGGTTGCGATTGGGGTTAAGCAGGCAGGCCTCGGTGGTTAGTAGAGTGCCTTCGCCATCCGTTTCAATACCGCCACCTTCAAGGATCAGCTCCCGCGAGGCGACTGGGCATGCCCACACCCCTGCGTCAGCTAGCCATTGGGTTAGCTGATTATCGCGCTCAGCGGGAAATTTTCCGCCCCAGCCGGTAAAGGTGTAGTCCAACAGCAGCGGCTGATTATCTTCATCTATGACGGTAATCGGCCCGTGGTCTCGCGCCCATGTATCGTCGGTGGGTGCGACAACCAGTAGCAGCTGATGTTTGCTAATACCATAGGCGTCAAACGTCGCGGCTAGACGCTCGCGTGTTGCCTCATCAGGGAGGCTGATCAGCACGCGCTGGTAACGTGCTGTGGCAATGACAATACGCTCAAGCGTCGCTTCGATACGCGATAGTAAAGGCGCCCAATCACCGTCTGAGCGAGGCCAGGTAAGCTGAAGGCCATCTTGGGGGTGCCATTCCGGCAGCAGGCGATGCGTCTTGGTAGCCAACGTCACAGGTGCTCTTAATAGAAGTAAAAAGACTTACCCTAAGGGCAAGAGGAACCGGCGCAATGTAGGGGCTTGCCCAGAAACATGCAAGCCTTACCTTTATATAGGGAACGGCTTTGCTAGATACCGCTCTAAGGCTGCGTTTGCACATGCAGCCCTGCTAAAAAAACCGTACCATGGGCGCTTATTATTAAGGAAGACTGCCATGCTTGATCGTTTGCCTTTTCTGGTGGGGCTGCGCTATGTGCGCGCTAAACGCCGGAACCACTTTATTTCGTTTATCTCCTTAACCTCAATGCTGGGCCTTATGCTCGGTGTGGCAGTGCTGATTTTAGTGCTGTCAGTAATGAATGGCTTTGATCATGAGCTGCGAACCCGTATTTTGGGTATGGTGCCCCACACCAAAATTGAGGCGCAGGAAGGATTGGTGGAGTGGGAGGCTCTTGCCGAGCAGCTCGTTGAGCGTGAGCGGGTAATCGGCGCGGCCCCCTTTATTGAACAGCAGGGTATGTTCTCCGCTGGCGGGCGTAATCAGGGGGCCATGGTGAACGGCATCCACCCTGACTGGGAAGGGCAAGTATCGATTATTGGCAAACACATGCGCCAGGGCGAGTTAGCTGACTTAGTGCCTGGGGAGTGGAACGTAGTACTGGGCTCAATGCTGGCGCGTCGCTTAGGCGTTGACGTGGGTGACCGGGTCACGCTGTTAGTGCCCGAAGCCTCGATTACGCCGGCGGGGGTGTTTCCACGCTTAAAGCGCTTTACGGTTAGCGGGATTTTCAGCGTGGGTGCCGATTTAGATGCCAACCTGGCTTACGCCAATATTTATGATATGCAAACCCTGGCGCGGTTGGGAGATGCCATTGGGGGACTGCGTCTTGAGCTTGACGATCTTTTCCTGGCCGGTAGTGAAACCCAAGCGATTGTGAACGAACTAGGGTCCGGGTATCGCGGTACCGACTGGACATTCTCCCATGGCAGTCTTTTTCAGGCGATCCAAATGGAGAAGCGCATGATTGCGCTGCTGCTCACCGTTATTATCGCCGTTGCTGCGTTTAACATTGTATCAACGCTGGTAATGGTGGTGACCGACAAGCGCGCTGACATTGCCATTTTGCGCACTATCGGGGCGACGCCGCGCTCGATCATGGGCATTTTCATTGTTCAAGGCTTGGCAATTGGTTTGATTGGTATTGCGGTGGGCGTAGGGGTAGGGATTTTATTGGCCCTGACGATCTCTGACTTGATCGGCTGGTTTGAGGGTGTGCTGGGTATTCAATTCCTGGATGCTGGCGTTTACTTTATTAGCGACCTGCCTTCCCGCTTACACTGGGCAGATGTACGGGATATCGTAGTGGCTGCCTTCGGGCTTACGTTCCTCTCGACGCTCTACCCTGCCTGGCGGGCGGCGCGTGTTCAGCCTGCGGACGTATTGCGCTATGAATAAGGATGATTTAATGACCTCATCGACACCGCAGCCAGGGGCAATTATGTTGCAGTGCCAAGGTTTGACGCGAGTCTACAGTGAAGGCCCGCAAGACCTTACCGTGCTTGACCAGCTTGATTTACAGGTGCGCGCGGGCGAGCGCGTTGCCATTGTAGGTAGTTCGGGTTCAGGAAAGACAACACTGCTCAATTTGCTCGGCGGCCTTGACCGGCCAAGTGACGGTAGCGTGGTGATTGCCGGGGAGCCGCTGTCAGGCCTTAATGAAGCGGCATTGGGCAAGTTCCGTAACCGCTACATTGGCTTCGTTTACCAGTTCCACCACCTGCTGGCTGAATTTAGCGCGGTGGAGAACGCCGCGTTGCCGCTGATTATTCGCGGCCAGTCCAAGAAAGCGGCGGAGCAGCGGGCCATGCAGTTGCTAGAGCGGGTGGGCATGAAGGCGAGGGCTGATCATAAACCCGGCGAGCTCTCTGGAGGCGAGCGCCAGCGGGTCGCCATTGCTCGGGCCTTAGTGACCGACCCAAGCCTTGTATTAATGGATGAACCCACCGGCAACTTGGATCAAACCACGGCGAGCACGATTTTAGCGCTGATGGATCAACTGGCTAAAGAGAGCGCCTGCGCCTTTGTGATTGTGACCCACGATGTAGCCCTTGCTGCCCACCAAGACCGCGTTTTGAAGCTTGATGGGGGCCAATTGGTGGAGCAGGTTGACGTGACTGCGTAAGCCGTCGCAGCGAGTTTTAATGCTACTCGTCAAACTCTGATTCAATTTGCGCTCGACGCCGCCGCCTCTTCAGGCGGCGGCGTTTCCAGTTATGGGACACATGCCAGCGCCATATCAAGCGAATGCCAACGTTAGCGACAACCGCTAGTACCACCGCCGTCATCAATGACCCCACCATTAAGGGCGGCATGATGTCGTGCATTTGTTCGGCAATCCAGCGGGTCGAAATGCGTGAAGGGGCCTCTCGCACCGGGGCGCCTAATAGAAAGGTGCCCACGCGGTAGTTAAAATAAAATATCAACGGCATGGTAAGCGGATTGGTGATCCACACCAGACCAACAGAAAGCGCTAAGTTGCAACGACTAAGGCGTGCGCCTAACGCAGCTACCACCATCTGAAACGGGATAGGGAGCATGGCGCAAAATAGCCCTACGCTGAAGGCGTTGGCAACGCTTCTTCGAGTTAAAAGCCATAATCCAGGGTCGGCAATGAGCGGCGCCATAAAACGTAACGAACGCTGGCGTCTTAGCGTGTCTGGTTTAGGCATGTAGCGCTGCAGGAAACGCCGCGGCATGTCATATACTCTTGCGATTGATGCGCCCTATTATCCATATAGCGAAGTGCTTCGGCTATGCCATAGGCGTTAATGATCTAACACCAAGGAGAGGTGATGCGTTTAGGTGTTGCGGTACCCGCTGCATTGGCAACCCTAAGCGGCGTACTGTTGGCAGGGTGGAGTGGTGCAGAGGGGCACTTTTTACCCTGGCTCAGCATAGTCTTAGTGGGTCTCCTGTGGCTAACGTTAGGGCGCCCTAAGCTATTGATATGGCTTCTAATAGGCGGCTTTGCATTTGTCAGCGTGCAGCAGGAGTGGGGGCGACGTTTGCCATCAGGGCTAAGTGGTGAAGACGTTACCCTGGAGGCGCACATATTAAGCGTTCAGCGTGAAGAAGGATCGTCACGTTTGCTGCTAGCGGTAGAGAAATGTCGGGCATCCTCGCACCTTCCAAACTGTGATTCACTGCGCCACGTGCGCGTCAGTGCTTACGGCGAGCATGCCTATCAAGTGGGTGAGCGCTGGCAAATGACGCTACGGCTACGCCCACCTCGCGGTTTTGCCAATCCCGATACGTTTGATTTTGAACGGTGGCTATGGCGGGAAGGTATTCATGCCACGGGGTATGTGCGCCAGGATCCCGCTCCACAACGATTAGCCACCACGGCTCCTGGGCTGCGCCAAAAAGCGCTCGCTATGCTGGCTCGCCAGCCCCTTGAGGCTCGCACCCAGCGCTGGCTAGCCGCGCTTACCCTAGGCGAGAGCGACCAACTGACCCAAGATGACTGGGCGCTTCTTAACGCCACGGGTACCACGCATCTGGTGGTTATTTCTGGTTTGCATGTGGGCTTAGTCGCGTCGTTTACCCTGCTGTTAGCACGTTGGGCGGCGCGGTTACTGCCACCGACTAACTGGCGGCTGCGTGCTTGGCCATGGTGGCTGGCGGGGGCTGCGGCAGTGGGGTATGCCACGTTAGCCGGGCTGGCGCCGCCAGCAATGCGCGCTATGGTGATGACGCTTTTGGGGCTGTGGGTACTTAGCGGTCGACATTCTCCCGGTGCTTGGCAGGCGTGGTGGCTAGCGCTGGCGCTGATTTTGGTGGTGAATCCGCTGTCGTTCTGGCGTCCTGGGCTTTGGCTTTCGTTTATTGCCGTGGGCTGGCTAATCATCATCTGGCAGGGAAGGCAGCGCCCCAACGGGGTAAAAGGGTGGTGCTGGGCGTTACTGCGCTCACAATTATTATTAGCGCCGTTAATGGCCGCAGCGGTGTTGCTAGCCTTTGGGCGTGTAGCACCTGCCGCCCCGCTCATCAACTTAGTTGCCGTACCTTGGGTGAGTTCCGTTATGGTACCCAGCGCGCTGTTGGGGTGGCTGCTTGCTCCGCTGCCGGGCGTTGGAAAGTTAATGTGGTGGGGGTTTGAGCAAGCGCTCGCCGTGTTTCATCAGCTGTTAGTCATAGCCGTTCGGTATGCGCCGCTGTGGGAGCCGGCGCCTGCACTTGTTTACCCGCTTGCGGGGGTGTTGCTGCTGCTCGCCCTATGCTGGGGATTGCCGGGCATACCGCGCTGGCTGCGCCTTAGCGCGGCGTTGCTCACCGGCTTGCTACCTTGGGCCCCGCCGGAACAAACGCTGCCCCCAGGGGTGCTTCGGGTGACAGTATATGATGTGGGCCAGGGGCAGTTAATTGAATTGCGTAGCGCCACTCATCGCATGCTTTACGACACAGGCCCACGCTTTCGTAGCGGCTTTATGCCGTTGCAAACGCTCTGGCCACCAGGGCAGCAGTTTAACCAAGTCATGGTCAGCCATGCCGATATGGACCATGCGGGTGGGGTAAAAAACCTGCTAGACGATCACCAGGTTAACCAGTGGTTGGCGCCACAGGGGGAATCGCTGCCGGTTGAGGCGACGGCCTGCGAGCGCGGGCAGCAGTGGCAGCAGGACGGCATAGCGTATCGTGTGCTTTGGCCCCCTGCGGGTGAAAATACGCTATCGGCGAATGACCGTTCCTGTGTGCTGGAAGTAAGCGTAGGCGATCAGCGTTTGCTGATCACCGGGGATGTTGGGCGTGATATCGAAAGACGCTTCGTGGCTGATTTGACGCCGCCAACCAGTGTATTGGTCGCAGGGCACCATGGTAGCCACACAAGCTCAGGCGTGCAGTTTGTGCGCATGAGCCGCCCCCTCAATGTGATTTTTAGTGCCGGGCGAGACAATGCCTTTAATCATCCAGTGGATGACGTGGTACGCCGGTTTCGTGACCAGGAGAGCTGCTTGTGGAGTACCGCTCATGATGGAGCGCTTCGCTTTACGCTGCGGGCCAATCAGCCTGTAGAGGTTATTCCTTGGCGAAAGCTGCACGGAGGTCGTAAGCGGTGTTGATGCGCCTCGCCATAAGGTAGAATTCTGCGCACTGCACACTTTTGCCGGGAGCGCGTGTGACTGATTCAGGTTGGATTCTCTATAAACGGTTATTAGGCTACGTTAAACCTCACTGGCGTGCGTTTGCGCTGGCGATCGTAGGTTTTGTCATTTACGCCGCTTCAAGTACTGCGCTAGCAGAGATGATGAAACGGTTAATCGACGGTATTCAGCAACCTGATGCAGCCTTCAGGCTTTTCTTACCGCTGTTCGTCATTCTGATGTTTGCCTCCCGTGGGTTGGGCACTTTTTTAAGCACTTACTTTATGGCGTATGTGGGGCGCTACGTCATTCATACGTTGCGCTGCAACGTGTTTAGCCACTTACTGCACTTGCCAGGGCGCTTTTTTGATCACCACTCAAGTGGTCATCTTGTCTCCCGTGTAACTTATCATGTAGAGCAAGTGGCGGGTGCCGCCACCAATGCCGTCACGATTATTCTTCGCGAAGGGTTATTCGTGGTAGGCCTGATTGGCTATTTGTTTTGGACAAACTGGATGCTGACGCTGCTTTTTTTGGCAGTAACCCCCCTTATTGCTGCAGTCGTCAGCTACGTGAGCAAGCGGTTTAGACGTATTTCTAAGCGCATCCAGCACTCCATGGGGGATGTTACCCATGTGGCGTCTGAGGCGCTATCAGGCTATCGCGTGGTGCGCACTCACGGCGCCGAGCCTTATGAAAAACAGCGTTTTGAAAGGGTGAGTGAAGAGAACCGCCGTCAGAGTATGAAGGAGGCGATGACCCGCGCGGTGAGCTCGCCCGTTATCTTGATGCTGGTGGCTGTTTCCATGGCACTGCTGGTGTGGATGGCGATGTCCCCAGCACTGATGGCTGACATGACACCCGGCGAGTTTGTGGCGTTTATTACCGCTGCGGCGCTGATGATCAAGCCGGTGCGTCAGCTCACCGAAGTTAACAGCGAAATCCAAAAAGGCATTGCCGCCGCCTCTGAGCTATTTGGCTTGCTGGATTTAGCCACTGAGCAAGATGAGGGCAAGAAGATTCCCCAGCGGTTAAAGGGTGAGGTGGTGATTGAGAACATCAGCTTTCGCTACGCGGACGACCAGCCTAATGTGCTGCATGGCATTACTCTTAACATAGCGCCTGGTGAGCTGGTGGCGATAGTGGGGCGCTCTGGCAGCGGGAAGTCAACGCTGGTCAGCTTGCTGCCGCGGTTTTATCGCCCAAGCGAAGGGCGGATTTTGATCGATGGCATTGATGCTAATGAGTATGCCCTTGGGCCGCTGAGACAGCAGATTGGCCTAGTGTCTCAGCAGGTAACCCTGTTTAACGCCACTATTGCCGATAATATTGCTTACGGCGTCACCAACCCAGACCCTGCTGCCGTAGAAGCCGCTGCGCAAGCAGCCTATGCCAGTGAGTTTATTGAGAAGCTGCCCGAGGGGTACGCTACCGTAGTAGGGGAGAACGGCGTCATGCTCTCAGGGGGGCAGCGCCAGCGCTTAGCGATTGCCCGAGCGATTTTTAAAGACGCGCCTATCCTGATTTTGGAC
>NZ_JAFWFN010000026.1 GCF_017515565.1 Halomonas sp.
CGGGTCATCAGGTAACGGGCACGATCTTCGCCCTCACGATCCAGTACCGATTCCAGGGAGTCCAGCCACTCCGTGGTTTCGACTGTATCGAGATCTTCTCTTGTCTCCAGACTCATAGAGGTCTCTCCGAATGACGATAAAGGGTAAGCCTCACAGCCTGAAGGGTGGTCACCGTTCAGGCTGTGGGAAAAGCAGTCATGCTAAGCGTGCGAAAAGTAAGTATTTGAAAAATTGAGTGTGTGAAAACTTACTCTGCCATCTCAGCACGTACATGCAGGCGAAAGCGCGCTATTTGAATGATTTGGTCAATGGCGGTTTGTCGTTCAGTCGCTGCGTCGTTTTCAAGACGCGTTTCGAACGCAGCGAGAATGGCGTGGCGATCAAGCCCTTTAACGGCAATGACGAAGGGAAAGCCGAACTTATCTTGGTAAGCCTGATTCATCCGTTGGAAGCGCTCAAACTCTTCAGTCGAACACTGATCTAGCCGGCACCTGCTTGTTCACGGGTGGAGTCCTGAGTTAACTCGCCGGCCAAAGCGGCTTTTCCCGCGAGGTCAGGGTGAGCGCGGATAACGGCAATTTGTTCATCGATAGCTGCGTTGCGAAGCACTGCTCCCATGGTGTCTGCCAGTACGTCGGCATCATCATGCTGGGCGGTAAGGCCCTGTTTCCAAGCAGTTTCTGCTACCCATGGCGAGTGTTCAAATATATCGCCGTAGTGGGCAAGAAAGGCTTCTAAACCGAGGCTGCTAGGACGGGCGGCGTTTAAAGTGTGCGGCATCGTATGCTCCAGTTGTATGTTTTTGTCTTTCTTATTGTATACAAGAAATATGTCTAAATGTACTCTAAGTAGTGCCGTTATCGCAAAAAAAACGGTTGTTTACGCCAGCAGAAGCATTCGCGGCGTTGAAAAATGCGTCTAAAAACAAAATCAAACAAACGAGGTTTTCGCATGTTGAAGAGAAACCGTGCAGTGGCTAAGTATGTATCAGTGGTCACGCTTCTTGGCGGTATGTCGGCAGGAGCCCATGCGGCGACGTGGAGCGATACGTTTGTGGGGTATCGCTATGGAACACAGTTTACGGAGCCTAATAACCCCGAGAATGTGGAGAAGCATATTCTCCAGTTCACCCATGTAAGTGGTTATTCACTGGGACAAAATTTTTTCAATCTGGATGTTCTTCAATCCAGCAGTGAAGACCCTGCCAATAACAGTGATTCAGGGGCAACAGAAGCGTACCTGGCATATCGTCATCAGCTGCATGCCGGGGGGGTGTTTGATGAGCCGCTCGCGTTTGGGCCGGTGAGGGATATGGCGCTGACCTTTGGGTTTGACCTAAACACCAAAAATACCGGCTTTGCGCCGCGTAAGCGCCAGCTGCTGGTTGGGCCAACGTTTAAGTTTGACGTGCCACGTGGCTTTGTAGACCTAAGCCTGTTTTATAGCCGGGAATGGAATCACTGCGGTCTACCGCCCTGTGGGCTACCGGAAAACCAGAACAGCATCTCCTTTGATCCTTATTACCAAATCAATTTGGCTTGGGGGTTACCGTTTGAAGCCGCTGCTTTACCGCTTAAATTCCAAGGCTTCTATAGCTACAACGGTGCGAAAGGCGATGACTACTTTGGCGTGTCGACCAAACCTGAGCAGTTAATGCGCACCTCGCTAATGCTGGATGTAGGGCAGGTTGCATGGGGAGCAGAAAACTCCCTATGGGCAGGTGTTGGCTATGAGTATTGGCGCAATAAATTTGGTAATCACGACAAGCCCGGTGTGGATACTGATGCCATGACCTTCAATCTAGAGTGGCATTTCTGATTATTCAGCAAGACACATAACGTTATTGGTATCACGGCTGGGGGCTTTAGGCCCCCAGCGTTACGTTTAAACGATCAACACGCCTGCATAATATGCGCTACAAAGCGCCTTACCTTCGCCAGTTCCCCTAGGTGCTCGGGGTACACCAGGTAATAAGCGCTCTCACTGAGCCTTTTATGCGGCCAAGCAAGCGTCAGCCGTTCGGCGGCGAGCTCTTCATCCACTATAAAGTGGGGTACTAATGCAACGCCGCCACCCGCCATGGCGGTTCGTACTAGCATGGTAAACGTCTCAAAGCGCGTACCATGATAGCTGCGATCAGTGGTGATTTTTTGGCCCGCAAACCAGTGGTGCCAAGCATCCGGGCGGGTGGAAAGGTGGAGTAACGGTAGTTGTGCTAGGTCATCCACCGTGTGAACAGGGTGTTGAGCCAGCAGCGCAGGGGCGGCGACCGCCACCATTTCTTCATCAAATAATTTATGGCAGGCAAGGCTAGGCCAACTGCCATGACCGTAAAAAAAGGCGATGTCTATATTTTGCTGCTCAAGATCAAAATCTTTTACCCGGTCATGAAACTCCAAGCTAATACCGGGGTTGTTGGCTAAAAAAGCGGGCAATTTATCAGCTAACCAACGGCTGCCAAAGCTTGGCAGCGTCGCAATCTTCAGCACCTCGCTATTCCCGCTAAAGGTCATAATGGTGTGGGCCGACATCTCAATTTGGGTGAGCACTTTGCGAACATCGCTAAGAAAGATGGCGCCTTCAGGCGTCAGCAGCAAGCTTCGTCTTACGCGACGAAAAAGCTTGTGCTGCAGCAGGGTTTCAAGATGAGCGACCTGCTTGCTTACCGCACTTTGTGTAAGGCTCAACTCATCGGCTGCGCGAGTGAAGCTCATATGCCGTGCAGCGGCTTCAAAGCACTGCATTGCCGCCGTTGAGGGAAGGTTACGAGATGCCAAACAAAACGCTCCTGCTGCTTTATGCACTGTCTTAATGTTTCACCACCCCGGCGAGGAGTGGAGCAGTAACAATCAGTGCTTATATCTCAAACGTTGAGTATACATTCCTGTTAGGCATGCATTCGGCTATTTTTTTCGTTTGTGATCCGTTACGTGTACTTGTTTTGATAGATGTATTAAACGGAAATTGAGAGCCATAACATGACCCACACAGATCTTCTTTCAACCAATGATGTTCGCGACCGTTTCTCTAAGGCGATGTCGGCCATGTATCAAGCCGAAGTGCCCCAGTACGGCACGCTACTTGAACTTGTCGAGCGCGTTAATCAAGAAACCCTGAGCCAACAGCCTGAGCTGCACCGCCGCCTGGAAGCGCAGGGTGAGTTGGCTCGTTTGAGCGTAGAACGCCACGGGGCGATTCGCGTGGGAACCGCCGCAGAGCTTTCCATGCTGCGCCGCCTGTTTGCCGTGATGGGCATGTATCCGGTGGGCTATTACGATCTTTCTGAAGCGGGGGTGCCGGTTCATTCAACTGCCTTCCGGCCTATCGAAGATGACGCCTTGGCGATGAACCCTTTCCGTGTTTTTACCTCGCTACTGCGTTTAGAGCTCATTGAAAGCGAGGCGCTGCGCCAGCGTTCAGAAGAGATTCTGGCTAAGCGCGATATCTTTACCCCAGGGGCGCGCGAACTTATTGAGCGTCATGAAACCCAGGGTGGACTAACCAGCGAAGAGGCCGATCAGTTCGTAAAAGAAGCCCTGGAAACCTTCCGTTGGCATCAGGATGCGACGGTCGATCTGGAGACCTATCATGCGTTACATGATGAGCACCGTTTGATTGCCGATGTGGTGTGCTTCCGTGGGCCGCATATTAATCACCTGACGCCGCGCACTCTGGATATCGACGAAGTACAGCGGCGCATGCCGGAGATGGGGATGAACCCCAAAGCCGTCATTGAAGGGCCGCCGCGTCGTGAGTGCCCCATTTTGCTGCGCCAAACCAGCTTTAAAGCGTTAGAAGAATCGATTCGCTTTGCTGGTGACGCACAAGGCACCCACACCGCCCGCTTTGGTGAAATTGAGCAGCGTGGAGTGGCGCTAACACCAAAAGGCCGTGCGCTTTATGACCAGTTGCTTACTGAAGGTCGCAAGCAAACCGCTGGGTTGGATAACGACGCGCACCAAACGGTCATGAAAAACGTATTCGCCAAGTTTCCTGATAACGATGAGGCAATGCGCCGTGAGGCGTTAGCGTATTTTCACTATCATCTGACCGAGAAAGGTCAGGTTGCTAAAGATGCTGATAGTGCCGATATTGATGCGTTAATCGCGCAGGGATTGGTGGAAGCACAGCCGATTACCTATGAAGACTTTCTGCCGGTTAGCGCGGCGGGTATTTTTCAGTCGAATCTGGGTGGTGCAGAGAGCCAAGCCTATGCCGGAAATGCTAATCGCGATGCCTTTGAAGAAGCACTGGGTGCCCAGGTAACCGATGAATTGGCGCTTTATGCTGAGCGGGAAAATGCGTCTAAAGAGAACGTATTGGCACGTTTAAAAAGCTAATGCGTCGTTTGTAATTAATGTACAGCATAAGGATGTGCTGTATTTATTGTTTTAATTCATGGGTTAAAAGCTAAAAATTAATATAATTATCTAGCGTATAAAAACATTTATGTATTTGCTGTTGACGCGAGTGATATAGAAGCGCAAACTGTTTGCAGTTGGTTAGCAAGTCGAACGTTGTCAGCAGTATCGAAGCATTTTAGCGTTGAGCCTGGTGAAAGTTTCTTGTTCTACCCTCTGTAACTCGGGTATTACCCCGGCATTAATTTCGCTAAATCGAGGATTTCGATCATGGCAACTGGTACCGTAAAGTGGTTTAACGACACTAAAGGCTTCGGCTTTATTTCTCCTGAAGTTAGCGGCGACGATCTGTTCGCACACTTCTCCGAAATTCAAGCAGACGGCTTTAAATCCCTGCAAGACGGTCAAAAGGTTTCTTTTGACGTCACCCAGGGCCAAAAAGGCCTTCGGGCTTCTAATATCAAGGTTATGGAATAAACCCCATATCACGATATTAGCTACCGACTAGATCGGTAAGCTTAAAACCCCGCCTAGTGCGGGGTTTTTGCGTTATTGCCTTTTTTATTAGAGCTTTTCAATCTCGGTTATTGATTGTGCTTTTAAGCGTTTCATAAACCAATAGCTTTAAATAGTGATGGGCGCTGTAAGAGGGGCGTTTCGCTATACCTGCCTTCTGTCTAATTCATTCATCAGCTTAGAAATGTTTTTGGCGGAGCTGCCTGTATCGTCAGCAAGTTTGCGCACGTTATCAGCCACTACAGCAAACCCTTTACCAGCCTCGCCAGCACGCGCAGCCTCAATACCGGCGTTAATGCTCAATAAGCGCAGCATTTTTAACGTATGTACGATTTGTTCGGTTTCTGAGGCGATTCCACGGCTAATCGTCGCAAGCCGTTCCTCGTTTTGACGCCGTGCCTGGATATCGGTGACCACACCTTCCAAATAGATAACGGTGCCGTTTTCATCTGTCACTGCGCCGCCATACTCACTTACCCAGCGTAGGCTACCGTCTTTATTTTTTAAGCGGTAGTCGGCTTGCCAGTTTTGTTTGGCATCAATGGCTTTTTCGATAGCCTGGTCAAGCGCAGCAGCGTCATCGGGATAAATCAGCTCTACATAGGATTGATGGCGATTGTTTAGCAAATCCTCAACCATATACCCGGTCAGGTCTTTTACCCGGCCTGTCAGATTCAGCATCGTGTAGTGTTCGTCGTTTCTGCAGCGGTATAAGAAGCCGTTCATACGCGTAGCGATACTTTCATACACATTGTCGTGCTCAGACATTCGGCGGTGACCTTTTCTCTTGTGTGGGACGTGACTATTGCACTGTGCCGCCGTTGGGGGTTGTAGTCCAGCGTGGTGTGAAGCTGTCTAGATTTTATCCGGATGGTCAAGCGGGTTAACCGACTCTTAGCTACTTCTTTTTAGCAGTTTGAAGGGGGAGTAATTTAGCGATTTTCTTGCATTGCTTGTGAGTGGTGTCATTGAGAAGATGGCGCTGGTTGATGCAGGCAGCACACGGCCGTGGAGGGTCCAGTATGAAAACCTTGTCGAATATGGGGTTTGCTCTTTTTGGGGCAGCCCTGGTCGCGATTAGCTATGGGCTTGCGCGCTTTGCGTTTGGTTTGTTTGTGCCTTCCATTAGCGCCGAACTGGAGCTGACCGCGTACTTGGTGGGCATTATTGGGGCACTGCCGTTCATCAGTTTTGTACTGGCCACGCTGGTTGCCCCACTTGCTGCAGACCGGTTTGGTGCGCGTAACTTGGCGGTGCTTTCTGGCGGGACTGGAGTGGCAGGGCTTGTTGTCATAAGCCAGTCAACCAGTGCTTTGTCGCTTGGTGTGGGTGTGTTCATCTGCGGCATTTGCACGGGGTTGATGATGCCCGCACTGACCGCCGCTATGCAGGCATTGGTGAGCCGAACGATGCACGGCCGTGTCAGCTCGATCATGAATGCAGGCACCAGTGTTGGCATTATCGTCGCAGTGCCTACCGTCGTGTTCCTGGCGGATGCCTGGCGTTTTACCTACTCAAGCTTTGCCGTGTTAGCGGGCTTGGGGGTTGTTGCGGCATGGTACTTTATTCCCTCGGTCTCTCGGGTTGTGCCAGCGAATGCTGCACCGCCACCGCCGATCACGCGACTGCAATGGTCGCGCCTTACCCGGCTTTCACTATTTGCCTTTGCTATGGGCTTTGTGGCTGCACCATACTGGCTTTTCGCCCCCGATTTGGCCGTTACTCTTGGCGCTTTGCCACCACACCAAACCGGTTGGCTCTGGTTTGCCGTGGGGCTTGCTGGGCTTGGGGGTGCCGTAGTGAGTGATTTGGCTGACCGTAACAACCCACCTATTACGCAAGCATTAATGCTGATGATGCTCTCTTCAAGCTTAGTGTTGCTGGCGGCTAGCCCAAGTCAGTTAGCGTTGGCGATGTTTTCGGCCATGGTATTTGGCCTTGCTTACATGAGCTTGACCGGGCTTTATCTGATGACGGGCATTCGGCTATTGCCGGGGCGGCTTTCCATGGGGCCGGTGTTGCCCTTTATGGCCTGTGCCCTTGGGCAGGCCGCAGGATCGCCGGTTGTAGGCGTACTGGTGGACGGCTTTGGTTATGCCTATGCGTTTTCAGTGTTTTCAGCTATTGGCATTGTAGTGGCGATTTTATCACCTGCTTATCCAGGTCATATTGACTATTGGGCAGATTGGACGGAGGAAACGGCGGAAGAAGCACAAGGTGAGCCGCTATCTGTTGAAGATACGGGTCTTCAGGCAGCGTACGACTACCAGCTGCTTGACGAGAACGGTGAACCTCTTGAACCCGCCGCTGAAGAGTCCAATACCTCTTAGCCGTTGTGCTGCAGATGAAATTGAACAGCAGACGCCGCTGTTAAGGTGGCGTTAAAGTTGTTTAGCTATTTTCCGCCATGGCTTGCCTTCACAGGTAGCATAGTTTGCGCAATCGGCTAGGCAGCCACGACAGGGTAGCCGCAGTGGCGTAGGGGAAGGCGTTGGTTTTATGGGGGTTGTCATAATTCTGGCCTTTATAGCAGGCGTGTTTAAAGGGGGCTGCACGTTCAAAGATTGGTGCTATTGCTTACTTTGATAGAAGCACCGTCATTCACTTTAGCACCCCTTGGTCTCGTAACCCAGCAGTGACAAAAGCGCGCTCCAGCGCAATCGTCGGCTGCATGCCACCCTGTGGCCTGCTATGGTCAAAAGCCGCTTCTTATTACCGAGCCTTTGCCCTTATGAGCCAGTACCCCAACCGCCGTGTTCTGCTTCGGTTATTAGGGCTCCTGCGCCCTTATCGCTTGCGTCTTGCCTTGGCAGGCTTAGCGTTACTGTTTGCCTCGGGCAGCGTACTGTTGTTAGGCAATGGACTGCGCTTGGTGATTGACAATGGCTTTATGGCGGCAGACTCGCGGGCACTGGCCAAAACGCTGGGACTGATGCTAGGCGTGGTGGCGCTGTTATCGATGGCATCAGCGCTGCGCTACTACCAAGTGACCTGGATTGGGGAACGTCTGGCCGCAGATCTTCGCCAGCGTGTTTTTGATCATTTGCTCAGCCTGGAGCCTAGTTTTTTCGAGAGTGCCAGTGATGGCCGTGCAGCGGGGGAAATTGCGTCGCGGCTGACCGCGGATACCAGCGTGCTGCAAAGCTTGTTTGGCTCATCAATTTCGCTGGCGTTGCGTAATCTGGTCATGCTGGTGGGGGCAGTGGCGCTCATGCTGGTAACCCAGCCGTGGCTTTCGGCAATGGTGCTTGTGGGTATTCCCGCCACGCTACTGCCCATTGTGTGGTATGGCCGCCGCGTGCGACGGCTTTCGCGCACCAGCCAGGACCGTGTTGCGGAGCTTGGCCGCTATGCTGAAGAGGCACTAAGCGGCCTCCAAACACTCCAGGCGTTTAACCACGAAGCCGTTGATAAAGTCCGCTATGGTCAGCGTGTTGAGCAGGCATTTGGTAGCGCGGTGGCACGCACTCAGCAGCGTGCCTGGCTAACCGGCGTTGCAATGTTGGTGGTATTCAGCGGCGTTGGCTTAATGCTTTGGCATGGTGGGCAGGCGGTATTGGCCGGAACAATGAGTGCTGGTGAGCTATCGGCATTTATATTTTACGCGCTGCTTGCAGCGGGGGCGGTGGCTACCTTGGCTGAGGTAGCGGGTGATGTACAGCGCGCTGCGGGGGCGGCAGAACGGCTGCTGGAACTTTTGGATACCCAGCCCGCCATACGGTCGCCCGCTAACGCGGTGGTATTGCCGACCCCCACGCGCGGCGAGATCACCTTAGAAAACATTCACTTCACATATCCGGGGCGGGAAACGCCGGCCCTTAGCGGCTTTGACCTGAGCATTCAGGCCGGAGAGCGCGTGGCCGTTGTCGGGCCCTCCGGAGCGGGTAAAAGTACTCTGTTGGGGCTACTGCTTCGCTTTTACGACCCTGACCAGGGGCGCGTCACGTTGGATGGCTTTGATATTCGTAGGTTAGAGACCGCCACCTTGCGCAGCGCCCTTGGGTTAGTGGCTCAAGAGCCCGTGCTGTTTAGCGGCTCTGTTGCGGACAACCTTCGCTACGGTTGCCCTGAGGCGAGTGATGAAAGGCTGCGTGCGGCGGCAGTGGATGCCAGCGCCATCGACTTCATCGACGCGCTTCCCCAAGGGTTTGATACGCCCCTTGGCCCGGGCGGCGTGCAGCTTTCTGGTGGCCAGCGCCAACGGCTCGCGATTGCCCGTGCGCTGCTTAAAAACCCGGCAGTACTGCTGCTTGATGAAGCGACCAGTGCATTGGATGCGGAGAGCGAGCGCCTTGTCCAGCAGGCGTTGGATAGGCTAATGCGTGGTCGCACCAGTATTGTGATTGCCCACCGGCTAGCCACGGTGATTAACGCGGATCGCCTGCTGGTACTGAAAGAGGGGCGGCTTGTGGCATCGGGTACCCATGTTGAATTAATTACGACGAGCCCGCTGTATCGCCATTTAGCGGCGTTACAGTTTGGCGCAGAAACGCCGCCAGGAACCGAGTCGGTTTCATCCCGTGCGTAGCAGATGGCCTGAAGCAGTAGCGCTCATTGTTTTGGTGGTTATCAACGGGATGCTTTTCTAGCACGATGGGCGTTTTACCGGTGCTTTTTGACGGTGTACATAGCGCTGTCGGCATGCTTAAGCAGCGTGTCAGCATCTTCTCCATCGGAGGGATAACACGCCACACCAATACTGCAGGATGGCATGCGGATTTCACCGAATTCTGCGCCTAGCGGCTCGGCCATGGCGGTGAGAATCTGATCAACCTTACGTGCCACGGCGTCCATCGACTGGATGTCTGTCAGCAGTACCGTAAATTCGTCACCGCCCATCCTCGCTACCGTGTCTGTTTCACGGAGGCAGCCCTCCAGTCGTCGAGCGACCGTACAGAGCACCCCATCACCTATGTCATGTCCATAGGTATCGTTGATTGCCTTGAAGTCATTAACATCCAGAAATAGCAGCGCAAGGAGGCTCTGATGGCGACGAGCCGTACTCAAACCTGAGGTTAACCGATCATAAAAGAGCGACCTATTCGTTAGCTTTGTTAATGGATCATGATGGGCGCGGAAGCGCAATTCCTCTTCGGCTTGCACGAGGGCTGTCACGTCCCGCGCAACACCGATACGAACTTCCTCTTCTTCATACCATCGGGCAGACCATAAAATGTGCACGGTGCTGCCATCCTTGCGGAGATAGCGGTTGCGGAAATCGATGTGTTGCTGGCCGTTCATGACGCGCGCAATGGAAGCTCGCGTGAGCGCCAAATCGTCAGGATGCATGTAGTGGGTGATGAAGGTGCCAATTAGCTCATCGGCACGGTAGCCAAGCAGTGACTCACAGGCATTACTCACAAAGAGGATCTGATTGTCTCCATCAACCACGAAGACCGTGTCCAGCATCAAGTGAATCAGCTTGGGGTAGAGTGCTTGCAGGTCCTCGGGCATAGGCTAATCCGTTTAACATTGTTCGATGGCGGCTAGTCGTCAAAGAGCACTAAGCACCTTGGAATACTGATCATAACCCATGGTTCAAACCCTAATACGTTGACCAGGCAGTAGCCGTTAGTGGTTTTAAGCATCCAATTACCTACATCATTGTGATGAGGGCACCCACTGAGAGGTGCCTTTTACACTCTATTATTCTCTCGAAATGCGCACCATGTGAGAGCATCGCTATACCACTAATACACTAAGCTACGTTTAGCTACTTAGGCTAGATGTCTTTTTTTAGACAGTATCAATTGGTTACGCCATAAAAATAGCAACCTAGCTAATTATCAGGGACTATATGGAACTATAGAGAGTTTACCTATGAATCATCGTGACATTGTCCAAGGTAGATCATGTATACATCCAACCGATTTTCGCTCGATACGTTCCCAGTGGGATGCATGATTACCGACAGTAAGCGCCGCATTCTTTACTGCAACCGCTATCTTGAGGAGTATCACGGCCACTCAACAGATGAGCTGTTGGGCGCCGATTTGTTTACCTTGCTGAGTAAAGCGTCCCAGATTATGTATGACACGTATTTAGTGCCCATTTTGGTGCGAGAAAAAAAGTGTCATGAAATCCGCCTGTGTATGGTGAGTCACTGCAACACTTCTTTGCCGGTAGTGGTGAGTATTTTGTGCGATGACAGCGCTAACGGACAACTTTTCTGGAGTATTAGCAGTGCCCGCCGGTCTGATCGATTATTTGAGGAGCTGACGGAAACCAAGCAGCTGCTTGAGCAGAAGGTGTCTTTACTGCGTAGGATCTCTGATACGGATCAGTTAACGGGCCTGCCTAACCGTACGGCCATGGCTAAGCATCTTGATCAGAAAATTATCGAACAAAAAAAAGATGATATGGCATTTGCACTTGCGTTTGTGGACCTTGATGGTTTCAAAGAGGTCAATGACCACTATGGGCATCAGATGGGCGACAAAATTCTTCAGCTCGTCGCCAAGCGCTTAGCCAGTAATCTAAGAAGTGATGACGTAATTGCCCGCTTTGGCGGCGATGAGTTTGTGATTTTTTTAAATGGCCGCTTTAGTGCGCGCTTAGTAGAGGAGTCGCTTTCGCGGCTTATTAACAAGCTCGCTGAGCCCTTTGATATAGACTCCGTATTGTTAACGCTTTCGGCCAGTATTGGCGTTACGCTATACCCGCAGTCGAAAGAGGTTGAAGCGGATCACTTGATTCGCCAAGCTGACCAAGCGATGTATCAAGCTAAACTGTTAGGCAAGAATCAGATCTGCTTATTTAATGTGGACAATGAACACGTTCAACAAGGTAAACAGTCAGAACTATCTGCTATTAAAGCGGCCATGGAAGCTAAGGAGTTCGAGCTTTACTACCAACCTAAGATCAACATGCTTACCGGCAGAGTGCTGGGGGCTGAAGCACTCATACGCTGGAACCACCCCAGTGAAGGGTTAAAGGCACCGGTAACTTTTTTGCCCGTTCTCACTAATACCTCTACGGGCGTGGCGCTAGGGCGGTGGGTTATTACCAGTGCACTTCGCCAACTGCAAACTTGGCTTCAGCAGGGCCTGGATGTGCACGTCAGCGTTAATATCGACGGGTATCACTTACAGCACTCCCACTTTCTTCATGATTTAAGCAACATACTTGCCGATTTTCCAAGCCTACCTAAGCAACGGCTTGAGCTGGAAGTGCTTGAAACAAGCACTATCGAAGATGTGGGGCATGTCTACTCCGTGCTGAATGCTTGCAGAATGATGGGGATCCGAATCTCGTTAGATGATTTTGGCACAGGCTATTCTTCTTTAAGCCATCTCAGAGACCTTTCGGTCGATACGCTCAAAATTGACCGTAGTTTTGTGCAGAACATGCTGACCAGTACCGGTGACCGAGCCATTCTAAAAGGGGTGATTGGTTTTGCGCGAGCATTCGAGTGTGATGTCGTTGCTGAAGGTGTTGAGGCGCTAGCGCATAGCCAACAGCTTATTGAGTTTGGTTGTGAGTGTGGGCAGGGGTATTTTATTGCTCACCCTATGCCTGCTCAAGACTTCGCAGGCTGGGTGGATAAGTGGCACCAGCGAGGGTTTCAAAATAAGTTTAACCGTGATGTTATTTGACGTAAGGGAGTGGTTCTAGCGTGCTATCGAAAGAGCAGGTGATGATTCGCAATAATGTAACGGTTATGGGTTCTGGCGAGAAAACACTAATGCTAGCCCACGGTTTTGGCTGTGATCAAAATATGTGGCAATACATCGCTCCCCAGTTAAAAGAGCGCTACACGTTAGTGTTATTTGATTATGTGGGGTCAGGTCATTCGCAAGCATCCGCTTTTAGTGAATCACGCTATAGCACGCTGGAAGGCTATGCCCTTGATGTAAGAGAGATCTGTGAAGCGCTAGACCTTAACGAAGTGCATTTCGTAGGACACTCGGTTAGTTGCAGTATTGGCCTGCTTGCCTCTATTGCTAGCCCAGAGCGTTTCGCCAGTCAGGTCATGATTTGCCCATCGCCCTGTTTTTTGAATATGCCGCCGGACTATCACGGTGGCTTTGAAAAAAAAGACCTTGAAGAGCTGATTGATCTTATGGGGCGCAATTATATGGGGTGGGCTAATTACCTAGCACCCCTTGTCGTGGGAGGTGAAAACTCATCGGTATTCATTGATGAGCTTTCAAGCAGTTTTTGTTCTACCGATCCGGTGTTGGCGAAGACATTCGCGAAGGCTACGTTCTTTTCAGATTATCGCCATCTACTGCCACAAGCACAGCATGCTGCGCTTGTGCTTCAAAGCCAAGATGATGCGCTTGCCAACCCGGAAGTAGGTCGTTACATCCATGCGCAGATGCCTCAGAGCACACTGCGCATGGTGGAAAGCAAAGGGCACTGTATCCACATGACACACCCAGCGCTTGTTTTGCGAGAAATTCATGCCTGGTTAGATGACTAATCGGTGTCATTTAGCAGGCACAAACGGCTGCTTTTAAACAAGTTCGCGTTTTTCCTTACGTGCTTGGCGGCGGTCTTGAAGTACGGCCCGGCAGATGACGAACAAAACCCCAAGTGTTAACGCTGGCCAAATGAGCACATAGAACGTAAAGGCGGTTGTCATAACGGTAAATTCCTTAGTGGCGGGTGCGGCACTCTTGGGTGGTGCCACACCGTGTTTTAGGGAGGTGCGGTATTAACGTGGCTCGACCGCTGGCTCGTAGTTACCTACACGCTCGTTGATAAGCTTGAAGTTAAAGCGCTTCTGACGGCTGCTCAGACTCATGACCACACACACCAAGGTGCTGGTGCCGTAGGCGGTAAGTGAGGCCAGGAGCACGGTGTAGTCACGTAGGAAGCCGGTAGCGAAAATCAGCATGGCGAGCATCGCCAGTACCGCCGCGATGAAGCCAGCGGTGCGGCCAAGAAAACCAAACACCATAAGGCCGATAATCACCCCACCCCCAATACTGGCAAGCAGTTCAAAGAACAGGCCGCCGAGTCCTCCTAAAGGCACTAATTCAAACCGCGCGATGCAGAACAGCACCATGGCGGTTAATACCGAGGTAGTGAAGGCGGCATTGGTCACACGATCCCAAAAACAGCTGGCGATGACGGGGAAAACAATCGCCCCCCACAGCGCACCGACGAACACTAACATCACAAGAATATCCAGCGAGAAACTGGCAAACACAATGCCAATGACCGTGGCGGTAATCATGGTGAGCCTTCCAATCAGTAACATGCGCTTGGGGTTTGCCTTGCCCTTAGCAATGTTTTTGCCATACACATCCGCCATCATAATCGCCGATAACGCCGAAAGATCTGAGTCCGCCGTCGATGAAAGCGAGCCGATTACTAGAATGAAGAACAAGGCAATAAACAGCGGCGGCAAATACTCAGAAACCATCTGGGGAATCAGATTGTTCATATCCCCATCAAGTGGCTGCAGGCCAAGCGTCAGGGCCATTAAGCCGATCATGCCCAGGCCGATAACGATAGCGCCATAACCCACGGTGGCTGTCAGGAAGGTGGACTTGATGTGCTTCTCGTTGACCGCGAATAAGCGCTGAGAAATCGTCTGGTTACCAATCGCGTAGGCCAGTACGGCGACGAAGAAAGGCGCCCCCTGATTGAGAATGGCGTCCGTAGAGAAGAAGTTATTCTGCTGAGGCGTTAGGTTCTCCAAACCGGCAACCAGCTCAGAAGGGCCGCCCATGGCGAAGAACACGGCCGGTATGATCACAATGGCGATCACCATGAGCGCTACCAGTTGCGCAAAGTCAGTGAGTACTGAAGCACGGAAACCGGACTGCAGCGTGTAAAGCAGCACGCCAATGCCGGCGATTATCACCCCCGCCTGGAACGATAGCGGCGACAGCACCGATACTAGCGCACCTGCTGCGGTGAAATTCACCATCAGGCTAATCACGCTGCCTAGCACGTTTGAGAGTGCCAAAATTAGCTGGCTAGAGGCGCCGTGGCGCGCGTGGATCAGCTCGCCTAGGGTATGTGCGTTAGGTGCCAGTTTTCGAAAGCGGCGCCCAAAGGGGTAGATAAACAGAATCATCAGCGCGCCCCACAACCCGTAATGGATGGGGCCTGAAACACCATAAATATAGCCAGAAGTGGCGGCAGCGTAGAAGGAGGCCGCCCATATCCAGGTGGCGGTCATGCTAGCCGCCCCCATGCCAAACCCAACGCGGTGATTGGAGACCATAAACGCATCAGCGTCTTCGTTTTTTTTGCGGATGCCTTGGGTTATCAGATAGGTGCCGCCGTAGAAGGCAAGCATTAATAAAATAACGGTGAGGGTCGAGAATTGATATAACGATACGCTATTCAAGGCTAGTCTCTTGGTTAGTGAAATGAACACGTCGACGGCACGTTGAACAGAGCAACGTACTCGGCGCCTTTTTTTAAAAGGGGGCGTGCGCGAACACTAAAGCCGTGCGTTTATAAAAAAGCAGCAAGCACAACATGCGATACCGCATGGGCTATCGCGGTCGGCGAATTACGGCAATAAGATGCCGTAGAGCGGCATTACCCCAAAGCAGGGTAGTGGGGGGGCGGGCGTCGCGGCATGCAGCGGCCCTCATCTGAATAGTGGCCTGAGTAGAGGCTTGACATGGATTCCCTCTTATATCGATTGCATCTGCTCCGGGCAGGGAGTCGAAAATACCGGTGATCCAGCTTTGTAATAGGGCAAGATGGTATGCCCCATTTTGGGCGTTACAGTAGGTTCACGGGCTAATAATTTCGAACCTAAGGGGCACCTACCTTAAGCTGCAAGGTAAAAAATGTCTACTTTGTCTAATTTTCAAAAGTGTTAAGACAAGTGTTGTAAATGTTTAATATGTGTTGTTTGGTGGTTTCATCAAGTTAGTTTTATTTATTTTATTATAAAGCAAAGGTTTTTCACGATTTGATTATTTTAATAAATAAGTGAATGAGTGGTTGTTTTTTTTGTGGTTTTTTAGTATTGTCTTGCTGGATTTTTATTTCTAAATAAAAAGGTGTCTTTTTGATTAATTTTAATGCACTAAAGATAAGTTTTGAGATAAAAAATAAGTTTTGTCATGTGTTATGGCTACATATTAGGTGTGTCATTTGTACAAGCGTTTCGTCTATTTTGTGGCATTCATTGGCTTATGGGTGACGCTTGTTTAAGATCAATGATGACTTCTCATCAACCAGCGAGCCGATCTCATGAAGCCTGAAACCATTGCCCTCCATCATGGCTATGCGCCTGATTCACAAAACGCCGTTGCTGTACCGATTCATCAGACCACCTCTTTCTCTTTTGATAATGCGCAGCACGCAGCGGACCTGTTTGATTTGAAAGTAGAAGGAAATATTTACTCGCGCATCATGAACCCCACCTGCGCGGTGCTGGAGCAACGGGTAGCCGCGTTGGAAGGCGGAATTGCGGGCCTTGCGGTAGCCTCTGGCATGGCGGCGATTACCTATGCCATTCAAACCATTGCCGAGGCGGGCGATAATATCGTCTCAATTAGCGAACTGTATGGAGGCACTTATAACCTGTTCGCCCACACGCTGCCGCGCCAAGGTATCCAAGTACGCTTTGCCAATAAAGATGATATCAACGGCATTGAAGCCCTGATTGATGAGCGCACTAAAGCGGTGTTCTGCGAGAGTATTGGTAACCCATCCGGTGGGGTGGTGGATCTTAAAAAGCTTTCTGAAGCAGCCCATCGTCATGGGGTGCCGGTCATTGTTGATAACACCACCGCAACGCCGTTTTTGTGTCGACCCATTGAGCACGGGGCGGATATCGTCGTCCATTCGGCGACTAAATATATCGGTGGCCACGGCACCACAGTGGGGGGTGTAATCGTTGATTCAGGCAAATTCCCCTGGGCGGAAAACGCTAGCCGTTTCCCGCTACTCAACGAGCCCGATATCTCCTATCACGGTGTTAGCTATACTCGCGATGTCGGGGAGGCGGCCTTTATTGCTCGTGCCCGCGTTGTGCCACTGCGCAACATGGGGGCAGCGCTCTCTGCCCAAGCCGCCTGGAATCTATTGCAGGGGTTAGAAACACTGTCGCTGCGCATCGAGCGGATTTGTGCCAACGCCTTAGCGGTCGCCAAGCATTTGGAGAACCACCCTCAGGTAGAGTGGGTGCACTATGCAGGGCTGGAAAGCCACCCCGATCATGCACTGGCCCAGCACTATATGCAGGGCCAAGCGTCCGGCATTTTAAGCTTTGGCATTGCGGGCGGCCAAGCGGCGGGTGAGCGCTTTTATGATGCGCTGTCACTGATTCTGCGTTTGGTTAATATCGGCGATGCCAAGAGCTGTTCTTCTATTCCCGCATCCACCACGCACCGTCAGTTGAACGAGCAAGAGCTAAAGGCCGCTGGTGTTACGCCAGATATGGTGCGGCTGTCGATTGGTATAGAGCATATTGACGACCTACTGGCAGATATCGACCAAGCACTAGCTGCCTCCCAAGGGTAGAAAGGCCGCCGTTGATGGGTTGCCGCGTGTTGGCTCAGTCAGCTAATACGCGGCGGCCTAGGGGGAAGCTAACGGTTATAAGCGCTTTTAGACGCGGCCAGCGTGTATAAAAACTCAAGCCCCAGCGTGGCCGCGGCGAGGGACGTG
Organism: Halomonas sp.; assembly: GCF_017515565.1. Lineage (GTDB taxonomy): Bacteria > Pseudomonadota > Gammaproteobacteria > Pseudomonadales > Halomonadaceae > Vreelandella. The sequence continues at coordinate 17,472 of NZ_JAFWFN010000026.1, forward strand.
ATGTCACCGTGGTCGTAAGCGGGGTTCACTTCCACTACGTCCATCCCTACCAAGTCCATCCCTACCATGCCGCGAATCACTTTCAGCATTAAATCGGTGGACATACCACCGCAGACGGGTGTGCCAGTGCCGGGTGCATAGGCGGGGTCTAAGCCGTCGATGTCCAAGCTCACATAGGCCGGGTGATGACCCACGCGGGCTCGGATGCGCTCCAGCACCGCAGCGGCGCCGTGGTCGTTCACCCAGTCGGCATCCAACACGTCGTAAGGGTGATTGTGACGGTCGTAGCTGGTGCGAATGCCAATTTGTAGTGAGTGCTCAGGCACTACCAGCCCCTCTTTTAGGGCGTGGTGGAAAATGGTGCCGTGGTCAAAGCGTGTGCCTTGCTCATAGGTGTCGGTATGGGCATCAAAATGTATCAGTGCCAGTGGGCCATGTTCCCGGGCGTGAGCGCGCAGCAGTGGGAGGCTGATGTAGTGGTCGCCCCCCAGCGTCAGCATTTTTTTACCCGCTTTTAGCCAACGCATCGCATGAGTTTCAAGGTTGTCTACCAAGCTTTCCGGCTCGCCGTAGGCATAGTCCAGATTGCCCGCATCGCACACCCGCAGACGCTCTTCCAGGGCGAAATCCCAAGGCCAGCGCTTGCCTTCCCAAATTAAATTGGCGGTACTTTGGCGAATGGCATTGGGCCCCATGCGGGTACCCGATCGGCCAGAACATGCCAAGTCGAAGGGTACACCGCTTACCACTACCTCAGCATCGGTCGTTTTGGGATCAATAGCTTTGGGTACGCCCATAAAAGTAGAGATAACATCGCCATACAAGCTGGGCATGGTGGGTGCAGAGAGAGTTTGCGGGAGTGTCACTGCGGGCGTCTCCTGACGTACTTAAAAAGGAGGTGACATCGCCTATAGAGGCGAAAGAGGGGTGACGATAAGGCGTTTTTGGTAATGAATGAAATGAATGTTTAGAATGAAACCATTCGTACTACAAATAGTGAGTCGCCATGCGTTCGCTCCGCCACTTCGATCTAAATTTACTCTTGGTATTTGAGGCGTTAATGCGCGAACGCCATGTAACGCGGGCGGCAGAAAAGCTGCACCTAAGTCAGCCAGCGCTTAGTCACGCCTTAAAGCGGCTGCGAGAAGCGCTAGACGACCCGCTGTTAATACGTACGGGTAATGGCTTGCAGCCAACCCCAAGAGCGCTGGCGCTGCTGCCGGTGGTGCAGCAAGCATTGGCACTGCTGCAAGCAGGCTTGGCCCCGCCAGAATCGTTCACCCCGGCGACCAGCACGCGGCGCTTTACCCTGGCCACTACCGATTACTTTGAAGAGGTGATGTATCCGGCATTTCTGAGTCAATTGCTGACTTACGCGCCGGGGATCAGCTTTTCGATAGAGTTAATTACGCCTGACGTGCTTAGCGGTGCACTAGAGCAGCGCCAGGTAGATATGGTGGTGGGGTTAGACAGCCAGAACGTATTGCCCAGTGGCGTCATCCAAACGCCGTGGATGGATGAAGCGTTGGTCTGCTTAGCCGCAGCGGATAATGACTGCGTGGGAGAGGCGCTGACCATTGAGCAGTTTGCCCGTCAGCCCCATGTTGAGTTAGCCGATATCAGCGGTTTATTACCCAGTAATATCGAAAATTGCTTAGCACAGCATAAGTTAAGCCGCCGCGTTATTTCAAAAAATCTAAACTACATCGCGGCGGCCAGAGTCGTGTCATTAACCGATGCCATTATGACCCTGCCGAGGCAAATGGCTGAGCGGTTTATCACGATGCTACCGGTGCGCATCGTTGCCCCGCCTCAAGAGCTGCCCACGCTCAACATGACGCTGATCCAGCATGGGCTGTATGCCAATGATCCTGCGATAGCTTGGCTCAAACACTCACTGCTTGAATATGCCTGCCTATTTAAGCAAAAGTTACCACCGCTCTGAGTGGATATGTATGAGGCGTTAGGAAGTTGTAATAGAAGTTGCTTCAATAAAAGCGGGTGACTTAGTAGAGTGTTAAAACAGAAGTAGAAAGCGAGATTTAGCTTAACCATAGGCAACCATAATAATGACAGAAACGTATAAATTCCTGATTGCCGACGATCATCCCCTGGTGCGCGATGCCGTAGCGCGAGTGATCCGCGAAGCATACGCAGATGCCGACGTCATTGAAGTCGAAGACTTTGATATGGCACTCGCTCACGCCCAACAAGACCCCGATATCGATTTGATTTTGCTGGATTTAAATATGCCCGGCATGAGCGGGTTAACGGGGCTTTTGCAGCTACGCAACGAGCAACCGACGATTCCGGTGGTGATTGTCTCTGCGGAAGAGGATAAGCAGATTATTCTGCAGGCGGTTTCCTGTGGCGCAGCAGGCTTTATCACCAAATCATTGCCCCGTGATCAGATGCGCCACGCCATTGCCCAAGTGCTGGAAGGCAATATCTATCTGCCTGCGGATGCCATGCGCGCACCGGATAGCATTCGTAAACGTCGTCACCAGGATCAGGGGTTTACAGCGGAACAGCTGCGCTTGTTGACCCGCAAACAGCTGCAGGTGTTGGAGCATATGACCCGTGGTGAATCCAACAAGATGATTGCTTATCATCTCAATATTGCGGAAACAACGGTGAAAGCCCATGTGTCGGCCATTTTGCGCAAGCTGGGGGTAACCAGCCGTGTACAGGCCATTTTATCCGCCAACGATATCGATTTTTCCCAGTTCCTCAATCGCTGACTTCCTCAGTCGTTAAATTGTTGATAGTGGCCAGCGCTATTCAGCCAGTGGGTCTGCCAACGGCCGTGGGTGTTTACCTGGGTTAGTAACTCGGTAACTGTTCGTTGATCAGTCTGTTCCTTATCCAGCCGATGCAGCGGCTGCGTGGTGCCTGCCAAAAGGCTTTGCCACTGAATAATCAGCGCAGCAATCGGCGTTTCAGGCGGTGTTAGCGTCGGCAGTTGCGCCTGCAGAATTTTATCGGAGGTCTGCCAGAGGGCGTCGGTAATCGATAGTAGCTTTTCTTCTATCCGTTTTTCCCCTGCCGGGCCAGCGCCTTCGCTGGTTTGCACCCCGTTGCTAGTTTGCACCACATAGCCAAGTGAGCAGGGCGCACCGTCGCCCCTGCGAACCGCCGCCACATACCCCAGGCGATGTTCATACCGTGCCTGCTGAAAAAACGTTGCGCTGTGATACTTTTCAGCGGCCGCCAATAGCCAGCGTTGAGCGGGCGAGCCCGGTAAGCTCAGCGTGCGCATCACTGCTACATTCGCTGGTTGTGTATCGGCGGCTGACGGAGCAGCTCTTGGTGTGTTTCCATCAGCAGTTGTCAGTGAGCGACAGGTCAGGGCGGCCAGTGCCTGCGAAATGGCGTCTAACTCTGCTTGGTGAGAGACCCACACTGCGGGTGTGGCAGGCAGAGGCGTTAAGCGCTGAACCAACTGCTGAGCCAGCAGCCCTTCCTGGGCGTCGGAGGCTGATAAAACGGCGTCTTCCAACAACGCCAACATGGCGTTGTTGGCTTTGCTACCCACCACTATCACCCAACTGCCGTGGGGAGAGTTTTGCTGTTTGAAGACAATGCCCTGTAGCGCCAGCCGCTGAGCGGTGAGCGGTCCGGGTACGATCACTGCCTCGGGCACAAAGCAGGCCGCCCAGGCATCATCGGCAAGTGCATTGAAGTCCTCATCAACAGAGTACTGGCCGCACCAGCACTGCACGGCGGGGGAAGGCGCTGGGGAAGCATCAACAGCGCGAGGTGAAGCCGGTGTAGGCGCGTTGCCGATTAGCCAACGGACGTTGCCAGCGGAGAACGGGCTTGGGGCCGGTTGATGTTCAGAGGGCGGCGTAGCGAAACGACGAGCAAGCGCTTGGCGGCGGGCGTGTGCAAACCAAGCAGGGGCTAACTGCACCGTATCAGCGGGTGGCTGCCAAATAGTGTCGTGATCGTTAGGTGTTGTCCCAGGCAGGGTTGTGAAGAAGGTTGCTAAGCGCTCACTTAGAGCAGCCGCAAGGGCTTTCACCTGTTCCTGTGTTGCAGTGCCACTTAACATTAAGCTAAAGGCGTCTGTCGCCCCGCTAGGGGCCAGAGTTGCGCGGTAGTCGGTAATCGAATCAGGAAATTGTTCTACAAAATAGCCTTGCTGTACCGAATCAGCTAAGCCGCTAAGGGCGATAAGCTGATGACGTGCAATGGTCGAGGGCAGCGGCCACAGTAGCTCAACGGTATTGCCCGTACTGGCTACCTTCGCGCTGAGCTGGCGGCTCCAACGAGGCGCAATGGAAAGCGAAGGAGCGTTGGGTGGTGATGGACTAAACCGCGCTGCCATGTGTTGGGCAAGGCGCGTCATGTCTACTATCTCCCAGGGGCTGATAATGGCGATGCTAACGCGGCCGCCATGGTAATAGGCGCGATGAAACGTGGTGAGCGCTTTAAGTAGCAGCGTCGTGTCACTGCATAGGGTTTGCGCGTTGCCATGGCGGCAGCCTGCACCAACATGCTGTGGGTCAGCAAGTGCCGCGAGGGCATCCAGACGTTGCATTTGGGCGCTGTTCTGACGGGCGTTCCACTCGGCATCGATAGCCGCCACTTCAGCGCGAATAGTCGATAAGGGCAGCGGTGGCCTAGCGAGCTGACGGGCAACGGTGAGCGCTGCTGCTTTTAGTTTGTTTGCTGGTATCGAGAAGTGCACATCAGTGACGTAGTCATCAGTATGGGCATTCAGGCTGCCCTGGTGCTGGGCAAACCAGGTGAGCAGGCTGGTGTTAGAAGAGGCTTCCAGTGGCGCTGTGGTCAGCACGTGCTCTAACAGGTGGGCCAGCCCAGGCAGGGCGGTTGGCTCATCCAAATAGCCCGCTGCAACAGCAATACTGATGTGGGCGCGGGTGATGTGTGGTGCGTGAGCCAACACGCCCTGCGCCCCGTTAGGCAGGGAGATACAGGTCTGTGGGAAGCTCAGATTAGCCATTAAGAAGGCTACGCAGCAGCGCGCGCAGTTTGCCGGGTCGTACCGGCTTGTTTAACTGTGGTACACCAGCATGGCGTAGGCGGCGCTGCCAGTGGTCGGAGCGGTCGGCACTGATAATGGCCGCTGGCAAGCGCGGGTCGTGCCAGTGTTGGCGCAACTGTCGAATGGCCTCTAGGCCAGTGACGTTATCATCCAGATGCAGGTCAACCAACAGCATATCCGGTGCCTCCGGGCAGGCTTTGGCAGCATCGATCTCCAGGGCGGTGTCACAGCTGATCTGCCATTCACTTAGCAGCAGTGACATACCTTCCAGAATCGTTGGCTCGTTATCCAGGATCAGTACGCGAAGTCCTTTGAACTCAGCTTCAGCGGAGGGCGGCGTGGTGGGCGCGGGAGCTTGGCTGAAGGAGATGCCGCTGGCTCGGGGCACCTCAACCGCAAAACAAGAGCCTCTGCCGGCTGCTGAACGAACAGAAAGCGGGTGCTCCAGGCGCTGGCTAATTCGCTCCACAATGGCAAGCCCCAGGCCAACGCCCTGGCGATCCCGCGCGCGGGTGGCGTTGAGCTGGTGAAACTCGCGGAAAATAAGCTGGTAGTCGCTTTCGGGAATGCCGATACCACTATCGACTACTTGAATAGCTAGGCTGTCGTCATTCTGGCGGCGAACGCCCAGGCAGATGCCGCCACGCTGGGTATAGCGGCAGGCGTTAGCAAGGAAGTTGCGCACAATGCGGCTGAGTAGGTAAGGGTCGCTGGTCACTGCTTGATGAGAAGGCACATAGCGCAGCGTTAGCCCTTTACGTTGCGCCACTGGAGCAAACTCATCGACAAGATTGCTAAGAATGTCATCGAGCTTAAAGTGGCGTAGCTGAGGCTGTACCTGGCCGTGATCCAGACGGGAGATATCGAGCAGGTCGGAAAGTATTGCTTCAGCGCCTTCTAGTGAGTTTTGCACGCTCTCAATCAGGGCTAAATTATCGCTGTCGGTCAGCCGCTCCTGCAGTGAGGCTACCAGTAGTCGTGCAGCGTTCATGGGTTGCAGCAGGTCATGGCTAGCGGCGGCTAGGTAGCGGTCTTTGCTTTGGTTTGCAAACTCAGCGGCGTCGCGTGCGCTTCTAAGCGCCTCATTGAGCCGCTCAAGCTCCTGGGTGCGTTCAGCAACCCGGGCTTCCAAGTGGGCGTTTAGTGTTTCTAAGTGCTGGCGGGCGCGCTCACGCTCGGTGATATCTGCTACAAAGCCTTCGATGAGATCTTCATCTCCGGCAAGCTCGGCGGGTTTTTTTATCAGCGTAACGGCTACTGGTACTTGGCGGCCAGAGGCCGCCTGCAGCAAAGTGGTGTGGCCCGTTACGTGGCCGTGGGCGAGCAGTAGGTCGCGCAGCTGCTGGCCAGTTGTGCTACTGACAAATAGGGCATCGAAACGTGCGCAGCGCTCTAAAGTATGCGTCACGCAGGGGTCGTCGAGCATGGCGGCAAGCGCCGGGTTAGCGGCGCGCAGTTTGCCGGAAAGCGACGCCTGGAAAATACCGTGTAACGCGTTTTCAAATAGCCACTTATAGCGATTGCGCTCGACTTCAAGCTCTTCTAAACGCACAGAAAGCTCGCGATAGTAACTTTTACGCGCCGACTGCTGACCTAGCCCGAGCAGGTCGCTGACCGAAAAGCCCGAGGGGTCGCTGGCTTTTTTCATAGTGCCTCTTCGTACACCACCGCCACGTCCCGTGAGTTGGAGCGACGAGGGTTAGTCAGAATGCAGGGGTCGCCCAGCGCGTGGTTGGTGAGAAACGGAACGTCGCTGCGTGAGACGCCCATTATCCCTAGGGTTCCTCCCAGGCCCACGGCATGTTTTAAATCGACTAAGTACTGAAACAGCGCTTTTTTGACCTGCTGCTGTGACAGCCCCCGACAGTCGATACCGACGGCTTCGGCAACCCGCTTAAAACGATCAGGAGCGGCTTCGTAGTTATAGGCCACCACATGCTCCAACAGCATGGCGTTGCACAACCCGTGGGGTAAATCTAAGAAGCCGCCCAAGCTATGCGACATCGCATGTACCGCGCCCAAAATCGCGTTTGAGAACGCCAGCCCCGCTTGCATACTGCCCAGCATTACCTGGGCGCGCAGCTCGCCATCGGTGGGGTTCGCCACCAGTGCTTCGAGATGACTGCTAATTAAGCGCATGGCTTCTAACGCGTGGGCATCGGTGAGCGGGCCGCTGCCGGTTGAAACAAACGCTTCGATGGCATGCACTAGCGCGTCGACCCCGGTACACGCGGTCAGGTAGGGCGACATGGTCATGGTGACTTCGGGGTCGATCAGCGACACATCCGGCACCACGGCCTTGCTGATAATCGAGAATTTCATGCGCCGCTGCTGGTCGGAAATAATTGCAAACTGGGAAATATCCGCCGAGGTGCCCGCTGTTGAGGGAATAAAAATTAGCGGAGGAATGGGCACGCGAATCGTATCCACACCTTCGAAATCGAGAATGTGGCCGCCGTGGGCGGTGACGATGCCAATCCCTTTGGCGCAGTCCATGGGGCTGCCACCGCCTATCGCTACAATCGCCTTGCAGCCAGTTTCTCGGTAGATCTCGGCACCAGCCATAATTTCATCTACCCGTGGGTTGGGCGATACGGCGGTAAAGCGCTCAACAGCAATGTTGGCTTCCAGCAGTTTGGCTTCAATATCGGCAACCCAACCCGCCAGCAGTACGCCAGGGTCGGAGACCAGTAGTACTTTTTCTGCCCCGAAAGTAGTGACGTAGTTGCCTGCAGCGTGGCGCGCCCCGTCGCCAAAAATAATTTCAGGAGCGACAAACTTACGAAGTTGTGTGAGCGGCGAAGTCATGGGGCGGTCTCGTTTATAGTTATTAACCATCATCTTAAGCACCTTAGAGGATTGTTGCGCTACGACCTTGGTGCTGTCGTTAGGAGTAAGCCGTCTTATTGATAAAAGGCCAGCTCGCGGGCCAGCATTGTCTGACGAGCTTTGGGGTGGCGAATGCCGTGACGTTCGTTATCAAACTGCAGTGTTTGTGCTTCGCCACCATGGTGCTCAATATGTCGCGCCATGGCGTGTGTCTGCTCTGGTACCACCACAGCGTCTTTGCCACCTTGAATAAACAGCGCCTGAATAGGTCGCGTACAGAGGGTGACCTGATAGGCAGGGCTGCGCTGAGCAAGCAGGAAATCATCGCCGATTAACCAACCCAGGTAGCCAGACTCAAAGCGGTGCGTTTGTGCTGCTAGCGTAAGGGCATTGGTCACGCCGTACAGGCTGGTGGCCGCAGCAAACAGTGACGTGGTTGCCAGCGCATTGAGGGCGGTGAATCCCCCGGCGCTTTGGCCGCGAATAAAGCAGCGCGCTGTGTCAATCGCAAAGCGTGTGCAAGCGGCGTTCACCAGAGCAATCACGTCGTCAGTATCGCTGATGCCCCATTGGCCCGCTAAGCACTCACGGTAGTGTCGGCCAAAGTTACCGCTGCCCCGTGGGTTGATATCCAGCACATGAAAGCCCTGCTGCTGCCAATAAGCCACCAGCGGGTCGTAGATGGGATAGGTGGCGGCGGTTGGCCCGCCGTGAACGCGCACAATCATCGGCGCAGCGCGGTTGGCTGAGGCTGAGTAGAAAAAGCCGTGAACCCTTGCCCCCTCACTGCCAACCGGGGCTTCAAGCCACTGGGCGGTGGCAGAAGCTTTTGCCACTATGTTACCCACTAAGCAGCGGCGTGGGCGGTTCTCCGCGAAGTGGATAAGCTGGGCGCCGCTAGTGTCGCTTTGCACGATGGCGTAATCGCCGTGTTCTGCCAGCGCGACACTTGCCACGCGGCCGGGGGTTGGTAGCAGTGCTTCCACCTGCTCGCCGGTACGGCGATATAGCTGAGCTGCGCCCTGGTGCAGCTGGCAGTAAACCTGCCGATTGTTTCGCCAGGCGTGCTGGCGCTCACCCAGTTGCCACGGCGTGGTGGCATGATCAACGGGGGCGCTGCTCAGGCACATGGGGGCGACTAAGTTAACCTGCCAGGGTTGCCACCAGCCAGCATGATCGCTCATGCAGATCAGCGCGTTGTGCGGACCAAACTGTGGCTGGCTAATTGCGGCGCCGAAATCCCAGCGCTCAAAGGCCTTAAGCCTACCGTTAGCCGTCACCTGAGCGAGGTGCAACTGACTACGCTGCCAAGGCATGTGAGGCAGTGACCAGCTCACCCAGGCTAGATAGTTGCCATCGTCGCTTATTATTGGCGCGCCGTAGAAGTCGGCACCTTCTGCCAATACCTGCCGATTGCTGTCAGTGATGGCGACCAATCGCTGACCGTGGGCATCTTCCTCCACCGCTAATACGCGCTGCCGCTTAGGGTCTGCACACAGCCCTCCGTAGGCTGTTTGTGGGCGCTTCTGCCAGCAGTGGCTGGCAGCGTGGTAGTCGAGGTGCATGATGGCCTGGTCGTGCTGGCGCACCCATACGACGCCCCCACGCAGTGGTGTATAGCTGCCGCCGCCGTACTGGTTCACGTGGCTACCTACCGCATCTTCTACTAAACAGTGCGGCGGTTCGCTGCTGTTGGCGCGCCACTGCCAAAGCTGCAAGGAGCCTGCCAGTTGGCAGCGAGCGAGCCAGTAAACGGCCTGGGTGTCGCTGTGCAGTTCGCTCAGGGTATCGGTGGGTTCGGCGGCATCTGCCAGGGTAAGCAGCATAGGCGTGCTCCTTAGTGTGGGGCGCCCCACAGCAGCCGTGCTTCATAGCGTGGGTAAAGTTGCATCACGCTGCGGGTGTACTCGTACTCGGTGAGTGCCATGGTGCTAAAGGCGTCGGGAAGTTCAATGGTCAAGGCGTGATTGGCGCCCAGCCCTTCGCTAGCCACATCACTTAAGCGCTGGTCTAGCCAGGTAAGGTAGTGAGCCGTTTGCTCTAAAACCGTGTCGGACGGTGCGCTGGGGCCATGGCCGGGCACCGCGATTCTGGCGTCGAGCGCGCGTAGGTCGCTCAGTTCTTCCAGCCACTGTTGAAGGCCAGGGGTGTGAGCGGTGGCGGCAGTGCGTTGGTAGAAACCCATGTCGCCCAAAAACAGCACGCCGGTGGCGTGATCCATAATCACCAGATCCCCTCCGCTATGGCCGCCCATGGCATATAGGGTGAGAGGGTAGCTGCCCAGTGTTATATCACCGGCCTCGATTGCATCAGGTAGGGCAATGAGCGAGCGCTCTAGGCTGCGACCAGTCAGCCGTTCTACATTATCGATTAGCGCGTCTCGGTCGCGGGCCATCAGCGCACGGGTCGTGGTGAGAGTGAGATGCTGTGCCTCGTCAAAGGCGGCATTGCCAAAAAAATGGTCGGGGTGGTGGTGAGTATTCAAGACCCAGCGTACGGGTTGAGAGGAGTGCTGAGCAATCAGCGTTTTTAGCGCCTCGCCAAAGTGTGGGCTACTGCCGCTGTCGATGAGGATGACGCCGCTGGGCGTGGCAATAAACGCTTGGTTACCGATATGGCCGCAGTTGCTGGCGGAAAGCTCTTCTTTTAAGCCTTCCACCATCCAGGTGTTTTTCGCGACCGGCTGAGCCACTAGCGGGCGTTCGCAGAACATCACCGGTTCGCTGGCCATCAGCGGTGGAGCTAGCAGCGCCGCTAGGCTAACAAAGAAGTGCGCTTTCATGGCTGCAGGCCTATGGAAAAACGATTGCCGTTGTTGTCCCGCGCACCAATCACATAGCCACCCGGCGAGGGGCGCATATGCAGCCCTAAGGTAGGGTTGGCGCTTACCGATGCTTCGATATCCAAGGTGGCCACTTGCTGACCCTGGTGGTCGAGCATTTCAAAGGACTGCACGTAAAAGGCCGGTTGGCTGGGTATTAAGCCGCTGTCCATGGGGTGAGAAAGGCGCACCCGCAGGCGCTGTTCATCCTCACCAGCAAATAGGCGGCCTTGCAGCTCGCCGAAGGTGTTTTCCCAGCCAGTGTCAGCGGTGGCAATGCCAGGAGTGGAGCAACCGCCGCCTTCTGCTTCAATGTAGGTGCCGCCTACATGCCAGGTGCCCCCCTGCTTTACTGCTACACGCACGGCGGAGGCTTGTTCTAAGCGAATATTTAACGAAAGCTTGGCTAAGCCATGGCTCATAGGGGAATAGCGGAACAAGCGGGGTATCGGGTTGAGATCCACCCAAGCGATGATGTCGGTTATCGGCTCGCCGCTGGCTTCCAGGGCGCTGGCATCTAGTTCAAGGGGCACTTGACCTGAGTCTTCGGCAAACCCTGGTGCGCTAACGATGACTCGCTCATCAAATACTACGGGGGCATCGCCCAGGAAGCGCTCGCGGTGCACAGGCCACATAAAGGAATTAAGCGGATCTTTCTCGGCGGTATTCATTGTCGCCGCGTGAGTGGCGGGGGGCAACACGGTGGTCAACAAGCAGGCAAGTGCCGCGAGGGCTGTGGCGAGCCGCTGAGGGATAAACGTCTGCATTAATAAAGCCATGATGCCTCTCCGCTATGCGCGTTATTGGCCCTGAGTGGTTTCCATGCTGACTGTTTCCAGCCAGGCGCGAATGGCCCAGAGGCCTTCTTGGCTAACGTAGTCGGACATACGTGGCATCAGTACGCGGCCGTTACGTTCAGCACCGTTGGTGACCAGCTCTTTGTACCACTCATCGCCCCATGCGCCGTTTTCTAGCTCACGTAGGTCGGGGGCAATGCCTCCGGATTTTGCCTCTAGGCCGTGGCAGGCCGCGCAGTTGCTGTTGTAGGCACGGGCACCGATATCCACGGCTAGTTCGTGCTGAGGATGATCTTCACGGTAGGGGTTCTCTGCTAGCCATTCGTCTCCTAGAAGCTCTAACCCTTTAATATCGACTGGCTGGGGGGTGACATCGCCATGTGACCAAGCCAGCGGCGACGCAAGCAAAGCAACGAGGGCGAGAGCACCCGCTTGGCCGCAGAAGCGTAAAGAGGTTGTTGTTAGGGCGGTTTGTGTCAGCACGTTTTTTGTAATGGCCATGGGAAAGCTCCTCAAGGGGTCGGTGTTACGTCACTTGAGTGAGCATAGGCAGACAGGCCACCAGCCCCTATAGCACCTTAGGCATCGCTAGCCTCCTCCTTTGGAAGTAGTGCTAAATCAGGATGAGAACGCGACTGGAGGGGTAGGTTGGTTTTTTATCCGAGCTTCTAAGCTGAGCTTAGTCTTGCAAGCCCCCCATGCAAGCAGCAGCTTGGCCGCTTTATAGCCATTGCATTGTGATCATTACTCGGATGGAAAACCCATGACATACGCTACCAATAACAACACGTCAGCTCGTAACATTTCGTGGCCCTTTCGCCTGCGTACGCTCACCGCCGCCGTTGCTTATGCCTCTGCACTAGGTATAGGCGGTGTTGCGATGACGGCTAATGCCGGTCAAGTGACCTGGGATGACATTCTCAATGACCATAACAACACTGAAACTGTGTTGATGTATGGCATGGGCGTGAAAGCGCAGCGCTACAGCCCGCTCGACCAAATTAATGCTGACAACGTAGAGATGCTTTCCCCCGCGTGGTCGCACTCCTTCGGTGATGAAATGCAGCGTGGCCAGGAATCCCAAGCGCTGATTCATGAAGGGGTGATTTATGTCACCGGCTCTTATTCACGTATTTTTGCCATTGATGCGCGTACCGGTCAGCGCCTGTGGTCCTACAATCACCGTCTGCCCAGCGATATTCGCCCCTGCTGTGATGTTGTTAACCGTGGTGCGGCCATTTACGGCGATAAGGTGTTCTTCGGCACCCTGGATGCAGGCATCGTAGCGTTGAATAAAGATACCGGGGATGTGGTGTGGCGCGAGCGCTTTGGTGACCACCGTTCGGGTTACACCATGACCGGCGCGCCGACTATTGTGGAAGACCAGGAAACGGGTCGTGTAATGCTCATACATGGCTCTTCGGGGAATGAGTTTGGCATTGTCGGTAAGCTCTATGCCCGTGATGTGGAAACCGGCGAAGAGATCTGGATGCGGCCCTTTGTTGAAGGCCACGTGGGCCGCTTGAATGGCGAAGAGAGCACGCCCACAGGTGATGCCAGCGCACCTTCCTGGCCTGATGACCCCGATAGCGAAACCGGTAAAGTGCAAGCCTGGAGCCAAGGTGGTGGTGCGCCGTGGCAGAGTGCCAGCTTTGATCCCGATACCAATACCATCATCATTGGGGCAGGCAACCCCGCGCCTTGGAACGGCTGGGCACGCACCTCAGAAGATGGCGACCCGTCTGACTACGACAGTCTTTATACCTCTGGCCAGCTAGGGGTTGACCCCTCCACCGGTGAAGTGAAGTGGTTCTACCAACACACCCCCAATGACACCTGGGATTTCTCAGGCAATAACGAGATCGTGTTGTTCGAGTACGAAGATGAAAACGGCGAAATGGTCAACGCAGGTGCCCACGCTGACCGTAACGGTTTCTTCTATATCACTGACCGTACCAACGGTGAGTTGATTAATGCCTTCCCGTTTGTCGATAACATCACTTGGGCAACCCACATTGACCTGGAAACAGGTCGCCCGGTAGAGGTGGAAGGCCAGCGTCCAGCTCGCCTGGAAGAGGGTGAAACCCGCTCTGAAGTCGTTGAGGTGTCGCCACCGTTCCTTGGCGGAAAGAACTGGAACCCCATGGCCTATAGCCAAGACACGGGACTGTTCTACGTGCCTGGCAACCACTGGAAGGAAGATTACTGGACAGAAGAAGTCGACTACGTAGAAGGAGCGGCTTACCTGGGAATGGGCTTCCGTATTAAGCGTATGTATGACGACCACGTCGGTATTTTACGTGCCGTTGACCCGCTGACCGGCGAGTTTGCCTGGGAGCATAAAGAGCCAATGCCGCTATGGGCAGGTGTCTTGGCGACCCACGGTAATCTGGTGTTTACCGGCACAGGGGATGGCTACTTCAAAGCCTTCCATGCTGAAACTGGCGAAGAGCTTTGGAAGTTCCAGGTAGGCACCGGCATCATCTCGCCACCGATTACCTGGGAGATGGATGGTGAGCAGTACATTGGTGTTACTGCAGGCTACGGCGGCGCAGTCCCGCTATGGGGTGGCGATATGGCTGACCTGACACGGCCGATTGCACAGGGCGGCTCGTTCTGGGTCTTTAAACTGCCTTCCTTCGTTCAAGACCTGGCTAATCGTTAAATTATTGGCGTGTGTTTGGGCGGCATTTGCCGCCCTTTTTTAGATGGAGAGAATAATAATGAAAAATCGTATCGCTCAGCGCCCCCACCGTCGTGTCATCATCCGTCGAGCAGCCCATCGCACAGCCCGCCGCAGCGCTCGACAAATAGCAGGCCTGTTACTCTGCATGGGAGTGGCGGGTGCGGTTGCCACTGCCTCGGCAGATAGCAGCTATGATGAATTTGAGCCCCCTGTATTTAACGGCTGCGAGCTGGTGCCCGGCACCCAGTGCGCCAACATGGACTTATCCGGCGGCGACTTTTCCAACCTTGACCTGCAAGGGGCTAACTTTGCGGGTAGCAATTTAGATAATGCGGACTTTCGTCACAGCAATTTACGCAGCGTTGATTTCGAAGGTGCATCGCTGCGGCATGCCAACCTTAATCGCGCGCGTATGCCAAACACGCATCTGCGTGGCGCAGACCTTTCCCATGCGAGTTTGATTGGGCTAGATAGTTGGAGTATTTACGCCCAAGGCGCGACCTTTGACTATGCCGACTTAACCGGCGCCAACCTTGAATTTGCCAGGCTAACAGGTGCCAGTATGCAAGAGGCTATTTTACTGGGCAGTAACTTAGAGATGGCCTGGATGAATAAGGTAAACCTTATTGGTGCTGACCTGCGGGATGCCAATCTACAAGAGTCTAAAATGAATATTACTCGCCTGAATAATGCCGATATGACAGGTGCGCGTATCCACTACGGGAACTTTCAGCTAGCGCAAATGGAGGGATGTACCGCCTGCCCATTTGATTGGGATTGAATGACGCATGTTGACCAAACGCACGGCGCACGTAGTGCGCCATTACGCTGCGCTGGTTGTTTGGCTAAGTGGAATGCTCATCAATCCGACCACGATTGCCGAAGAACCCTCAGGGCTCTTTAACCAGCAAGGCTACCGCTTACCGCCCTATCGTACGTCTGTGACTGCGCCGATACCTGGCGTTACTGCGCTGAATGATGGTGCTTTTAGCGCGTTAGTGGCGTCACCGCCAGCAATCTTAGTAGACGTTTACGCGCTGACCTGGCACGACGGCATGTTTTTACAAGATAGCCCCCACCTAACTATCCCCGGCAGTGTTTGGCTGCCCAACGTTGGCGCGCCTACGTTGGAAGAGGAGTGGATCGGCTATTTCGCCGATGCACTTGATGCGCTTCGCGAGTATGAAGAGGGAGCACCGTTGGTATTTTTCTGCCGTGCCGACTGCTGGCTTGCCTGGAACGCTGCCCGGCGTGCCCAGGCAATGGGCTATGAAGGACTGTATTGGTACCCCAATGGGGTGGATGGCTGGCAGGCGAGCGGTGGTGCGTTAGAGGCGGTTTGCCCGCAACTACCCGCTCATGCTGAGTGGGTAACCTGCGAGCCTTAATGGGTTTATTACCGATAACTAGATTTATTACAAATAAATAGGTTTATTGCCGATAAATCAGCTCGGGTAGTTGGCGGGGCGAAGGTGCTGCCAAACTACTCTGACTTTCAGCCTGACCCTGTAACTGCTTTGTTTGCAACAGCTTTGACTGGCGAGCATTGCGGGGAATCAGGGTCGCTTGATCAGAAGTGATTGTGGCATTTTCTGTGATCAGGCTCTCTAACAACCCATGTTGAGGAGAGTGCTGGCACACGGGGTCGGTAGCGTTCATATCGCCGGTTAACAAGTATGCCTGACAACGGCAGCCGCCATGGTCTTTATCACGGTCGTCGCACTGCTGGCAGAGCGTTGGCATCCACTGGGTGCCGCGAAAACGGTTGAAGGCATCGCTCTGGTACCAAATGTCCTGCAGCGATGTCTCTTGTACGTTGGGAAACGTCATCGGCAGCTCTCTGGCGCTATGGCAGGGCAATACGGCGCCATCTGGAGCAACGGTCATAAAAATACTGCCCCAACCGCCCATGCACGCTTTAGGCGCTTGTTCAAAGTAGTCCGGCACCACAAACAGCAACGACATATCGCGGCCCCGTGCCGCCAGTGTTTCCCGCCAGCGGTTGGTTTCCGCCTCGGCGCGAACCAGCTGTTCACGGGTGGGCATCAGCGCCTTACGGTTCAAAAACGCCCAGCCGTAATATTGGCAGTTGGCCAGTTCAACAGCATCCGCGCCTAGTTCATCGCAGAGGGCAATCAGGTCGCCAATTTGATCGATATTGTGCCGATGCAACACCACATTCAATACCATGGGGTAGCCTGCCGCTTTGACGGCTTTGGCCATGGCCAGCTTGTTAGCGTGGGCCTTGGCAGAGCCTGCCAGCGCCTGGGCCAGTTCGGGATCGGCAGCTTGTAGGCTAATCTGGATATGATCCAGACCTGCTTCTGCCAGGGCGTCTACCCGCTGAGCAGTAAGACCCACGCCGGAAGTCAGCAGGTTGGTATAAAAGCCTAGCTGGCGTGCTTCGCTTACCAGTGCTTCTAGGTCTTGGCGAATCAGCGGCTCGCCGCCGGAAAACCCCAGCTGAGCCGCGCCCATGGCCCGGGCCTGGCGCAGAACGCTAAACCACGCCTCGGTATCCAACTCGTTTTGGTAGCGGGTAAATGCCAGGGGATTAGAGCAGTAAGCGCACTGCAGCGGGCAGCGGTAGGTGAGTTCCGCCAGCAGCCATAAGGGTGGTGAGGTCGCTTCAGCGGCTGGGTTAAGATTAACCACAATGCACCTCCTTCACAGCTAGCCAGCCGTTGCTGCGCGCTTCATCGATAAACTGCACGACGTCATCTGCTAAGGTCTCTGCGCCTGGGTAGCGCTGCTGTAGGATGGCAGTAATGTCGCCGATAGTTTGGTGGCCATCGACCTGTTCAAGAATCGCGCCGGCAGTCGCGCTGAGCTTGACCATGCCCTCGGGGTAGAGAATAACGTGGCAGCCCTGAATGGCTTCCCACTGTAAGCGCCAGCCGCGTCGCAGCTGGTAAATATCGTGATGTGACATGGCGAGTTGCTGTGACATGGTGAATTCCCCAACGCTGGTCGATCATGGCCTAGTAATGTGAGTGCTCAAGCCCACGGTGATATACCGCTTCGCGGGTGACGGTGTGGTAAGGCGGCCGATCTAACTGGTAGGCCATGGTCATGGCATCCAACATGCTCCACAGCACATCGAGCTTAAATTGCAGAATGTCCAGCGCGCGCTGCTGCAGCGCCACTGTCGTACATACGCCTAAGGCGATTTCCAGGCCGTGCTCAACGTCTCGGCGGGCTTCGCTGAGCCGCTTGCGGAAATAGCGATAGCCCTGCTCGTTTATCCATGGGTAGTGCTGGGGCCAGGTATCCAAGCGGTTTTGGTGGGCAAGTGGCGCAAACAGTTCAGTCAGCGATGAGATCGCTGCCTCCTGCCAGGGGGCACGGGCGACAAAGTTGCGGTAGGCATCAACTGCAAAGCGCACGCCGGGTAACACATGCTCCTGGGAAAGCAGTGTATGACGCGGTAAACTTACGGCTTCACCGAGCGCCAACCATGCTTCAATTCCGCCTTCATCTTCAGCGTGGCCGTCGTGGTCAAGCAGGCGTTGTACCCATCGCCTGCGGGTAGCGGCATCGGGGCAGTTGGCCAGCAGCGCGGCGTCTTTTTGGGGAATCATCAGCTGGTAGTAAAAGCGGTTAGCCACCCAGCCCTGCAGCTGTTCCCGGGTAAGTTCGCCATTGGCCATCGCCTGCTGAAAGGGGTGGTTAAGGTGGTAGTACTGCCCTTTATTCATCAGCGCTTCACGAAACGCCTCCCGGCTGAGCGGGGTGGCAGAAGCGCAGGGCGTAATCGCTGTCAGCGCCATGATCTATCTCCTGATTGTTATTGTTAGTGCTGCTGATGTCAGTGCTCTATAAAGAAAAAGGTCGGCTATAGGGTAAGTTTCATACCGTCGTAAGCGGTTTCGATGCCTGCGGCCTGCAGTGTTTTCGCTGCATCGCTAGCGCAGTCCAATATCGGATTAGTGTTGTTGATATGAATCAAAATGCGCCGCGTGCTGCTGGGTAGGGCGTTCAGAAGCTCACACATACCGCCGATACCGTTGAGCGCGAGGTGACCCATCTGCTGGCCTGTCGAGGTGCCAACGCCTAGCGCCTGCATTTCATCGTCTTCCCACAGAGTGCCATCGACCATCACCACATCTGCGGCGTTTAAGAAACGCATGGCCAGCGGTGTGGGGTTGCCAAGCCCAGGGGCATAGCAAAGCGACTTGCCGCTGCGGCGGTCGACCATATACAGGCCTAAATTATCGCCACAGGAAGGTGCGCCGCGCCGTGGTGAGTAGGGCGGGGCATTGCTATGCAGCGCAAAGGCGGTGATTGCGATATCGGGCAGGAAGGGAATCGAAAACTCGACAACCTCTTGATTGCCTTCCAAGCCAATCGGCTGCCAGCGTAGTCCGCCCCAGTGCTCCAGCATCGGGAATAGCGGAAAGCCGGTAGATAAATCGCGATGCACATTGGGCGTGCACCATACATCCAGTGGACAGCCCTCTCTTAGGGAAAGTAGCCCAGTAACATGGTCGATCTGGGCATCCACCAGCAGCACGCCGCGAACACCGCTGCCACGGAGCTTGTTTGGCCATCGTTCTGGGCATAGTTCCGGATTGGCATTGAGCTGGGCGCGAATGTCAGGGGACGCATTGCATAGTAACCACTGTTTGCCATCCACGCTTAACGCAATCGATGACTGGGTGCGCGGCTGATGGTCGGTACTGCCCTGGCGAGCGTGATAGCAGTTCGGGCAGTTGCAATTCCACTGGGGAAAGCCGCCGCCTGCGGCAGCCCCAAGCACTAAAACCTGCATAGGCTGGCCTCCTACGTTGGTGCTGTGGTGAAAGCCCCTGCCAAGTACGAACGAGTTGATAAAGACAGGGGCCGCGGCTCGGTTGCTAGAGATTAGCGGGTAGAGATATACAGCGTTACTTCAAAGCCAAGGCGCATGTCTTGATAAGTCGGTTTAGTCCACATAAGAGACTCTCCTGCGTTGTTAAGCATGTTGTTGTGAGTGTTAGCGCGAGCGTTATCGCTAGCCCGCACTTTCAGTTAATCACTGGTGGGGCTAGCTGCCTGCAGTACTTTGGGAGTAGTTTTCTCGCCATTTTGGCGGGGGGAAGGTGTCTTTAAGCGTTATAGCGCTGGAATGAGCATAAGAAAACAGACCAATACTCAAGGTGGGATCATTTCGCATAGCGCTTTCCGCTTACTAGGATTCAACGAGGGTAGGTGGCTTTAAGTGCCGGTTTCTTCATCGGCCTCTTCTTCAAACAGCTGACGCCATGAGCGGCGGCCTAAGTGGTCATCGCTAAAGCCAATAGCTATTGACCCATCCCCATTAGGTGAAGCGTTGTGGTCATCGGGGTTGCCGATAAACAAGCGCTCTACCTGCCCATCGTTAACGCCCACTAAGCGCTCACCTGTGCCGGCTTGAAGGCCGGTGATGGCATCGCCGTTGATAGTCTCATCGCTGTCCGGATTTCCGTCGCCACTGAGGTCAAAGGTAGTTGTGCCGCCGCTGCCGCCGGTATCGGCTAATAGCGACATGAAGAAACCGCTACGCCCGCCGCCACAGGGGTCGGACTCATCGGGGAGTAGCGTAGAGAAGCGCACTCGGCGCGGCAAGCTGCTGGAGATCGAAGGGGCAGCGATCACACGCTCGCCTGCGGGCAGCTTTATGAGCCACCCGCGCTGATTGCCGGAAGGGGCAAGATTGGTGCTCGCACGTAGATTGAAACCATCCCGTGTCGCGTTGCCGGTAATGTGCTGCTCAACCAGATCAGATGTGCCGTAGGACGCGGTGCGCCCTACACGATCCTGAATACCCAGGAATTGCTGAGGCGCGCTATCACCGATATCACTGTTACGGAAATAGCTGCCGGTGCCAAATAGCACCATCAGCGTGTCAGGAGAGCCACTGCTCATCGTCACAGCCGGGGCGGAAGTGATCGGCTGGTTGGCGCTGCCCGAGTAGAGTTGGTTGACACTGCTTCCCTCGGTCAGTGGGAAGCGCCACATATTGCCCGCAAGATCCCCTGCGTAGGCAAAGCGTGCGCCCGCAAAGCTTGGCCAAGCGGTAATGGTAGGCGTGGCAAGGCCGTTAGGGACTTCGGCACTACCTGCGTTTGTTTTTAAATGGTAAAGCAGTTTGCCATCTTTAAGACTAACCACGAACAGCGACGCTTGGTAGCTAGTGCTATTGTAGCCGTTGCTAAAAATAGCGACCCAGGTCCAGTTGTCATTATACTTGAGCTGAGTAATGGTGGGTTCGCTTACTCCTGTGCCGAGTTCGGGGTGGCGGAACTCCCATAGTACCTTGCTCGGCCCCATGTTAGTTGGGTCGCTGACGTCCAGAGCAAACACTGTTCGCCCGCCTGCGCCCATGGCGCCGACGGCGACCGCACTAGGGCCCCCCGGAATATTGACCTCACGTACGGCGGGGGTGCCGTCCATAAAGTAGCGGTGGCTATAACCTTCTTGGGTTAACGGGCGCAGGGCGGGTTCTTCACCTTGGGTTAGCTCGGCAGGCAGGTAAGCAAATAGCTCTTGGCCGGTAGCTGCGTCAAAACCATGGAGCATGCCGTCATTCGCGGCTGCCAATAACAGCGGCGCGCGGCCCTGCTTACCCTGCAGCACGACGGGGTTGGCATTGATAATATCGCCCAGCAGCGATTGGCGTGACCTTAGGCCAGAAACACTTTCACCCTGAAACCAGCGCACCTCGTCATCGGTTAAGCCGGTGCTTTCAGCCTTAAGTAATACGCCAGTGCGCGTGCCATCTTCGAGCCGCTGAGAAGTCAGCAAGTGACGACTACCTGCCTGTTGAGCAAGCTCTGTTTCAGCATTCCAGCGACTGCTCCTGCTGCCGTCTGCCTGAATGGCAAAGGCGGCCAGGCGGCCCGACCAATCTTCACTTCTAAACCCAGCCGTATAGAGCAGATTGCCGTCTTCCACGCCAAACTCATCGCTATTCACTGCGGCTGAAGTGTTCGATTGAGAAGCGGCAATAATATTACCGAATACTTGCTGCATGACTCGGTTAAGGGAGGCTTCGTCATTGGCAAAGTAGGCACGCCCCGTGCCGCCTGCACGGGCTAAATCCCCTAGCGGGTCTTCAGATACATTGGGCAGGTTGGCAATATCTGGTGGCAGGTTAAAGCCCACCACATACGTTTTAACTGGGTTGGGAAGCTGGGCATTTGTATCATCATATAGCCGCTTAATAGCGTCTTCAGCGCTGTTGAGTGCCCCGCTAACGTTGCTGCCTAGCGAATTACCAGAGCGGTCTACGGAGGGTAAGCCATCGGTTAGCCATATATTGGCATTGACCAGACACTGTTGAGCATCGGGATTGTTGCTATTCGGAATCGTAATTCCTGCACGCTGCCCCTGCGCGTTCCGAAAGGCGCTGCCTGTGCCAGTGTTGTTTAAGAAGTAATCTCGCGCGGTATACATGGTGCCTTCGATAGGCGTTAGCCCAGCTGCAACAAGCGGCCAGCTTGGGTCGGTCATGGGGTTGCCGTTGCCGTTCCACTCGTGTCGCTGGGTGCCTAGCTTGGTCTCGATAGCTGCCCAGTGTGCATTGTTAACAGTACCATCCGCATTGAGGCCGCCTATTGGCACATGTAAATAACCAAGCCCTGGTGAAGTAGTGGTACGCCATTCCCACTGGTTGAGCTGTATCGAAGCCGTATGGGCACCCCAGTTTGGAATGCCGCGTTGGCGTAGGCTGTCAACTAATGGAAGCGTAAAGTTAGAGTTCACTGGGTTGCTGTAGGAGACGCCATCGCCAATAGAGGGAGAGTTTGAAAAGCCTGTGGTTAATCCACGAAAGCGCTCAGAAAGCTGGTCAGAGGTGGCGGTTGGGTTAGATATACGACGCCAATACTCTGTAACGTCGTTACGCGGTAAACCCGTCGAGAAATTTTCCTCGAACATATAGCCGGGCACGCCAACGTTGAAGAATGCATAGATATCGGTACCCGGAAGCCTTGCGCGATAGCGTTTGGTGCTGGCGTTCCAGGCTCCATCAAAGTCCGAATCGTACCAACTGGGATTGGCGTTGCTAGAGTAGCGCGCTGCCAAGGCACGTTCGGTTAGTCGCCACACAACGGTATTTCCACTAAAAGCATCATTACGTGTTAGTGACGCTGGGTTCTGCTGGTAAGCCATGAGGCCCATATTGATATCGCTCTGGTAACGTTCTACCAAGTCGCGGCCAACCCGTTTCATAATGCTGGATTTACTCAGCGGTGAGCGGGCACCTGCGGGGCAAAGTGTGGCATTAAATGTATTGGGCTGGCAGGCCGCTAGGGTGTCACGATCCCCTGTTTCTGTACCAACTGCTACACGGCCATCAAGCCCTTCTTGGCCGCTTTCGGAGTTGTCGAGTATCAGCAGTACGTTAGGGGGCACGCGACTAACGACGTTTAAGGGCGCTGTCGAAATACCTGTTTGGTCATCTGGTATTTCATAATCCTCATCAATAGGATCGTCACCACCGCCAATGGGGGGCTCGGGGTCTGGCGTAGGCTCCGGTTCCGGTTCCGGCTCTGGTTCCTGAGGGGGCTGTGGCTCTGGCTCAGAGGGAGGGTCAGGGGGAGTCGGGGGAGGGCGGTTGCCCATTCCATAGGCTGTATGATCAACATAGCCAAGTAGTAGCGTTAGCGCTAAAAGGGCAACCGATAACCGATAACACATCATGGCAATACCACCTCAGCCTGCTGTTGGCGAACGTAGAGGGCTTCGAGGGTGACACTGGTGTCGGCGGCGTTGCCAAAACCTTGTGCTTCAATACGATATAGTGCCTCTACTACTTCACCAGTCTCGTTGCTGGAGTGTGAGCCGACAGGGCCGAGCGTTTGTATAAGGTAGCGTGGGCTACGCGCAAGCTGCTCAACATTCATTGTATAGGTTACCCACCCAGTCGCTGGCGTTGTGCCATTTTGAAGTTGATTTTCAGCATCGCGTAAGGCGGCTTCTGCGGCTTGAAAAGCCACCGTGTGGTCACGCTGGCTAGAAGCCATGCGATCCTGAGTAAGAGCGCCCTGCATAGAGGAGACGCTAAGAATGGTCACAATGGCGAGGAAAATCAGGCTGAGCACCAGCGCCATGCCTCGCTGTGAGGCTACCCTTTCATGCATCCTTAACGGTTCCTCAGTGTCACAGTAGTGGTAAATGCTTGATACAGGCGACCATCCTCAGCCCTAAAGGCGTCATCGCCGCGAAAGTTGCCCACGTTAAGGATGGTATCGGCACGGCGAAGGTTATCTTGATCACTTTGTACGATGAGGCTGATTCTGATGGCGCGAACGTCTGCCCACTGAGCTTGGTCGAGATCGTCAGGAGATAGGTACTGCTCATCAACTAAAAAGCGGGTTCGCATCGCGACAACATTGCTGGCTAACACCTCGTTTCGAGGAGTTGTTTGACTTATATCTAGTCGCATTAATGCAGCGGCATTAGCGTTATTAACATCCTGACCGATATAGTAAATAGCGCTGCTGAGCGCGCTGAGCGAAACATTTTGCTCAGCGCTATAGGCTAACCCACCCGCGTTACCCCACGGACTATTATTTGCTGCTACGTTACCCAGCCACCATCCACTGGAGGATTTTTGCAATAGGCTGGGGTTAGCGGCGGTATTGTAGAAAATATCGCAGCTCTGCATACCTTGCAGAAGCACCAGCTGGCCGCTTAATAGGTTGTGATCGCGGTTTAAGGTGAGCTGTTGGGCGCTATCAACACTGCTAATTTCCAGCGACTCATCGGCAAAGCCCGTGCGAGTTATCAATGCGCCGCGAAACCCCAGGCTGTGCTGGCCCGCTACTGGGTTGCTGAGGTGGCTAGCAAATGTCGTCGTACTGGTATCACTCCACGCTTCTAATGCGTGAGGTGTGCTACCAGCGCTGGCAATATTTCGCAGATGAACTGTAGTCTGGGTAGGCGCGCAGCCGCCGCTATAGTCAGCTTGACGCAGCTCACGCGACAGCGTATCTAGCGCAAACCGGCCGGTGTCTTGCATATCCGCAAGCGCTGATTGAAAGCGAAAGCTTTGCTGGGAGGAAATGAAGAGCTGAGCGGCACCGGCCATAACCAATAGACCTATCACCATGGCCACTAGTAGCTCTACCAGCGTAAAGCCCGCCTGTGGTGAAAAAAGCGGTCGCTTGTAGGCATGCCATGCGCTTATGTTATGAAGGTTAGGCATGCCAGCAGGGTGATGCATATTATAGCTCCGAGACGAGTTCGATTTGACGCACATCATCAGGTGCCGATGTGTCAGCCCAGCGAACGGTAACACGCATACGATTACTGCTGATGGAGATGCCGCCCTCGCCGCTTGGCAGCGTAGTGGCTAGATCTTCCGCCCACTCGCTACGGTCAACAGCAGATAAGCTACTCCCAATGACTTCGCTTCCTACCCCAAGTGCATAGGTTGACGCGTTGTCACTATTGGCGCGTATTCGATCCAGCATGTCTTGAGCCATATTGGTGGCCTGGGTTTCAAAGTACGCTGCACGGTTATGAATAAGCGACTGGGTTTGCAAACCTACAACGCCTAATAAGCCAATCGATAGCACAAAAAGTGCAATCAGCGACTCTAATAACGAAATTCCTTGCTGCTTATACATGTTATTGCTCAACGCTTGGCTGGCATGCTTGGCGGTCGGTTAGTACGCGCGCCATACCGCTTGGTTCAACCCGAACGCAGCGGCCCCGCTCATCCAGCGTAATAGAAACTTGTGGTGCGATAAATGTGTCGGTTACTAGCCGCCCTTGGCTATTGAAGGTAAAGCTGTCGGGTGCGCCGGTGATGGTGATGCTGGAGCGCAATTGCGGCCAAGTGCGTAAGGTGGTTGTACTGCTAGCCGCTTCCCAGCCGGTGCTCCACCCGTTTGATGATGGACGAAGGTTGACGGGTTGGTTGCGTTTAACCGCTTCGCTGCGAGCAAAGCTCAGCCCGGTTTTTAAGTCATTGGCAGCGGTAATAACGCGGTTTTCTTGAATAATTCGTGAGAAATTCGGAACCGCTATGGTGGCTAATACGGCAAATAGTGCAAGCGTCACCAGCAGCTCTAACAGCGTGAAGCCTAAGGGGGTGCGTTTTGCCGTGAACATGAAGTGCTACTCTTGTCATTTGTAGACGGCAGAGTTGCCGAGAAGCGATAAAGTCACTAACGTGGAATCAGCTAAATTAATTATATAGTTATCTATTTTTGGAAAGTATACCTTTAACAGCTAAGCCAATAACAGAGTAACCGTTAACCAAACGTCTCGACGCCACCGATCGTGAGTAGCTGGGCCAAAGGTGGTGGTTAAACGTTTCAGCTAAGGCGATGTGAGCAATAGGTGTCAGCTATGAGTTCGGTATGAAAATGCAAATTGTAGCTATCGGTGATGTGCTTTAAAACAGTGTCATGTATGTGACGCGTCTTCTTGCTTGCAGATGGTGTAAGTAGAGGTTTCCAGAGACGCTCACCATTTGTTTCCTTGGCTTGGCCAAGGCACGTAGCAGTAAGGGGAGATAACGATGAGTGGTAAATGTCCTGTAATGCATGGTGGTAATACTTCCACAGGTACTTCCAACAAAGATTGGTGGCCTGAAGGGCTGAACCTGGATATTTTGCACCAGCATGACCGTAAAACGGATCCGATGGATCCTGACTTCGACTATCGCGAAGCCGTCAGAACACTGGATTTTGACGCCCTTAAGCAAGATGTACACGCGCTGATGACCGATAGCCAAGAGTGGTGGCCTGCGGATTGGGGGCACTATGGTGGTCTGATGATCCGCATGGCTTGGCACTCAGCAGGTACCTACCGTATTTCTGATGGCCGTGGCGGCGCTGGAACGGGTAGCCAACGTTTTGCACCACTCAACTCCTGGCCCGATAACGTCAGTCTTGATAAGGCGCGCCGTCTACTGTGGCCGATTAAGAAAAAGTATGGCAACAAAATCAGCTGGGCCGATCTAATGATTTTGGCCGGTACGGTTGCCTATGAATCCATGGGACTACCCGCCTACGGTTTCTCTTTCGGCCGCGAAGATATCTGGCACCCTGAAAAAGATATTTATTGGGGCGACGAAAAAGAGTGGTTAGCGCCCTCGGATGAGCGCTACGGCGACGTTGAAAACCCGGCAACAATGGAAAACCCGCTGGCAGCGGTTCAAATGGGGCTTATCTACGTAAACCCCGAGGGCGTTAACGGTAAGCCCGACCCGCTTAAAACTGCCCAGCAGGTTCGCGAAACCTTCGCCCGTATGGCGATGAACGACGAAGAAACGGCTGCCCTCACCGCAGGTGGTCATACTGTTGGTAAGTGCCACGGTAATGGCGATGCTGGTGCATTAGGTGCCGAGCCTGAAGCCTCTGACGTTGAAAATCAGGGTTTTGGCTGGGGCAACCCGAATATGCAGGGTAAGGCGAGTAATGCTGTTACCTCGGGTATCGAAGGCGCCTGGACTACTAACCCGACTCAGTTCGATATGGGCTATTTCGACCTGCTGTTTGGCCACGAGTGGGAGCTTAGGAAGAGTCCTGCCGGTGCCCACCAGTGGGAGCCGATCAACATCAAAGAAGAAGACAAGCCGGTTGATGCCAGCGACCCTTCTATCCGCCACAACCCGATCATGACCGATGCGGACATGGCGATGAAGATGGATCCAGCATATCGGGCTATCTGTGAAAAATTCATCGCCGACCCTGAGTACTTCAAGCTGACCTTTGCCAAGGCGTGGTTCAAGTTGACTCACCGCGACCTCGGCCCAAAAGCCCGTTATATCGGTCCGGAAGTCCCTGCTGAAGATTTGATCTGGCAGGACCCGATCCCGGCAGGCAGCACTGACTATTGCGAAGAAGTGGTTAAGCAGAAAATCGTAGAAAGCGGCCTGAGTATCAGCGAAATGGTCTCAACCGCTTGGGACAGCGCCCGCACCTACCGTGGCTCCGACATGCGTGGTGGTGCTAACGGTGCCCGTATTCGTCTGGCACCGCAGAAAGACTGGCAAGGTAACGAGCCAGAGCGTCTGGCGAAGGTACTAAGCGTGTACGAGCAGATCTCTGCCGACACTGGCGCCAGCGTTGCTGATGTCATCGTACTGGCGGGTAGCATGGGCGTTGAGAAAGCAGCCAGAGCGGCGGGTTACGACGTACGCGTTCCGTTCCTGAAAGGGCGTGGCGATGCGTCTGCTGAGATGACCGACGTTGACTCTTTCGAGCCGCTTGAGCCACTGGCAGATGGTTTCCGTAACTGGCAGAAGAAAGAGTATGTGGTTAAGCCGGAAGAGTTGCTGCTGGATCGCGCTCAACTAATGGGACTAACAGCACCGGAAGTGACCGTGCTGCTGGGTGGTATGCGAGTGTTGGACACTAACCATGGTGGTACTAAGCAGGGTGTATTCACCGACCGTGTAGGCCAGTTGACCAACGACTTTTTCGTCAATCTGACCGACATGGGCAATACGTGGCACCCGGTAAGCAATAGCGCTTATGAAATCCGCGATCGCGCCACTGGCGCTGTTAAGTGGACCGCGTCTCGCGTTGATCTCGTGTTCGGCTCCAACTCACTGCTGCGTTCTTACGCAGAAGTGTACGCCCAGGATGATAATGGCGAGAAGTTCGTAAAAGACTTTGTTGCCGCCTGGACGAAAGTGATGAACGCGGATCGCTTCGATATCGCCTAATCATTACACGCTTTATTTGTCTTAAATAGAGTGCTCAGCCCGCATCGAAAGATGCGGGCTTTTTTTGCGGTTGAAGTAACACACAATTTTAATCGTAGTGTCACTAATACTTCATGAGTATTGCTGATGCTTATCTCCTGGTTTTGTCGGTGCTGTAGGCCGCACACGTTTATTGAAAGGGAGATTTTTTATGACGCAGCGTACTTTTCCAGGTGAGGTTTCATCAGTTCTGGCGGAAGGTGATGAGCCGCTTAGCAACGCCTCTAACAATGCTTATTTTGGCGATGTTCTCGAAAAGCGTTTGAGTCGACGGGGCGTGCTGAAGGGAAGCCTGGCAACGGTTATTGCTGGTTTGATGGCAACGAAGCTTCCCTTTACTAATGCTTTCGCAGCCCAAGAGGGTGTGTCATCTCCCAGTCTAGGGTTTAAGCCAGTTGCTATCAGCGCCGCGGATAATGTGGTGGTCCCTGAAGGTTATCGTGTACAGAGCTTTATTCCGTGGGGCACGCCTGTCAGTGGGGATATGCCTGCCTTTACCCAGAATGCCAGTGGCGATGACCAGGCGCATCAGGTGGGAAGTCACCATGATGGCATGCACTTTTTCCCGTTAAACGGTAGTTCCACTGATGGCTTGCTAGTGCTTAATCATGAGTATGTAGAGCCACGCTTTTTACATGCGGCTGCCAGCGGGTTAGCACTGGATCGAAATGGCTTCCCACAGCATGAGGATGGCAGCCGGGATACTGACCAGGTGATTAAGGAGATGAATGCTCACGGTGTCACGATTGTACGTATCCGCCAAGGTGAGGGTGGTGAGTGGGAGGTGGTACCAGACGCTCACAATCGCCGTATTACTGGGCAAACGCCAATGCGTCTTGCTGGGCCAGTGGCCGAGACAGGTCATGTGAAAACCAAATATAGCCCTGGCGGCACCATGACACGGGGAACGCTTAATAACTGTGCCCATGGCGTTACGCCGTGGAACACATATTTGGCTGCAGAAGAGAACTGGGCGGGTTACTTCGCCAATGAAGATACTGACATTGATCGCCGTCAGGCTCGCTATGGGATCGAGACGCGCGACACTGGGCGCTATCAATGGCATCGCGCTGACCGCGCTGATGACATGTTCACCCGCTTTGATGCGAGCAGCAAAGGGGCAAGTGCCGCTGATGATTTCCGCAACGAGCCCCATGCCTTTGGCTGGATGGTGGAAATTGATCCTATGGCACCCGAGGCAGATCCCATCAAGCGCACGCACCTTGGTCGCTTTGCTCATGAAGGGGTTATTTTCGCGCCAGCGGTGGAAGGGCAGCCCGTGGTCGCCTACTCGGGAGATGATGCCCGCTTCGAATACATCTATAAATTTGTTTCTAGCCAGCCGTTTCACTCTGCCACTGCGGACGGCTCGCTGTTGGATGAGGGGATTCTCTACGTTGCTAAATTTAATGAAGATGGCAGCGGTGAGTGGCTGGCACTCGCACCCGGTCAGCATGACCTAACGCCAGAAAATGGCTTTGCAGATTTGGCCGATATCCTAGTCAATACCCGTAGCGCTGCAGATTTTGCAGGTGCCACTAAGATGGATCGCCCCGAGTGGGGCGCGGTCGATCCGGTAACCGGGCAGGTTTATTTCACCCTGACCAATAACACCCGCCGGGAAGAGGGGGACGAGCACCCCGCCAACCCACGTGCTAACAACAGCTTTGGGCATATCATTCGCTGGCAAGAAGAGGGTTCCCACGCGGGGGAGCGTTTTGAGTGGGATCTGTTTGTGATTGCTGGGGATCATGAAGACAGTCGTGATTTAGCAGGTAACTCACTGGACGATGACAATATTTTCTGTAGTCCAGATGGTTTATGGATTGATCCTGATCGTCGGGTATGGATACAAACGGATATCAGTGAATCCGTCATGAATACCGGTATCTTTGAGGTGTTCGGTAATAACCAAATGTTGGTCGCTAATCCTGAAACGGGCGAGATCAAGCGTTTCCTGACGGGGCCTGTGGGGCAAGAAATTACTGGCGTGGTGACAACGCCAGACCAGCGCACCATGTTCGTCAACGTACAACACCCAGGCGCAACCACCACCGCTGAAGACTTTGCCAATGGCACTCTTACTAGCTATTGGCCAGAGGGTAGCGGCGCTATTCCTCGTTCGGCAACACTGGTCATTACCCGTGAGGACGGCGGTATTATCGGTGCCTAATGACGTAAGCACGCCGCTATTTCGCAACTAGTGTCTGTCCTGCATTAAGGCACCCTTAATAGGTGCCTTAGTGTTATTAGCGCGAATGCCACACGCTCAGCTGGCGCCGATAAGCCTCCTGCGCTTGGCTGGCGCTCATCGGCGTTAGCCACACCTCGGTACCGGGCAGGCACTGGGCCAGGGTGGCGCAGGCGATGGGTGTTAGCGCGCCTAAGCGCGGGTAGCCGCCGATGGTTTGACGGTCATTCATCAGCACAATAGGTTGCCCATCGGGGGGGATTTGCACCGCGCCAAGGGGAATGCCTTCAGAAACGATACCGGCCTGTGTACTCAGTAGCGGCTGGCCGGTTAGACGGATGCCCATGCGGTCAGCGCGGTTATCTACTTTCCATGGCTGATTAAACGCTCGAAAAAGCCCCCGGCCACTGAAAGAGGCGATTTGCGAGCCGAGTACGATGGGTAAGTGGCAGTCTGAGCCTGGCATCGACAGGCCATGATGTTCAGGGATACGACGCACCGCCGGTGCGTTGCCTTTCCAAGTTAAGCAGTCGCCTACTTGCAGTGGTTTACCATCTTCGTGCAGGCCGCCGACTTGCTCCCGTGCGGTGCAGGCGCGGCTGCCCAGTACTTCGGGTGCATGTAAGCCGCCGGGAAAGGCCAAATAGGCGCGTAAACCTTTGCGTGGCTGGCGAAACACTAAAGACTGCCCTGGCTGGAGCTTAAAGCTTATGTTAGGCGCCAGCGGCTTGCCGTCGAGGGTAGCGGCCAAATCAGCACCGGTGAGCGCCAAGCGAACCTCGCTGTTGGTTTCTAGCGTTAGGTTACCGCCCATGACGATTTCCAGCGCGGCGCTATCTGGCGCATTGCCAAGCAGCCAGTTGGCCCAGCGAAACGCTATCCAATCGGCGGCACCACCTTGAGTAAATCCCAGGTGGCCCACGCCAAAGCGCCCAAGGTCTTGAACGAGTGCGAGCGGCCCTGCCTGTTTGACGGTCAGCATTGCTTGGCTCATGGACGCTCCTCCATAGGCGAGGTGTCACCACCCGATGCTTCGAACTCAGCCTTGGTAATCGCTTTAAAACGCACTTTATCGCCTGGGCGCAATAAAGGTTCGCCCCGTTTGGCGTAGTCAAACAGCGGCACGGATGTTCGCCCTAAAATATTCCACCCTCCTGGGGATGGCAGCGGGTAAATAGCCGTTTGGCGTTCGGCAATCCCAACACTACCTGCCGTCACCCGGCGGCGTGGTGTTTTCAGCCTGGGTGTGGCTAAGCTTTCATCCACTAAGCCCATAAAGCCGTAGCCGGGCGCGAAGCCAAGCGCGAAGACACAGTAGTCGTGGTTACAGTGACGCTCAATGAGGGCAGCAACACTCAGCCCTGCACGTTCAGCGACCAGCGGTAGCTCTGGGCCGACGCTTTCGTCATACCAAACGGGGATTTCGTGCAGTTGGCCCTGCTGGTTCTCAGCAGGCGTTAAATGGCGTAAGGCGTTGCGGATCAGCGTGGTGGCCTGGGCAAAGGGTAGCTGTTGACAGTCGTAGTGCACCAGCAACGTGGTGTAGGAGGGAATCAGGTCGATGAGGGCATTACCAAAGGCCTCGCGTAAGGCGTGATCAGCGGCAATAATCCACGCCATATTGGTTTCGTCGATCTCATCGAATAGGCGCACGGTAAGTGCGTCCATTGCCGCTGTTTCTAAACGCAGCTTCACGCGGACTCCAGCGCTGTAAAGGCCTCTCGGATAGCACGAACGGCGGCAACGGATTCAGGGTTATCGCCATGAACACATAATGTGTCGCAGGGAAGGTTGAGCGCTGTGCCATCGAGGGCCGTCAACGCTTCCCCTTTCGCGAGCGCCACGGCCTGAGCGACGATGGTCGCTTGATCGTGGTGAACGGCGCCTGGTAGGCGGCGTGAGGCAAGGTGACCGCTGGCTTCATAGGCGCGATCGGCAAAGGTTTCAAACCAAAGAGTTACCCCCATCTTGGCGGCTAGTTCACGGTGAGGCTCAGGGTTGGCAGTGGCCATGACCATCAGGGGAAGGCGGGCGTTGTAAGCACGAACGGCGCGCATGACACCCTCCAAGAGTTCAAGATTTGCCGCCATGTCGTTATACATTGCCCCGTGGGGTTTTATATAGCTAAGCGAGGCACCTTCTGCTTGGCAAATCCCCGCCAGCGCCCCCACTTGGTAAAGCACCATATCTTCCACTTCAGCGGGCGAGCAGGCCATGGAACGGCGGCCAAAGCCCATCAAGTCAGGATAACCAGGGTGTGCGCCGATGCGCACGTTATGTTTGGCAGCGAGAGCAACGGTACGACGCATAACGTGGGGGTCAGAGGCGTGGTAGCCGCAGGCAATGTTGGCACAGTCAACGTGGGGCATTACCTCAGCATCAAGGCCAATCGACCAGTTGCCGAAGCTTTCGCCCATATCGCAGTTAAGCAGCGGGATTGCCATAACGTCTCCTGGGTGTGGGGGTTTATTAGCTCTTAAGAGCTTTTATTAATTAAAAGTAGTTAAAAAACAGTGTAAGAAAACAGCGTTATTAGTTGTTATTTGTAAATGGCTAATATAGTAAGCGCAGTTAGTTAATTAACAGTGTAAAGCCAATATATGGAGCTGGCTCGCTAAGTGCCAATCGTTTTTAGCGATATTAAGTATCGGCACTTTCTATCATGCTGTTATTTAGTGGAAAAATAGTTGACGCTGAGGCTCTATACGATTATCAACTAAATAAAGCGTTTCAATAAAAAGACAAAAAAGAAGCGCATACGCCAGCCAGACACCGCAGAGCCAACGCCTGAACAGGCGAGGTGCTGCATCATGGAACGGTAAGGTAAGCCAGTGCATCGGCGCCTGTGCAGGATCCTAGAAAATGTATTTAAAAATGCTGGTTAGGCAAGATTATGCTCGATTTTAAAGAACTCGAAGCGTTTGTGTGGGCAGTGCGGTTCGGCTCCTTTCGTAAGGCGGCAGTGCGCTTACATATTACTCAGCCTTCTGTATCTGAGCGTATATCACGCTTGGAAACGACGGTGGGAGAGCTGCTGCTTGAGCGCTCGGCCCGGCCTATTCAGCCTACGATGCGCGGTCGGGAGTTCTTCTTGCACGCAGAGCGCATGTTGGAGCAACGCGATGAAGCGCTGAAGTTATTTGATAGTAAAGAAGCATTTTCAGCACCGCTAAGGCTCGGCACGATTGAAACTATTGTTCACAGTTGGTTTCCGGTATTTATGCAGCGCCTTACCGAGCGCTACCCAAAGTTGATGATTGAGCTCACTGTTGACTACTCGCCTGCGCTGAATGATCGGCTGATGAGTAACGAGCTGGATATTTTATTGGCGATGAATGGCTACTTATCGCCCGAGCATATTGAGTACGACACGCTAAGCCCTTATGAGATGGGGATGTTTGTAGCCCCTCGTCACGCCGAAATGCTTAGTGAAAGTGCTCATGCGTGGTGCCGCACGCTACCTTTTATCTCCTTTGGTAAATTAGCCAGGCCTTATGAAGAGCTTGTCCGCTATTTGGCCGACCAAGGCCTGAAACAGCCGCGTATTCATAGCGTTAGTACGTTAATGACGATAGTGCGGTTAACTATCGAAGGATTGGGTATAGGGGCACTACCAGTGGCCACGGTGCTGGATGAGTGGCGACGAGGAGAGCTATACCGCCTCGCGCTGCCCAAGCCTTTGCCGCCAATGAACTATGATGTGATATGGCGCAGCGCCAGCCACCCGCGCTTTTGCCGCAGCGTAGGACGCCTTGCCCAGGAGTGTGCCACCCAGTATGCAAGCGCTAGGCACGCTGAAATGACAACGTCGCATTTTACGGGGCTCTGGGTGCCGCCCAATGCCTCCGTTTTTACCCCCGAAGCAACACCTCCACTAATATGAATAAGAGGACTTTCCCCATGCGTACACGCATTTTTACTCCGCTGCTTTTAGCCACTGCCTGTAGTCTCGCTGCCACGGCACATGCCGCCCAGTGGACAATGGCGACTCCCTACGGCGATGCCAGCTTCCATACCCAAAACACCAAGCAGTTTGCAGAGGATGTGGCGGAAGCGACCAATGGCGAGCTGACCATTACGGTTCACAGCGGTGGTTCGCTAGTCTCCCATGGTGAAATTAAACCATCGGTACGCCGTGGCACGATTGACGCGGGAGAGGTGTTCCTTTCGGTACTCTCTAACGATGATCCGATTTTTGAAGTTGACACGTTGCCGGGCGTGGCGGGTAGCTACGAAGATGCCTACGCCTTATGGGAAGCCACTAAGCCAATGATTACCGAGCTGTTCGCTTATGAAGGACTGGTTCCTTTATACGCCGTTGCTTGGCCTGCCCAGGGCATTTACACCGCTAAGCCGCTAACAGACCCCGCGCAGTTTGAAGGCTTACGCGTTCGAGCGCCGAACATCAATACCCAGCGCTTTGTGAATAACCTGGGCGGCAGCCCAACCGAAACCGAAGAGTCTGATATCCCCACGGCATTTAGCACCGGCCGCGTAGACGCCATGATTACGTCAAGCGCGACCGGCAACGCCATGGCTGCCTGGGATTATGTATCCGACTACACCGACGCCAACCTGTGGCTGCCTAAGAATATTGTGTTCATGAGTCAGCGTAGCTTTGACCGTTTAGACGATGCCACGCAAGAAGCACTGCTGGAAGCAGCTGCGCGGGCTGAAAAGCGTGGCTGGCAGATGAGCCGCGATAACAATGACACCAGTACGGCAGCGCTCATTGACAACGGCGTCACGGTTTCTGAACCGAATGAAGCCGTTGCCGATGCGTTACGAGCCGCTGGCGCAGAGCTATTTGCCGACTGGGAAGCGCGTGCTGATGACGAAGCCAAGCAAGCGTTAGAAGCCTACCGCGAGCAGCTTTCGAACTAAGCCGTTAGCGACGTTAAAGAGGCGGCGTTTTGCCGTCTCTTCCATCCACGCGCTCTAAGAGGCTGCGAACATGACGTTTAAATTCGACAAACTCTACCGCCTTGGTGCTTGGGGTGCTGCGGCGTGCATGGTCGCTATCTGTGCGCTAATTGCACTTCAAGTCACCTTTCGCCTGATTGATGCGCTGCTGATTTTGGTAGGGTTAGGCCGCTTGGGCCTTAGCATCACGGGTGTGTCAGAAATGGCGGCCTACCTACTGGTCGGTGCTACCTTTCTCGGGCTTGCCTACACTTTCGTGCATCACGCGCATATTCGCGTGACGCTGTTGATTTCGCGGTTGCCATCGGCAATTCGTGTTTGGTTTGAAGTATTTGGCTTGATTGTTGCCTTAGCTATCGGCCTGCTACTCGGTTACGGCTTGATTGAGTTGGCGCGAGAGAGCCTTCAGTACAACGATGTCTCATCGGGCTTTTTATCGATTCCCCTATGGATTCCCCAAACTGTTCTGGCTACCAGCGTAGGGCTACTGTGCTTGGCGCTTGCTGAAGCCCTGTTGATGGCGCTGCGTATCGCCGCTCGTGACCCCTCTAGTTTTCGTGAGGCCACAGCGATTGATGACAGCGAGACGCACTAAGCCTGAGCCTTCTACCCTGGAGAATCTCCCGTGTTACTACTAAGTTTAGCGACTGTTTTTACCCTGGTACTGCTCCTGGGCAGTGGGGTGTGGATCGCCATCGCGCTGATGGGGACTGCATGGATTGCGTTGGAGTTTTTTAGCCCCTTTTCACCGGGTCCGATTTTAGCCTCCGATTTTTGGGGCGCAAGCTACGGCTGGGATCTAACCGCGCTGCCGATGTTTATCTGGATGGGTGAGATACTGTTTCGCTCTGGGCTTGCTGACAATATGTTCCGGGGGCTCTCCCCTTGGCTTAACCGGTTACCGGGACGCTTGCTACATACCAATATTATTGGCAGCGGCATGTTTGCAGCAGTGTGTGGTTCGTCAGCGACGACCTGCGCAACTGTGGGCAAAATGACCTTGCCAGAGCTTGAGCGCAGAGGCTACGACAGCAATATGGCGATTGGTACGTTAGCCAGCGCCTCTACCCTGGGGCTATTAATCCCCCCCTCTATCGTGTTGATTGTTTACGGCGTGGTCACTGAGCAGTCTATTTCGCGCTTGTTTATGGCGGGTATCGGGCCGGGTCTGATGATCCTTGCCATGTTTATGACGTATCTGGTTCTCTGGGCCTTATTGAAAGGTAACCGAAACGGCTTAACCGGCGCTGATGAATCAAGCATGAGCTTCGCTGAAAAGCTGCGCAATACCTGGGCGTTGTTACCTATTTTGCTGCTAATTGGCGGAATCATTGTATCGATTTATGGGGGGCTTGCGTCGCCTACGGAAGCGGCGGCGGTGGGCGTTGTGCTATCCATGGTCATCGCCCGGTTTAACGGCCATTTTAATCGCGAGATATTTACCAGCTCGCTATTCGCCGCCGTGCGTACCGCGTGCATGATTGGGTTTATTATTGCGGGTGCTTCGTTTCTCACCTCCGCCATGGGCTTTACCCAGGTGCCCATGCAACTGGCGCGCACCATCGGTGAGATGGGGCTTTCGCCGACCATGTTGCTGATAGCGTTAACGCTGTTACTGCTAATCATGGGCTGCTTTCTTGACGGTATTTCACTGATTCTGCTGGTTACCGCGATTATTATGCCAGTGGTGAGTGCGGCTGGGTTTGATCTGATTTGGTTCGGTATTTACCTGGTGATCGTCGTGGAAATGTCGCAGATAACGCCCCCCGTAGGGTTTAACCTGTTTGTTATCCAGGGGTTAACGGGTAAAGATATTTTTACGATTACCAAAGCGACGCTGCCTTTCTTCCTGCTCATGGCACTGGCTATTGCGCTAATGCACATCTTTCCGGAGATCGCGCTTTATCTACCCCAGGCCATGAATCGTTAGCCGTTAGTGGCGCTCACTCCTCACCATAGATAGCAATGCCGCCCCGGCCAGAGCGTTTGATGAAGTACATGCTCTTGTCGGCGGCATCTATTAGTTCGCGTTCATTACCAAAGTCGCCATCACATAAGCAGGCCACGCCGATGGAGACCGACACATAAATCGGTTGTTGGTCAACGTTGGCCATTGGACGCTCTTGGAGGTGCTGGGTAATGCGTTGGGAGAAAAGCTTGGCCGATTGGGCCGTCTCGTCAGGCAGGATAATTAAAAACTCTTCACCGCCGTAACGTCCGGCTAAATCACCTGCGCGAATCAGTGATGACAGGGTGTGGCCAAAGTGCTCAAGTACTTGGTCGCCGGTGCGGTGGCCATGCCGGTCGTTGAGCGACTTAAAGTGATCAAGGTCGATAAATACCACTGACATGGTTCGATTGTTTTCTCGGCAAAATGCAAAGCGCTCTCGTAATTGCTCCTCTAGCCAAGCGCGATTGGCAAGCTGGGTCAATGGGTCGAGACGGCTCTGTTTTTCAAGCGTTGCGTATTGCTGGTGCAAGCTTTCTAACCGCTGGCTCTGTTCGTCAAGCCGGGCGCTAAGGGTAAGCGTGTGCTGAAAAAGCAGTTGCTGCGCTTCAATGAGCAGTGCATGACTATCCATGTCAATGGGCTGAGCAAGCTGCAGTGTGTCAGCGACTATCGCTAAGTCTTCCTGCAAGCGTTGCAGTAAGTTGTCTAGCGTCAGTATGGGAGAGTTTTCCACCGCTGAGAGCTGGCGTAGCAGGGTGGCAAATGCACTGATCGGTTCCTCTGACAGCCAAGCATCGGCAATTGGCCCAGATAAACGTACACATAGTGTTGCCAGCTGATCAGTTAAAAAGCCATTGTGGCTTTGGTAAATCGCATCCACGAGGGAGGTGGGCATGCCCCATTTAGCCGCTAGCCAAGCGCCTACCAAGGTGTGGTCGCAACCAAACTGTTGCCGTTCAGTGCGGGCTGTTTGCTGGTGGGGAGCTTCACTATTAACGTAGAGCTTTTCCATTTCCTGAGGATAAGCTGCCTGCAGGGCTAAGATGCCAATATCCTGCAACAATGCCGCAGTAAAAGCGCTGCCCCTATGTGCAGGGCAAAGCTGGTGGGCTAAGCGACTTGCCACAATGGCCGAGATGATCGCGCGCTGCCAGATGCGAACTTGAGTTTTGTTCCCCTGGGCGTGGCGCAGCAGGCTAAAGCTCAAAACAGTGGCTAGGGTGGCATCAAGCCCCAGCCGTTGGGTGGCTTCGAGGCTGGTGTCTACAGGTTGACTGGAGTGAATAAAGTGCACGCTATTCGCCACCGCTATGAGCCGTGCGGTTAACGCCGGATCGTACTCAATTGTTTGTGCATAATCGTGGAGAGTGGCATTCGGTGTGCGGGCAATCTCTAATATTTTTAACGCCACTGCTGGTAGCGTTGGCAGGCTTGAGCACCGTAAAAGTGCTTGACTGACTAAACAGGGAAGCTCGTCAGTAAGCGCTATGTAGCGTGTTTTATCCACTGCTGAAAGGCTTGTCATGTTTTCTCCCGTTGCACTCATCAGCGTGGCGGCTAGCACCAAGGCATGTTCTTTGCGTTTAATCATATACCCATGATGAGTAATCGTCCTCATTTGTAAGCATTGCAAAGTCGTAAAGTTGCTGTTTATCCTTAGTTATTCGCTGTGCTCTATCGATACAGCGTACATTGCTTAGCGGCTTCAAAATAATAAGGCGAGTGCGATATGCACAAACGTAATGATGCGGCAGATACCTTCCGACAGCTAGCGGAAGGGTTATCGCTAAGCGGTACGCCTAATTTTTTTAAGGCGCTGGTGAGGCAGCTGGCTCACCTGTTACACGTTGATCACGTCCTGATAGCATCTGTTGTCTCTGACGGGCGTATAGCAGACACCTTGGCCGTTTGGTCGGCGGGGGAGCTGCAAGCCAATTTCACCTACCCTCTGCTGGGTACGCCCTGCGAAACGGTGGTGGGTCGCGAGTCCTGCCTATATCCCTGCGACGTCCAGTCGCGCTTTCCTAGAGATGAACTGCTGGGCCAGCTAGGGGCCGAGAGCTATTTGGGAGTGCCGCTATTTGCATCAGACGGGTCTGCCATCGGCTTGCTCGCCATCTTGCATAATCGGCCAATGCAAGTTGACGCTGTTGAAAACGACATTATTCGCATTGCGGCCGCCCAAGCGGGGGCAGAATTGGGGCGTCGCCAAGCCGAAGATGCATTGCGAAGAAGTGAGTTAACGTCTCGGGAGAGTGAGCGACGCTTAAATACGCTGCTGAATCATCTGCCGGGTATGGCTTACCGCTGTTTAAATGATAGTGATTGGACCATTCAGCTGGTAAGTCAGGGGGCCGAGGCGTTGATTGGCTACCGGCCAGATGAATTGGAAGGCAGTCGCTTAGTGAGTTTCGCCTCCCTTGTTCACCCAGAGGATAAACCGCGCCTTGAGCAGGAAGTAGAAGCGTCGATTCGTCAGCGGCGCCCTTATCAAATTGTCTATCGCAATCGCCACCGGAACGGCAATTACCGCTGGGTGTGGGAGCAAGGACATGCGCTATTTGATGATGCGGGCGAGGTTGTCTGTTTAGAAGGCTTTATTACGGATGTTACCGACCAGCATGAGGCCCAGCGCGTGCAGAGCGCCGTGGTTCAGGTGGCCTCCACGGTGACCTCACGGGCGGGGGATGGCTACTTTCAACAGCTGATTGCCACCCTGGTGGAGTTGTTAGAAGCAGACGCAGGTTTTATCGGGCTGCTCAATCATCCCGTCGCCATGGAGAGGACTGCACCCACAAAAGCGCTACTTGCTAACGCGACAATGAGCACTGTAAGCCTAGTGGCTTCCCATACAACGCTCGATAATCTGACGTTTATGTTGCCTGGCACACCCGCTGAGCGCGTTGTGCTAGAGCAAGAGAGCGTTGTTTATCAAGGTGAGGAACTCACCTTCCCCGGTGTGCCACTTCGAGCCAAAGCCTGGATAGGGCGTCGTCTTGATAACGCCCGTGGAGAAGCCATTGGGGTCATGATGGTGTTCTACCGGAAGCCCCTAACGACGAATGCATTTGCGAGGTCGGTACTGCAAATTCTCTCCACAGGTGCTGCTGCTGAATTAGAGCGTCGTCGCGACCACCGGCACATGCATCGCCTTGCCTATACCGATGGCATCACGGGGTTGCCCAACCGCATTCGTTTTATGGAGCTGCTCGCCAGTATGAGCGAAGAGGCGGTGGCGTTAGGGCACTCCCTTTCGCTGCTGTTGGTGGATATTCGCCGCTTTAAAGAGATCAACGACCTGCATGGGCATTACGTAGGTGACCAGCTGTTAGCCACGGTGGCTGGGCGTATACAGAACTACGAACTCCCCCAGCGAGCGGTTGCAAGGCTATCGGGAGACGAGTTTGCCTTACTGCTACCGCTGGCCGATGAGGCGCGGCTATTGGAAACCGTCAGGGAGCTAGGCGTTGTCATTAAGCAGCCTATTCAACTAGATCATCGCGTGTTTAATCTGGAGGTTAGTATCGGGTTTGCCCGCTACCCGAATAATGTGCCGGACGTGGGTGAATTGTTTAACGCCGCCAGCATCGCCCTGCATCATGCAAAAAGGGGCGAAGCCACTCACTGCCCCTATACCCATGCGATGCGCCATGCCTTAGAGCGCCGGCAATGGATGACTGAGCGGCTCCATCTCGCCATCCTAGAGGGCCGGTTAGAACTCTATTTTCAGCCTCAGGTTGACCTCGCCAGCTACACACTAACAGGTGCCGAGGCGCTATGCCGTTGGCACGATGCTGAGTGGGGGTGGATAAGCCCAAGCGAGTTTATCCCGCTGGCAGAAGAGCGTGGGTTGATTCGTATGCTGGGTGACTGGGTGCTAGAAGAGGCAGCCCGCCAGCTTTCTAGTTGGCAAGCTTGTGATACGCCACTACCGGGCAGGTTGTCGATCAACATGTCGGCCCAGCAGTTTGCCGACCCCCAATTGACGACGCATGTGGGCGAGCTAACCGCCAGCGTGGCGCCAAGTGCCATTGCCCTCGAACTCACTGAAAGCGATTTTATGCGTGACCCCGATCAAGCGGTCATTATTACCCAAGCCATGCGGCGAGCGGGCTACGCGCTGTTTATTGATGATTTTGGTACCGGCTACTCATCGCTTGCCTATTTGCGCCGGTTTGCCGCCGATGCGCTTAAAATCGACATCTCTTTCGTTCGTGACATGCTTGATAACCATCACGACCGAGCCATCGTACAAACCATCATCGCCATGGCCGATAACCTGGAAATGAAAACCTTGGCCGAAGGTGTAGAAAGCGCCGCCCAAGCCGAGCTGTTAGCGAAAATGGGCTGCAACCAAGCCCAAGGTTACTGGTTTGGCCGCCCGCTTCCCGCAGATGAGTTTGCCGCGAAGTGGTTAACGACTTAAGCCTTTTGAAGAGCAACAAGGAGCAGCAACTCTACTTTCAGCACTGGCGTCATCGTCCTGTCATCATCCTTGGCATACCCTACGCGCCGCCGAACTCGCGAAAAAGGAGTGCCTTATGCGCCTCGCTCTGTTTGACCTTGATGACACCCTCCTGGATGGAGACTGCAGCGACCGCTGGAATTTATGGATGATAGAGCAAGGTTGGATTAGCGATGCCGAGACCTTTATGGCCCGCGCGGAGCAGATGCAGCGAGCCTATCATGCCGGCAAGTTAAAGCTGGAAGAGTACTTGTCCATGACCCTGGCCCCCCTGCGAGGCCGCCGAGTGGCAGATGTTCAAAAAGAGGTCGAGCGCTTTGCTGCCACGCATCTACAGCCGCGTATTTTTGAACAAGCCTGGACCTGCCTAGAAACACATCGCCAGGCAGGCGATACCCTGCTACTGATTTCCGCTTCATCGCGCCACTTAGTAGAGCCTGTTGCGACCATCTTGGGCATTGAGCACGTGCTGGCAGTAGAGCTAAGCGTGGAGCGCGGCATCAATGAAGAAGCGCGCTATACCGGCCAAAGTGAAGGCATATTTTCTTATCGCGGTGGCAAAGTGCTGCGTTTGAAACAGTGGCTGGCCGAACAGCAGGTCACACCCAGTCACACCACGTTCTACTCTGATTCACGCAACGACTTACCGTTACTGCAATATGTCGATTGCCCCGTGGCGGTTAACCCAGACCCGGTACTCGCCGAGGTGGCTAGCGTTGAAGGGTGGCGGCGCTTAGATTGGCGAATATCAGCGCTTACCTTAGCTGACGGCTCATGCTAAATGGCCTGCCAGATTAAGTTTATGCCCACCAAGATCATGGCTAGGATTACCAAGCGGTAAAATAGCGCTTCATTGACGCGGCTTTGCAGCTATAACGCGTCAAGGCCTCTTTGGAGGGTTGCGGAGTATTAGGTAGATTAAGTAACTCAGTGCCGCGTCTCAAACGCCACGCGAACGCCGTATGCCATGCGCTGTTGAGCGGTAACTGGCGGGGTGTCGTTGCCAACCATCTCATCGGTGGCTTCTGCCCAGGTGAGTACACCGTGGGTAAAGCCTAGCGGCGCCAGTGCGCGGCTGACCCACTGTGTGCCGCTAAAACGCTGGGCTTCACCCTGGGCATCGACCAGTAGACTCACAGAGTCATGGTGATGAAGACGCACAATATACCAGCCCATATCAAGGCCATGTAGCTCTACGTCGGGAAGCGGCGTTGAGGTTTTGGTGCGCTGTGACAGTTCTTCAAGGGTCAGGCGCGGGGGGAGTGTAGACGACATGGCATCACCTCAATAGACGGTAAACTTATATTTCAAAGTCTAAAGTTTGTGATGTTTTTGTACAGTTGTTTTTGGCGTCATTGTCACCGCCGTTTACGCGTTGATAACGCCCTGTATCGCGCCAAAGAGAAAGGGCGGGATCGTGTGGAGTTTGAATCTTAGTATTAAGCCAGCAGAGATAAAGGGGCCCACGAGCCCCTTTTTAAATTGATTAGCGCATCGCGACGGAGGCCGCCTGAGAGGTATCCACTGCATCTGCTAGCATTTCGGCGGTGATGGCCGAGAGTGTCCAACCTAGATGACCGTGGCCGGTGTTGTAGAACACCGTAGGTAGTTTGCCGGGGCCAACTTTAGGCAGCATGTTGGGCATCATCGGGCGCAAGCCCGCCCAAGGCACTACCCGCTGGGTGCTAACACCCGGGAAGCACTCTTCTACCCAGCGAATGAGCGGCTGAATACGATCGTTGCGAATATCGCGGTTCGCGCCGTTAAATTCGGCGGTACCCGCTATTCGGAAACGGTCGTTACCCAGGCGGCTGGTGACCAGCTTGGTTTCGTCATCCAGCAGGCTGACGGTGGGCGCTGCCTGCTGTGAGGCTTCATCATCCAACTGCACGGTGATGGAGTAGCCTTTAACCGGGTAAATGTTAACTCGGTCGCCCAACTTCGCGGCAATGGCGCGGCTGCCTACGCCTGCGCATACCACAACGCTGTCAAAGCTTTGGCTGATGGTTTCGTCATCCACTGCCGCCGTCACCCAGGCACCGTTTTCATCCGCGCCAATATCAGTGATCTGGTGGCCGTAATTAAGCGTTACGCCGCGCTTTGCAGCCGCT
The DNA here is from genome assembly GCF_017515565.1 of Halomonas sp. Lineage (GTDB taxonomy): Bacteria > Pseudomonadota > Gammaproteobacteria > Pseudomonadales > Halomonadaceae > Vreelandella. The sequence goes on from NZ_JAFWFN010000026.1 coordinate 60,944, forward strand.
TGGGCGAGACCGTTGGTGTACTTGTGGATGTCGCCGGTGGCGTCGCTCTCAGTAAAAAAGCCGCCGTAGTAGGTGCCCGCAAGCGTAGGTTCAATGGCACGCATTTCATCGGGGGTAACTGCCCGGCGCTCAAGCCCGCCTTTGCTAAGCAGTTGCGATACCTTGGCGGCGTGGTCGTAGCCTGCTTTATCGCGGTAAATATGCAGAATACCTTTCTGCTTCACATCGAAATCAATCTGCTCGTCTTTCGCCCACTGAAATAGGTGCTCTCGGGCAGCAATGGCGAGGCGGGTCGTTTCCGTGGTGTTGTCGGCATAGCGGGGAATGGCGGCGATAAACTCAGCAAACCAGCTCAGTTTATGCCAGCTCGGGCGAGGATTGACCAGCAGTGGCGCGTCGTTTTTTAACATCCAACGCATACCTTTAATCACTGTTGGCCAGTGGTTCCACACTTCTGCGTTCGAGGCCGATAGCTGCCCGCCGTTAGCAAAAGAGGTTTCCATCGCCGCGTAGCGGTGTTTTTCAAATACGGTGACATCAAAGCCGCGTTTGACGAGGGCGTAGGCGCTAGTAATACCGGTAATGCCACCGCCGATAACTGCAATGCGTTGCATGAAGTTCTCCACAGATTGTATGAGCGTCGGGCGATACCCCCAGCAGCGTGTTTGCTAGGCGTACCCCTTCCGTCATGGAACCTGAGAGATTCACGCATCAATTGAGGCGCTTGCTCCTTCGGTGGGCTGAGTGACGCAGTCATCAACCGCTCTTCGGAACGTACTGGTAACGATGTTTGCCGTCGCGGTCCGTTGGCCTGAGAGTTTCCGGGGTCGTTGCTCCTTCGGCGCTGGTGTCGTGCACCAGTCTCTCCCGCGATGGCAGAGTTAGACGTTGTAACGCGTTAAACGGTTCATGGGAATAAGGCTAACGTCGTAGAGAGCTGGCAGCATTGCTTTGCCAGGGATGACATTTTGGTCGAAAATGCCCCACACCTTACAGCGATGGACGAAATGCATGCAGGCGAACGGATTTTTTAGTGAAGCGGGACAAATAATTGGCGATATCATTCGCGCGGTAGTCGAGTTTTTACTGGCGATATTTACCAATTTCTTCGGCGCGCTTGAAGACTTTGTCGATGGGCTGAGCCGATCACTGGGTATCAACGCCTCATTTTTCAGTATTCTTGTACTGGTGATCGGCCTTTGGCTATTGTGGCGCGGTATCCGTGCGCTGCTGCGAGGCTCCTTGCTGGGCGCCATTGTGCGTATTGTGCTGGGGCTGGTTATCCTGTCGTGGCTGATGGTGTAGCTACCCGGCCGCCTAACCACGCTTGGGCAATGCCGCTGGCAAGCACCAGCGAGCACCCGGCCAACTGAAGCGGCGTGAGTGCTTCACCAAACAGACTCCAGCCAAAGATCACCACTGCCACCGGCTCGCAGTAGGCTAACGTACCGTATAGGGCAGTAGGCAGCCGGTTAATTGCCATAACAGCGCACAGCAGCGCTAAAAACCCCGGTACTAAGCCCGCCGCCAATAGCCACGGCCACTGCCAGGTAGCGGCGGTTAGCCCTTCGGGCTGCCATAGGGCAAACGGAAGAATCGCCAGCGCCCCAACCAGCAACTGCCAAAAGGCGCAGGTGCGGTCATCTAAGTGACTGGGTAAGCGGCGGTTGGTGAGTATAAAGCCGCTATAGGCCAGCATGGCTGCTAGGCCAAACCCCATCCCAATCACGTCTTGGCGGTCTTCTAGGTTAAGGCGAAACTCTTGCATCATGGCAAACCCAAATAGCGCCAAGCCAATCAACACCACCTGTTGGGGCGTAAGGCGCTCGGCAAACAGCGTATGCGCGACCACGGCGGCAAAAATTGGCGCGAGATACACCATCAAAATAGCGTTGGCCATTTGGGTGTAGTTCATGGCCTGCACGTAAAACAGAATAAATGCCGCTAAGAACAGCCCGCTAAGCACCACTTGACGCCCCGGCAGCGCTTTAAGCGATGCGTGGCGTTTTGTCAGAACCAAGTAAATAAGTAAAAACGCAGCCCCTAGGCCCAGGCGATAAAAGGTAATGCTTTCGGCACTTAGTTCGGTAATACGTGAGATAACGCCAATGGTCGCCATACCCACGGCGGCGACGACAGCAAGCACTAAACTCGAAGGAGCGATGCTGGGTGTGCTAGGGGAGAGTACTGCTTGACGGGTCATCGCTTATGCATCCTTTCGGCAAGGCTAAAGACGTGCTCATCTTCGATGCACAATTCGCGCAGCGCCTGGGCTAAATTCAACAAATAGGCTTTATTCGAGCCGCTCGGGCCGTGGGAGTGGGCAATTTGGTAGGCGATATCCTCCAGCGGCGCATCGCCTAAAAAAGCAGGGTTATCTTCAGTGGCTAAGTAAATTAACCCCTTGGTTTGAGTCTTACTCTCCTGCGCTTCACCACGCTCCCCTAGAAACGTGAGCGGTACTTTTTCTCGCAGGTAGCCGTTTTTTTCCCGTACATCCAGCGGTGCCAGCACATCGGGGGTAATGCGGTACGCCATGCCGTGACACACAGCACCTTGGGCACGAATCAGCGTAGCCACCCGGCCCGGTGCGTCAGGTGTGCCACGGTGATCGTGGGAGCCTTGCCAGAACCGTCGTGCCCAGCCGGTAATGTAGGCGGGCTGCCGTTCTAGGTAGGCAAAGTCAGCCTTCCAAATCAGCGAGCCGTAACCAAAAAGCCATATATCCTCATGGCCATCGAAGAAGTTTCTTTGCTGGTTTAAAGCAGTGGTATCAAGCAACATAAGCTATCTATATTTATGACCAAAGTGGCTGCACGCGCATGGCGTTAACGGTTGTTCATCATCCGGGTTATACAATTGATTTACCAGCCAACCATCCTTTCCCCATGGAGAAATTCCGGTTGCTTCGCCAACTGCTTGGCGAACAGTTGCTGGCGTGCCCCATTGCGTGGCTAACGCCTGAGCCTGCACCCATTAATACCCTTGCCCGGGTGCATACCCGCGATTATCTGAATGCTTTTTTGCAGGGCCGTTTAGAGCGTGCTGCCGAACGGCGCAGTGGGTTTGCCTGGTCGGCGGCGCTAGTGGAGCGTGTGCGGCTAGAAATCGGCGGTACCCTGCTTACGTTAGAAGCGGCGCTTACCACTGGGCTGGCCTGTAATTCAGCAGGGGGGACGCATCACGCCCATGCCGATGCCGCTAGCGGTTATTGCCTGATTAATGATCTGGCAGTGGCCGCCGCCCATGCCCTGGCGCTAGGTTGGGTAGAGCGGGTGCTTATCGTTGACTGCGATGTTCATCAAGGAGATGGCACCGCTCGGCTATTTGCTAACGAGCCCGGTGTGTTTACCTTTTCTATGCACGCGGCGCGTAATTTCCCAGCGCGCAAGGCCATAAGCGATTTGGACGTTGCGCTGCCTAATGGGATGGGCGATGACGCCTACCTCGCCGAGCTTGCGTCACGGTTGCCGGGGATCCTGGCAGCTTATCAACCTGATGTAGTGCTGTATGACGCGGGGGTTGATGTCCATCAAGATGATCGCCTGGGCTATTTAGCATTAAGCAACCAGGGGCTGTATGCCCGCGACCATTATGTGCTTAGCTGCTGCCTAGACGCGGATATTCCCGTGGCGGCGGTGATTGGCGGCGGCTATGACCGGGATATTCTCGCGCTGGCAGGGCGCCACGCCCAGTTGCACCGTGCGGCAGCGGATGTGTTGACGTTGAACGCATAAATTCAGAACTAAAGGAAACCCAATGCGCGCTATTTTTCTGGTCGATAACGGCTCTTTACGGCCCCAGGCAACCCATAACCTACGCCGCGTGGCGCTTGAACTCAGCCATCATCTGGGCGAAGCCGTACAAGCGGCCTCACTGCTGCACTCCAATAAGATCCCCCCTGAAGAGGTCGACGGCATCCCTGCGATTACCCTTGGCCCAGCCGCTGAACGCAGCGCTGAGCAGGGGGCCACAGAGATTGTTGTGCTGCCGTTCTTCTTTGGGCCAAGCAAAGCACTGACCGGCTACCTGCCAGAGCGCATGGCCGCGCTACAGGCGCGTTTTCCCGAGGTGAGCGTTCGTGTGGCCCAGCCGCTGGTGGATGAGCGGGGCAATAACGACCTGCGTTTGGCCAAGCTATTGGCCGACAACGTGCGCGAAAAACTGCAGGCAGGGACGACGCCACAGGTGGCGCTGGTGGATCACGGTAGCCCGATTCCTGAAGTGACAGCCGTGCGCAATCGCTTAGCCGGGCAGTTAAGTGTGCTCTTGGCAGATGAGGTGAGCTGTGTGGCGGCAGCATCCATGGAGCGCCGTGAAGGCGACGAATACCGCTTTAACGAGCCTCTGTTGGAGCATTTGCTGGATACGCCGGAGTTCCAATCTGGCCCGGTCATCTTAGCGATGCTGTTTCTCTCGCCTGGGCGCCATGCGGGTGAAGGCGGCGATATCGCCGAGATTTGCGCTGCCGCTGAACAGCGCCACCCAGGGTTGACTGTAACCACCACGGCGCTGGTTGGTGAGCATCCGGGCATCGTCGAGATACTACACGCGCGGCTGCGCCAAGCGCTTGATGGAGAACGCTTTCTGCTAGAACTCCCGGCACTACATCACGATGCTGGTTAGGCGGGAGGTGTAACGCCGCCCAAAGGCGCGTAGAATCGCGAGCCTTTGCACGCGCACTCTCTACGTTAACCAGGGCTTACATCTTGATCGCAACCGCCAATATCACCATGCAGTTTGGGGCCAAGCCCCTGTTTGAAAATGTTTCCGTCAAATTTAATAACGGCAATCGCTACGGTTTGATTGGCGCCAATGGTTGCGGTAAGTCCACCTTTATGAAGATTTTGGGGGGTGAACTTGAGCCTTCTTCCGGGCAGGTGATGCTGGATAGCGCCACGCGGCTGGGTAAGCTGCGCCAGGATCAGTTCGCCTATGAGAATGACCGGGTCATCGACACCGTTATCATGGGTAACGCTGAGCTGTGGAAAGTCGCCGCCGAACGCGAGCGAATCTACTCCCTGGCAGAAATGAGCGAAGCCGACGGCATGGCGGTGGCTGACCTAGAAGTGCGCTTTGCTGAACTCGACGGCTATACCGCCGAGTCCCGCGCAGGGGAGCTGCTGCTGGGCCTAGGTATTCCCATCGAGCAGCATACCGGCCCCATGAGCGAAGTTGCCCCAGGCTGGAAGCTGCGAGTACTGCTGGCCCAGGCGCTGTTCTCCGACCCTGATGTTCTGCTGCTCGACGAGCCCACCAACCATCTGGATATCAACACGATTCGCTGGCTGGAAGACATCCTCAAAGCGCGTAGCAGCACCATGGTGATCATCTCCCACGACCGCCACTTCCTGAACAGCGTGTGCACGCACATGGCGGATCTGGATTACGGGGAAATTACCCTGTTCCCAGGCAACTACGATGACTACATGACCGCGGCCACCGCGGCGCGTGAGCGTCAGCATTCGGATAATGCCAAGAAAAAAGCCCAAATTGCTGAACTCCAGCAGTTTGTTAGCCGCTTCTCGGCCAACGCCTCCAAAGCTAAACAGGCCACGTCGCGGGCGCGCCAGATCGATAAAATTAAGCTGGAAGATATCAAGCCGTCCAGCCGGGTAAGCCCGTTTATCCGCTTTGAGCAGAATAAAAAGATCCATCGCAATGCCGTGAATGTTGATGCGATTACCAAAGGCTACGGCGATGAGAAGCCGCTTTTCGAGCGTTTTTCAATGACCGTCGAAGCGGGCGAACGCATTGCGATTATCGGCCCTAACGGCATTGGTAAAACCACCCTGCTGAAAACCCTGGCGGGTGATTTACACCCCGATGCCGGTGAAGTGAAGTGGACCGATGCTGCTGAGATTGGCATGTTTGGTCAAGATCACACCGACGACTTTCCTGTTGATGCCACGCTCTTCGAGTGGATGAGCCAATGGACCAAAGGCGGCGAGCAGATAGTGCGCGGTGCGCTGGGTCGGATGCTGTTCTCCAGCGATGACATTGGTAAATCGGTGAAGGTGATTTCCGGTGGCGAGCAGGGGCGGATGCTGTTTGGCAAGCTAACGCTCACCAACCCCAACGTGCTGTTAATGGATGAGCCAACCAACCACTTGGATATGGAGTCCATCGAAGCGCTGAACCTAGCGCTGGAAAACTACCCAGGCACGCTGATATTTGTCAGCCACGACCGGGAGTTTGTCTCAAGCCTCGCGACCCGGATTATTGATATGCAGCCCGAGGGGCTTGTCGACTTCAGCGGTAGCTATGACGACTACCTGCGTAGCCAGGGTGTGGTTTAAAACGTTAACCAATGATCTGTGTGTAGGTAGACTCGGTGGCCGGCGCTCGGTCGGCATCGAGCACGTCGCCACTGAAGGTTTCGTTCATCTCTTTAGCCAGCGCTACATAAACGTGCATCTGCTGATTGCGGCGTTTACGCAACGGCGGCTTCACTAGTAAGCTAACGCCGCGAATCGGCTCGTGGGTCTCGCCACCGAGTAAGTCGGGCATATCCCCGGGCGGAAAGGCGTTGGCTACGGTAACCGGGTTAGAGGGCTGCTGGCCGTCGATTAAAAAGACCTTCTTGATGGCGTCAAAGCGGGCGTTCTTACTCCGCAGCCACTCGGTTAAGCGCTCATCGGTGGTGGCATCAGGCTTGGAAAAAATGACGAACAGCGAGTGCTGTTTTACCTTTTTTGCCTGTTTTGGCGCTGGGGGCGCTTCGGGTTCCTGCGCTGGCTCTGCAGGGGGCGGCGTTGGTGCCAAAGGCACTGCCGCTGCCGCTTTCTCTTTAGCGCGTCGGCGCCTTGGCACCACGATCTACACAAAAATAGCGGCTGCCAACATGCCTAATATCAGCGAAGCAAACGCGAGCAAAACAGGAAGGGAAGTATCGTCCATTCGCTTGAACCCTATTGATTGGCGCTTAGGCCTTATTTAATCTCAAGATGGATGTGTTAAGTGCTAATGCAAGCGCCACCCATAACCAGCAGGGCACCATCAGCCAAGCGGCTAGCGTACTTACATTAACGAATAACCCAATCGTTAGCGTAATTAAACCCAGCAGTAGAGCAATATCCACCAATGCTGCACCCATCTGCTTACGGCCAAAAAATAGCCACGACCACGCCGCATTAGCCACTAGCTGCAGCCCATATACCACAAGGCCTGCCGTGCGTAGCGGCGACGCATCGGCCATATAGACACGCCAAGCGGCTATCGCCATCAATAAATACAGGATGCCCCACACAATAGGGAAAGCGATGTCTGGCGGTGTCCAGCTGGGTTTACGTAGCTCGCGGTACCAGCCATCAGGCCGAAAGCGTGCGCCGGTGGTGGCCGTGGCGCCTACCAGCAGCAGCGATACCAATAATGCGAGCAGCGAACCTAACATGCTTCACCCTAATGTTAAAATTAAAGAATCAATAGCCTAGCAGCGTTTTAAAGCGTTTTGGCATAAAAATGTTGAGATAAAAAAAGCACCACCGAAGTGATGCTTAATTTGCTAAATACTTAGCCCTTCAACGTTAGCTTAGCTTTTTAACGTTAGCTTAGCTGAGGCGGTCGTAGCCGTTATCCATAAAAGGGTAGTCGGTGTAGCCTTTTTCGTCGCCGCCATAGAAGGTTTCATGGTTTGGCTTGGTAAGCGGCGCGTTAACCCGAAAGCGTTCAGCTAAATCAGGGTTGGCAATATAGGGGCGGCCAAAGGCCACGGCATCCGTGGTGTTATCGCCAATTCGTGCCTCAGCGCGCTCTGCGTCATAGTTGCCACAGTAGATCAAGCTGCCGCTAAAGCGCTCGCGCATCTGCTCACGAAAACCATCAGGGAAAGTGATATCGCCACCGGCCCAGTTAGGCTCGTTTAAGTGCAGGTAAGCTAGGCCGCGCTGAGACAGCTGCTCTGCCATATAAAAGGCCATGGCTTCCGGCTCGTCGTCGGTTAAGTCAAAGAGTTCGATAAACGGGGTCATACGAATGCCAACGCGGTCGGCACCGAAAACCTCAACCACTGCATCGACGACTTCCAGCGGGAAGCGGGCGCGGTTTTCTAACGAGCCACCATACTGGTCGGTGCGCTGGTTGGTGCCGGTGGCTAAAAACTGGTTTAGCAGATAAGCGTTAGCCGCGTGTACTTCCACCATGTCAAAGCCAGCACGTTTGGCGCGAACAGCTGCTTGGCGGTAGTCATCGACGATGCCGGGGATCTCATTGGTTTCCAGCGCGCGGGGCGTACTGGTGGGGTGCTGCCCAGCGGTGCCATCTCCAAACTCGACAAAGCACTGGGCGCCTTCGCCTTTCAGCGCGCTAGGCGCGACCGGCTGCTGTCCGTCAGGTTGCACCATCTCATGAGAAACACGGCCAACGTGCCACAGCTGCAGTGCGATACGGCCACCTTTGGCGTGCACTGCGTTCACCACACCTTTCCAGCCGGCTTCCTGTTCATCCGTCCAAATGCCGGGGGTGTATACATAGCCGCGGGCAGTGGGGGAGATGTTGGTTGCTTCGCTGATAATCAACCCTGCGCCGGTGCGCTGGCCGTAATAGGCTTCTTGCATTGTGCCCGGCACGCTGTCGGGTGTGCGTGAGCGAGTCAGCGGCGCCATAATCACGCGGTTAGGAATCGACAAGCTGCCAAGCTGAATAGGGGAAAACAGCGTTTCATACGCCATTGGGCAAACTCCTTTTAAATAGAGACGGTTAAGCGATTTATATAATAGACCAGTTTACTACAAAATGCTGAGTAGTGTCATTAATGCCGCAGAGCCACTGCTGGAGAGGGGATGTCGACAGTTGCATCATTAGCCTGAAAAATTTCTAGTTAAATAACCTGTTTGCTTGATGCATATCAACTGAGCGAATTTAGTTAAAAAAAGTTAACGCGTAAAATAACCGTGACTTTGAAGTGTTAAATCAAACGCCATGCGCAGAGGCGCCGAGAGCTATTATGTTGAGAATGACAATTAAAAAACGCCTGATCTTAATGGTTATCGTTATGTTAGTGCTGATGTTAATCATTGGTGCCTTGGGTTTTAGCGGTATGGCTTCCTCTAATCGTGCAGTTGATACGATTTATCAAGATAATTTGCGAGATACACAGCGGATTGCTCAGCTTAATGAGCATTCCAAAGATATGGTGATGGAGCTATCGCTGGCGGGCCAGCATGATCCTATGTTGGCCGTTAGTGCACTGCATGACCACTCTGTGCAGATGCACATGGATAATATCATTCAAAATATTTCACAGATTGATGCTATATGGCACCATATTCGTCTAATGAAATGACTGCCGAAACTGAAGCGTTAGCAGCACGTTTTAGAGAAAGTTATCAACGGCTATTAGTGACGGTAGCGCCGACGATGCCCCTCTACTCAATGGGTAACTACGACGAAGCCAATGAGATGGCCTTCACTCAAGCGTTGCCTGCCTACCGCCAGATGCATGCTACGTTGAATGAGCTGATTGCACAGGAAGAGCGCGAGGCGAATGCAGGCTATGAAGGAGCGGTGTCCCGTGCGGCAATGATGAGGAATTTGATGATTGGGGCGCTGCTGATAGCCATCGTTCTGGCGGGCATACTTAGCTGGCTGCTCATTCAGCGCATTCTGCAGCCGCTGGTGCAGGCGCGCCAACACTTCCACGCCATGGCTGAAGGTGATCTGACCCAGAAAATCCACCATGCCCACCGTGATGAAATTGGCGACATGCTCGATGAGTTAGGTGATATGCAGGGCAAGTTGCAGGGGCTTATCGGCAGTATTCAGGCCTCGGCGGGCGCCATCTCCAGCGCCTCTAGCCAAATCTCATCAGGCAACATTGACCTTTCCCAGCGTACCGAGCAGCAGGCCTCAAGCCTTCAAGAAACCGCCGCCAGTATGGAGCAGGTGGCCGCGACGGTAAAAAATAATACCCAGCACACCGGCGAAGCGAACCAGCTGGCGCATACGGCCAGTCGCTCGGCGAGCTACGGCGGCGAAAAAGTCAAAGAAGCCGTCAATAAAATGGATGAACTCAACAACAGTTCGGAAAAAATTAGCGGCATTGTCTCCCTTATTGACGGTATTGCGTTCCAAACCAACATTCTTGCTCTAAATGCCTCAGTAGAAGCTGCCCGTGCGGGGGAGCAAGGGCGTGGCTTTGCTGTTGTGGCCCAAGAAGTCAGGAGCCTGGCACAGCGCAGCGCCGATGCGGCCAAGCAAATTCAAGGCCTGATTGCCGAGAATAACAGCGTGGTTGAACAGGGGAGTGACCTAGTGAAAGCCGTTGGTGATTCAATGGCACAGATAGTCACGAACATCGGCAAGGTGTCGGATCTTATGGAGGACGTTAGCCGGGCATCCGACGAGCAAACATCCGCCATTGATCAAATGAGCATTGCGATTAACCAAATGGATGATGTCACTCAGCAGAACGCGTCGCTGGTAGAGCAGACAGCTACCGCATCGGCCTCCCTGGGGGATCAAGCCCGTGACCTTGCAAGCGCGGTTGCTTTCTTCAAAGTTGTTGACGGCCAGCAGCCTCACTCTGCACCGCAGAGCCTAGCGTCTCCGCAAGAAGAGCACGCGCTATTCGCCGCCGAGCTTACGCATACTCAGAAGAAACCCGTAAAAAAGGCCGAGGCAACAGTGGACGAGTGGGAGACGTTCTAGCGTTTTGCTATTAGCGCCGCAGCCAAGGCCAGCGGCGCTTGGCTGGCGTGTTAATTTGCTCAATAACGTTGGTCAGCGGCAGCATAATAGCGCCCAGTTGGCGGTAACAAACGGTGCTGCTGAGCACGCCCGGGCACTGTTTGAGAAGTAAGTCGCACTGTTGCGAGGCGATATAAAGCTGCTCGGTAACGGCAGGCGTAAACAGCGGCTTGGCGTGCTCGCAGCAGCGGGTGAGCTCTCGTGACAGCATCGTAAGCATACTGGTATCCAGCCAGCAGGGCAGTGGATCATCTAGACGCCCTGCGATCGAATGCTGAATGGCTTCGAAAGAAGTTCGCAAAAACAGCAGTGTTTGACGAAGCTGGCGCTGCTCACTGGTCATGTAATTTCCTATCACCCCACCGGCGTGTGGCCTCGCACCAATGGGAATCGTTAAAGATAGTGCTTCTCATTTGTATCTTTGCTGACAATAGCGGGCACTAACTACGCTGTCAATCTCTGGCGGTGTGCAGCCTATGTTAGCCGCCGCGACAAAACGGCCATACCTGATAAAACCTGCTGCATTGAAACTCTGCTTCACAGCTGTTGAGTTGGGCTTGATAGCGGTTAGCGCGTGCCGACACTTGGCTGCCCGCCCGCAGTACATGGGGTTTATTACGGTAGGTGCCCCGTTGGTAGCCGCCAGCGCCCTCATGATAAGCGTAGTAGAGATGTTGAGGGTTGTTCAGCGAGATGCCCGTTTGGGCGCGGGTACGGGTGTTGTACCAGCCAATAAAATCAGTGGCGTGCTTCATATGGGTACGCCGTGCAAAGGTGCTGCCTGCCTGCTCCCGGTATTCGCCCCAAACCGGGTCTTGCGCTTGGGCGTAGCCTCTGGCGGATGAGGGCCGAGGGCCAGGAATGAAGCCTAGGTAGCGCTTTCGGTCTGGGCGCACGTGGCTTCTAAACGACGACTCTTGCTGAATAAACGACATCTGCGTTGCAATGGGTGTGCCCCACTTCTCTTGGGAGTCTCGGGCGTAGTCGTACCAACTAGGCTGCTCGCGGAATATCTCGCAGATATTGCTTTGATCCTGCGGCGGGTTCGGTGCAAACGTGGCGCAGCCTGAAAGAAACAGCATAAGGCCTAGGATGGCCCATAGTCGCCACGTTGTGAGCATAGATGGGGAGCGTGTATCAAAACGATCAACAGGGCAGTGCATGGAAAATCCTTGTGGATAAGTTTTTAAGAAAAGCTTTTTATGAATAAACGTTTATCGATATATTTTATCAATATGGTAATCGAGTCGCTTACATCTCTCTTCTAAAACCTCGACTAGCGAAGTAGCCCCTCTAAACAGCGGCGCAGCCGCTGAGCTTCACGTGCCAAGGTTTCCCCTGACAGCATGCCTACGCCCATGACCAGCCCAACCCTCTGGTCTGTTTTAGCACATACGGGGCTAAGCGGACGCACAATCAAATGCTCTTTCATCAGTGCCTGAGCAAGCGCAACGTCGTTCACGCCGGGTTCAAATTCGATACATAAACTGATTGCACTACAAGGTGGCGATACGTGGCGCACCCTAGGCAGTGAACGTAGCTGATCATGCAACACTTGCTGGCGACCCAAATAATCCGGATGAATACGACGACACCAAGCGTCTAAATCGCCGTCAAAAATAAACTGCGCTAGTACCGCTTGTTCAAGCATACGACCTTCACGGAATAGCTCGCTGCGCAGTCGGTTCATAGGGGCGGCCAAATGCCGTGGCACGACTAAGTAGCCAAGCCGTAAGCCTGGAAACATCATTTTGGAGAATGAGCCCACCAATAAATGGCGTTCCGAGTGTGGATCAAACAGCAGATTAGTATGATCGTCGCGGGTGAATTCGTAGTCATCTTCCACCACATAAGTGGGCGATAACGCATCACAGAACTGCTGCTTATGAGCCGCGCGGGTGGGCACGCTGAGTGGGTAGTGATGAGAGCCGGTCAAATAAGCGAGGGAAATGTTGCCAGCCGCCTTCGGAAAAGCATGCCCCTTATCAGGAAACCAGGGCACCATCTCAACCGTTAAGCCCGCGGCGGTAAACACATTGCGTGCCCCCCAGTAGCAGGGCGACTCCATCGCCACGGTGTCACCCACATCGGCCAATGCCATGGCGCATAGCTCAATGCCGTTATGAGTACCGTCGGTGATGATAATCTGCTCAATATCACAATGAATATTGCGCCAGCGCGCCAGAAATTCACAGATTGCGCGCTTAAGCGGCCCATAACCGCCGGTGGAATACGACAGCAACAAGGCATTTTGCGGCACGGTGACACTGGCATAGAGCTGACGCCACTTGCGCATTGGAAACTGGGCGATATCCGGTATGCCAGGGACAAAGGCACCACTTTGCACCGTGCTCGCCCCTGGCCAGCGCAACACTTGTTGAGCACGTTTTGAAAGCTGAACGCTGGATGATGTGGGCGCGACAGATGCCTCTTTCTTACAGCTCCAAGTGCCCTTGCCATGAAACGTCGTCAACAGGCCTTCTTCAATAAGCGACGCAATGGCAAGAGACAGCGTGTGTCGAGCAACGCCCAACGTTGCTGCTAGCTGCCGGTGTGACGGCAGGCGAGTTTGGTTCGGCCACGCCTGGGTGACCGCCTGCCTCAAGGCTTGCTCTAACCGCACCTGTTTACTCAAGCGCTCAGGTTGCTGTGCATAGTGTTTTACGAGCTGTTGTAACACGTCCTGGCAAACCATTCGTATCCTCTTACCGTCACGATACTTCCCGTTTAGTTAGTAAAACAGAAAAGTGGTCTGGTTGAACGAAAAAGTGGTGCATTCGCCTGCCAGCACATTACTGCTAGTGTGCAGGTAATGTTGTAAACCAGGAGAAGATCATGAGCTTTATCGAAAAGTGGTTACACGATGCCGTCCCTGCCCTGGTGGGCGACGAGTGGCGCAAGGGCCAGCAGACCTTTGCCGTCGATAACCCCGCTACCGGCGAGACGATTGCCCGCGTTGCCGATTTAGGCGCTGATGACGCCCGCGACGCGGTGGCTGCCGCGTATGCCGCTGGGCCTGCCTGGCGCGCTACGCCAGTAAAACAGCGCTCAGCACTGCTGCGTCGCTGGTTTGAGTTAATCAATGAACACGCCGACGACCTAGCCCGCCTGATGACCCTAGAGCAGGGCAAGCCCCTGGCGGAAGCCAAAGGCGAAGTGACTTACGGCGCCTCGTTTATTGAGTTTTTTGCCGAAGAAGCCAAGCGCATGGCCGGGGAAACCCTGCCCAGCCACGGTGCGGACAAGCGGCTACTGGTACTGCGCGAGCCGGTGGGTGTCGTCGCGGCGATTACCCCCTGGAACTTCCCGCTGGCAATGATTACCCGCAAGTGCGCTCCGGCCCTGGCCGCGGGCTGCACCGTAGTGATCAAACCTGCCGAAGCCACGCCGTTAACGGCGCTTGCCGCTGCTTACCTAGCCTTGGAAGCAGGCCTGCCTGCGGGCACCATTAACGTCATTACTGCATCAAAACCGGCAGCAGTGGGCGAAGTGCTCACCACGGATTCACGGGTGCGCAAAGTCTCGTTTACCGGCTCGACTCCGGTGGGTAAACACTTGCTTGCCCAGTGCGCCAGCACGGTGAAGAAAACCGCTATGGAACTGGGCGGCAACGCGCCTTTTATCGTTTTTGACGATGCCGATGTGGACGCCGCTGTAAACGGTGCCATTGCCTCCAAATTCCGCAACGCCGGGCAAACCTGCGTGTGTACCAACCGCTTCCTGGTGCAGGACGGCGTTTACGATGCGTTCGTCAGCAAGCTCACCGAGCGCGTTAGCGCGCTGAAGGTAGGCGATGGTTTAACACAAGACAGCACCATTGGCCCGCTGATTAACCAAGCGGCGGTGGAGAAAGTGCAGCGCCATGTAGATGACGCAGTGAATCAAGGCGCGCGGCTACTCTGCGGCGGCAAGCCCCACGCCGCAGGTGAGCGCTTCTTCACGCCCACGGTGCTTGCAGATGTCACCACCAAGATGGCGGTGGCCGATGAAGAGACCTTCGGCCCAGTCGCTCCCGTATTCCGTTTCCATCGTGATGAAGAGGCGATTGAAATGGCCAACGATACGCCGTTTGGCCTAGCGGCCTACTTCTACGCCACGGATTATCGCCGCATCTGGCGCACCATGGAGCAGTTGGAGTACGGCATGGTCGGCGTCAATGAAGGGTTGATCTCCACCGAGCTTGCGCCCTTTGGCGGTGTGAAAGAGTCCGGGTTGGGCCGTGAAGGTTCTCACCACGGGTTGGATGAGTTTACTGAGCTGAAATACGTCTGCGTTGGCGGTTTATAAAGAGAACGATGATGACTAACCAAGAATTGAATGACCTGAAAATCCGTTATGTAGCCAACGGTGCCGCCACGCCGACCACTCAGTTTGCCGAGCGTGCTGAAAACGCCGAGCTATGGGACGCCGACGGCAATCGCTGGATCGATTTCGCCGGCGGTATTGGCGTATTGAACCTGGGCCACCGCCACCCGAAAATCGTTGCTGCCGTCGAAGCGCAGCTTAAAAAAGTCATGCACACCAGTGCGGCGGTGATCTCCTACGCGCCCTACGTGCAGCTGTGCCAAAAGCTCTGCGAACTAAGCCCGGTGCGCGGCCCAGAGCGCAAAGCGATGCTGGTCAATACCGGTGCCGAAGCGCTGGAAAACGCCGTGAAGATTGCCCGCGCCGCCACTGGCCGCACCGGCATCATTACGTTTGATGGTGCCTTCCACGGCCGCACCATGATGACCTTAGCCATGACCGGCAAGGTGCTGCCCTACAAGAACGACTTCGGCCCGATGCCGGGTGATGTCTTCCGCGCACCGTTCCCGAACCCCTTGCACGGCATCAGCGAAGAAGCCTCGCTGAACGCCATTCGCACGCTGTTCAAGACCGATATTGCCCCGCACCGCACGGCGGCCATCGTGATTGAGCCGGTACAGGGCGAAGGCGGTTTCTACATTGCCTCACCGGACTACCTCAAAGCGCTGCGCGCACTGTGCGACGAGCACGGCATTCTGCTGATCGCCGACGAAGTGCAGTCTGGCTTTGCCCGTACCGGCAAGCTGTTTGCGCTGGAACACAGCGGCATTGAGGCGGACATCCTCACCACCGCCAAGAGCCTCGCTAACGGCATGCCGCTCTCTGCGGTGGTCGGCACCGCTAAGGTGATGGACGCTTCCGGCCCCAACTCCCTGGGCGGCACCTACAGCGGCAACCCGCTCTCCTGCGCCGCGGCGCTGGCGGTGATTGAGGTGATCGAAGAAGAGAACATCCTGGCGCGCAGCGAGCAGATGGGCAAAATGCTGGCCGAACGTTTCGCCGTATGGGAAGAGCGCTTCCCTGCCGTAGCCCACGGTCGCCAGCTCGGCGCCATGGCCGCGTTCGAACTGCTCAATAGCGAAGGCAAGCCGGATACTCAGATGACCGGAGCGCTGTGCGCCAAAGCCCGCGAGAACGGCCTGATCCTGCTTTCTTGTGGTTTCTACGGCAACAGCATTCGGATTCTGGTGCCGCTGACGGTGTCGTCTGCGGTGTTGGAGGAAGGGTTGAGTATTATTGAGCAGTCGTTGGAAGCGCTTAGTTAATATCGTTTAGGTAGTACTAAGCCCGCCCATCGTTAGGCAGCGTAAGCTGTTGGCGATGGGCGGTTTTTTTTGTGGGTGTTGAAAGCCTTTGGCTGAGATTGTCGGTTGCTATCGGTGCCGTATGCTAAGCTGGGTTTGGTGCGATAAATGCCCAAAGAAAACTTTTCGACAAATACAGCAGAAGCGCGAGTTTTGGATATGCAGGATTGTAAATATAAGAGACAAATATTTGGGAGAATATGGCAGGCTGTGTTTTTCGGACAATCATGCCAGCGCGATCATCCAGTCATAGAACGCGCTGTCTAATACATGTTATGAGTAAAATTGATCACGAGTAAGGATAGGAAATGGCCCAAAAATTATTTTTAGATGCGCTTATTGGTAGGGATGACTTTGAGGTTCAAGATCAAGCTCACAATTCACAAGGTCCACATAAAACTACACTTAGTTACGGTGACTTTGAAATTCCGGGATTCTTCTTTTCTTCATTGAGGAAGCCTGATTTCCAGCGTGAAACAAACGAATGGGATGCTGAGAAGGTTAAGGATCTTGTTGAAAGTTTCTTAGATGGTGATTTGGTTCCAGCAATTATTCTATGGAAGTATGCTGACAGCTATACATTTGTGATTGATGGAGCGCATAGAATTAGCGCAATTGCGGCATGGGTAAATGATGATTACGGTGATGGTAAAATTTCTAGAAAATTTTTCGATAATGCGATACCTGAGCAACAATTAGAGACCGCAAAGAAAGCTCGTCAAATCATTAATCAAGATATTGGTTCATATAAAGACTTCAAAGACACATTATTTGAACCAGAAATTGCTGCAGAGCATGTAAAGAAAAGGCTTAAGAACTTCGGTACAAGAGCTCTCCAGCTGCAATGGGTTGATGGAGATTCAAAAAAGGCTGAAAGTAGCTTTTTTAAAATTAATCAGAAATCAACGCCTATCAGTGATACAGAAATAGCAATATTGGAAGCTAGGAGAATGCCAGCGGGGTTATGCTCAAGAGCCATTTTGCGTGGCGGCCAAGGCTATAAATATTGGAATGTATTTAAGCCAGAATTATCTGAAAAAATTCAAAGTGAAGCAGAAACAATCAATGATTTAATTTTTAAGCCAGAACTAATTACTCCTATAAAAACATTGGATCTACCTTTGGGTGGCAAAAATCACGCAAGCAATTCATTGGCTATGGTTTTTGAATTAGTAAAAATGCTCGGTGCTAATGCAAAGGATGAAGATACAAGTGGAGAGGAAACTCTTAAGGCGCTTTCCGGAATAAGAAAGTCACTTCAAAGAGTTAATGATATTCACCCTTCTTCGCTAGGTCTTCACCCAGCAATTTATATTTACAGCCAATCTGGTAATTTCAGGGTTAGTTGTTTTCATGCAGTAATTGTTTTCACTAAAGAATTAGTGGCTTCAAAAAAGCTGGATGTTTTTACTAAACATAGACAAGCATTTGAAAACACCATAATAAAATCAGACATGGTGATTCAACAGATTGTCAGAAAAGCTAGGCAAGCTAATAAAGCTGTAGTGCCTCTAGTTAGTTTTTTTCATGCCATTCTTGAAAAGCTCACCTTGCAAACTAACGCAGATGATGTTTTGAACGAATTAAGCAAGACTAATGAGTTTTCATACATTAACTTGGATGAAGTGAGCCATTCGGCAACAATTACATCATCGTTTTCGAAATCAACTAAAAGCGCAGCATATATATCTGAGGCTATAGTTAACGCACCAAAGTGCAAAATCTGTGGCGGTATTCTCCATAATAAATCGACCTCTATTGATCATAAGGTTCGTAAAGAAGATGGAGGTAATGGTTGTGTGAGTAATGCACAGCTATCTCATCCGTATTGTAATAGCACTTATAAGAACTAAAGCTTATAACAAAGCGCTGCTACGGAAAGCTTGGTCGCTGTACTCCCAAGTTGCTACAGAGCGCGGCGTTAGGCACTTACCTGTTAACTGAGTAAGTAAATGTCGGTCGTTCCACAAATGAGACGTATGAGAGATATCGATTGGCTGCATGACTGAAAAAGTTCGACAAGAAAGTCAGTAACGTGGCGAATAATGGGCTCCTTCTCATGGCGCATATGTTATGCCGTGCTGTTCCCTCGATGTGGTTGGGCCCTCTACTGACAAGCTAGCTAAGCACAACAGCTACATATCCCCCAACCCGCCCTCATCAAACAGCGAAAGCTGCTGACGATTGTCGGCCTTCGCTTTTTTAGCCCGCCGAGCAGGCGGCCGCCTCTGGCTAGCCAGCTTATCCACAATCGCTTGGCTTGATACCCTTGCTTCTGGCGTGCGGCGCAGCTCATACAACATCTTCTTCCAGTGGCGCGCCTCGGCTTCAAAATCGTTGGGGATGGGGTAGTCGATGCCGGGCTGGAAGCCGAAGCGTTTTTGCAGGCTTTCCGGCAGCGTCCAGGGTTTGGCGCGCCATTCCATGGGTAGGGGCGAAAGCTCTGGCACCCAGCGGGCGATGAACTCGCCGGTGGGGTCGTTATCTTCTGCTTGTTTAATCGGGTTATACACCCGCAGCGCGTTAGTGCCGGTGGCGCCTGCTTGCATCTGCACCTGGGGGTAGTGAATGCCCGGTTCATAATCAGTAAACAGCCGCGCTAAGTGCAATGCTGGCTCGTACCAGTGCAGCCCAAGGCCAAAGGTGGCGTGGGAGAGCAACATCGCGCGCATGCGAAAGTTGATCCAGCCGGTGGCGGTCAGGCTGCGCATGCAGGCATCCACCAGCGGCACGCCGGTTTGGCCACGTTTCCAAGCGATAAGGTTGGGATGCTCGGGGTCGCGTTCACGTAGGCCGCGTAGCGCCGGGTGCAGCGTTTGCGACT
This sequence comes from Halomonas sp., assembly GCF_017515565.1. Taxonomy (GTDB): domain Bacteria; phylum Pseudomonadota; class Gammaproteobacteria; order Pseudomonadales; family Halomonadaceae; genus Vreelandella. The sequence goes on from NZ_JAFWFN010000026.1 coordinate 80,063, forward strand.
CTATGCTCGGCTCACTTTCAAGCTTTTGAATAAAGTGGCAGTGCCAGTAAAGCCGTGAGGTAA
>NZ_JAFWFN010000027.1 GCF_017515565.1 Halomonas sp.
ATGCAAAAGCCTTAGCGGGCAACGTGACCCATGAGGCGACCATCCGCTTACCAGTGGTGCCCAACTCCCAGGATATGCAAGCGCTGGCCGAGCATGTACGCAGCGGTTGGCCAATGCCCTGGGGCTTTTTGGTCGCGGGCCACGGCATTTATGCCGTCGGCGATAGCATCGCCAGCTGCCGCCGCCATTTAGAAGCCATAGAGTTTTTACTAGCCTGTGTTCTTGAAGAGAGTCGCTGGTCTTAAATGAGCAGTCTTAAATGAGTAGCCTTAAATGAATAACCCAACTGTTCGCGCCATTGTGACCGAGATTGAAGGCACCACCACGGATATTAACTTCGTGCATAAGGTGCTGTTTCCCTACGCCCACGCCAAGCTGCCCGACTTTCTACGTGCCAATGCAGAGTCATCCGCAGTTGCCGAGCAGATCAACGCCGTGCGCAGTGAAATGGGCGACTCTGATGCCACGCTAGAGGCCGTTATTTCTAAGTTGCTGCACTGGATCGAAACCGACCAAAAAGTCACCCCGCTGAAAGCCTTGCAGGGCATGGTGTGGGCGGATGGTTACCAGCGCGGCGACTTTAAAGGCCACTTATACAGCGACGTGGCCCCCGCACTACGCCAATGGCAAGAGGCTGGAAAGGCGCTGTACGTCTATTCGTCCGGCTCCGTGCAGGCGCAGAAGCTGCTGTTTGGCTACAGCGATGAGGGCGATTTGACCTCGCTGTTTAGCGGCTACTTTGATACCCATATAGGTCATAAACGCGAAGCCACTGCCTATCAGCGAATTATCGCGGCGCTTGACCTGTCGCCGGACGCGGTGCTGTTTTTGTCTGACGTGGTCGAAGAGCTGGACGCCGCCAAGCAGGCTGGCATGCAAACCCTACAATTAGTACGCGAAGGCACCCAGGCGGGCACCGCTCACGCTTGCGTCACTCGCTTTGATGAAATCGCTGTGTAGCGTTGCCACCTATCGCTTTTAAGGAGAGTTTTTGATGTCGCAACTAAAAGTATTTGCTGATCAGAACCCTAATGACGCCCTCGTGGACACCACTGACGGCGAGCAAATTACTACTGAGCTGAACAAGGTGGGTGTGCTATTTGAGCGCTGGGCAGCGCCGGGCGAGATTGCCGACGACGCCACCCAGGAAGATATTTTGGCGCTTTACCAAGACGACATTGACCGGGTAAAAGCCATGGGCGGCTATCAAACCGTCGATGTGCTGCACATGGTGCCTACGCATCCCGAAAAAGATGCCATGCGTCAGAAGTTCTTAAACGAACACCGCCATCATGAAGATGAAGTGCGTTTCTTTGTTAAAGGCCAGGGACTGTTCTGCCTGCACATTGAAGACAAGGTGTATCAGGTGCTGTGCACCCACAATGACCTGATCAGCGTACCCGCCAACACGCCCCACTGGTTCGATATGGGCCCAGCGCCGGAATTCACAGCGCTACGCTTCTTCGACAACGTCGAAGGCTGGGTGCCGCATTGGACAGAAAGCGATATCGCCGGGAAGTTTGATCGCCTAGATCAGTTATAAATGGTGAGGAGTGAGGAGTAAATCGTAAGGGGTGAAAGGCGTTATGCTGTAGCGCGGCGTAAGCGCCAGCGCACCCGCGGAAGCAGCGCGCTAGCGGTGCCGAAGCTGGCACCAAGGCCGGATAAGGCACGGTGGCATCATCCAGGCGGCTGGCGCCGCCGTCGCGGGTGCCTCATTCGCTCGTCCCTCGCGAGATTCGTTACGCCGCGCTACGGGGCTTAGGCGATAATTGAGTTAGGCTCTTTATGTAGCGCGGCGTAAGC
>NZ_JAFWFN010000028.1 GCF_017515565.1 Halomonas sp.
AAGTCATGCGTTTAGTCTGCATGGAAGCTCACCTTACAACAAACGAAAGCGCCGCCTACGGGTAGGTAGGCGGCGAAGAGGTTACTAGCTTATTGGTTGGCGGCTTCGAAATCGCGGAGCAGCGCGTTACCGCGTTCGACAACATCGTCAGCAGCCTGCTGCCCATCTTTGCGACCACTCATGACGGCTTCCATCCCCTCGGAGATGATGTCGCGAATCTGCACAAAGTTACCAAAGCGCAGGCCCATGGAGTTTTCTGTGGGCTCGTTGAGGGTCATTTGCTTGATAGAGGTGTCGGCACCTGGGTTTTCGTCGTAATACCCCTGTTCCTCGCTTAAATCCCAGGCCGCTTGAGTAATCGGCAGATAGCCGGTGCGCTGATGCCAATCGGCTTGCACTTCAGGTTGGGAGAGGTAGTCAAAGAAAGCGGCAACGGCCTCATACTCTTCGTCATCATGGCCCTGCATGGCCCACAGCGTAGCGCCGCCGATGATTGAGTTCTGCGGTGCGCCGTCAATATCATCGTAGTAAGGCAACATGCCAAAACCAACTTCAAAGTCGGCATTAGCGGCAATGTCAGCACGAGAAGCGGAGGAGCCAAAGAACATCGCGCAGTCACTGGCGTAGAACATAGGCAACGCGTCGTCACCAGAACCAGGGCCGCCCCAGCGGTAAAGCCCATCTTCTTGCCAGGCTTTCAAGTTGTCCCAGTGGCGGGCGACGTGTTCGTTATTGAAATTCAGCTCTGTTTCTATGCCGCCAAAGCCATTCTCCAGCGTGCCCAGCGGTAAGTTATGCATGGCTGAGAAGTTTTCCAGCATGACCCAACTAGGCCAAGAGGAGGTAAAGCCACAGCGCGCGGCGCCTGACGCTTGTATTTGCGCTGAGAACGCTTCCATCTCTTGCCAGGTCTGTGGCGGCTGTTCAGGGTCTAGGCCCGCTTCCTCAAACACGTCGCGGTTGTAATACATGATGGGCGTTGAGGAGTTAAACGGGAAGGAAAGCATGTTGCCTTCGGTATCGGTGTAGTAGCCGACCACTGCAGGCAGGAAGGCATCATTATCAAACGCCCGGCCGTGATCTTCCATTAATTGGTAAACAGGGTAGACCGCGCCTGCGGCATTCATCATGGTGCCGGTGCCGACTTCAAATACTTGTAAAATATGCGGTTGCTCCCCGGCACGGAAAGCGGCAATGGCACCGGTCATGGTCTCCGTGTAGTTACCCCGGTAGCTGGGGTTAACACGGTACTCATCCTGAGAGGCGTTGAAGTCTTCCGTAATGCCTTCAAGAATTTCGCCAAGTTGGCCGCCCATGGCGTGCCACCAGCTAACTTCAGTAGCGGCGTGAGCTGACAGGCTAAGGCCAGCAGTAGCCACACCGACGGCAAGCGCGCGTAGTTTAAAACGAGACATAACAACTCCTTGTAGGCCTGTTTCAAGCAGGCTGTGCAATGCGTTTTTTGGATTCATTGGTTGCACTGAACAGTAAGAAGTGTAGATGACGTTTTAGTGAATGCACGATGAACTTGACGTGACAGTCAAGATGCTGGGTTGAATAGGAAAAGCACCAGGGCGGTGCTAGGGTGAGAGTAATAAGTTAACCAAGAGAGCCGTATGACAGACGCGACTACGTTACTGGCGAAGCTGGTGTCGTTCGACACGACCTCCAGCGAATCCAACTTGGCCCTGATTGAGTTTGTTGAGCGCTACTTGGCGGACAACGGTGTTACCTCAGAACGGGTAATGAGCCCCTGTGGGCAAAAAGCCAATCTTATTGCTCGTATAGGGCCACAGGCGCCAGGCGGTGTAATGCTTTCTGGGCATACCGATGTGGTGCCGGTGGCTGGCCAACCCTGGTCAAGCGACCCCTTTACCCTGCGCGATGGAGAAGACGGTCGGCTTTACGGCCGTGGCACCTGTGATATGAAGGGCTTTATTGCCTGTGCGTTAGCGATGGTGCCCACGTGGGTAAAGGCATCGCTTAAGCAGCCGATCTATTTTGGGTTTTCTTACGATGAGGAGATAGGCTGCGTGGGCGCGCCAAGTCTTATCAAGCGCTTTTATGAGGAGTACTCCACCACCGCCCATGTGATTGTGGGCGAGCCGACCAGCATGCAGCCAGTGGTGGCGCAAAAGGGCGCTACCAACCTGCGTACCACGGTGATTGGCCGCGAAGCCCACAGCAGCCAAGTTAATCAGGGTACCTCGGCAATTCATGTGGCCGCGCGACTGGTTACCTTTATTGAAGACACCATGGCGGCGCTAGTGGCAGAGGGGCGGGTCGACGAGGCGTTTAATGTGCCCCACTCCAGCCTTCACGTGGGGAAAATAAAGGGCGGCACGGCCATCAATATCATGGCGCGAGAGTGTCAGTTCGAATGGGAAATTCGTCACTTACCCACGGATACTTTTGACGAGATCTACACACGTTTTGAGGCCTATTGCGCGCAGCTAATCGCGGAGCTACAGGCGAAAGGCAAGCACGTTGAGGTGACTACCGAGCCGCTTAATGTGACGGTGCCAGGGCTTGCTGACCGGGATAATGATCGGGTGTTACGCCTCGCTAAAGATCACTTGCCCGCTGCCTGTTGCCACCATGCGGTGGCTTATGCAACAGAAGCAGGGCAGTTCCAGGGGCAGGGCTTGCAGACGATTATTCTAGGACCTGGCAGTATCACCCAGGCACATCAGCCTGATGAGTACATTGAGTTAACCCAGCTAAACGCGTGCTCCGCGTTTATGCAGCGCTTAGGCGAGGCGTTAGAAACGCCGTTTTCAGGATGAGGGCTAGGTGAAAAACGTCCAATAAAAAACACCCGCCAACTATTAACAAATGCTGTTAACAACGGGCGGGTGCTTTTCTAAGACATTACTCTACTGCGTTAAAGCTGAGGTTGCTCTTCGTAAAGCTCTGCTTTTACGTGGCGCATCACATCTTCACAGGCCTGTTGGCGGGCCAGCTGGGTTAGCAGCCGCTGGGTCACTTCAAACCCTTTCCCTAAACAGGTATCAACTTCGTCTTGGCTAACGTGTGGAGAGACGTTGCAGTCGATCTTCACTGTGCGTCCGCCGCCTTCAAGACGGTCGGCAAACGCTCTTAGCCGCCACGCGATTCGCTCTTTCCAGTTTGCTGATTCTACCGCGCCTTCGTTTACGCTAAACGTGCACTGCCATTCCGGTTTATAAACCTTCATAGGAGAACCTCCACTGCGTTTGGAAAGAATGATTGGCCGTGTTGCGTACTCCGTCTGTCTAGTGATGTTGCTTTGTTACTATACCCACTCTAGGGCGGCACCGATACACCTACACTTAGGTGATATCAAAACAAATTATCCACTGCGCCCATACTCTGTACACGCTAGAGCCACCGTTATGACTCAATTAACCGCCGATAGTTGCCCTTGTGGCAGTAATACTCAGTTACAAGGGTGTTGCCAGCCCTATCTTCAAGGTGCTGACGCGCCCACGCCAGAAGCGCTTATGCGTTCACGTTACACAGCCTTTGCGTTGAATAAACCGGATTATCTATTAAACACCTGGTACGCCACCACGCGGCCAGCACACTTGCCGCCAGACCCGGATACCCAGTGGAAGTCGCTGGTTATTGTGGCTGCGCCCCCGCCGAGTAACAGCACGGGCAGCGTGCATTTTCGGGCCTATTTTCGTGAGCCAGGCGGTTGGCATGTGCTAGAGGAGATCTCGCGTTTTCGCTTTAAAGAGGGGCGCTGGTGGTATGTAGATGGCGATCCTAGGGTTGAGCGGCTAAAGCCTCGTCGAAATGAGCGGTGCTTATGTGGTAGCAAGCGTAAATTAAAGGTATGTTGCGGTGAGTAGCTAACGCTAAGCAGGATGAGGCATTCCAAGCAATGAGCCAGCAGCGAGCACTATCCGTCCATCAACCATTATCTGTGTGCCAACACTGGGTAGGGTATTTCTACTGGCGTTGGTTAACGCTGTTACATGGGTTTGGCGTGATCGGATTTGGCGTGACCGGGTTCGCCGTGATTTGTTCAGGGGTGATGGGGCTAAGTGTAAGCGCGCCATTACTAGCCGATGAGCCTTATCCCTCTGCTGGGGTTACCTTAGTTGTGCCCTATGGCGAGGGTGGAGCAACGGATGTGCTTTTTCGCGCTGTAGCCGCTCAGGCCCAAGAGTACCTTGAGGCCCCCATCACCACCGTTAACATGCCAGGGGGTGGCGCTATTTTGGGTTCTCAGTTCGTCAAGGGAAGCGCCCCCGATGGCTACACGTTATTAGGTAGCCACCAAACCATAGACCTTTCCTACCTCGCGGGAGTAACAGGGTACTCGCACCAAGCGTTTGCGCCTGTGGCACTACTCACTCGAACGGTGAACATCCCCGCTACCCGTGCCGGGCAGCCTGTGACGGGCGCCAGCGATATTAAAACCTTGGTTAACCAGGAGCCCAAGCCGTTGCTGTTTGGCGTTATACCTAACTCAACAGACCACTTTTTTTGGCTGCACTTTTTTGCCGAGGAAGGTATCTCAGCAGCGGATGTCCAGTTTGTGCACTATCCAGACACCAGCGCCCAAGTCGAGGCATTGTTGGGCGGGGAGCTGGATTTTGCCATGCTCAATCTTCCTTCTGCGGGCACGCTGTTTAGCGCTGGCGCATTAGTGCCCCTTGGCGTTGCTAGCGAAAGCCGCCTAGCTGCTTTGCCTCATGTGCCCACGCTGCACGAGCAGGGAATTGCTTTGGTAAACACCACTGACCGTGGATTGTTCGCCCCGCTTAATACGCCGCCAGAACGGTTGGCGGTACTGGCTAAGGTATTTGAGCAAGCGTTGGTAGAACCTGCGCTGATTCAAACGCTAGAGAAAGAGCATGGCTCTTTCGTTGATTTTAAAGCGTTAGATGCCTACGTTCGTTACTTAGAAGAGCAGTATCAGCTACTGCAAACTCTTGCCGGCGCAATAAAGTTTGAGCGCTAGCCGCGTGTAAATAATGCAGAGGAGCTAGTGCGTTTCATGCCATTAAATACGCGAGACTTAGCAGCACAAACGCTGTTGTTAATGGCGACGACGACGCTACTGTTGATGGGTAGTGCAGGGTTGCTAGGGTGGATGACGGTTCCTGGTATCCTATCTGGACCGATGTTGGTGCCCGACGCCTCGGCTATTACCGTACTCATTGGTAGTGCCCTTTTCGCTACGCTCTTTCACTGTCACAAAGTAAGGGTTGTTAGCGCTGCGCTGTTAACCATGCTGCTGCTTTATACCCTGCTGCACAACCAGCTTGAAGGATATGTGGGCGCTTCCCTACTCACGGGGGGGCAGCGCATTACATCGTTATCTGCCGCAGTGCTCCTGCTGATTAATCTCTGCTTTTGGTTAGACATTGCCCGTCCTCGTAGCCGTGTTGTTTGGCGCACGGTGGGGCTGGGCTTATGGCTGTTTGGTGGTGTTGTCATCGTGTTGATGTGGCAAGCAAGCGCTGCCTATCGTCCGCTTTTTAGCTCGTCACCTATTGCGACGCTAGTGTTTGTTTTTCTGTCAGGCACTGCGCTGTTAGTAGCGGGCTGGCGTGAGCGCACTGAACGCTTAAACCCGGGTAAACAAACGGTTGCAGTGGCGCTTGGGGGCGTGGTGATCAGCTGTTTAACATGGTTGTTTTTAAGTATGGGTCAGCGCAACGATATCACGCAGCAGGCGGGATACTTGCTAGATAGTGTTCAACTCAATGCTGAGCAGGTTATGACCGCGCAGCTGCAGCTAATGCAGCGCATGGCCAACCGTTTGGATGTACTGCCTGCTGACCAAGGGTTGGCATTACATGAGAGTGATACGCAGCGCTATTTTCGTGATACGGCAAGCTTACAGGCAATTATTTTAGTCAATGCCCAGGGGGATGCTATTTGGTCACAAGGGCGTCGCGACGGCAGCGACGCCTGGTTACTTGAGCAGCTTGGCCAGCCCGTGGTTCAGGAGTGGTTGAGCATCCCCTTTAACCGCCCCCGCTTGTTTCAACCCGACGAGGCTCAGCGCAGCTTAGTTATCATGGCGATCCCTGTCGCTAGCCGTGAACAGCAACTGCTAGCATCCTTTGATTTACGCACGCTATTAAGCAATGAGCTGCGGCTCGGCCTGGGGCCTTTCCAAGTAGGGATTAACCGCGGTACTGAGACGCTGATGGTGCTTCATCCCGCTGGTTTTAGCGCTAACGAGACCATGGCCCCGGCACAGGCACTGGCAGCACGCCATATCGGGCTACCCGGTGGGATAAATGTAACGCTCTATGCTTATCCTGGCGCGCACCATAATTGGCACATGATTGGTGTCATGCCGGTAGGGGTTGCCCTAGGCGGGTTATTGCTTGGCTGGTTACTGGCGTTTAGCGTGGGGGTAGTGATTGTTAGCACTGGTCGAACCAAAGAGCTCTCGGTGGCGCGGGAGTCGTTAGAGCAGAGTGAACAGCACTACCGCTCCTTGTTTATACACCACCCAGATGCAGTGTTTTCGTTAAATGGTGAGGGGAAATTTGTTACGGCGAATGAGAGCTGTGGCGTTATTACGGGCTACACCAACACTGAAATTATGGGTCAGCACTTTACGCAATTCATTAATGCCGATGATTTTGCGCGTGTGGGGGAGTACTTTCAGCATGTCGTGGTAGGCAATAGTGCCCGCTTTGAACTCACCATTCAGGACCGTTATGGGCGAACTCATCTGCTGGATCTGGTTGCCTTGCCTATTAGTATTAATGGCAATTTTGTCGGCGTACATTGCCTAGCCCAAGACGTTACCTTAAGCCGTGAACAGCAAACCCGCTTGCGCACCCTGGAGCGTAGCGTTGAGGCGAGCGTGAACGGGGTGCTCATTGCCGATGCCAGCTTGCCTGATACACCGATTGTGTATGCCAATAAGGCATTTACGGCGATGACCGGCTACTCCCAGGAAGACGTTATTGGGCACAACTGCCGCTTTTTGCAGGGGCCGGATAGCGACCCTGAGGTTGTTGCACAGCTAAGGCGCGGTATCCAAGAGCAGCGCGAAGTCCACGTTACGATATGCAACTATCGGCAGGACGGCACCCCGTTTTGGAATGATTTATATATAGCGCCTGTGCGAGATCAAGAAGGGCAGGTAACGCACTTCGTTGGCATTCAGCACGATATTTCCCAGCAGAAAGCCTCCGAAGCGCGGTTGGCCTATTACGCTAATCATGACGACCTCACGCGGCTACCAAACCGTATGCTGTTTGAGAAAACACTATGTACTCAGTTTGCGCTAGCCAAGACTCATGAGCAGCGTATTGCCGTGCTGTTTGTTGATTTGGATGATTTCAAACCGATTAACGACAGCCTGGGCCATGCGGTTGGCGATCGGGTGCTGTTTGAAGTGGCACAGCGCTTACGCGATGCGCTACGCCAAGAAGATACCGTAGCACGCTTGGGCGGCGATGAATTTGTACTGCTGCTGACAAATACGCCCCACGAAGCCCAAGTAGAAGAAGTGGTTGAGCGTTTATTGCCCGCTTTGGCAAAGCCCTACTGCATCGATGGGCGCGAGCTTCATTTAAGTGCCAGCGTGGGCATCGCCATGAGCCAACCAGACACGCCTCAACCGCAAACGCTGATTCAGCAAGCCGATATCGCTATGTACCGGGCCAAGCAGCAGGGACGCAATGCCTACGCCTGGTTTCACCACAATGGCAACGATATCGCCAGCGAACGGGTCACGCTGCGCAATGACCTGCAAGAAGCTATTGAACGCCAAGCGTTTGAACTCTATTACCAACCCATCTTTAGCCGCGATGGTCAGATAGCCAGTGTCGAGGCCTTACTGCGCTGGCCTCACCCTACCCAGGGCTATATCTCCCCCGATCGATTCATCCCGCTGGCAGAAGCGACAGGGCAAATTATGCCGATTAGCGAGTGGGTGCTTAACCGTGCCTGCACGGATATGCAGCAGTTAAACGACAAAGGACTAGGAGCAAAATGCGTAGCTGTTAATTTGTCTCCCCTGCAGTTTCATCGCGCTAGTTTTCTGGAAACACTGAGCGCAACGCTAATGAATACGGGGATGCCGCCAGCACAGCTAACGCTAGAACTGACAGAAGGCATTCTGATGGATAACACGGCCAATGCTATTGATATTCTGCACTCTGTGCGCAGTATGGGGATTAAAGTCTCAATTGATGACTTTGGTACCGGCTTTTCAAGCTTGAGCTACTTAAAGCATTTGCCGATTAGTACCGTTAAAATTGATCGCAGTTTTATTAATGAGTTAACCCATAGCGATGATGATGCCGCTATCGTGCAAGGGATTCTTTCCATGGCTCACCACCTGGGGTTAAAAGTGGTGGCCGAAGGCGTCGAAACCAATGAGCAGCATCAACGGCTACTCACTTACCAGTGCGATTTTTTCCAGGGTTTTGGTTTGGCGAGGCCGATGCCGCTATCGGAGCTGGAGCAATTAATGACTGCTCAGGCACTTTCTTCATCTCTCATGCCTTAGCGAGGCGATATGGTATCGGCGGCACACTCAGCGGCAGCGGCCCAGTGGTATCTCTATTTGCTGGAGTGCCAGCGCGGCACCTATGCAGGGATTACCAATAATCTTGCCAAGCGTTACCACGCCCACTGCAGTGGAAAAGGTGCACGCTACACCCGGGCTAACCCGCCGATAGCCCTGCTAGGCGCGCAGCCCTTTGCTGACCGTGCCGCCGCCAGCCGGGCGGAGTACCAATTGAAACAGCAATCGCCTTCTCAAAAACGCCAATGGGCTGCCCGCTGGCCTTACTCCCTATGAATGAGGAACCGCATGCTGACATTTTTCTCTGAAGACAGCCGCCGGCGGCAAGCGCGAAGCGAGCTACATGACGGCGCGATAGTGACGCCGTTTGAATGCCCCGAACGTATAGATTTAGTGCTTAGCGCACTGCGCAAGGCAGCCTTTGAGGTGCGCGCCCCCAGTGATTACGGGCTTGCACCGGTGCTTGCGGTGCATGATGCAGACTACATCGCGTTTTTGGAAAACTGCTGGCAGGCCTGGCAAGCCGCCGGGCATGAAGGGGAAGCCATTCCTAATATTTGGCCAGCGCGTACCCTGCGGAGCGACAAAATCCCCCGTTCGGTCAGTGGCCAGCTAGGCTATTATGCCCTGGCGGCGGAAACCTCCATTACTGAAGGTACGTTTGCCGCCGCCATGGCGAGCAAAGATACTGCCTTGGGCGCCGTCGACCATACCCTAGCAACGGGCGAGCCAAGCTTTGGCCTGTGCCGCCCGCCCGGTCACCACGCGGCCTATGATCAATTTGGTGGCTACTGCTTTTTCAATAACGCCGCGATAGCCGCCCAACGGGCGCTGAGTGCCGGTAAGCGCCGGGTCGCGGTGCTGGATGTCGACTTCCACCACGGTAACGGTACCCAACACATTTTCTATCATCGTGACGACGTGCTGTTTTTATCGCTGCACGGCGACCCAGAGGTAACCTTTCCCTACTACTCTGGCTACGCTGATGAAACCGGCGAAGGCTCGGGAGAAGGCTATAATGTTAACTACCCGCTGCCGCCGGGTACCTCGGTAGCGACGTGGATGGCTACCTTGGAACAGGCGCTTGAGCGTATTCATCAGGCCGAATGCGAGCTTATTGTGATATCGCTTGGAGTGGATATATTTGAAGACGACCCTATTAGTGCCTTTACCTTTCAACACGATGACTTTATTGCCCTGGGTAAGCGCCTAGCTGAGGCCGGTCTCCCTTGCGTGTTTTTAATGGAAGGGGGCTATGCCGTTGAACAGATCGGTGTCAATGTGGTGAATGTCTTGCAAGGTTTTGAGCAGGGGCGGGGTTAGCCGCGCGATGAGAAGATGACAGTTATCCCAAAATCGGGCAGTCTAATGACCTTTTAGTAAGCGTTAGTGACACAGTTAACCGTTTAACATGGAGTGGAGTGTGGCAGTTTACGGCGGTATTCAGGCACATGAAGTAGAGCGCTGGTTAAATGCGTTAACCAACGCGGCCTATGATCGACGCTGCCCACTTTCCAAAGTGCACGGCGGTAACGCCCGTGCTCGTACCGCCCGCCAAGACCTCTTGCACTTGGCCCATGCCTTTCGTAGCGGCGAGTATAGCCGTGAGCAGCTTGCCGACGGTTTAGGCCGCTGGTGCCAGCACTATTTAAGTGAAGCGGAATGGTATGTATTGGTGGGTAGCCATAAACCCTCGGTCTTCAAATCCTCTTCTAGCGCAGAAGCCCCGGCCCCCGATCAGCATCCAGATGACGAAGACGCGCTGGACGTGCTCTATCAACACCGGGTGGGTTAACCTGCTCCATCAAGCACTGTTACAATGGATAGATGAACAGTGCCTCTGTCGTATCAGCGACCGCCTCCCTAGATGACCCTTTCTATTACCTGACGAACTTTCGTTATGTATTGGCGTGGGTAGAAGCCCGCCACCACGATCTATTAAGTGCTTCCGAGCGTGACGCTATTGGTCATTTTGAGACGCTGCCCCAAGCCTCCCAGGCGCTATTGGTGCGCATGGTGATGCGTAAAGGCGAACTGTTTCGCCTGGACAAACTGGTGTATGCGGAAATCGGTGATGCCGAGCAGGCCTTGGGGCCATTGGTAGCGCTTGGTTGGGTAGACAGCGCACCGCAGTTAAGCAGCCGCGAGCTATTTCGCCTCTTGCGGCTGAGTGAGCTGCGTCAGGCGCTGGCAGGTGAAATTACCAGCGCAGGCCTGGCGCGCAACAGCACTAAAGGTGCGCTTCAAACGGTATTGGAAGCGTCGCTGCAGGCGCCCGCCCCCCTTCAAAAATGGTGGCCAACGGCGACGACGCAGATTGTGCGGCTAACGGTAATGGCGCTTTGCGACCGACTACGGCTGATGTTTTTCGGCAACCTACGCCAGGACTGGGCAGAATTCGTGCTGACGGAACTGGGCCTACAGCGCTTTGAGCAGGTGCCGCTTACCGCAGAGTCGCGCGCCTTCCAAAGCCGCGATGAAGTGACCACTTACTTAACCCTTCACCGCTTGCGCGAACGCTTGGACGACGGCGAGCCGCCCCAGACGCTTTCCACACAGGTGCCACCTGCTTCCAGCAACCGTTGGTTAGCCTCTCGGCGGGCGCGGCTATTGCTTGCCATTGGCCGCGAGGCCGAGCGCGGCGGCGACGCAGCGTTAGCTTTAACACTTTACGCCGATGCCAATAACAGCGATGCGCGTATTCGCAGATTGCGCGTGTTAGAGCGTCTGGGCCGTTATTCAGATGCTTATGAGCTCACAATCAGCGCGCTGGACGCGCAGCCAAATGAAGGCGAAATCCAAGCCCTGATGCGGCTGTTACCGCGCTTGGCACGCAAATTATCCCAACAGGTTGAGGGCTTGGCACGGTCTGATCAACAAGTTGCCCAAGCGCCTACCTATGTGCTTCATTTACCTGGCCCTCAGCCGGTAGAGCGCGCTGTTGCTGACTACATGGCGACCCCTAACGCGCCGGTGTATTACGTTGAAAATAGCCTGCTGACGGGGCTGTTTGGTTTGCTGCTCTGGCCCGCCATTTTTAAACCGCTGCCAGGCGCGTTTTTTCACCCGTTTCACAGCGGGCCAGCGGATTTGTACCGGGAAGATTTTGTTTGTCAGCGGCAAGCCGATATCGACGCCTGCCTGGCCCAGTTGGATGACGGCCGCTATCAGGAAACGATCCTTCGCACGTGGCACGCCAAACAGGGCATCGCATCGCCCTTTGTCCACTGGGGGATCGTTAGTGAAGCGCTACTAACGCTTGCTCTCAGGTGTTTGCCACCTGCCCATTTACGTGCCTGCTTTACGCGGCTGCTCGATGACCTTAAGCACAATCGTGCGGGCTTGCCTGACCTGATTCAGTTGATGCCGGATGCACTCCCCGGCGAGCCACGCTACAAAATGATAGAAGTGAAAGGCCCGGGGGATCGCCTGCAAGATAACCAACGCCGTTGGATCGACTTTTTTTGCCGCCATGGCATGCCCATTGAGGTGTGCCATGTACGCTGGCAGCCAGAATCTGAAGTAGAAGGGGCTGAACCAGAAGGGCCTAAACTAGAAGGAGCCGAATGAGTCGCTACCGGGTAGCGGTGCGCACGCTGTGCGATTTCACCGCACGGGAGGGCGACCTTGACCACCGCTTTACGCCAGCCCCCAGCGCTCAGGAAGGCATCGAAGGGCATGTGCTAGTGGCTAGCCGCCGGGGCGAGAATTACCTGGCCGAACTGCCGCTTTCCGGTGAGTATCAGGGGCTTCGCGTGACGGGCCGCGCCGACGGCTTTGATCCCAACGCTAACCGTTTGGAAGAGGTCAAAACCTACCGTGGCAATCTAGATCGCATGGCCGCCAATCAGCGCGCGTTGCACTGGGCACAGGTGAAGATATACGGCGCGCTGCTATGTGCTGAGCGCCGCCTTGAGCGGGTCACGCTGGTGTTAGTTTATCTGGAAATTACCAGCGGTCAGGAAACGCTGCTTACCCAAGAGGCTAGCGCAACCGACTTGCAGGCGTTTTTTACCGATCAGTGCCAGCGCTTTTTGGCCTGGGCGGAGCAGGAGTCGGCCCATCGCCAGCGGCGGGACGAGTGGCTGGCTAGGCTCACGTTTCCCTACCCGGATTTTCGCGCTGGTCAGCGGGCGCTGGCGGAAGATGTCTACAAAGCGGCCAGCACCGGGCGGTGCCTACTGGCCCAGGCCCCTACCGGCATTGGCAAAACCCTTGGTACGCTGTTTCCAATGCTCTCAGCAATGCCCCGTCAGCAGTTGGATAGGGTGGCCTTTCTGACCATGAAAACCCCAGGCCGCCGCTTGGCGCTGGATGCGCTGGCGCGTCTTTTTACATCCACTTCATCTACATCCAGCCCATCTACACCCAGCCCCTCTACACCCTCGGTGCCGCTGCGGGTGTTGGAGCTGGTGGCCAGGCAAAAAGCCTGCGCATACCCAGGCACCGCCTGCCAAGGCGACGCTTGCCCGTTGGCAGCAGGTTTTTATGACCGTTTGCCTGCCGCCCGCCACGCTGCGGTGGCACGTCGCTGGCTTGATCGCGATGGGCTGCGTGAGGTGGCGCTTGCCCACACTGTGTGCCCGTATTATCTAGGCCAAGAGCTAGCCCGCTGGGCCGACGTGGTGGTGGGCGATGTGAATCACTGGTTTGATAGTCATGCGTTGCTGCATGGATTGGCCCATGCCAACGACTGGCGGGTAGGTCTGTTGGTAGATGAAGCGCACAACTTAGTTGAACGAGCGCGGGGCATGTATAGCGCCGAGCTTTCCCAGCAGCGCTTGAGCCGCCTGCGTCGCCGTTCACCTGCCGCGCTTGCTAAACCGCTAGCCCGGGTAGGTAGGCAGTGGCAGGCGCTAATGAAGGAAGTGGCCACTGGTGCAGCGGCGACACAGCGTTACCATTTGCTTGATGCGTTGCCCAATAAGCTGGTGGGTGCGCTGCAAACGCTGGCTGGCGCGATCACCGATTATTTGGTTGAGCACCCCGCCTCCGCAAGCGTTGAGCTTCAAGAGCTGCTGTTTGAAGCGTTGGCCTTCTGCCGTTTGGCGGAGCAGTTTGGTGATCACTCACTGTGCGATCTTGCCAGTTATGGCCGAGGCGACGCGGTACTTGGGCTGCGCAATGTCATCCCGGCGGATTTTCTAGCGTCGCGCTTCAAGGCGGCCCAAAGCGCTGTGCTGTTTTCAGCCACGCTGACCCCGTTTCACTACTACCGCGATTTACTAGGGTTACCGGAAAATAGCGTGTGGCGGGAAGTGGCCTCACCGTTTGCCGCCCGTCAGTTGGACGTGCGTATTCGGGCCGATATTTCCACGCGCTATCATCACCGTGAGACCTCTGTGGCGCCTATTGTGCAAGCCCTGGCCGACCAGTATCAGCGTCAACCTGGCCACTATCTGGCGTTTTTTAGTAGTTTTGTTTACCTGGAGCAGGTGATGGCACAGTTTCAGTACGCACACCCCGCCGTGCCGATATTTGCCCAAACCCGGGGTATGCAGGAAGCCGAACGCGACGCATTTCTGGCGCGCTTTACCCCAGGTGGTAAAGGGATCGGATTTGCAGTGCTAGGCGGGGCCTTCGCTGAAGGGATCGACCTTCCTGGCGAGCGCTTAATCGGTGCGTTTATTGCCACCTTAGGCCTGCCACCGTTTAACGACTTTAACGAAGCGCTGAAAGCGCGCATGAACACGCGTTTCGGCCAGGGCGACGATTACACTTACCGGATACCTGGCATGATCAAAGTAGTGCAAGCCGCCGGAAGGGTGATTCGCAGCCCCGAGGATGAAGGGGTTGTGGTATTAATGGACGACCGTTTTGCCCAGACCAAGGTGCGCGCATTGCTGCCACGCTGGTGGGGGCTAGCGCCCTAGGGGGTTGTCAGCGTGTACCCGGCATTTTTTAAGCGTGTGGCGATGGCCGCAATATGGGCAGGGCCAACCTCGCAGCAGCCGCCGACCACCGTTGCTCCTTGTTTCACCCACTTTAGCGCGTAATCAGCATACGCCTGTGGGCCAAGATCCTCTCGCGCCGCTAATGTATCCACGGTTCCTCCTGGCTGAAGCGCGGCAATAGAGGTAAACCCGTTGGCAAAGCCACCAAAGGGGATGTTGGCGGCTGCAAGCACGTCCATTGCCGTGGTAATGGCTTCGGGTACGGAGCAATTCACGAGTATTTTCTCAGCGCCTGCGGCCATTGTCGCCTCTGCCGCCTCAGCAAGAAGCTCGCCAGATCGCAGGCGTGTCCCATCACTGTCATCGACGGTAAACGCTGTCCATACCCGTGTGTTGCGCTCAGCCGCTGCAAGAGTGGCAGCCCGAGCTTCGCGTATGAGTGACATGGTTTCACAAATAAAGAGATCTACACCTGCTTGGGCATCCACTAACAGGCGGTAGCTGTCTAGGCAGGTGGTGTCATCAGGCACTACCTCATGATGGTAGCTTGCCACCAGGGGCGGCAGGCAGCCAGCAATGCTTGCGGCGCGGCCACTCTCTTCCCGCGCCTGTCGGGCAGCGGCAAGCGCTGCCCCATGTAGCGTTGCAAATAGTGCTGGGTCGCCATCCCGCGCTAGCCGTTGAGGGGTGGCGCTGTAGTTATTGAGCGTGATGATCTCTGCCCCGGCCTCAATAAAGTCGCGGTGAGCTGAGATAACAAGATGTGGCTCATCGAGCATGACCTGTGCCGACCACAGAGGCGAGGCCGGGTAGCTGCTACGTCTGCGTAGTTCCTGGCCCATGCCGCCATCGAGCAGGATTACAGAAGGTGTTGAGTCGGTCATGGTGTCGCTTCCTTGTGTATTATCACAACGTTGGCTATTGATGAGTTGGGGCTTAAGGCCAGCTTAAGTCCACGGCAATCGGGTCATGATCTGAAGAGCGAAAGGGATCGAGCTGGATATAAGCGTGTGCAGTGTCCGGCCCGTCATAACCAAGAAAACGGGGTTCATCTGCGTTGATCTGCCACGTTTGCGTCTGGGTCACGGATTCAGCCAGTTCGGGGCTTGCCAACGCATGATCAAGGTAGCCTGATTCACCACGGAAGACATAGCTATAGCGGTGCTCAGGCGGCAGGTCGCGAGCGAGTAGATCGACCATGCCTGCATGAACCAGGGTGCGGATCGGGTCTTCGGCGCCGTAGGCATTAAGATCGCCGATCAGCAGTAAGCGTTGATGTCCGGCAGTGTCGGCAAGGTGTGCCAGAAAGTCATTCATGGCCTGCGCCTGCGCTACCCGGCGCTGGTTCCAGCAGCCTTGGCCGCGGTCGATGTCGCCTCGAGAGGGGCAGCGGGACTTGGCCTTGAAGTGAGCAGTCACTACTCCGAAAGACGGGCCGCCCGCCGTGTCTTGGAAGAAGGCCGCCAACGGTGGCCGATCGTGGGAGGCGTTAAGATCAGCATGCAGGTCACTTAGGGCCTCCACACGGTCTGGCCGGTAGATTAATGCCACCTTGATGGCATCAGACCCACGGCTTGCGCTACCTCCGACGGCCTGATAGCGGATGCCTGTGCGCTGGCTTAGTTGCTCGATCAGGTCGGAAAGAGCGGCCGGATTATTTTCGACTTCGACTAGCGCAAGAATATCAGCCTGAAGGCCGGAGACCGCAGCGGCCAGCTTGGCTCTCTGACGTTCCAGCTCATCGCTGTTGGCAGCTCCCCGCTCCCCTAGGGTGGTGAAATAATTCTCTACGTTGAAGGTCGCCACTCGCAGCTGATCACCCGGAGCGGGCAGCGGCTGTGGGCGCGGGTTGGCATCCTCAAAGCGTGGTTCCTCGGTTGGATGCAGGCGATAGGCGCCAAAGGCTTGCGTGAGAATCCCGGTCAGCCCCTCAATGGTGCTACCCACCCGGCGGCTGCCGTTGCCATCCAGATAGGGGATGGGGCTTGGGAATGTACGGTAGCTGCCATCGTCCAGCTGCAAAATAGCCCCCTCCTCAGCCGCTTTCGCCGCCGTATTCGTCGGCCGGAACAGACGGTCTGCGGCCAGCTTCAACGTGCCGTAGCGAGCCAGCTCATAGTTGCCGGTTACGGTCAGGGTCTGCGGAAACGCCACCAGCAGGTCTTTCAGCCGGTGCAGCTGATCCTCGTCAAGTGGCCAGGTGGCTTCTATAGGCTCAGGCAATTGATGGTTGGCGCAGGTCTCGATCTGCGCGACCCGTTGGAGCTGAATCCGGTCGCGGAACCTGCCAGCCTCTGCGTGGAGCTGCAGATGCTGCCCAGGGGTGATCCGTTCAGCCTCCCTCGGTGTAACCCCAGGCATATAGACGAACACGCCCGCAGGACCTGGGTCAGTGAATTGCTGAAGATAGAAGCCGTTGAGGTTGTCTCTGCCGAGGAACACGCCGGCCACAATGCCATCGACGACGACGTCACTGCCCTCGGGGAGCGCAGGTTGTTGGCTGTCGCCCTTGATACTGACTATGTCGGTGGTGGAGGGAAGTGGACAACTGGCGACCGCTGGCGCGGCCAGCAGCAAAGCTAATAGCGCTATCCAAGTGGCAAGTGAGGCGCGAAGGCGGCCACTTCTGCGAGTCAGTAAATGAAGAACTTTCATGACACGCTCCAAAATGTAGAGGAATGGCCAATCGTTTGCAGGCTTGACGGAGTAGGCCGACAGCTTACATTACCTGTAGCAGCTTGTTAGCTGTTATCTATTTGTCACCTAGCGCCTTGTCACCTAGCAGTGCGCCACCCCAACAAAAAACGGCCACTAGCTGATTTAGCTAAGTGGCCGTTTTTAATAGAATTCTTGGTCGGAATAGCAGGATTCGAACCTACGACCTCTGCCTCCCGAAGGCAGCGCTCTACCAAGCTGAGCTATATTCCGAATGTTGCTTAAACAGTGCTGAGCAGCGCTTAACAACGGAGCGAATCATACGCAGGCGAAGGGCTTTTTTCAAGCCTCTTTTTACGTGCTCCGTTGCTTTGTTGCGCGGACTTTATGCTTTGCGATCAACCGCTAAGCGTGCGATGTTTGCCATGCTATCGCGGTAGGGACTGGGGGGCAGGGCGTCCAGTTCGGCCAGGGCTTTATCGGCCATCTCAACGGCGCGTGCACGGGTATATTCCAGCGCGCCTGTAGCGTTGATGATCTCAAGCACTTCGTTGAGCTGTTCAAGCCCACCCTGGCGAATCACCTGACGGATCAGCTTAGCCTGTTCCGGCGTGCCGCGTTCCATGGCGTGAATGAGTGGCAGGGTAGGTTTGCCTTCTGCCAAGTCGTCGCCGACGTTTTTGCCCATGGCTTCGGCATCGCCTTGGTAATCCAGAAGGTCGTCGATTAGCTGGAAGGCGAGGCCTAGGTAACGGCCGTAATACTGCAGAGCGCGCTCTTGCTCAGGGGTAGCGTCGGCAAGTACGGCGCCGCTGTGGGAGGCGGCTTCAAACAGCATGGCGGTTTTACCTTGAATAGTTTCAAAGTAGTCCGCTTCTGAAATGCTGGGGTTGCCGATGTTAGTCAGTTGCAGCACTTCCCCTTCGGCGATAATGCAGGTGGCGCTGGAAAGAATCGCCATGATGCGCATGGAACCTACGTCCACCATCATTTGAAATGAGCGCGAATAAAGGAAGTCGCCTACCAGTACCGAAGGCGCATTACCCCAGGCATCGTTGGCGGTTTTTTTGCCACGCCGCATGTGTGACTCATCCACCACGTCATCGTGCAGCAACGTTGAGGTGTGCATAAATTCAATCAGCGTGGCCAGGGTGATGTGTTTGTCGCCTTTATAGTCCAGTGACCGGGCAGCCAGCAGCACGAGTAGGGGGCGCAGGCGTTTGCCGCCGCTTTCAATAATATATTGGCCGATGGTTTCGACCAGCGGTACCTTGGAATTCAACTGCGCGACAATGGTGCGGTTTACGGCGTCAAAGTCGTCGGCCACCACGGCGTGCAGCGGTGAAGGCGTTGGGCTGGCAGGCGGGGTTTTGGAGACGTTGGCTGTCATGGGTTCCGTTCATCGCGGGGGTAAGGTAGTTGGAGTCATGCTATGGGGCTGGTTGTTAGGCGTCAAGGTAGAGGTAAGCGCCCATGGTGTGATGTCTAATTGACAATGCCCTGTAGTCTTGTGGTAGACAACGATAGTCGCTATAATTCGCGACCCACTCATCATGCTCCCTGTCAGATGGCTGCCAAAAGGGGCGCCACTCGCAGCAGGTCGATAAGAGCGGAAGGCGATGAGCGTTGGTTACGCGGGGCGTAATCGGCATTAACGACAAGTCCGGAGAGCGACATGTACGCAGTTATTAAAAGCGGTGGCAAACAGTACCGCGTTCAAGAAGGTCAAACCCTCAAGCTCGAAAAAATCGAAGTCGCTACCGGCGAAACGATTGAGTTTGATGAAGTGCTGCTGGTTGCAGACGGCGAAGACGTAAACATTGGCGCGCCCTTCATCGGCGGTGCCAAAGTTTCTGCTGAGATCGTTTCCCACGGCCGTGGCGATAAAGTGACGATCATCAAGTTCCGTCGCCGTAAGCACAGCATGAAGCGTCAGGGCCACCGTCAGTGGTTCACTGAAGTCAAAATTACCGGAATTTCTGCGTAAGCAGTCGATTTCCTTTAGGAGGATTTTGCAATGGCACATAAAAAGGCAGCCGGCTCCACGCGCAACGGTCGCGATTCCGAGTCCAAACGCTTAGGTGTGAAACTCTTCGGTGGCCAAGCGGCAACGGCGGGTAACATCATCGTTCGTCAGCGTGGCACACGTTTCCACGCAGGCACTGGCGTTGGCTTAGGCCGTGATCACACGCTGTTCGCTCTGAACGACGGCTTCGTGAAGTTCGAGACCAAAGGTCCGAACAACCGTAAATTCGTTAGCATCGTTTCTGCCTAAGCAACTCTCGTTGCGCAGAACGAAGATGACGAAATAAAAGCCCCGCCATGGCGGGGCTTTTTTGTCTTTTCGATCCCTTTTGTCCGTTATCAACGGGCGGGATATTGCAGTTAGGGCGGCGGAAGCGGCCGGGAGAATCCAATGCAGTTCGTCGATGAAGCCTCGATTATTGTTGAGGCAGGTAAAGGCGGCAATGGCTGTCTGAGCTTTCGCCGCGAGAAATATGTGCCCAAGGGTGGCCCCGATGGCGGGGATGGCGGTCATGGTGGCAGCGTCTACCTAATTGGTGATGATTCGCTGAATACCTTGATTGACTTCAAATTTCAGCGTTTTTATAAAGCTGAAAACGGCCAGGGCGGCATGGGCCGTCAGATGAGCGGTAAAGCCGGTGAAGACCTGCACGTGAAAGTGCCAGTGGGCACCACCGTGATTGATGAGGATACCCTTGAGGTCATCGCCGATGTCACTGATATCGGTCAGGTGGTGCTAGTGGGCGAAGGTGGCCGTCGTGGGTTGGGGAACATTCACTTTAAATCCTCGACCAACCGCGCACCACGCCGCACCACGCCGGGCACCGAAGGCGACCGCCGTAACCTGCGCCTGGAAATGAAGGTAATGGCCGATGTGGGCCTGCTGGGCATGCCGAACGCGGGCAAGTCTACGCTGATCCGTTCGGTATCTGCGGCCAAGCCAAAAGTGGCGAACTATCCGTTCACGACCCTGGTGCCTAACCTGGGCGTTGTGAAGCTGGGTATGCACGAGCACTTCGTAATGGCCGATGTGCCTGGGCTGATTGAAGGCGCATCCGACGGCGCGGGTCTGGGGCTACGTTTCTTGAAGCACCTTACTCGCACACGCCTACTGTTCCACGTGGTGGATGTGGCGCCGTTTGATGAATCGGATCCGGTGGAAGCGGCACAGGCGATTATTCACGAACTAGGCCAGTTCTCACCGGCGCTTTCTGAGCGGCCGCGCTGGCTGGTGCTGAATAAGTTTGACCTGCTGCCAGAAGATGAGCGCGAAGCCCGCGCCCAAACGATTATCGATGCGCTGAACTGGGATGGCCCGGTATTCCGCATCTCGGCCATCAGTAACGACGGCACCGATAAGCTGGTTCAGGCAGCGTATCGCTGGCTGACCGAGCAGCAGCGCCTGGAAAATGAAGATGAAGAAGCTCATGCCCGCGAGCAGGAAATGCGCCGCCGCATGGAAGAGGAGTCGGTGGCCCGTACTGAAGCGCGTCTTGGCCGTCGCCGTAAGCGCGACGATGACGTAGATGACGATGACTTCGACGATGATGATTACGATGTCGAGGTAGAGTACGCCCCATAACCGGCCCTCGGTCGAATGGGAAGCGTCAGCAGGGTTAGCGGAATGGCTTGGGAGAGTCGCGACGTGGAAAGCAATGAGCAGTTGCCCGGCCGTGAGGCGTTAAGCAGCGCCCGCCGGGTGGTGGTGAAAATTGGTAGCGCGCTGCTCACCAACGATGGCCGTGGCTTGGATGAGGCGGCCATTGGTGGTTGGGTCGACCAGATTGCTACGCTGCATCAGCAGGGCAAAGAGGTCGTGCTGGTATCCTCGGGGGCCGTGGCGGCCGGCATGGTGCGTTTGGGGTGGCAGGCGCGCCCCAGTGCTGTTCATGAACTTCAGGCGGCCGCAGCGGTAGGTCAGAATGGTCTTACCCAGTGCTACGAGCAGCATTTTGCTCGCCACGGCATGCTCACTGCGCAGATACTGCTCACCCACGATGACCTTTCCAACCGCAAGCGCTACCTCAATGCGTTGTCGGCGCTGCGCACTTTGGT
Organism: Halomonas sp.; assembly: GCF_017515565.1. GTDB lineage: Bacteria > Pseudomonadota > Gammaproteobacteria > Pseudomonadales > Halomonadaceae > Vreelandella. Next base: position 21,127 of record NZ_JAFWFN010000028.1, read on the forward strand.
TGGGATGCGCGTGGTGCCGGTCATCAACGAAAACGATACCGTAGTTACCGACGAGATTCGCTTTGGCGATAACGACACCCTCGGTGCGCTGGTCGCCAACCTGTTAGAAGCAGACGCTTTACTGCTGCTCACCGATCAGGAAGGGCTGTTTGACGCCGACCCTCGCCACGACCCCAATGCTCAGATGATTGCCGAAGGCCGCGCTGACGACCCGCGGTTAGCCGCTGTGGCAGGCAGTGGTGGGGCCTTGGGGCGCGGTGGTATGAGCACCAAAATACGCGCGGCACAGCTCGCTGCTCGTTCTGGCGCAGTTACGGTGATTGCCAGTGGTCGCCAGCCAGACGTTATTTCTCGCGTCATGGCAGGCGAAGCGCTGGGAACCTTGTTGCGGCCTGACCAGGCACCCATCGCCGCCCGCAAGCGCTGGCTGGCGGGGCAATTGCAGGTGAGGGGCACCTTGGTGCTAGATGCCGGGGCCGTGAATGTACTACGTGGCAAAGGCTCTAGCCTTCTGGCGGTGGGCGTGCGCGAAGTGCAGGGCAGCTTTAAGCGCGGTGATATGGTGCTGTGTGTGGATGAGCAGGGCGTGCGCGTGGCCAAAGGGTTGGTCAACTACGGCGCTGAGGAAGCCCGCCAGTTAGCGGGCCAGCCAAGCCACCAGATTGAAGCAATCCTGGGGTACGTGGAAGCTCACGAGTTGATCCACCGCGATAACTTAGTCGTTGTTTAACAGCAGGGTAATTGTTTAACGAGGTGATTGTTTAATCCCGAGCGCGGGGCGGGAGCGGCACTTGGCGTGGCCAGTCATTGGGTACAATGATAAGGCGCTCCACTGGTTGCGCCTCTGTTCCTGTTGCTGTCTCTGCTTCTGGGTCGTAAAGCATCACCTGCTGTGGCCCGTAGCGCTCAATCAGTGGCTTCACGATGGCCATTTCCTCGTTGGCTGGCTGAAACGCCGCTTTAGGTGGCGGGGCCAACCAGTGGGGTTTCTCCAACCACGCCATGTGTAGTGACTCACTTCTTTGGGCTGCAAGCGCTGGCCAATCTTTTAAATAACACCACTTACCGCGTCGATGATTGGCCGTTGCCCCGATGGGCGGCGGCATTGCCGTGTGGCAAGGGTAAAAAAGCACGCCGGGCATCGCTAGGCGCTGGGTGAGCTGGCCGTTAAGCGGCGGGGTGGGGCCTACGTCTCTTGGCGCTAGCCATTGGGTGATAAGTGCCTGCGCGACGGCGGTACTCGAAATGGGCAGCTGATGGTGGCGCAGATGGCTGCATTTCAGCGCTAGGCTGTCTAGCCCGCCAGGGCCAATCCAGCGGCTTTGGCTGGTGACATCTCCTGGCCCTTCGGGTAGCCCTAGGTAAAACTTAATGGCCACTTCCAAATGCACGGGTGCGGTGTTGTCTCGCGTTCGATAGAGCATGTCCAGTTCGCCCAGCGTATTGCGCCGCTGCGTAATGCGCAGGTTCTTGGCCAAAAGCCGGGTAGAGGGGGCGTTATCTAACAGCAGGTGCCAAAGCTGTTCGTGGTAGTGGCCCATGCGGGTGGCTAATCTGCCGTCTAGCGCGCTCAGCTTAAGTGTAAGCTGCGCTAACCAGGCGTCTACGTTTTCCGTCAAACCAAGCTCTTGCCGCGTTGGTCTGCCGCCACAGGGGATGGGCGGCGGTAACTCAACGACGTCCGGCGTGGCGATTAGCCAAGTTAAGTCGCGGGCTGCTTGAGAGCTAAGGTGTGTGGGGTAGTGCTCGCTGGGCACGTTGCTCATTATCACAGAAGGCACTCGTGAATCATTGCACGGCGTACGCTGCCAGGAGCACAACGGCTACTAAGAGCGCCAGCACTAGCCCTCCTGCGTATCTTGCGTAGTTATGCAGCATAAAAACTCCCTAAACGATGTCAAAACGGTCGGAGAAAATATTGGTGGGGGCGATACCCTGGGCAATTAAGCCCTTTTCAGCGCTATCCATCATCGGGTCCGGGCCGCAAATAAAGTAGTCACGCTTCCCATCATCCTGGGGTAAACAGCGGGCCAGAAGATCTTGGTCAACGTAGCCCTCTTCCCCTTCCCAGCCCTCCTGGGGGTCTGAAATAACGTGAATCAGCGTTAAGTTAAGTTGTTGAGCTAATTCGTCCAGGTTGTCACGGAAGGTGGCTTCTTGCCAGGTGGGGTTGGCATAAATCAGCCAAATCGGTTGGCGGTCTTGCTGGTCGCGAAAGGTGTAGAGCATGCTCATAAACGGGGTAATGCCAATCCCCCCTGCAATCATCACCAGCCCCGAGGAATTGTTGGGGCGAGGGATGAAAGCGCCAAACGGACCCTCAATAAACGCAGGTGTATTGGCGGTTACCTTGGGTAGTTGTCGGGTAAAGTCGCCCAGGCGTTTAGCGCTGAAGGTTATACGACCACTGCTGGCAGCGCTTGATGAGAGCGAAAAAGGGTGTTGCTGAAGCGACCATGGGGTATCGCCCAGGGTAATCCAGAAGAATTGCCCCGGTTGGAAAGTGAAGCGGTGAGGGCCTGCGGGTTCAAGCGTCAGGGTGGTGGTATCGCCGCGCTCAAGCTTTGTGTCCACCACGCGCCAGGGGCGACGGCGCATACGCCATGGCCTTAATAAGCGGGTTTCGAGTATCAAGCACGCAGGAGTCAGAATAAGCAGCGCCAGACCCGTCGAGGTAACCAAGCCCTCAGTGTAGCGCTGGGCCATTATGGCGTGGCCAAGCCCCCCAAAAACGATAAACAGCGCTAAGCCGCCATGGAGTAGGCGCCACCACTCATACGGTAGCCCAAAACGTTTTCGCCAAAGCGAACTAATAATCAGCACAATGCTGGCACCTAGTAGCGCCATCAGGGTTAGGGCGCGCAGGGTTTCTTCTCGTGGGTCAAGAAAGTGAATCAGCGAAGGGTGGGCAATAAAAAGTGCAACGGGGTGGGCAATAACCAGGAAAAGCGCCCCAATACCGATCTGGCGATGAAACTGGAGTACGTTATCAAAACCGATCTCATGGGCAAACCAAGCGTGTCGGCCCGATATTAACGCCTGCAGTGCCATGATGCTTAGGGCTAGCGCGCCAAGCAAAACCGCCGCTTCACCAAGCCAACTGCGAGGTGTTGGTGGTGAGAGCAACAGCCAGCCTATCGGCAGCAGGGCAAGTAAACTGTACAGGCTTCCCCAAGCTAGGGCGCTACGTGTTATTGGGCTCACTATGTTCTCCCTGGGCATCCGTGCGAATAGCCTAAGTGTGAGAAAAAGCTGGGATTTCGCAAGTTAAAAAGCGTGTGCATTTACCAAGCTGCTACGCTTACACAGTGCTAGGTCCCTTATGAGCAGGCGCTGACGCCTATCAAGCAGAAGGAGAGTGCTACATGGCCAATGCGAAAGCGAAAAAACATAAAACAAAGCAGCAAGCATCCAAAACACGTAAACCGCAAGCTGAAAAGAAGACGCTGCAAGCCCTGACCCCTGAAACAGGCGCGGCGCTGTTTGAAGATGCCCGCTCGCGGCTGGAGGCGGTATTTGAAGCGTTGGATATTCACCCGGATGCCCAGGCACGGTTGATGCAGCCGAGCCTATCGTTGCAGGTAAGTGTGCCAATCCGCATGGATGACGGGAGCCTGAAGGCCTTCCCCGCTTGGCGGGTTCAGTACGATACCAGCTTAGGGCCAGCCAAAGGTGGCGTGCGTTTCCATACGGACGTTAATCAGCACGAAGTCACCACGTTAAGTTTCTGGATGGCGGTGAAGTGCGCGGTGGTTAGCTTACCTTATGGCGGCGGGAAAGGTGGCGTACAGGTAGATGCCAAGGCCCTCTCCTCCCTTGAGCGAGAGCGGTTGGCACGGGGCTATATTCGTGCCATTGCCGATATTATGGGGCCAGACCGAGATATTCCCGCCCCGGATGTGAATACCGATGCTACGGTAATGGGCTGGATGATTGATGAGTATGAACATATTGTGCGTGCCCAAGCGCCTGCCGCTATTACCGGTAAGCCGCTGTCTCTAGGGGGCTCCCCGGGTCGGGTAGCGGCCACCGGGCGCGGCGCGTTAAAAGTGCTGGATTTGTGGGCCGAGCGCGAAGAGCGCAAGCCAGAAGAGACCACCGTTGCCGTGCAGGGATTTGGCAATGCTGCTTATCATTTTGCCCGACTAGCCAGTGAGCGGGGTTATAAAATTGTGGCGGTATCGGACTCAAGCGGCGCTATTTACAGCGCGGACGGGCTTGATGTTGACGCTGCGAAGCAGGACAAAGACAAGCACGGTTCGTTATCCAAGAGTAAGCAGGGCAAATCACTGGCAGGCGATAAACTGTTGTCGCTTGAGGTGGATGTGTTGGCGTTAGCGGCACTAGAGAACCAAATTCACTGCGATAATGTTGACGATGTGCAGGCGGGGGCGATTCTTGAAATTGCTAACGGGCCGTTAACCAGCGATGCCGATAATGCATTAGCCAAGCGCGAAATACCGGTGCTACCTGATGTCTTGGCTAATACTGGCGGCGTCATTGTTAGCTATTTTGAGTGGCTGCAGAACCGCGCTGGCGAAAAATGGCTAGAAGAAGACGTCAATCAGCGGCTAGATAGCCTGCTGGGAGTGCAGGCAGAAAGCGTATTGGCACGGGCAGAGAAAGAGAAAGTCACCTATCGCCAAGCCGCCTACCGCCAGGGAATAGAGCGCATCGCTGAAGCCATCATGGCACGAGGAAATTGCCAGGATTACCGTTAACTAAAGGCAGTATAAAAAGAGTAGCGGGCCCAATGGGGGCCCGCTAAGTGTTCGCAGTGTGGTGCCATGAATCGCGATCAATAGCGCTTGGTTGTCACACTGGTGTCATGCAGATATCGCAACCTTGCTGCCCAAGTAGCCTCCCGGTATTTCTCTAGTGACTTACCGGTATTTTTCTGTGGCTTATTAAAAAACTATAGGGATAACAGCCTTTAAATGGGGCAGCAAATATATGACCGCACAAGAAGCGCAGTGGCTGAATAACATTATCGCGGCAGAAGCGCTGCAGGTGCTTTTTCAGCCAATCGTAGATGCCAATCAACAGGCAATTTATGGCTATGAGGCGCTCATCCGTGGCCCCAAAACGTCGCCGCTGCATTCGCCCTTACGCCTGTTTGATGTTGCCACCCAAGCCGGGTTGCTCGTTGAACTGGATATACTCTGTCGACGCTTAGCGATTCATCGTTTTGCCGAACTTGAATTGCCCGGGTTGCTGTTTCTCAACGTGATGCCGCTGACGATTGTCGAGCGTGACTTTCGTGAAGGGTTAACACTTGGCTTTATCCAGGAGGTGGGGCTTCCCGCCGAGCGGGTGGTGATTGAACTCACCGAACACGTGCCCATTCACGATTACGACCTAATGCGCCAAGCCGTCGCCCGCTACCGTGATATGGGGTTTCAGGTGGCATTAGACGATTTGGGTGCAGGTCACTCTAGCCTGCGCCATTGGTCGGAGTTGCGGCCTGATTTCGTTAAACTAGACCGCCACTTTATCTCCGGCATTGACCAAGAGCCTGCCAAGCGTGAGTTCCTTCGTTCGATTCTAGATGTGGCGCGCAGCTTGGATTGCCAGTTAATTGCTGAGGGAATCGAAACCGCCGCCGAACACCTCTGCTTGTGGGAATTGGATCGCGGTTTGGCACTGCTACAAGGGTTTTATTTTGCCCGGCCTAGCCCAGATCCGCCGATGCAGCTACATATGCTGCTACCTGCGGCCACCCAGTTAAAAAGTACGGCGGGTCGTACCGCACACTCCATTTTGCGCACGGTTAACCCCGTCGCGCCCAGCTGTGTGGTGCCGGAGCTTGCCGAGCGTTTTCGCGAGCACCCCAACCTACGCTGTGTCGCCGTGGTTAAAGAGGGTGTTCCCGTCGCTGTTGTGCGTCGCAATGCGTTCTTAACGCTGTTTACCAATCCCTACTGTCACGCTTTGTATGCTAAGCGCTGCGTGCTGGATGTGGGCGACGCAAAAATGTTAGTGGCCCCTGCAGAGCTGTCACTGGAAGCGCTGAGCCAACAGCTTACCGACAGTCAAGATATTGAGCTTGAAGACTTTGTGATCGTGGATAACAACGGCCACTATCTTGGCATGGGTAATATTGTTGATCTACTACGCGAGATAACCGCCATCCAAGTGCGTCAGGCCCGCCATGCAAACCCGCTGACGGGGTTGCCGGGCAATATTCTTATCAACGAAACCTTGGTCGCGTATCTGGATAAGAGCGAAGGGTTCGCAGCCGCCTACGTGGATTTAGATAATTTCAAAGCGTTTAACGATGCTTATGGCTACGCCCGCGGTGACCACGTGATTATTTCGCTGTCGCGCTTGCTGCAGGGCCAGGTGGAGAGTGCCGGTGGGTTTATCGGCCATATTGGCGGTGACGATTTTATGATGCTGCTGCCCCTTGAGCACTGGGAGGGTGTTTGCCAGCAAATTCTGCGCTCCTTTGAAGTCATGGCACCGGGATTTTATGAAGAGGGGGATCGGCAGCAGGGTGGTATCACTATTGAAAGCCGCCAAGGTGCTACGGCGTTCTTTCCCTTTGTTAGCGTGTCGATTGCGGTTAAACCCATTACCGACCCCAGCACCTGCAAGGTACTGGACATTGCCGCTCAACTTTCCGAGCTAAAACATCAGGCGAAAAAAATAGTGGGTAACAGTCTCTTTATAGATCGACGGAACTTACGCGTGCTGCCTTAGCCGAGGGGTGTCACTTGGCTGTCATTGAGACGTCACTAGGTTGTCACGGGAGTGACCCGCTGCTGTCATGCAGGCTTGGCAGGATAGCGTCATCTTTGAACAGCCATTTAGGTGATGTATGCACTCTCCCACGCTTTCTAACTCGCTTTCCCGCACATTGATTAGCGCTGCTGTTGCTGGCGCGTTTGCGCTGGCAGCGGTTAACGCCTCCGCCGATCTCTCTTCGCGCTACGTAGACAACGATGGCGATATGGTCGCCGATGCACCGACTGACGAGTCTCAGTGGGTCGACCCGAACACCTTGGTCTTTGCCTACACGCCGGTTGAAGATCCTGCTGTTTATGCGGATGTATGGTCTGGCTTTCTGGATCATCTAAGCGAAGCAACCGGTAAGCGTGTGCAGTTCTTCCCCGTGCAGTCAAACGCTGCCCAGCAGGAAGCGCTGCGTGCAGGCCGCCTGCATGTGGCGGGCTTCAACACCGGCGGTGTGCCGGTGGCTGTTAACTGTGGTGGCTTCCGTCCCTTTGCCATTATGGCGAGTGAAGATGGCAGCTACGGCTATGAGATGGAGATTATTACCTATCCCGGTAGCGGTATTGAGTCCGTTGAGGACCTTGAGGGTCGCCAGCTGGCGTTTACCTCAGAAACCTCTAACTCTGGTTTCCGTGCGCCCTCTGCGCTGCTGCGCTCTGAGTATGGGTTAGAAGCCGATAGCGATTACAAGACCGCGTTCTCCGGCTCTCACGATAACTCTGTGCTAGGTGTGGTGAATAAAGATTACGATGCTGCCGCCATTGCTAACTCGGTGGCTACTCGGATGATCTCTCGCGGTGTGGTAAGCGAAGGCGATTACGAGATTATCTATACCTCCGAAACGTTCCCCACCACGGCTTATGGCGTTGCCCACAATCTAAAGCCTGAGCTTGCCCAGCAAATTCAAGACGCATTCTTCAGCTACGACTGGGAAGGCACCGCCCTTGAGGCTGAGTTTGCCAATTCCGGTGAAGCGCAGTTTATCCCGATCACCTATGAAGAGCATTGGTCTGTGATTCGCACCATTGCTGAAGCCAACGGTGTGACTTACGACTGCGATTAACCCTTTGGCAGCTGTGCAACCCCATCGGCCAGAAGGGCAACCTTCTGGCCGAACCGTTATGAAGATGAGGTAAACCCATGTTGACACTTACCGGCGTTGGCAAACGTTACCCAACTGGGGATCGTGCGCTTACTGATATCGAACTGGCGCTTCCCAAAGGTCAGGTCATGGCGCTGATTGGGCCGTCTGGGGCGGGTAAAAGCACCCTGATTCGCTGTGTTAATCGCTTGGTGGAGCCCACCCAAGGCAGCATTCGGTTGGAAGATATCGAGCTGACGAAGCTATCAGGCAATCGTCTGCGCCACGCGCGTCGCTCCATGGGGATGATCTTCCAGGAATACGCCTTGGTGGATCGCTTAACCGTGATGGAGAACGTGCTCTCCGGTCAGCTAGGCTATGTTGGATTCTGGCGTAGCTTTTTGCGCCGTTACCCTCAGGAAGCCGTGACCGAGGCGTTTCGGCTACTTGAACGGGTTGGCCTTCCCCATGCCATCGACAAGCGCGCCGATGCGCTCTCTGGCGGCCAGCGCCAGCGGGTTGGAATAGCCCGTGCGCTGTTACAAAGCCCCAAGCTACTGCTGGTCGATGAGCCCACCGCGAGCCTTGACCCGAAAACCTCTCGGCAAATCATGCGACTGATTCGTGAGCTGTGCGCCGAGCGTGAGCTGGCTGCGATTATCAACATTCATGATGTGGCGCTGGCGAAGCAGTTTGCCGACCGTATTGTGGGGTTGCGGGCAGGTGAGATCGTTTTTGACGGCAAGCCCAGCGAGCTAACCAGCGAGATTCTTACCACGATATACGGTGAAGAGGACTGGGATACCTCGCCCGAGTCTGCTGAGAGTGATGATGTCCAAGCGGTGGGCGATACGTACACTCGCCAATCCTATGCTGCCCACACGCAGCGGCCGTTGGCCAGTGTCGCCAGCGGAGGCGCGCTATGAGCGGTGTTGATACGCTGGCGCGTCAACAGGCGGCACGCCAAGGCCACTGGCGGCGGCTACCGCTGATTGATAATCCACGTATGCGCTGGGGGTTAGTGCTGGGTGGCGTCGTGTACCTGGTACTTGCACTAGCGTCTGTCGAAGTAAACTGGGCGCGTGTGGCGGAAGGTTCTGGGCGCGCACTGAATTTTCTCGGGGCATTTTTGCAGCCCGACTTTGTTAGTCGCCAAAACGACATTATGGCGGGTCTGCTGGAAAGCCTAACCATGACGTTAACCTCTACGGTGATTGGCGTGTTGTTGGCGATTCCCGTGGGGTTGGGGGCGGCGCGCAATATCTCGCCATTGCCCATCTACGCAGTATGCCGCGCCATTATTGCCGTCTCGCGCACCTTCCAGGAAATTATCATCGCGATTCTGTTTGTGGTGATGTTCGGCTTTGGGCCGTTTGCCGGGATGCTGACCTTGGCGTTTGCCACCATTGGCTTTATGGCCAAGCTGCTGGCAGAAGATATTGAAGACCTCGACTGGCGGCAGGTAGAAGCCGTGCGCGCCACCGGGGCGAGCTGGTGGCAAACCATGAACCACGCCATTCAACCCCAGGTGATGCCGCGCTTAATTGGCCTGTCTATGTACCGGCTGGATATCAACTTTCGTGAGTCATCGGTGATTGGCATTGTCGGGGCGGGCGGAATCGGCGCTACCCTCAATACCTCACTCAGCCGTTACGAGTACGGTACCTCCGCCGCCATCTTGTTAATTATCATCGCGATTGTACTGATGAGCGAGTACGCCTCCAGCTACGTTCGCCGCTGGACGCAGTAACCCCACGCCGCTTGTCTTTAAGAGGAAACGTTATGCCAGTTTCAACCACTCCCCAGGGGGCGCCGCTGTGGCAGCGGCGCACTACCCGCGCCCAGTGGCTTCAGTACGCCGCCTGGCTTGTCGGCATCAGTCTATTTCTGCTGTGCTGGAAAGTGATTTCTGATAACACCATGTGGGTGTTTGTCGAAGATGCGGGCCGCCAAGGCAGCGACTTGATCAGCCGCATGATGCCGCCGCGTTGGGAGTACGCCAGCGTGCTATGGAAGCCCATGTGGGATACGCTGAACATCGCCACGTTAGGCACCGTGCTCGGCATTGCCATGGCGTTTCCCGTGGCATTTTTAGCCGCACGCAATACCACGCCGCACCCGCTGGTGCGCAGCCTAGCGCTCACCATTATTGTCTCATCGCGCTCTATTAACTCGCTGATTTGGGCCATGCTGCTGGTCACGATTCTTGGCCCTGGGGTATTGGCGGGCATTATCGCTATTGCGCTGCGCTCGATTGGTTTTGTGGGCAAGCTGCTGTATGAAGCCATTGAAGAGATTCACCCCACCCCCGTTGAAGCGATTAGCGCCACCGGCGCCAGCCGTCTGCAGGTGATGAATTACGGCGTGCTGCCCCAGGTTATGCCTGCTTTCGCGGGTATCAGCGTGTATCGCTGGGACATCAATATCCGTGAGTCTACAGTGCTAGGCCTGGTTGGCGCTGGCGGTATCGGCTTGCAGCTTAACGCTTCGATTAACAGCCTCGCCTGGAACCAGGTTAGCGTTATCTTTGTGATGATTTTTGCCACGGTATTGGTCTCAGAGTGGGTCTCTGCTCGCGTGCGCCACGCCATTATCTAGCCATACAGCCAGGGTAAGGAGCGATCATGCGCTTTCCAAATGCCAACATCACGACCATCGATATTATGCGCCATGGCGAGCCAGTAGGCGGGCGCATGTTGCGTGGTAGTACCGACCATCCGCTCAGCGAAGCCGGTTGGCAGCAAGTGAGTGATGCCGTGATGCGTCATCGTGTGGATGGGCAGCTGCCGTACGATGCAGTGATCAGCTCACCGCTGCTGCGCTGTCGTGAATTTGCGCGGTGGCTAGGTGAAGAGTTCGACCTGCCGGTTCAGGTTGAGGATGATCTGGCTGAGCTTCACCTGGGGCGCTGGGAGGGCAAAACCCATGCCCAGGTGTTTGCCGAAGAGGGTAGCGAGCAGATGAGCGCATTTTGGCACAACCCCTCCCAAGCGGCTCCACCCGAAGGGGAAACACTGGACGCATTGGATGCTCGGGTTAGTGACGTTTGGCGGCGACTGTTGGTAAACCCACCAGGCAAGCATGTACTGGTGGTAGCCCACCTGTTCGTATGTAACGCGTTGCTGCGTCAAGTGCTGGAACAGCCGCTTTGCAATGGCTTAGTGATGGATTTGCCCTATGCCGCGATGAGCCGACTGCGCCATGAGCGTCATGCACTGGGAGAAACGACCTTTGTTGAGTGGATTGGGCGTTAAATAAACCGCGCCATGAAACAGTAGCGAGTCATCAGCGCTTAGGCCATGATAAAACGATTGCTAACATGCCGCGCTGGAGCGTTTTATGCCGTTTCCCTGTGTGCTTTCTATGTGCTCTGTGCCGCCGATTCGCGTGTGGCCGTTGATGCCTTTGCAGCGCTTGCTCACGCTGTTTGCCCTGTTGCTAATAGCCGGGTGTGCCAGCAAAGAGGTTGCCCCGCCATCTGCACCTAGTGCTCAAGCGGGGATCTCCATGGAGCGCGCGCTGATTCTTTCCCATGCCCAAAAAGCCATTGGTACGCCGTACCGTTTTGGCGGCAGCTCTCCAGAGGGTCTGGACTGCTCGGGCTTAGTTGAAATGACCTACCGCGCAGCGGGTATTCGTGTGCCCCGTACCGCCCATGATCAATTCCGAGCACTACCTGCTGTTGATACCCCTCGTCCTGGGGATCTGCTGTTTTTTGGCAGTGGCGCAAAAGCCACGCATGTCGGGATTTATCGCGGTAACCGGCAGATGATTCACGCCCCTGGCAGCGGTCGGTCAGTGGTCAGCGTGCCCTTGGATATTGATTATTGGGAGCAGCGCTTTTTAGGTGCGGCAGGGGCTGCGCCTTAACGGTTTAGGCGAGCGTCAAAGCACAGGTGTTCGCGTGTGATATGAAAAAGCCCCGAGTGTATCGGGGCAATAAGATCGAGTAAGTATTACGAGTGCTGGATGCCTACGTTTAGGTAATGCTGTCGCATCGCCCAAAGGATGTTAGAAGTTGTATTGCACCATCCCTTGCAGGCGCACGGCATCGCCGTCGCGACCATCTTGTACTTCACGGGTATGGTAGCCAACCTCTACGCCATAGGTGACGTTGCGCACTGGTGACCAAATATAGTTGAGGAAATACCCTTCGTAAGTATCATTTGATGCAGCGCTAAGTGCGCCGTCGGCAACGGCATCATCTAAATCTACCGTGGCGATACCATACGCGAAGTTTACGTTGCCAGGCCCCGCCGCAACGCTGATACCTGCGGTGCCGCCAGTACCTGTGATGCTTTGTACGTTGCCATTGCTATCTACGTAACCAGCGGGGCCAGGAGAAATATATTGGTAGCCGCCCACGCCATCACCGTGGGTAATAGAGCCACGCAGCATTACGCCATCGGTAACCGCAGTACTGGCTTCTAAATTGATCCCCCAGCCTGTTGTGCCTTCATCACTATCATTAAGTGCGCTGTAATATTCGATACGGCGTAGAAGCGCAGAGGCTGCATAATTAACGTCGCCAACACCGCCCTGGTAACGAAGTGTTAGGTCGGGAAGGCTATTTTTAAGCTCATCGTCACTGTCAGGAAGTTGCCCACCAAGGTTGCCCCCTAAGCTGCCGGAGTCTTCAAGCGCCACGGAGAAACCATCGACAGTGTAGCGAAGCTGTGCCTGACGACCCACGTTGGCTTGGCCGGGCTGGCCATTAAAGTCAACCGTTGGGGTCATGCCCAAAAAGCCACCAAAGTTGGTAGACGTTTGACCCGCCAGGAGGCCATCCCACTCCCCATAAGCATGACGAAGACGGAAGTTGTTGTTTGGGCCGTAGAAGTCACCTTCCAGCATAGTGCGTAGCGTGCTTCCACCTACGGGTGTGGAGGTAATAAAACCTAGGCGGCTTTGGAAAGCGTGGGCGTCAAAGTGGCCATCAGAGCCGTCTACACCATCAAGACGAATATTTTGACGGCCAACGGCATTGCTGAGTTTCGCATCAACATCGTAAATCATGTCGAGCTTGGCATACCCATAGAGGTTTAGCGTCGTGTCTCCTGCTTGTAATTCCACAGCCTGGGAGGCACTTGAAATCGCGATAGCTAAGGCAGATACACTAAGAATTGCAGTTGTTTTTTTAATGGTCACGTAGTGATTCCTTGTTACTACTGACGCCCTGATTTTAGGCGTTCGTTATTGGAGATTTTTATCATTGCATGTAAGTACATATCTCATCATAAAGATGTAAGCAATATCGTACTTGGCGTAAGAAATTATCGATCGTAAGCGCTGAAAACAACTATGAAATGGTTTTTTTAGACGAAAGAATAAGGCGGGGTGTGGAACTTTATCTCAATGTTCAGGTGGCGCCATTAGTAACAAAAGGTGCGGTGGTCAGCGTGCGAGCCCCTGGATATCGACTACTGTGAACAACTTTTTTAGGTGCGGCAGGGGCTGCGCCTTAGGCTAGTATCATCGGCGTAGGGGTGGTTTTTGCATGTTTCTTGACCCTTGTCGCGTTGACTAATCGCTGTTTCATGTAAAACATAGTGTTTATGTGTGGTGGTAGTATGGCTAAATGTAATCAAACCTATGCTGAGTTAGATGAGGAGAACACTGGTGCACGTGTCAGTCTCTGAGTCTGCTTAAGGAGCTGGCATTGCCTCTGCAAACTACTCATGATGCTCCTGGACTGGATAGCGCTACCGCAAGTTCGATAACCACTAGGCCGATAACTACTGGGTCAACGATCCTAATGTCGAAGACCACTCCCGGTGCACCGCTTCTTCGCGCTGAGTCAGCGTTTATTTTTGCCAACGAAGCCATCATTATTACCGATGCCAACGGCTGTGTGGCGGACGTTAATCCTGCGTTTTGTGAACTCACCGGCTTAAGTCTTGAAGAGGTCTACGGTCAATCCTTAGAGGCGTTTAGCATTTTATCCCTCGACGACAGCCGGACCACGCGCTTCATGCGTGATGAGCAGCAGCTTCGGGATCGCAGTAAATGCCAAGTGAGTTACCGCAGCCACGATGGTCAGTTTTACCCTGGCATGATGTCGATAAATCGCGTGCGTAACGCGCAGGGGCAGGTCGATCACCATGTCGTTGTCCTTGCTGACCTTTCCGCCATCCCTGCCCACGCGCGTCACCTGAAACGTGAGGTCTTTTTTGATGCGCTGACCGGGTTGCCTAACCTTCAGCTACTCACCCAGTTGATTCAGGAGTCGATCCAGCATGCGGAAGCCAAACAACTACCGCTGGCAATATGTTCGCTGGATATCGACCATTTTCAGACGGTTAACGAGCAGCTAGGCTCCCATGTCGGGGATAGTTTACTTTCCACCTTTGCACAGCGTATTAGCCACCTGCTGTTTGGCGATGACGTGTTGGCGCGGGTGGGAGGCGATGAGTTTGTGCTGCTACTGCACCACAGCGATGATGAGCACTTTTTTGAAAAGCTGCTGGCCACTATCCGAAAACCGCTGGTGATTGATGGACAAAGCATCTATCTCACCGCAAGTTTGGGCATTACGCGCTACCCGAATGACCATGCCCAGGGCGATGTTCTGCTGCGCCATGCTCACCAAGCCATGTACCGAGCAAAGCAGCGGGGCCGGGATACCTACCACTTTTTCGACCCCACCCAAGATCGTCTGTTGCAAGTGCGTCATGAGCAGCGTCAGCGCTTTATGGATGCCCTAAGCCACAACGAGTTGCGGCTTTTTTATCAGCCCCAGGTGGATATGGCCAGTGGGCGAGTGGTGGGCGTGGAAGCGTTGATTCGATGGCAGCACCCTGATGAGGGGCTGCTCTCGCCGGCCCAGTTTTTGCCCATTATTGATGCCACGCCGCTAGAGGTCGACCTTGGGGAGTGGGTGATTGAGCAGGCGCTACAACAGCTGACCGAATGGCAAAAAGCCGGTATTGCGCTGCCTATCAACGTGAACATCAGCCCTGCCCACCTGTTGGGGAAAGGGTTCAGTGAGCGGCTTGCCGAACTGCTAGCAAGTTACCCAACGGTTGCGCCTGTCATGCTTAAGCTCGAAGTGCTTGAGAGCGCTGCCATGCACGATATTCAGGCAGCGCTAAAAAATATGGCACGTTGCCAAGCCTTAGGAGTAGGGTTTGCTATCGATGATTTTGGTACCGGTTTCTCGTCGTTAACGCACTTGCGCCAGTTGCCCGTTAATCTGATCAAAATCGATCAGAGCTTTGTGCGCGATATGCTGAGCGACCAAGACGATATGGCGATCGTGGAAAGCGTGATCTACATGGCCAACCGCTTTAAGCGGCCTATGTTAGCCGAAGGTGTTGAAACCCTGGCCCATGCGAAAGCGTTAATGGCATTGGGCTGTGAGCTGGCCCAGGGCTATGGCATTGCTCGCCCTATGCCCCCGTGTGAAATGCCAGCTTGGCTGGAGGGGTGGCCGCAGCGCAGTGATTGGCACTCTTTAGCAACGCGGCAATAAGGATATGGCAACGCTTCAACGCCGCCAGGTTTATAAGGGATTTAACCTGGGCGGCTCGATTCAGGCGGCTTGCTCCGGTGGGCTGGTGGCCGCTCCAGCGTTACGTGCCTGATTCATTTGACTCTGCTCTAAGGCCGCTTCCAGCTTAGCTTCCAGCAGGTATTGTCGCGCTTGGGCAGCGACCTGATAATCTTTAGGTGAGGGGTCGGCAGGCGCTAAGGCCGCGGCGATCACCGTTTGCATTTTTTCCACCGTCGCTTGTGGGTCGCCAGGAACCGGGCCGTAGTCAATGGGTACTTCGCCGGCAACCGCGTAGCGCTTGCCATCAGGGCCTACCTCATACTCGTAGGAGGCGCCGCCGGTATAGGGGCCGCCCGCTATCTGGTGGGCCATTTCATGCTGGCGCACCGCCCGGTCAGTCTGCTTTAGCTGCTCTAAATACTGGATTTCCTCAGGCGCTAGCGGGGTGCCGTCCGCCCGGGTAGGGCCTGTTACTTCACTAGCGTGCTGATCATCATCTTCGCTCACCTGCGTAGCATCGTCGGTTTGAGCGCGGCGCTGTGCTTCTTCGGCGATAGCGGGCGACGCTGAGGTGCTGACCGCTATGGGCGAAGCAATAAACGCACTCATTAAAGAGAGTTCCATAAGCAGTTACCGGCGTATAAGTGGTTACAGATAGTATTGAGTATCAGCGAGCCAGCCCTGGTACGCAAATATGGCGTTCTGTTTTCCTTGGCATTCGCCTGCTTTGGGAGTCGCCAGCGGGCGTAAGTGCTGTCTCTTAAGTACTTCTCTTAAGTACTGTCTCGTAAGTGCTGTCCTCTTTAGTACCGCTCTATTATTATCTTCTCAATATTAAGTGCTACTTTTTTAAGAGTGTTTATGCCTGCCATTGATGTGGTTATCCATCTCTCCGAGAGTGAATGCCTAGCGCACTATGAAGGTCGCTACGCCAATGTGCGTACCCGTAGCGTGGATGGCCGCTGGGTGGTTTTTCCTGCCGAAGCGCTGCGCCGCGTTGTGACCAGAGAGGGGGTTCAGGGTATTTTTCGGCTTGAGTTTTCTGATCAGGGCCGCTTTGTTAGCATCCAGCCGCTCTCAAGGCGTTGAGCGCTTGATCAGTGCTCACATGGCATCAACATTGCATGTATACTTGCAGTGCAAGTAACGGGCTTACCCGCCCACTAGTAAACAGCCTGCTTACCCGGCAACGGCTGTAGCGTCTTTAGGAGATATACCATGTCTGCCTCACCTGTCACCTTAATGGTGGCCCGCCGCGTGGCGAATGGCCGCTATCAAGATTTTAACCGTTGGTTAAATGAAGGTCGTGAACTAGCGGCTGACTTTCCGGGATACCTGGGGTCAGGCGTATTGGCACCGCCAAAAGATGACGACGAGTATCAAATTATTTTTCGCTTTAGCAGCAGCGACACGCTAAACGCCTGGGAGCACTCCGCTTCACGCCACGCCTGGCTTGCCCGTGGAAAAGACCTGTATGAGGCCCCTCATGAGCATCGCGCGACGGGTCTTGATGCTTGGTTTCAGGTTAACCCAGGGGTTACGCCACCGCGCTGGAAACAAGCAGTGGCCGTTTGGTTAGCGTTTTTCCCTGTTTCCCTAATGTTTCAGTGGCTACTTGGGGGCGCCATCGCGGATTGGGCGTTAGTTCCCCGGGTAGTTGTCAGCACGCTAATGCTTACCCCGGTTATGGTGTTTGTTTTTATACCGCTTTCGATGCGTTTATTAGCCCCCTGGTTGCAGGGTAAGTGGTCGTTGGTTGACCTTTTAGCGAAGTGGCGGCATGGGCAAAAAGTATAGGCTAGTAGGTAGGGTAAGTAGCCAATAGTAGTGCTCTATTTGCACTAACATCGTGCAATTAATTACTTTTGGTTAAAAAAGTAAGCTTTGCTTACTACTTCCATGGGGTTCAACGCTGCGAGAGTGCTACGCTGTATAAGCTTGCAGTAAAAGGATAGCTGGCGCTGGCTCTTTGCCAGCGTGACCAGTCGCCCCATGGAGTGTTTATGATTCACGTTCATCACCTGGAAAAGTCCCGTTCCCACCGAATCTTATGGCTCCTTGAATTACTAGGTGTTGAGTACGAAATTCAGATTTATCAGCGTGATAGTAAAACGCAACTGGCGCCAGATGCGCTGAAAAAAATCCACCCGCTAGGTAAGTCTCCCGTTATTACCGATGGCGAATTAACCGTCGCTGAGTCTGGCGCTATTATTGATTACCTTGTCAGTCGTTATGGTGAAGGGCGCCTGCAGCCAGCGGAGGCTGAGATTAACGACTGGGTAGATTATCGCTACTGGTTACACTATGCCGAAGGCTCATTGATGCCCCTGTTGGTGATGGGCCTGGTGTTTAATCAAATCCCCAAACAGTCGCCATGGTTCATTAAGCCCCTGGCTAAAGGAATTAGTTCGACCGTGCGCCAGCGTTTTATTCAGCCACAAATGAAACTGCATTTAGACGTTATCAATAAGCACCTGGGTTCAAAGGGAAGCTTCGCCGGAAGTTGGCCAAGTGGGGCTGACGTACAAATGAGTTTTCCGCTTCAAGCCGTGGCGGCTACCCAGTCACTGGAAAAATACCCGCACATTGCCGCGTTTGTAGCGCGTATCGAAAATGATGCTGCTTGGCAGCGAGTAGTCGTGCGGGCAGGCCCGCTCACCATGCCCGGTGAGTAGGACCGATGATCTCGCTCGCGCGAAAACCACTCGGCGTCCGCTTTTCGCCCTTCCGCTGGTTCACCGGCGTTATGCTGGTAGGCATGTGGCTATGGGCCCCTTCAACCTTGGCGAGTGAAGCTCTCCTTGTTGGGGTCTACCACAATCCGCCGAAGTTATTTGCTGATAACCAAGGTCAGCTGCGCGGTGTACTGGGTGAGCTGCTAGAAGCGATTGCTGAAGAGGAGCAGTGGCATTTAGAGAGCCTTAGCTGTGAATTTTCATACTGCCTAACACTGCTAGAGCGGGGCGAGATTGACCTGCTGCCTGATGTCGCTTGGAGTGAAGAGCGCGCCCAGCGCTTTGCTTTCCATAACGAACCGGTGCTGCATAGCTGGTCACAGCTCTACCAGCGTGAAGATATGAACGTTGAGGCGATCCTGGATCTGGCCCAAATGCGCGTGGCGGTAGTTGAAGATGCTATACAACAACGTTATTTAGCCGCCGTTACCGAGCGCTTTAATGTGCCGGTAACGTGGGTGTTGGTTAACGATCTTTCAAAAGGCTTCGAGGCCGTTGCTGGCGGCGAGGCTGATCTTGTGGCGTCCAATCATCTGTATGGTGACTGGCGCGCTCAAGAGTATGGCCTGCGGGAAACGCCGGTTATTTTCCAACCGACACGGCTATTTTACGCCGCCTCTCATCAGCTCTCCAGTGACGTATTGGATCGCATAGATTCAGTGCTGAGAGACTGGAAGCAGGATAGTAATTCTGTCTATTTTGATACATTACGTGCTTGGCGCGTTTCCACTCCGCCTTCCCCTTTGGTACCAACCTGGCTGTGGTGGGGGGTTGGCCTGCTTACGCTTTTCCTGGTGTTGGCTTTAGGCTGCAATGTGCTGCTAAAGCGTCGGGTAGTGGCTAACCGTGAGCAGCTCGTTACCCATGAAGCGCTATTGGCGACTATTCTGGATAGCGTCGATGCGCATATTTATATCAAGTCACCCTCCTTGAAGTACCGCTTCGTTAACCGGCAAATTAGCGAGCTGTTTGGCTTGCCTGCTGAGAAAATTATTGGCCAGTGCGACGAGGCTTTTTTTGATGCAGCAAGCGCCGCAGAAATGCATCAAGTTGACCGTCAGGTATTAGCGTCGGGCAAAAAAACGACGCTGGAAGAGCACAGCTTGCTCAAGGGTGAAGAGCGAGTGCGTACTTTCTTATCCATAAAAATGCCTCTTGTGATGCGCAAAGGGGAGGCGCCTTGCTTATGCGGTATTTCAACCGAGCTCACGGAATACCTGGAGATGCAGTCGCGCACCCATCATTTGGCCTTTTATGATGCTTTGACGGGGTTGCCAAATCGGCGCCTCTTGATGGATTCATTAGCGTTAGTGACTGAGCAAGAGGATGACGTGTCGACGTTCAGTGCAGTGCTGATTATTGACCTTGATAACTTCCGGCTGATCAATGATATCCAGGGTCATGAGAGCGGCGATCAGCTGTTGATTAACGTTGCGGTGCAACTGCAGGAGTCGCTTTATAAAGCCATCCAGGAAGCGACCGTCGCGCGGGTAAGTAGCGATGAGTTTGTCGTGCTGTTAAATGCGCTGGGCGAACAACCAGAGATGGCTGCGGTGAGCGCTGAGCGCGTCGCGTGCCAACTGCTTGAAGCTGTTTCCCAACTGCACAATGACCGGGCGCTGCCGGTTAGTGCAAGCATTGGTATTACGCTATTTAAAGGGACAGAGCACAGTATGAATAGCGTATTACAGCAGGCGGATATAGCGCTTCAACAGGCCAAAGCAGCGGGCGGCAATAAGCTCTGTTTCTTTAATCGGGATATGCAAACCAACGTACTGGAACGCGCCAGTTTAGAAGGTGATCTGCATCAAGCGTTGGCGCGGAACGAGTTGGCGCTTCACTATCAGGTGCAGGTGGACCACCGCAGCGTGACGGTCGGGGTAGAAGCGCTGCTTCGCTGGCACCATCCGCAGCGCGGCTGGGTATCTCCCGCTACCTTTATCCCTTTGGCCGAAGAGAATGGCTTAATTGTGCCGATTGGCTACTGGGTACTTAAATCTGCCTGCGAGCAACTGGCTAAGTGGGCCGCCCAGCCCGCCTATTCATCGTTGTCGATTTCGGTCAATGTCAGCTCGGTGCAATTTCAACAGCCCGAGTTTGTGCGGGATTTAGAGGGGCTGTTAGCTGAGACTCAGGCGCCGCCAAACCGTTTGGTACTGGAAGTAACCGAGAGCCTGCTAATGCGGGAGCCGACCAGGGTGCGCAACACCATGCTTAAACTGCGTGCTCAGGGCATACGCTTTGCGCTGGATGACTTTGGCACGGGCTACTCGTCGTTGAGTTACTTAAAGCGCTTGCCACTTGATGAACTCAAAATCGACCAGTCGTTTATTCGTGAGCTGCTGACCGACAAAACCGATGCTGCGATTGTCGATACGACAATTCTGCTAGCAGCAAGCCTGGGGTTAACCGTGGTGGCTGAAGGGGTCGAGAAGAAAGAGCAGTTGGAATGGCTGCGGGGGCATGGGTGTTACCGCTACCAGGGGTACCTGCTGGGCAGGCCAACGCCAATCGAGTATTTATTTGAAGCTTACTAAAAAGCCCGCGTAGCGCTTGTGGGCGCTTGACGCGGGCATTAGGTTTTATGGTGGTTATTTATTAATTAAAGACAGTAAAGCTGTCGGCGTTAAGCCACAGATGCACGATGATACTGGCGACGTAACCGAAAAAAATAACCGGTGCCCATCGTAGGTGGCCCATAAAGGTGTAAGCGCCGCGGGCTTGGCCCATAACGGCCACTCCTGCTGCTGAGCCAATAGAGAGTAAGCTGCCGCCTACGCCTGCGGTTAACGTGATCAATAGCCAGTGGCCGTGGGACATTTCTGGCTGCATGGTGAGTACGGCAAACATCACCGGTATGTTATCCACCACCGCCGATACGATCCCCAGCACAATATTTGCCCAGGTAGCGTTCCAACCTGTGTAAAGCGCTTCGGAAAGCAGCCCAAGGTAGCCCATGAAGCCAAGGCCACCCACGCACATCACCACCCCGTAGAAGAACAGCAGTGTGTCCCACTCGGCCCGCGCCACGCGGTTAAACACATCAAACGGCACTACGCTGCCTAGCTGCTCAAGCTTTTTGTTGTCTCCGCGGCGGCTATAGCGTTCACGCTTGCGCTCCAGCGAGCGGGGTAGCGTGCGGCGCAAGTAATAGCCAAAGAACTGCAGATAGCCAAGCCCAGTCATCATGCCGAGTACCGGCGGGAGATGCAGCAGCGTATGGCACAACACAGCGGTGGTAATCGTCAGCAGGAAAAGCGCGATAATGCGCCGTGCGCCGCGCTTTAGCCATACATCCTCATAAACGCTGCTGGGTTTCTGATCCTTGATAAAGATGCTCATGATGACGGCTGGAATCAGGAAGTTAACCAAAGAGGGCAGGAACAGGATGAAAAATTCCTGAAACTGAATAAGCCCCGCTTGCCAGACCATCAGCGTGGTGATATCGCCGAATGGGCTAAAGGCCCCGCCGGCATTGACGGCCACCACAACGTTAATACAGGCGAGATTAATAAAGCGCTTATCACCTTCAGCAACTTTGGTGATGACAGCGCACATGAGTAGCGCCGTGGTTAGGTTATCGGCAATGGGAGATAGCACAAAGGCGAGGCCACCCGTTAGCCAGAACAGCTGGCGGTAGCTAAAGCCTTTACGCAGCATCCATGAGCGCAGCGCATCGAATACCCGGCGCTCTTCCATGGCGTTGATATAGGTCATTGCGACTAGCAGGAACAGCATTAGCTCGGTGAACTCCAAAAGGGTTACACGGAACGCGTGTTCTGACGTTTCCGACATACCATTTTGGACGTACACCCAGCCAATGAGTCCCCAAATGATACCGGCCGCCACCAGCACAGGCTTGGACTTGCGCATGTGGATTTTCTCTTCAGCCATGACTAACGCGTAGGCCAAAACGAAAACTGCTACTGCAAAGAAGCCGATAACAGACGTGGTTAAATCAATGTCTCCGGTGACGGCAAAAGCCGCAGGGCTTATACCGAGTAGTAAAGCTGCAAACAGAAAAAGCCAGCGACGAGAAACTCGCGGCTGGCTGGGGTCTTGCTGCAACATCAACATGATGGGTTTTATCCTAATAAAGATTAGAAGGGGAGGGGGTTAATCGCGGCTAGTTTATCAATCCGTATTGCATTGCAATACGGAATAAAAACGAATGAAAACCGCTAATAAGGCAGGTATTACGTCTTTTTTTAGAAACTAATTATTTTGCTAATGAAAAACATAAGATTTTGTTGAAATAGCTATCGCTGTTATTGCCCGCTACTAGCTACCTACCTACTAATTACGGCGACTATACTCATGCTCTCTGTGAAGCAGCGCATCCAGTTCATTGCATATGAAGCGTGGCTCGATCCACTGGGCGAGATGTGCGTTGACATAGTGAAGAAAGCGCTGGGCAGACTGTGGGAGCCGCTGGTCATTGCGGACAATCATCTGCCAGTGGCTTTCAATGGGTAAGCCTTCTACCGGAAGAATTGATATCTCGGGATGCTCGCTGGGCAGCACATGCTCTGATAACACCGCGACTCCCATACGCGCCGCCACGCCAACGCGAATCGCTTCATTGCTGGCCATTTGCAGGGTTTTTTTCATGGTTAGCCCATGCTCTTGTAGCCAGCTTTCTAACAGCATGCGCGTGGCTGACCCCGGTTCGCGGAGCAATAAGCGCTCATTGAGCAGCTGCTCCATGGTAATCGATGAGTGCTGTGTAAGAGGGTGGCCAGCGGCAGCGATGGCCACCAGCGGGTTGCGCATAAAGCGTGCTGCCACGGCATGGGCAAGAGCAGGCGGATGGCTAAATACATAAAGGTCGTCTTCTTGGCGCTCAAAGCGTGCCAACACTTGGCGGCGGTTGCCAATATGTACCGTTACGTCCACGTCAGGAAACGCCTGGCTAAACGGCCCAAGTAAGCGCGGCAACACATATTGGGCGGTATTCACCAGGGCAATGCTAAAGCGGCCCTTGCTGCCTTGCTGAAACTCACTGAGCTGATCTGCAAAGTCATCAAAACGGCCTAATACATCCCGGCTCGCTTGATAAAGCGCCTGCCCGGTGGCTGTCATGGTAAGCCCTTGTAGATGGTGCTCCAGTAATGGGCTACCAACTGCCTCGCTTAGCCGCTTTAGCTGTTGGGATACCGTTGGCTGGGTGAGGTGCAGCTGTCTTGCGGCTTCGCTGATCGATCCACAGCGCACGACGGTGACATAGACCTGAAGCAATCTAAATGTCAGGTGGCGAATGTTCATTGCTTTAGGCTCTCCTGAAGTACCCTTTCGTTACGCCAGCTAGTATAGATGATTATCTATGGCTATCTTTCAAGTTATTATTAGTTGTCACCCGTAAATCCCCGCAAAATGCAGCCTCTTTTAACCCTGCGGAGCGTCGGCGATGCCAGATATTGTGGTGATGTTTTTCTTACTGGGGCTTATAGCAGGGGCGGTGAAGTCAGACCTGCAGGTACCCAAAGCCACCTACGACACGTTAAGCCTACTGTTAATGCTGACCATCGGCTTAAAGGGCGGTATGGCGCTGCACGGGAATATTCATTGGGGGTTGGTGCCCGAGCTATTAGGCGTTGCGCTACTCTCTGCTTTAACGCCACTGCTGCTAATGCCGGTGCTGCGCCGTTGGGTACGCCTTTCCCCGGCGGATAGCGCTAGTATCGCCGCCCACTATGGCTCGGTCAGTGCGGGTACGTTTGCGGTGGCACTGGCCTATGTGGAGGCGCGGCAGTTGGCCGTAGGCAGTGAAGTCACACTCTATTTAGTGGCCATGGAGCTGCCTGCAATTATGGTGGCTATCGCGCTATTTAGGCGCTATCAAGGCGCAGCGGTGAAAGAGAGTACTCGTAAGCTCTGGCATGAGACGCTTACCAACCGAGGCGTGATTTTGCTGGCAGGCGGTGTGGTCATTGGAACGCTCTACGGGCCCTTTCAAGGGGAAGAAGTCACTGCGCTGTTCACTGGGGCGTTCAAAGGGGTGTTGGCGCTGTTCTTATTGGAAATGGGGTTAACCGCTGCACAAACCTTGCGGCCAATGCCCTGGCATCATTGGCGCTTGGTAACTTTCGCCCTAATCACACCGCTGCTGCTATCCATGTTGGGCATTCTCATGGGTACGGCATTGGGGCTTCCGGTCGGTTCGGTGGTCATTCTGGCGGCACTTGCCGCAAGCGCCTCCTATATTGCTGCTCCCGCTGCGATGCGCGCTGCCATTCCCCAGGCCAATATCGGCCTAGCGATGCTTGCCTCACTGGGGATTACCTTTCCGCTCAATGTGATGCTGGGCATACCGCTTTACCATATGCTTATCGAATTATGGTTGAGTTAGTGTCCGGTAAGTTAGTCGTTGCTGAGTCGGTCGCTGGGAGGTGCTCGTCGGTATCCTCAATTGACAGCGCCCGTCTCAGCACCTAGGGTAGCGGCTGTCCTAGGGGAGCCTGCACTGGCTGAGACTCCACCGCCATTTGGCGTTGGTAACCCTTAGAACCTGATCCGGGTCATGCCGGCGAAGGGAAGGATGTAGCCTAACAATACACCCTCTTTGCCTTCGCCTGCCTGCTGTGCTCTCAACTGCACGCCCGGTCTAACAACAGGCAAAGAGGACCCGCTTTCATGATGCTTGACCCTATCTGGACTGGCCTGTGGCTGTCGCTATGTGCCGTTGCGCTGGCTGTGCCAGGCCTGCTTTATGCCCGCCGCCATCGCGATAATCTTGAAGACTACATCATCGCCCGCAATAGCCAGAATACCCGTGCCACGGTGCTAACACTGGTGGCCACCACGCTGGGCACCTGGATACTGTTTGGCCCTGCCCAGGCCGCTACCTGGGGTGGCATTGGTGCCGTGCTAGGCTATGCGTTTGGTTCGATGGTACCCAGGCTAGTGATGATTCCCCTTGGTCGACGCATGCGTGAGTTGATCCCCGAAGGCCATGGCTTGACGGAGTTCGTTATCCACCGTTATGGCCGTACCATGTACGCCTTCACGCTTGTGATTATGCTGTTTTACCTCTTCATTTTGTTGGCCGCTGGGCTCACCGCTGTTGCCCGCATGGTGGGGCTGCTGGCCCCTATTCCGCTGTGGGTAACCGCCAGTGTGGTGATGGTCGCCACGTTGATTTATACCTTTTACGGCGGCCTGCGCGCGTCCATTTACACGGATAAGCTACAGATGGTGGTGATTATGCCCCTGCTAGGGCTGCTGCTGGTGTTTGGCTGGCAAGCTGCCGGTGGCGTTGCGCCTACGTTGGCAGGGCTTGCCGAGAGTGCGCCACAGCTGCTGCAGGTGAGTGATATAGGCGGTATACGCGCAGGGTTAACGTTCTTTCTTGCCGTAGCGCTTACCGGGCTCTTTTACCAAGGTACATGGCAGCGCATTTATGCAGCGAAAGATACCAAGGTGCTGCGCCGTGGCTTCTGGATTAGCGGTGTGTGTAGCTTCATCGTGGTGGCGTTGATGGGCCTATTTGGGTTGGCCTTTGTAGGGCTGGGGCTTGAAGGTGACGGCTCTGTGGCGCTGTTTAGCGTGCTATTGGCGGATGTCCCGTTATGGTTCGCTTTAGCGCTGGTGCCGTTGGGTCTTGCTTTGGTGATGAGCAGTGCCGACTCTACGATTAGCGCAACGTCGAGCATTATTGCCGTGGATATGGGGCGGTTACTCCCCAACGCCAGCAGTGCATCATTGATGAGCATGTCACGCTGGTTGATTGTATTGGCCGCCATCCCCGTTACCTGGGTCGCCTCCCAGGGGTACAGCGTGCTTTATCTGTTTTTGCTCGCTGATTTGCTCTGCTCGGCCGCTGCATTCCCGGTGTTTTTTGGGCTGTTCTATCGCCGTTACACGGGCCTTAACGCGGTCATCAGTACCGCGCTGGGGCTGGTGGCGGGTTTGGCAATGTTCCCCGCACCAGGAGGCAGTACGGCAACCTTATTGGAGTCTTTCCTACTAGCGGCACTGGTGCCTGTGGTGGTGTCGTTGCTGCTCTTACGTGTACTGCCTTCTCGTGAAGCGTATGACTTTAGCCTGTTACACACGGCAGTGCGCCGCTTTAAAGGGTGAGCGCCCGGCAGCCGACTTAACGCGTGATAATACGGCCGCCCGGTACTGGTTACGCTGCCGGGCGTGGCAGCCCCAAATGGTCTCGCAACGTGCTACCCGTGTACTCGCGCCGGAATAGGCCGCGAGCCTGCAGCAGCGGGACTACCTGGTCGATAAAGTCGTCGATACTACCCGGCAGCGTCGGCGGCATCAGGTTAAAGCCGTCGGCACCACCTCTCTCTACCCAGCGCTGCATTTCATCAGCAATCTGTTCTGGCGTACCTACCATGGTGCAGTGGCCGCCGCCGGCGGCCAGCCTGCCTAATAGTTGCCGTAACGTGGGTGTTTCGCTTTCAATAATGCGCAAAATGGTGGCATAGCGTCCTTTAGGCCCAGCAAAAGCCTCCAGTGGTGGCAGTTCTGGTAACGGTGCATCCAGCTCCCAGTGGCGGCAATCCTGACCGATAAATTGGCTTAACTGGTGAAGTGAATCTTCGGTGGGTAAACGCTCATCCAATTCACGTTGTTTGGCTTTTGCAGCCGCCTCGGTAGAAGCTACATAAGTGACCAACCCAGGCATAATCGCCACTGGCGCTCGGCCAGCCGCCCGCACGCGGGCTTGAATGTCTTGGTAGTAGGCTTGCGCTGAAGGGAGGTCGTACGCCACCGCGTAAATCGCTTCTGCATAATGCGCTGCCAAGTTGCGTCCCGGTTCAGAAGCACCCGCTTGGAACAGCACGGGATGCCCCTGAGGAGGTCGCGGCACGGTTAGCGGGCCATCCACCAGAAAATGTTCGCCATGATGGGCAATAGGCCGCACTTTGCTGGGGTCGGCAAAGAACCCCTGACGGTCGTAGCGCAGCGCATCATCCGCCCATGAATCCCATAGCGCTAACACCGTTTGTACAAACTCTTCGGCACGGGCGTAGCGCATCTGCTGAGGAGGCATGGCCTCCCAGCCATGGTTGCGCGCTTCGCTATCAAACATCGAGGTGACTAAGTTCCACCCCATTCGGCCGTTAGAAATATGGTCTAACGAAGCGAGCATTCGCGCCGCATGAAAAGGGCTGAAGAACGTGCTGGATATCGTCGAGATCAGGCCGATGTGTTCGGTGGCGCGCGCCATAGCGGATAGCGCCGTCAACGGTTCTAAAAACCACTGCGGCCCTCCGCCAACGTTGCCTGCGGCATGGCCATCGGCAAAAAAGACGGCGTCTAATTTTCCGCGTTCAGCGGTGCGTGCCAACGACTCATAATAGCGAATGTCGCCCATGCGCTCGGCAGAAGAGCCTGGCTCGCGCCAAGCCGCCTTGTGGTGCCCGCAGCCCATGATAAAAAGATTGAGATGCATCGGTGTGGTCATTAGTTCTTAACCAGGCCGCCATCGACCACCAAGTTTTGGCCGGTGACAGCCCGACTCCAAGGCGATGCGAAAAACAGCGCTGCATCCGCAAACTCTTCAGGGGTAGTGACGCGGCGCAGTGGGGTGTTGGCAGCGATGAGGTCGAACACCGCTTCAGGCGTAGCCGCTGAGGCATCGGTGGTGCGCAGCAGCCCGCCCGAGAGCATGTTCACCGTAATGCCGTCAGGCCCCAGGTCGTTGGAAAGCGTGCGGGTGAGCGATAGCAGCGCCGCCTTGGCAGCGGTGTAATCGTGGTAAGGCACGACCGGATTTTGAAAGAGGTTAGTGCCAATATTGATAATCCGCCCAGTACCCTGTTCGCGCATGCCGGGTAGCGCCGCTTGAATGGTGTTGAGCGCGCCACGTGCCACGCCCTGCAGCTGCTGGTCGAGGTTTTCCCAGGTGAGTGTGTCTGGGGTTGGGCGGGCGTCGCCGTTAAACGAAAAATCCGGCAGGGCGTTGTTAATCAGCGTGGTAACCGGCATGCCAAAATGTGCTTGCGCGGTGGTGAACATCGCCTTCACGGCCTCTGGGTCACGCACGTCGGCTTGTATCGCTAGCGCGCGCTCAGGGGCGTGTGCCGCTAGGGCTTTCGCCGCGTCAGCGCTGTTTAAGTAGTTCACGATAACCCGCGCGCCCTGGGCTAAAAACGCGTGCGCCAGGCACGCGCCTAGGCCACGGCTAGCGCCGGTGATCAACACAAGTTGCTGGGAAAGCGGGAGTGCGGTGGGTGTTGTTGGCATTATGGTATTTCCCTCGTAAAGGGCGAGGGATGCATACCGGCCCATTGCAGGGCATTAGTGTGACATCCCTTCGCCGGTATGAACTGGATCAGGTTCAGCGGGTCTTATCTCAGCCCTGGCGTAACGCCAGGACACCCCGTGTCGTTTGTTGAATGTATCCTAACTGATAATCTTGCTCGATTCATACCACAGGGCCAAAACCAATGGCCAACCCCGAGCTTTCGAATCGTGCTGAGGGTTAGCGTATCCTTGGATCGGCAGTATCAAATCCGCTAGTGCCTAAAAGGCTTCCCACTCTGGCTCCGCCTCTGCTGCTTTGCGTTGGCGGTTAACGCGGGGCGCGAGGGTAGCCGTTGGCGCAGGGAAGGCAGGGGCGTTGGCCGTGGCCAAAGTGCGCGGTATTGCTGTGCCCGATGTTAGCCCCGTCGCGTTGTTATCGCCCATGCGAAATGCGCTAACCGTGTCTGCCAGGAGATCCGCCTGGGACTTCAGCGCCGATGCAGCAGCTGCCGACTGCTCCACCAGGCTGGCATTTTGCTGAGTGACCTGATCCATTTGGCTAACAGCAACGCTGACTTGCTCCACCGCCTGGGACTGCTCCTCTGACGCGGCATTGATATCTGCCATCAGCTCGGAAACCTGCCGCACACTGCCAACCACCTGCTCCATGGCTTCGCCTGCCTGCTGAACTAATGTGCTCCCGTCTTTGACCAGCTCACCATCGAGGGTGACCAGCGTCTGGATCTCCTTGGCGGCTGTGGCGCAGCGCTGGGCAAGGTTGCGAACTTCGCTGGCGACCACGGCAAAGCCGCGCCCTTGCTCTCCTGCCCGGGCGGCCTCCACTGAGGCGTTCAACGCCAGTATGTTGGTTTGGAAAGCGATGCTGTCGATGACCGAAATAATGCTGCCGATCTTCGCTGCACTCTCTTCAAGCTCATGCATCTTGCCCATGGCCTGGGCTGTCTTTTCGCCACCGTTATCGGCCAGCTGACGAGCGCTGCGCACAAGTTCGTTTGCCTGGCGGGTGTTGTCGGCGTTCTGCTTCACCGTCGCGGCAACCTGCTCCATGCTAGTGGCAGTTTCCTGAAGGCTAGCGGCCTGTTCTTCCGTACGCTGAGAGAGGTCGTGATTGCCCGAGGAAATTTCGCCGGAGGCGGTATGGATTGCTTGAGCTGAGTGCTGAATCCGCGCTACTAGCTCACGCTGCTGAATCTGTGTTTCGCTCAGCGATTCAAGGGCAAGACCTATTTCATCCCGGCGTTCGATCTCAATATGGTTATTCAGATTGCCGGCGGCAATCGCTTTAAAATAGCCAATCATACGATCTAGAGGGCGGGTAATGGCGCGAATCAGCATCCAGCCGCCCAGGCTGCCAATGATCAGCGCCAGGATGATCATCGTAGCTGTCAGATAGCGCATAAAATCAAACGTCGACTCTGCCGAGGCGTACTCGGCGCGTGCAACTTCGCCTTGCAGGTCAATTAAATTGTGCAGCGTCTGGTTGGCGGAAATGAAAGCAGGACGAACTACCTCAACCATATGAGTTGTCGCGCGATCAATATTGCCAGCCTCGTAAAAAGCGATGGCTGGCGCCATGCCTTGCTGGAAGAAGTTGCGGCGCTGGTTGGTGTAGCGCTCGGCCAATTCAGCTTCGCGAGGGGTCAAAAAGGTCGTCATATAGGTTGACCAAAGCCGATCAATCGTCTCAACGTTGGCGGCTACGCTATCTAGGTAAGGCTGGCGGTTAGCCTGGTTGGCTGCATCCCCGAGGGTAGGCGCATGGGTGAGGCTGATTTGGTTAAGTTCGATGATGCTGTCACGCATTAACTCATCAATACGGGTGAGCTGTTGTACGGGCACCAGCCGATCTTCATAAATGCTTTCTATGGCGCCGTCCATGGCAGTCATGCCACGTATGCCGAGGCTGCCAACAACGGCAATGAGGGCGATCAAAAAGGCGATCAATAAGATCAGGCGAGCTTTGATAGTAAGGGACATCCAAACTTCCTAGGAGTGAGGGAGTAGTTAACGGCTTGCTGCAAGCGCCAGGGGAAGGCGGGCAGTGTTGCTCGCTTTTTTGTCGTAACCAGTCGGTGTGTATTTATTGTTTAAGTATTTTATTCTTTTTTATTCTATCGTTATTTTTTAAATACCTATCGCTATATTCTTCTATGGGCGTTGATGCTTTTAACTATCTTGGTGTGCGGTGCGTTGTCGCCGCGCAATCGAAGCGGCACATAGAGGCGTGAATCAACGCAGTGGGGCTGCGTTAAAACAGTGCCGACAGTGCTTAGCTTATTAGGCGCAATATGGTGCGGCAGGGAGGGTTGTCAAACAAAAAAAGCACCCATAGGTGCTTGATTTGTATAGTAAGGTGGTGGAGGCGGCGGGAATTGAACCCGCGTCCGCCAGCACTCGCCTATTGGCTCTACATGCTTAGATTCCGTCATTTGTTTTAACGCGACTGACTCCGACGGTCAGGATTCAGCAACGCGAGCCTTCTAAAGTTTAACGGCTGGAGAGAAGACACCACCAACCGCGGTCCTATCAGCTTTAGCTCGTATCCCCTCAGTGATGAATAGGCACATCACTTTGGGGCCAGACAAGAAGCTAACAGTGTTTAAGCTGCTAGCGCGCCTTGAGCGTAGTTTTCGTCATTTGCGACTATTTGATTGTGATGTGGGATTTACGAGATACATCACGCTCTCGGCATGCACCGCAAGGGTTGTCACCGGCGTCGAAACCATGTCGCCCCCTTATTACAGGTGAACATTCTAACGTGCTCACGGCTAATTGACCAGTTAAGCCTTGTTATGTTCCCGCATGATTCGTCCTTTTTGGCGGCTCCAGTCGCGATCTTTTTCAGTGGCGCGCTTGTCATGCAGCTGTTTACCCGTCACCAGCGCCAGCTCACATTTTACTTTATTGCGTTTCCAATAAAGCTTGAGCGGCACACAGGTATGGCCTTTGTCCTGGGTGATCGAAAAGATTTTGGCGATCTCTTTACGATGTAGCAGCAGTTTTCGCGTACGCGTGGGGTCGGCAATTTCATGGGTACTTGCCGTATTAAGCGGCATGATATGGCTACCCAGCAAAAATGCCTCGCCGTTGCGTACCAGAATATAGGTATCGGTAAGCTGTGCTTTACCGGCGCGTAAACTTTTCACTTCCCAGCCAGCGAGCACCAAGCCTGCTTCAAGTACCTCGTTGATATGGTACTCAAACCGCGCCTTCTTGTTCTGGGCAATCACGCTGCTGCTGGGGCCCTTACTGTTACCTTTCTTAGTGGCCATGGAACCTCATCGTTGATCTGTCGGTAGCGCCCCCATTCGTTATAGGGGGAGGCGTGATACCATTCAAGGTCTGAAAAATGTTTCCCATGATACGCTTTGGGCACTGTGAAGTCAGCGGAGAGGTCAATGCCAACCGTTAATCGTACCGCCTTGGTGCGGCACACCCCCCAGCAAATGTTCGATTTAGTCAATGATTTCGAACGCTATCCCGAATTTTTGCCGGGGTGTCGCCGCGCGCGCTTGCTTGAGCGCGATGCTATTCACTTAATCGGCGAAATGACCCTAGGGCGCGCCGGTGTTGAACAAACTATTACCACCCGTAACGATCTCTTTGAGCCCGAGCGGATAGAAATGTCGCTAGTGAAAGGCCCCTTCAAGCGGCTCACAGGCCGCTGGCTGTTTATCCCCATGGGGGAGGATGCCTGCAAGGTTAGCCTAGAAATGGATTTTGAGTTTAGCAATCGGCTGCTAGGCATGGCGTTTGGCAAACTCTTCCAGCAAATTGCCGGACAGCTCGTAGACGCCTTCACCAAGCGTGCTGACGAGCTGTATGGACGCTGATGCGATTACCGTAGAGGTCGCCTTTGGGTTGCCTCATAAGCAGCGCTTAGTGGCCGTTAGGGTGCCTCAGGGCACAACGGCACGCCAGGCAGTGGCAGTAGCCGATTTGCCAAGCTTGTTTCCTGAACTGCCTAGCAACACCTTTGACCAAGCGCCGCTGGGTATTTTTGGCAAAGCGCTGCGTCAGCCTGAAAAAGAAGTCCTGCGCGCGGGCGACCGTGTTGAGGTTTACCGCCCGCTGCAGGTTGACCCCAAAGCCGCAAGGCTTGAGCGCGCAAAGCGCCAAGCCAAGGGCCAGTAAGTATTACTCGGTCATAATCACCGGCTGCGGGTTGGGATCGTTCTCAGGGGTTGGTGCTTGCTGGGTAGGCGTGGGCAGCGCTTCTAACGGGTCAGCCCCTTCTACCGCCGGGCCTACGCCGCTATCGGAGCTGATTGGAAGATCGCCCGAGAAGTTGCCCTGCTGATCAATATTGACCAAGCGCCCTGCGTTATCAAAGGTAAGGGTAACGCGGCGCTGCTCCACGCCGCTGTAGGCTTTGTCGAGGCGGTAAACGTAGTCCCACTGCTGTGAGTCGAAGGGCGCTTCTAACAGCGGACGACCCATTACGTAGGTTACCTGCTCCTGGGTCATCCCCGGTTGGAGCTGGCTAACCATCTCTTGGGTGACCAGGTTGCCCTGGGGAATGTCGCGCTTGTAAACGCCAACGTAGCTGCAGCCACTAACAACGGCTAGGGCAACGGAAAGGGTAATGATACGAGTCAATTTTTGCATTTGAGCCTGTTCTTCACTATCGTGGTTTCGGTCGATCATACCCGACCTAACCTGTTACTGCGAAGAGCAACCATGGCCGATCAGAACCATGAACTGCGCAAAGCCGGGCTGAAAGTGACCCTGCCGCGCGTCAAGATCCTGCAGATTCTCGAAAATGCTTCGGGTCAACACCACCTTAGCGCAGAAGAAGTGTACAAAACACTGATTGATGCGGGCGAGGATGTTGGTCTGGCAACCGTCTATCGCGTGCTGACTCAGTTTGAGTCGGCAGGTTTAGTGATTCGTCACAATTTTGACGGTGGCCATGCGGTATTCGAGATGACCCAAGAAGACCACCATGACCACATGGTGTGTCTGGAAAGCGGTGAAATCATCGAGTTTCTTGATGACATCATCGAGCGTCGCCAGCAAGAAATAGCGGAAGAGCACGGCTACGAGCTAGTAGACCACGCCCTTGTGTTGTATGTGCGCCCTCGTGGGTCGGACATTACGCGCCAAGACAGTGGCCCTACGAATAAAAAATAGCCGTTAATCGCGCTAAAAAAAGCCCCCTGGGAGTCAGTGAAATATCACTGTCGCCTTGGGGGCTTTTTTATGTATAGCATTTTTAAGTCTATTTTTAACGGATTGCGGTGGGGGCAAGTGAAAGCGCCACCAGCAACATAATGATACCAATTAGCGTATCGAAGATTCGCCATGCGCGAGGAGATTGCAGTTTGGGGCCAAGAAAGCGGCCAAACCCCGCCAGGGAGAAAAACCACAATAGCGAAGCAGAAGACGCCCCAACAACGAACGCGGTTGTATTGGCTTGCTGCACGCCGACACTGCCAATAAGCACAACGGTATCAAGGTATACGTGCGGATTTAAAAGCGAAATGGCGGCTGCTTGGCCCGCAATCTGCCAGCCGGTATGGGCGCCACGCTGTTGGCTGGTTAGCAAACCGCTGCTGCCCTGCCAGGCGCGCTTGAAGGCTTGCCCGCCTAGCCAGCACAGTAGCGCGATGCCTAGCCATGTCATGACCAGTATAAGTGTAGGTAGCCGCTGTTGAAGCGACTCAATGCTATAAACACCCAGCGTAATCAGGGTGGCATCGATACTGGCGCAAATGGCAGCCACTACCCAGGGGTACTCTCGGCGCATGCTTTTATTAAGCACCCAGGCGTTTTGGGCGCCAATGGCGACAATTAAACCGAGGGAAATGCCAAAGCCCGTGAGTAGCGACGGTGTCATGCGCAGTGCCTCTAATGCTGATAAATGAGCCTTTTACAATAAGTGTGGGCTTATTTATTAATCTAACGAATAATATTTATGCTACATAAGCATTTCTTATGCTAAGAGCTATCTATAGTTTCGTCAGCGCAGTGTTTTTCCAGACCCCTAGTTAGCAGGCGTGTGAATGTGGCTGTGAATGTGGCTGTGAATGTGGCTGTGGATAGAAGTGTGGATAAGCGTGTGGGTAGTAGGTGGGTATGCATGTGAAAAGGTGTGATTAGTTCTTGGCCTTTGTACGCAAAATGCCCGCATTGTCGACTTTTCGTACCCGCCATAATGCAAAGCACTTTTATTACGCTGCAAATTTGTGCAATGCGCTTTACCAAGCCGCGCGCAAAGCATCGCCCAGTCGGGCGGTGATACAAGCGCGCATCGCGTAGCGATGCCAGTGTTGATATTGCCACCAACCCCTGATATTTTTCCAGTATGACAAAGCGTGCCTACAAAGAACGGTTCTATCCCACCTCCGACCAGGCTGAACTGCTGG
>NZ_JAFWFN010000029.1 GCF_017515565.1 Halomonas sp.
GTTGCCAGCGAGTGGCGCCAGTTTGATGACTATAAACTGATGAAACAGTTAGTCAGCCACAACCTGCGGCTGAAAGGCTGGCGGCGCAAGAGCTGGGCGCTATTTTCGGCATTGACCACTATGATGGTTCGCCACCGCTGGGAGGCCCTAATGAACCGTTTAATGGTAGCCCGTGGCGAGCTTTAAACGCCCCGCCGAGTCATCTTCACTCTTTATCCAGCGCGGCTTCCAGGGCTAAGCGTAACGGTAAGCCGTGGTCTTTAGGGCCAAAACGGGCGATTACCTGACCATCTCGCCCTACTAAAAATTTAGTGAAATTCCATTTAACTATTTTGGTACCCATCACACCGGGCGCCTCCCGCTTAAGAAGTACAAACAGAGGGTGGGCATTACCGCCGTTGACGTTGACCTTCTCCATCAGCGGAAAACTAACCCCGAACTGCTGCTCGCCGAAGGCACAAAAAGCCTCAGCGCTCTCCGGTGACTGCCTGCCAAACTGATTGCAGGGGAAGCCAAGCACCGTGAAACCACGGTCGCGGTAGCGAGTATAAAGCGCCTCCAGCTCTTTTAGCTGCGGCGTAAAACCACATTTGCTAGCCACATTAACCACTAGCAATACCTGCCCACGCAGAGCGCGTAAATTAAACGGCTCACCCTGGTGGGTATAGCAGTCTTGATCATAAATCATCATCGCAAGGCCCCTACCTGCCTTCGCTAGCGTGTTATCACCATGCCACGGCAAATGCGGTTACGCCAGAACCGATTAACTGATTGGCCCCACCACGACACGCAGCGCCAGGGCGATCAGTAATATGCCGGTGACCCGGTTAATCCAGTGGGCGTAACGATGCAGCCAAGGCAGTACGCTTGAGTGGGAAAGCCCCACCGCAACTAGCACGTACCAGCCACCATCAATCACCATCGCCGTTGCCACAATTATTGCTTTAGCAAGAATGCTCATTTCGGGCGTTACAAACTGGCTGAGCAACGCGACAAAAAAGATGATTAACTTAGGGTTGCCCAGCGCCACTAAGACAGCTTCTTTAGCGGCTTGGCGCGTGGTGGTTGTCACGGCGCCCGGTGCTAACGCCCCTGCTTTACCTGCCCGCAGTGCTTTAACGCCCAGCCAAGCCAAATACGCAGCGCCTAACCAAGTAATAATTTGAAACAGCTGGGGATGGCGCACAATCAGAGCACCCAATCCCCACACAGTTAACAGCGCATAAAACCCCACGCCGAGTGCGTGAAATACAGCTGCGGTCACCCCCGGCAAGCGGCCGCCCCCTAGCGTATGACGCAGTACCAGCGCCAGACTCGGCCCCGGCGACATAGCCCCCATAGCGCAGATCGCGGCCAGCGATAACCAGAGTGACAGCGGCATTCTTCTCTCCGTGGAATAAGTCATTAAGGAAGCGCTAGTATACGCCAGCCGTACCAGCGCTCAGGTAATAAATGCAGGCGCTTAAATAACGCTGTTAGCATGGTACGCTGTTGGGTAAGATTTCTCCCTTTTTTGATCAAGATGACGCCTGCCACGCAGGCGGTTCATGGCTAATAAGGACTTCAACATGGGTAGGGCGTTTCAAAACCGTAAGGAATCCATGGCCAAAACGGCCGCTGCGAAAACCAAGGTTTATAGCAAGTACGGGCGTGAAATCTACGTCTGCGCTAAAGCCGGCGGCACCGACCCTAACGGTAACCTAGCACTACGCGGTTTAATGGAGCGTGCCAAGAAAGACCAGGTGCCTTCCCACGTGATAGATAAAGCACTGGATAAAGCCAGCGGCGCTGGCGGCGAGGACTTTTCAACGGCGCGCTATGAGGGCTTTGGCCCGGGCAATGCCATGGTGATTGTTGACTGCCTAACCGACAACCCGAATCGTACCTTCGGCGATGTGCGTGGTTGCTTCACAAAAACCAAAAGTAAGATTGGTACGCCCGGTAGCGTGAGCCATATGTTCGACCACTGCGCTATTTTCTCGTTTTCTGGCAGCGACGAAGAAGCCGTGCTTGAAGCGCTGATGGAAGCCGATGTGGACGTTACCGATATCGAGCAGGAAGAGAGCCGTATTACCGTCTTTGCTCCGCATACCGACTACGCCAAAGCCAAGCAAGCCCTGCTAGACACTTTTGGCGAGGTCGACTTTGAGGTGGATGAAATTCAGTTCCTGCCACAAACCACGACTCCGGTTGAGGGCGAGGATGTGGCGGTGTTTGAAAAACTGCTTGATATGCTTAACGAGCTGGACGATGTGCAGAACGTGTTCCACAGCGCAGAGCTTCCCGAATAAAGCGCGTAACGCCCTACTGAGTTAGCGCATCGCGGGGCACAAAGATCCATCCTTCGGCTGCTGGCATCGCTGCTGGCGGCCAAGAGATACTCTCTTTGGCATGCTCCAAACTCCAGGCAAGCAGTGCACAGAGCCAAGCATCCTGAATATCCTGCTGCTTTGGCGTTGGCTGGTGCAGCGTAGCGGTATGTTCAGCGGGTAGGCTTACTCGTTGACGCAGTGCAGTAAACACCGAAGAACGTTTGGCAGGCGACGGATATCCCTCTACCGCGCTAAGCGAACCATCCGCGCTTTGCCACAGCCCACAGGTGGTGATGTGCGGTGCAAAACGCGCCAGCAAGTGCATCCCTTTCGTGGCCTGGCTGCCAATCATATCTTTAATTGGTGAAAGCGGCGTTACGCCCCGCTGAAACAGCCAGCGTTCGGTCTCGCGGTATAAATAAGGGTTCTCCTGAGAACGGCCAAGCGCGCTGACCGCTTCACCACGTGCAAGCGCCAGCAACGCCTGTGGAAGTGCCAGCGGGGTATCAATGGCCATCACCACACGCTCGTTACCACTCGCTTTATGTTTACAAAGCTCCAGCAGGTGATGAATCAAGTCGCGGCTGTCGTGCGCCTCGTTAAGTGTGGTGCGCAGGTTTCCCCGCCACGGTATGCCTACTAGGTTAAGCGACATATCCAGCACTACCAACGCATCGCGGCTGGCAGGGTTGTTATCGCAGTTCCAACCACCTACGTCCCAGCCCATATAAAGCGTTTTTGTTGATGTCATCGACCAGCTGCATCCTGTGAGTCCAATGCCGCACCGGGCGGTAACAGCGCAGGCTTAACGCCCAAGTCGCTAAGTACCTGCTTACCCCGCACGGTAATGTCGGTAATAAATAAAAACTGCTGCCGTGGGTCGACGGGATAGGCACGAATGCGGTAGTGCGTGCCCCAAGGCTTCTCTTCTGCCACGACGATAACGGGCCGGTCAAACTTAAGATACGCACTGGTAAGCGCCACATCTCTCAAGGTTTTACGTACCCGGCCCGCCTCATGCTCGGGATGTAGATAAAAGCTCGCCACACACTGCAAGCTGGTGCCGCCGTTATTAGCATTGTGGATCGCTGAATCCCACAGTTTAAGATGCGGCACTGCAACCAAATCATCGTCTGGGGTTTGAATCTCTACCGTGCGCATTCCGACGTGCTTCACCTCACCGTAAGTGCCCTCTATATTCACCCAGTCCCCCGGTCGATAGGGCAGTTCAACCGCGGAGACCACCCCGGCTATCAGGCTACTCACGTAGTCTTTTAGGGCAAAGCCGATCGCTAAGCCAAGCGCCCCCAACAGCGTCACCATATTGCGCATTGATGGCTCGATGACAACAGGCACGGCAATGACGAGTGCGGTAATTAAAATCAGTAGCCGTGTCAGCGGTACCAAGGCAAATATCCGGAACCGCAGCTGACCATGTAACCGATTAGCCAGCCAGTTCAGGCCATGCTGGCTAACAATAATCAGTAGCACCGTACTGGCCAGCGTGACCCCGAGAATAATTAGCGCCTGGCTATCAATATCGTTAAACAGTCTGGCGTACTGCTCTTTGTCGTCCATTACCCCTCCTAAAGCGCATCAACCAGGTAGTTGCGGGATTCCAACAACTGTCGCACGCTGGCGTAGCTGAGTGGTGAAACTTGCCAGCGCCCCTCCTGACAACGCAGCAGCCCCCGACGTGCCAACGATAGCCGCGCGTTTAACACTTCATGGTGAGAAAACGGGAGCACATCCCCTAGCGCCTGATCCTCCAACCCACCGTGAATTAACAGCGTATGGAGCAGCAACGTAGCCAGATCTCCAGTTTCCGCAGGTAGCTCTGCTTCCGCCAAGGCGTCCAGCAGCCACAACTCTTGAGACCGAGCGTCGTCTTGGGATTGTGTTGATTCGTCACTTTCAGCAGGCTCGCGCAGCCGTTCTCGCCAATAGTGCCATGCTATGCCTAAATGCCCACGGCAGTGAGCCGCTAAGCGCTGGAGCTCTTTATGCATCGTTTTACGCTCATTTTCGGCGTTATCGTCACTGTCGCTTGCAAGAATAGGGTTACCGGTACGGGTGCTATATACCTTGGGGCAGCCACCACCACCCGCTAAGTTCGCGAAGTAGTGAGCTAACTGTTTACCCTCCACTGCCTGAAGGGTGAATGCCGGCGTGCCGTCCAGGCCAATCGCCTGCTGCAAATAGGCGTATGTCCAACTGTCGCAGCCAATTACCCCACGCCCCATGCGTCCGCTTAACGCACGCTCTAGTAACTCACGCACGCCTTGCAAACCTTGGGTATGGCGCAAAAAATATCGCTCCAATGCCGGCAACGCCCAGCTGGGCTGGTTTTCACAGCGCGCTATCCATCCAAGCTTTCCTTCAGAGAGTTCCTGATAGGTAGGGGTAGCCAAGCAGCTAACGCCCTGCTGCTTGGCCCAATAGTTAACAACGGCGTTATGCCCTCCATAGGGCGGGGTAATAAAAAACACCACCGGCTCTTCTTCAAGGCCCTGCTGGTGAAGTACTTGGGCAAATTCAATAGCCCCAGGCGACCAGTCCACGTTAGGCACCAAGTGGGCAAGCCGCACTTCTGGCAGGGCACGCAGCTCGCTCTCTTTCTTTGCTTTATGCTCTGCGGCCTCTCTGCCCACTAGCCAACGAGTTGCCGTTTGCCAGCTCCGTCGCCACTGGCTCGCCTGGGTACGCTCAGGGGTCGTAAAATCCGTTAGCTCAACCACCTTCCATAATGATGGGGCCTCATTGCTTGAGCGCTGCGCCATAAGGCTACCTTTCAGCTAGATAAGAGAATAAAGATTAGCACGCCTAACGTTGGCATGGCCGCGCAACACGAACTTGTCGTCTACTATGAAGTGGCTAGAAATATCTACTAAACTGATAGCTACTTAATGTGAATGCGGTGTGCAGGAGGCATATATGAGCGTGATTAACGTGACCATGGAAGAATTACACGAGAAGCTTTCAAAGTGCATTGCCGGGGAAAGGTTGCTCATCGATCATGATGGCAACCGCTTTAGTGCACGCATCCAACATGTGGGCATGACAGGCGTAAAAGTCATCCCTGAAACGGATATTAAAAATAGCACTAGCGAGCCTGGAGATGTCGAGGGCACTACAGTGCCCTATGAGGATATCTGGGAGCTTGAAGTAAAAGGGGTGGTATACAGCAGGCTACCCGACAAAGCTTAATCCGCCTAAGCACTTGATACCTAAAAAATAGATCAATACCTAGAGGGCAGCACAAAGCCTGGGGCTAACGGCCCTGGGCAGCGGCTACACGCTCTAGCACCAGGGTTTCGCGGTGAATGGAAAGGCCCATGGTGGCTGGCTTGCGTGCAATGACGCTACGGTTATGACGCAGCGCCTCTTCAAGCGACACCCACCGCGCCGCCATGCCATTAGCAGTTTCGTAGTCTTCCATTTTTGCTTCACCCAACGTATTGCCAATTTGGCAGGTAAACCAGTGAGACGTTTGAAACATCACATCCCACTGCTTTTTCCAGGTGGGGGAATATTCCGTTACGTAGCCAAAATGTGAGGTTACTTCGATATCCTGGGCGCCAGTCTCTTCATGCAGTTCACGGTGTAGGCCCACTTCAGGGCTTTCCCCGGCGTCTATACCGCCGCCTGGAAAGCTAAAGTCATCGTAACGCTCGGTGTAGAGCAACAAAATATTGTCATCACGGGTGACGATGGCACGGGAGGCTTCACGCTTTAATACCCGCATCTGCTCTAACGCAAGCGATGCGGGAAGTGCTTCGTGAACGAGATGGGCAATATGCTGCATGGATCTTCCTGGCAAATAAAAGCGGCCATTCTACGCAAATGGCCGCGTTAGATCACGCCTTCGATTAATGGCGTTAAGCGCTAATTCAAGTGCCTAAAACGTGAGGCAGATTTTGCCGAAGTGCTTGCCAGATTCCTGATGGCGGAAAGCGTCAGCAATGTCATGGAGCGCAAACTCGCGGTCAATAATCGGCCGCAGATTGGATGCTTCAATGGCATGAATCATCTCGATTTGGTGACGACGGCTACCTACGATAAGCCCTTGCAGCTTGGCCTGTTTGGCCATGAGCTTGGCAGTGGGGATCTCACCTTCCCGGCCGGTTAACACGCCAATCAGCGAAATATGCCCACCAATTTTTATGGCATCAATCGACTGTGGCAACGTACCGGGGCCACCTACCTCAACCACGTGGTCTACACCTTTACCATCGGTCAAAGCTTTAACCGCCTTCCCCCAGTCCGGCGTCTCTTTGTAGTTGATGGTGTGCTCAGCGCCCAGCTCCCGCAGGCGGGCCAATTTCTCATTGGAAGAAGACGTAGCGATGACTCTTGCCCCCATCATCTTGGCAAACTGCAGCGCAAAGATGGAGACACCGCCCGTGCCTAATACCAACACCGTATCACCCGCTTTAAGACCGCCGTCCACAACCAGCGCACGCCATGCGGTTAGCCCTGCGGTGGTGAGCGTTGCAGACTCTGCGTGGCTGTAGCCCTTGGGCTGGTGGGTAAACCAGGTCGTTGGACGAATGATCTGTTCACGGGCATAGCCGTCAACGCCATCCCCTGGTGTGGTCGTGAAATCACCGACTCGCGCAGGGCCTTCCAGCCAGTCGGGGAAGAAGGTAGACACCACCGCATCGCCAACGGCGAACTCACTCACACCTTCACCAACTGCTTCCACGACGCCTGCCCCATCCGACATAGGGATGCGGCCATCGTCGGTGGGTATCATGCCCGCGACCACCGCGTAATCGTGGAAGTTAAGCGAACTAGCGTGCAGGCGTACTTTAATTTCGCCGGGGCCAGGTTCGCTTGGTGCGGCGAGTTCAACCACGTTTAATTTATCTAAACCGCCGGGGTGTTGAAGCTGAATAGCTTGCATTGCTCTACCTCCAGTAAAACGCGCTCGGTTAAAACGAGCTGTAAACGACCAGTCTACTATTAAGTGAGGGTAGTGCAATCAAGTTCAAGCCCCTTCAAAACGGACTAGTCTAGGTCGTGCCCCAAAAAACCACCGGACTGTCGCTGCCAGAGGCTCGCATAAATGCCATTTTGCGCGAGAAGTTCCTGGTGGGTGCCGCTCTCCACCATGCGCCCTTCATCCACCACAATCAATCGGTCGAGCATAGCAATGGTAGAAAGCCGGTGGGCAATCGCAATCACCGTTTTACCTTCCATCAGCGTATCCAACTGCTCTTGAATGGCGGCTTCCACTTCTGAATCCAGCGCTGACGTGGCTTCATCCAGCACCAAAATGGGCGCGTTTTTAAGCAGCACCCGGGCAATCGCAATGCGTTGACGCTGCCCACCAGAGAGCTTGACGCCGCGCTCACCGACATGGGCATCCAGCCCCCGCCGCCCTGTTGGGTCGACCAAATCATTGATAAACGTATCTGCGTGGGCGCGACTTACCGCCTGCCATACATCTTCGTCACTGGCATGGGGGCTGCCGTAGCGAATATTATCCCGCAGCGAGCGGTGTAGTAGCGCAGTGTCCTGGGTAACCATACCAATCTGATGGCGCAACGAGGTTTGGGTGACATCGGCAATATTTTGCCCATCGATTAAAATCCGCCCGCCCTGCAGGTCGTAAAAGCGCAGCAGCAGGTTGGCCAGGGTCGATTTACCCGCGCCTGAACGGCCAATCAGGCCAATTTTCTCGCCAGGTTTAATAGTCAAGCTCAGCCCGTCAAAGACGTTTTTGCTCTCCCCTTTCGCCTGGGCATACTGAAAGCACAGCGCATCAAACACAATCTCGCCGTTGGGCACGGCAAGCGCTTTGGCACCATGGGCATCTTTGATGGTTGGCTCTTGAGCGATGGTGTTCATGCCATCCTGCACCGTGCCAATATTTTCAAACAGCCCAGCGACTTCCCATAAAATCCAGTCGGACATAAAGCGAATGCGCATCACCAGCGCAATGGCGATGGCCAGCACGCCTAGCGAAATTGCGTCCATGTACCAGGCGCTGATCGCCATGCCCGCGGTGCCCACTAGCAGCAGCGTATTGAGCAGCGTTAAACAGACGCTCATCACCGTGACCAAGCGCATCTGACGGTGCACGGTGACCATAAAGCCCTCCATGGCGTCTTTCGCGTAGCGCTGTTCGCGCTCGGTATCGGCGAAGAGTTTGATGGTTTGGATATTGCTATAGCTATCGACCACGCGCCCCGTCATCTGGGCACGGGCATCGGCTTGAGCCATGGAGACATCCCGTAGGCGCGGGACGAAAAAACGCATAATGCCTAAATAGCCCACAAGCCATAGGCCAAGGGGCAGCAACAGCCACGGATCGGCACGGCCCAATAAAATCGCTGCCCCGGTAAAATAGACAACGGCGTAGACCATCAGGTCCATCACTTTGGTGACGGTTTCCCGGATCGCCAGCGCCGTTTGCATGACTTTTTGTGACACCCGTCCGGCAAACTCATCCTGATAAAACGCTAGGCTTTGGCTGAGCATGTGGCGGTGAGAAAGCCAGCGGCCAATCATGGGGTAGTTACCGAAAATAGTCTGATGGGTCACCAGAGACTGCATTAAGACCAGCAGCGGCAGGCCCACAATGACTAACAGGCCAACGCCTGCCAGCCACCCGCCGTGGTGTTGCCAGAAGTCCACCCGCTCTACAGTGCTCAGCCAGTCGACCAACTCCCCCATGTAGCTGAAGAAAACCACCTCTGCAGCAGAAACCAGCGCCGTCATTAACGATACCGCTAGCAGCCAAGGCCATACCGGGCGTGAGAAGTGCCAAATAAACGGCAATAACCCCTTGGGCGGCGTGGTGACCTCAGCTTCCGGGTAGGGGTTTACTCGCCCCTCAAAATAACGGAACAGCGGCGTAAGCATACGAGACAACATGGGAGGTCCTTGCGTGAAAGGGGCAGCGGCATGCTTGCCGCCAAAAAGAGACAGCAAGCACGGGCTAGCCAACCTGCGGCATTAGTCAGT
Source organism: Halomonas sp. (assembly GCF_017515565.1). Lineage (GTDB taxonomy): Bacteria > Pseudomonadota > Gammaproteobacteria > Pseudomonadales > Halomonadaceae > Vreelandella. The sequence continues at coordinate 9,285 of NZ_JAFWFN010000029.1, forward strand.
AGGGCTGTGGCGGCTCGTCATCGTCGCCGTCGTCTCGCATGCGCGCCTGACGTTCGGCCTCTTCCTCTTTAGCGTCGTCGATAACTTCCATGAGCTCATCAACGTTAGCGATGTGAGTATCAGCATCGAAGTGCCCGGTTAGCTTGCTATCCGGATGCAGTTCGCCGGTTTCATATAGCGCCCACATCTCTCTGCCATATTCTGTTGTCAGCAGCTCCGGTGCGTACTGGCCAAAGTAGTTGCGCATGTTATCTACATCGCGATAAAGCATGGCGGCGGCGCTGTTGTTGCCCGCGGCGTCGACGGCCTGGGGCAGGTCAATAATCACCGGGCCGGAGGCATCTACCAGCACGTTGAATTCTGACAAGTCACCGTGGATCAAGCCCGCACACAGCATACGCACTACGTCTTGAATGACCTTGACGTAGTAGGTTTTGGCTTGCTCTGGCGTGAGCGTGACTTCGTCTAAGCGCGGCGCTACGTTACCTTCGGCGTCGCTGATCATCTCCATCAGCAATACACCGTCGACAAAACCGTGCGGTTCAGGAACGCGAACGCCTGCGGAGGCAAGCCGATAGAGCGCATCGACTTCGGCATTCAGCCACGCCTGCTCCTGCTCTTTTTGGCCATAGCGGGTTTTTTTTGCCATTGCCCTGGCCCGGCGGCTGTTACGCTCTTTACGCCCTTCCTGGTACTGCACCGCCTGTTTAAAGCTGCGCTGTTTGGCCTCTTTGAATACCTTCGCACAGCGTACTTCTTCGCCGCAGCGCACTACATAAACCTGCGCCTCTTTACCACTCATTAACTGCACCAACACCTCGTCGATCATTCCATCATCAACCAGGGGCTGTAAACGTTTGGGGATTTTCATGGTTAGCTGCGTCGGCTCCTCTTTATTATCTTCACCATCTGGCGTTGCTATTTGAGTTCAATGTCCCGTCGATCAAAAACGAATACGGCGAACGCGGAAAGCCCGCCCTTTCAATTTGTCACGCTCAAGCTTGGCTTGGGCTTTTTGCACGGCGCTATGCTCCACCGCCACATAGGCGCTGCGCGCCAGGACTTTAATTTTACCGACCTGATCACCACTCAGCCCACCTTCGCTGGTCAACGCACCCAGGATATCCCCCGGGCGCAGCTTGTCTTTTTTACCGCCCGCCAACTGTAGCGTTGCCATAGGCGGCTCAAACGGCACCAAGTGTTGGGGTTTAGGCAACGGTTCCGTGGTAATCGGCTGCTCTAGCAAGCCTTCCAGCCGCTCTAGCCGATAATGCTCTTTAGGGGTTACCAAGGTACAGGCAACGCCGCTAGCGCCCGCGCGCCCGGTCCGCCCTACCCGGTGCACGTGAACATCAAGCTCACGGGCAATTTGATAGTTGAACACAGCATCTAGCTGGGCAATATCCAAACCGCGAGCAGCGACATCCGTGGCGACCAGAATAGACGCACTCTGGTTGGCAAACAGGATTAGTCGACGGTCACGATCTTTTTGCTCTAAGTCGCCGTTAAGCGCCACGGCGCTAAATCCAGCCTCGGTTAGTTGCTCAGCTACCGCCTGGGTTTCGCGTTTGGTGTTGCAAAACACCACGCTGGTCGCAGGCCGATAGACCAGCAGCAGCTGTTGAAGGGCGGCAAAACGCGCCTCTTCGTTAGCGACTTCATAAAAGTGCTGATCAATGGTAGTGGCATCGTGAAGCTCGGCCACTTTGACAGTGACCGGATCACGCATTACGCCGCGGGTCATGGTGGCAAGGCCACCGGATGCCTGTTCATCAGGGAAGGTCGCGCTGAACAGCAGTGTTTGGCGATCCGCGGGCGTGTCGGCAATGATGTCATCAATGGTCGCCTGGAAGCCCATATCCAACATACGGTCAGCTTCATCGAGTACCAAGGTGGTCAGCGACCCCAGCGTTAGCGAGCCTTTACGTAAATGCTCGTCAATGCGCCCGGGGGTGCCCACCACAATATGCGCGCCGTGCTCTAGCGAGCCCAGCTGCGGCCCAAATGGCGCACCACCGCACAAGGTAAGCACCTTAACGTTGGGCAACCCTCTCGCCAGACGGCGCAGTTCGTCGGCCACTTGGTCGGCTAGCTCCCGCGTGGGGCACAGCACCAAGCCTTGAACGACAAACGCTTCTACACGAAGCGTGGCCAGCAGCGCCAAGCCAAATGCGGCGGTCTTACCAGAGCCGGTTTTGGCTTGTGCCAGCACGTCGCGCCCTGCCAGCATCGGCGGCAGGCTTTGGGCCTGAACCGGCGTCATTTCGTGATAGCCAAGGGAGTCTAGATTCGTCAACAGCGCGGGTGAGAGCGCCAGGGAAGCAAAAGAGGTGTCGGACACAAAAAATTCCTGAAGGGGCCATTCAGCCCAGCAAACCGATAATGTGAAGCACCATACCAGAAAGTGCTTTCCACTGCCTTGCTGTATAGGTCAATGGGAAGAGCAATCGATAACGTCAACGCTCACATCGCAAGTGCCGCAAAGCGCCCATGGCTCAGTGTAGCCAAGTCGTTGGGGGAAAGCTCAATCTCCAACCCCCGCCGTCCAGCGCTAACGTACAACGTAGAAAACCCCTGCGCCGAGGCATCAATATAAGTAGGTAGACGCTTTTTCTGCCCCAGAGGGCTAACACCACCCAGCACATAGCCGGTGGAACGCTCTACCTCCGACGGTTCCGCCATGGCCGCTTTCTTCGCCCCGGCGGCTTTAGCGATCTGCTTAAGCCCTAGCTGACAATTCACCGGTACAATGCCCACTGCCAGCTGTTTGCCATCCAGCGTTACCACCAGTGTTTTAAATACCTGCTCAACCGCTACGCCCAGCTTTTCAGCCGCTTCTTGCCCGTATGACGGGGCAGCGACATCGTGTTGATACTCATGGAGCTTAAACACAATACCTGCGTGCTTTGCGCTATTAATCGCCGGAGTCATGAAGTTCTCGTCAGTTAATGTCGTTCGCCATGGCGGAAAAGCCCGTGGTGGAACAGCCCGCCTGCGAAAATAGAGGCATGATAAAACATAAACGACCGCGCCCGCTTGTTAAGCGGGCGCGGTCGTTGCGTACGTAGCGGCTAACGTATTACTGGCAAGGCACCACACGGCGCAAGGTGTCTTTCGCCCACAAGGTTTGGCCATCCGGCGTGCGGCCATGCTCGTTCCAACGCTCTGTGGTTTCGAGGCAGAAAGAACCAGCATCTTCGGTACGCGGGTTAGCACTACTAGGGCGCTCCCCACCAATACGCATCACATCTGGATTTTCAGTCGTGTAGCGTGGGGCAACGGTAGAGCTTGCGCAGCCGGCAACCAGAGCGGTTACCAGCAGCACGGGCAAACAGCGGCGCAAAGGCATGTTTTGAAACCCTCAAAATAGCGATAGTAGGCCGACACGATTTGTCGGTAGCGCTAGATATCACTGCCACTCAGCTCACGTCAACATTTATTCAAACAGGCGCGTTACGTGACCAGCGTGATACTGGTCACCGGACGTAAATTGCGCAGTCTGCAGTGCTGCTCCACGCTTTCGACAATCTCTTCTGCATCGTCCATTTGTTGCTTATCCAGTTGAATATCGACCATTAAGAAACTGCCTACCTGGGCTAACCGAACATCGTTATCGGCGATATCGAAGTCGGCTACTTGTTGCACCATCTCTTGGCGCACGCTGCCCACCGGCTCACCAAACATTAGCTCGCGCAGGGCACCACGCACCATACGGATAGGCATCGGTAAAAAGTAGCCCGCAATGATCAACACCATCACCGGGTCGGCAAAGCGTGCATAGCCTGCCCAAGGGGTTAATGTTAGCCCCCAGGTAAGCGCAAACCCAAGCATTACCGCAGCACTTAGCCAGGTATCCATCTGCCACTGACGCAGCTCAGCGGCTAATAACGACGAGCGGGCAATGCGTGCGTAGCGGTTTAACCACCACCAGGTAAGCAAACAGCCGGTAACATTAACCACCCCAAACATCAGCGCAAGGTCGAGTGTGACCAGCCGCCCACCCTGGGCAAGGCTCCATAGGGCAGACACCAGTGAAAATACGCACACCAGCGCAATAACCACGCCTTTGAGCAGTACAGCCAGCGGCTCCACCGTTAGCCGCCCAAAGGGGTAATGATCATCCGCGGGTTTGCGCGCCTGCTGAAGCGCATACAGTGAAAGTGAGGCCAGCACTAAACTTAATAGCGAATAGCCGCTGTCGAATAAAATAGTGATCGAGCCGCTGGCAAGGCCTAACACAAGCCCGGTAAAGGCAAACAGGCTGGCAGAAATAGCGGAAAATCTAAGCGCACGGCGCTCGGCAACAAAGGGGGACACGATTTTACTCCTAAAATCTTACTTAATTTTGCGCCATCATAATGATTA
>NZ_JAFWFN010000030.1 GCF_017515565.1 Halomonas sp.
GACCCCCGCGTCACCGACAGCTGCGAAATCGCTGATCTCTATCTAGGCATCAAACCAGGCAGCGATGCTTACCTGTTTAATGGCCTGCTGACGTGGATGGCGAAGCGTAACAAGCTCGATACCCTCTACCTTGAGCGGCATACCGAAGGGTTTGAAGATGCCCTGGCGGCAGCCCAGCAAACGGCGGGCTCGGTGGCAGAAGTGGCGGCCGCCTGCGACGTTGACCCTGAACGGCTGGAAACCTTCTATTACTGGTTTGCCAGCCAGCTGCATGTGGTCACGCTTTACTCCCAGGGCGTCAACCAGTCCTCAAGCGGTACCGATAAGTGCAATGCCATCATTAACTGCCACTTGGCCGGCGGCAAAATCGGTTTGCCAGGGGCAGGGCCGTTCTCAATTACTGGTCAGCCTAATGCCATGGGTGGCCGTGAGGTGGGCGGGCTGGCCAACCAGCTAGCAGCGCATATGGATTACCACACTCCCGGCGCGCTCGACCTTGTTAGCCGCTTTTGGACCACCGAAAGCCTGATACCTTGTTTGCCGGATAGCCCAGGTTATAAAGCAGTGGAGCTTTTTGAAGCCATTGAGCGTGGTGAAATAAAAGCGCTGTGGGTGATGGCCACGAATCCTGCGATCAGCCTGCCCGATGCGGCACGGGTGCGCGCTGCGCTGGAAAAATGCCCGCTGGTGATTGTGTCTGAATGCGCCGCCCACACCGATTTGCTGCCCTATGCGGATATCGTTTTGCCCGCCTCGGGGTGGTCTGAAAAAGATGGCACTGTGACTAACTCCGAGCGGCGCATTTCTCGCCAGCGGGGTATGCTGCCACCGCCAGGTGAAGCCCGCCACGACTGGTGGATTCTATGCGAGGTGGCCAAACGCCTGGGGTTTGCCGAGGCGTTTAACTATGCGCATCCCTGGGAGATTTTCGACGAGCACGCCAAGCTCTCTGGGTTTGAAAATGGTTCGGTGCCCGGTAGCCCGAAACGGCTGTTTGATATCTCAGGCCTAATAGGGCTGGGCCGGGATGGCTACGACGCCTTAGCCCCCATTCAGTGGCCGGTCAATGCGGCTGCACCCCATGGCACGGCACGGCTGTTTGATGATGGCCAATTCGTTACCGCCAATGGCCGTGCCAAGCTGCTGGCGATCCAACCCCAAGGGCCTGAACAGGCGCTGAGTGGCGCCTACCCGCTGCGTTTAAACACCGGTCGTATTCGTGACCAGTGGCACACCATGACCCGCACCGCCCGCGCACCGCGGCTAATGAATCACCGCGCAGAACCCTTTATGGAGGTGCACCCAGACGATGCCCTTACCGCCGGTGTGGTGGACCAAGGGCTGGGTGTGTTAACTGCATCGAAAGGCGAATTTCGCGCCCGGGTGCGGGTATCCAATGCCCAACGACGTGGTGAGGTCTTTGTGCCTATTCACTGGACCGACTGCTTCTCTCGGCAGGCGCGCAGCAGCGCACTGATCGACGGCATTACTGACCCGCTTTCTGGGCAGCCTGAATCAAAGCACGGCGCCGTGGCGCTGGCGCCCCTTGCTACTGATTGGCAGGCCACCCTCCTGGTCGCCGATGGGGTAACTGAATCAACACCGTGGTGCACCAGTGCTTACTGGACACGGATTCCCATGCACGGCTGCCAGCGCTGGCAGCTTGCCAATACGCAGTCGGTTAATGATTGGTTGGCACAGCTAAAAACGTGGTTGCCTGGGGAGGTGTCGGTCGTCAGCCAAGATTCCTCTAACGGACGGCTGCGCGCCGCCTGTGTGGAAAGTGGTCAGCTGCGCTGGTGGCTGATGGTAGGCCCGCCCAAAGAGTTGCCAGGGTTAGCGTGGCTGGAAGCGCGCTTTAATGAGGCGGCACTAAGCGATGCCCATCGCCGTCGCCTATTAGCAGGTTGTGATGACGGCGCTGCGGATACCGGTCCGGTGGTATGCAGCTGCCACCAAGTGGGCCAAACCACCATCGTCAATGCCATCCGCGAGGGCGATACCAGCGTTGAAGCGTTGGGCGCTAGGATCGCTTGCGGTACCCAGTGCGGCAGCTGTATTCCCGAATTGAAATCACTCATTGAAGAGGAGCGGCCCAATGCGCGCGCTAAGCAAACCCCTAATTCTGAAGTGGCTTAACGCCTTTATGCGTTTTTCGCCTCGTGCGCTGCGCTCGTCGGCTCAGCATGCAACTGATGTACCTTTGCAACTCCGAGGTGAGTGCCGCGCTGGGCAGGTCTATTTGGTCGGCGCAGGTAGCGGCGATGCGGAGCTGTTGACCCTCAAGTCTGCACGCTTGCTGATGCAGGCCGACGCCGTGGTATATGACCGCTTGGTTGGCGATGACGTGTTGGCGATGATCCCGCGGGGCAGCGAGCGTTACTACGTGGGCAAAGCCCGCGGCCACCACAGCGTTCCCCAAGCCGAGATTGGTGCGTTGATGGTCAAGCTGGCGGGCGAAGGGAAGTCGGTGGTGCGCTTGAAGGGTGGCGACCCAGCTGTGTTTGCACGGATGGGCGAAGAGTTGGATGCCCTGGCCGCCGCCCAGGTGCCTGCTGCTATCGTGCCTGGCATTACCGCGGCCTCTGCGGCGGCTGCTTGTATGGGTATCCCACTTACCGATCGTGGCCATGCCCAGCAACTACGCTTTGTGACTGCCCAACTATGCCGTGAAGACGGCACGCCGGATTGGGGGTCGCTGGCGCGCAAAGATGAAACCCTGGTGTTTTATATGGGGCTTTCCAAAGTGAGTGCGATTTGCCACGGCCTGCGCCAAGCGGGGCTGCCGGATGAGTGGCCGATCATGCTGGTGGCTAACGCCAGCCAGCGTGAGCAGCAGTCGCTGGTGGGCACCTTAGCGGATATGCCTGAGCAGTTAGCCGCTAAGCCGCTGCCTTCGCCGTGCTTGATTGTGGTGGGTAGCGTGGTGCAAAGAGTCACTACCAGCCCCGCGGCTCCCGCTGATCTTCACGCTGCCCAAGTATTCATGCACTAACGCGCTGTGGTGGTACGGCCCATGTATTTTTTTCATTCTCAACTAAAAATAAGGAACGCTCTGTTATGTCCTATTTATTACCGGCCGAATTTGCCAGCAAAATGGTCGACGCTGGCGAAGCCAAGCTCCACATGGCCAATCGGGACGCACTGCTGCGCTCCTTTATGGCGGGGGCCATCCTGGCCTTGGCCGCCGTGTTTGCTGTCACCATCACCGTACAGACCGGCTCACCTTTTCTCGGAGCTTTGATGTTCCCGGTGGGGTTCTGCATGCTCTACCTGATGGGCTTCGACCTGCTGACTGGGGTTTTCGTGCTCACGCCGTTGGCCTGGCTAGATAAACGGCCGGGGATTACCATCAAACGCATCCTTAAGCACTGGGGGGTGGTCTTCACCGGTAATCTGCTGGGCGCACTGACGGTAGCGTTCCTAATGGCGATTGTTTTCACCTACGGCTTCTCCACACCGCCGGATGAGGTGGGTCTAGCGATCTCGGAAGTGGGCAAAGACCGTACCCTGGGCTACAAAGAGTTTGGCGCTGCCGGTATGTTGACGGTGTTCGTCCGTGGCGTGCTGTGCAACTGGATGGTTTCGCTGGGCGTGGTGGGGGCGATGATCTCGACGACGGTGGGAGGCAAGGTGATCGCCATGTGGATGCCGATCATGCTGTTTTTCTACATGGGCTTCGAGCACTCCATCGTTAACATGTTCCTGTTCCCCTCGGCGCTGATGTTGGGCGGCGACTTCTCGGTCATGGACTACATGATCTGGAACGAGATCCCGGTAGTGATCGGCAACCTGATCGGCGGCATTTCGCTGACCGGTCTAACGCTGTACGCCACCCATGTGCGCACCGGGCCACAAAAGGCCCTTTAATCTGATCGGCAAGCTCAACACTTATTCAAGCCTTCGCTACGGCGAAGGCTTTTTTTAGGGGAAGCCAGCATGGCAGCGCTGACCATTTCACTCGGCCAGCACTCTGAGAAGGGGCGCAAACCGAGTAATCAGGATTTTTACGGCGCCTATCTACCCAGCGAATCACAGCGGGTCTCCAAAGGCATTGCGATCGCCCTAGCCGATGGGATCAGTAGCAGCGATGTAAGTCGTGAGGCCAGCGAGGCCGCGGTGGGCAGTTTTTTGACGGACTACTACGCTACCCCCGCCACTTGGACCGTTAAAACCTCGGCCCAGCGAGTGCTCCAGGCCACCAATGCGTGGCTTTACGCCCAAACGCGGCAAAGTCAGTATCGTTACAACCTAGATCGCGGCTATGTGTGTACCTTAAGCGCAATGGTCATTAAATCCACCACCGCTCACCTGTTTCACGTTGGCGATAGCCGCGTTTACCAACTTTCAGGCAATGCGCTGGAGCTACTGACCGAGGATCACCGCTTCTGGGCGTCCCTGGACGTCAGCCACTTAAGCCGGGCTATGGGCGCGAGCCAGCATCTGGAACTTGACTATCGAGCCGTATCGTTGAGTGTTGGCGATGTATTTTTACTTGCCACCGACGGCGTTTACGAGTGGCTGACCGCCAGCCAAATGGCCGCAATGATTCATGCCCACTGGGAGAATCTTGATGCGGCGGCCCAGGCAATGGTTGCCGCTGCCATCGGAAATGGCAGCGATGATAACCTCACCGTGCAAATTGTGCGCATTGATAGCCTGCCAGAACGCCACTCAAATGAGCTCTATGCGGCGCTGGGCGCGTTGCCCCAGCCGCCTGAATTACGCGCTGGCAGTGAAGTAGACGGCTATCGCATTGTGCGCCAACTGCATGCCAGCAGTCGCAGTCATGTCTACCTGGCGGAAGAGTTAGAGAGTGGCGATAAAGTGGCGCTGAAGACGCTTTCGACAGAGCTCAGCCAAGACCCCGCAAGCATTGAACGGTTCGTGCGCGAGGAGTGGGTCGCACGGCGGATTAATAATCAACACGTGCTCAAAGCCCCCGCTCAAGAGCGCCCCCGTCACTACCTTTACACTGTATTAGCGTATATTGAAGGGCAAACGTTAACCCAGTGGATGCGCGACCACCCCAACGCTGACTTAGCCACCGTTCGCCCAATTGTCGAACAGATCGCTAAAGGATTACGCGCCTTTCACCGCCTGGAAATGCTCCATCAGGACGTGCGCCCCGACAATGTCATGATCGATACCCATGGCACCGTGAAGTTGATCGACTTTGGTGCAGCCAAGGTGGCGGGCATCGTCGAGGCTGAAAGCGAAGCCCGAACTAGCGAGGATATTTTAGGCACCGCCCAGTACACCGCCCCTGAGTACTTCCTCGGTGAAGGTGGGTCGCCCCGCGCAGACCTTTACTCGTTGGCGGTGATTACTTACCAAATGTTAACTGGCACGCTGCCCTACGGCACCGAGGTAGCCAAAACCCGCACTCGCGCGGCGCAGCACAAACTTGCCTATCAATCGGCGCTGAGCGAAAATCGCGAGCTGCCCGCCTGGGTGGATGAAGTGCTCAAAAAAGCCTTACACCCCAACCCTCACTACCGATATCCAGCACTTTCGGAATTCATCTTTGAACTGCGTTCGCCAAGCACTGAATTGCTTAATCGCGCTAAACTACCGTTATTGGAGCGTGATCCCGTGCTTTTTTGGAAGGGTGTCTCATTGGCGCTGGCGGTTGTGGTTATTGCCCTGCTAGCGCGTTGAAGGGGCTGGGAGCGAACATCGTTAATTATTACGGACAGGAGCGGCCCAATGCGCGCGCTAAGCAAACAGCTAACCCAAAAATGGCTAGGGGTTTTTATACGCCTAAGCCAGCGGGTGCTAGCGCCCTTTGGTCGCGAGGCAGCCTCTCGTTTGCGCCTGCCTTTAACTGGCGAGTGTCGTGCTGGAACGGTGTATTTAGTCGGTGCGGGCAGCGGCGATGTTGAGCTGCTAACGCTTAAAGCGGCACGGCTGTTGATGCAGGCCGATGCAGTGGTTTACGACCGCTTGGTGGGGGATGACGTGCTGGCGCTTATCCCTGTAGGAACCGAGCGCTATTACGTGGGTAAAGCTAGCGGCCACCATAGTGTCCCCCAAGCTGAGATCGGCGCGTTGATGGTTAAGCTTGCCCACGCAGGTAAGTCGGTAGTGCGGTTAAAAGGCGGTGACCCGGGTGTTTTCGGGCGTATGGGGGAGGAGTTAGCAGCGTTAGCCGATGCCTCATTATCGGCGGAAATTGTCCCTGGTATTACCGCTGCATCGGCTGCCGCCGCTGGCATGGGTATTCCTCTCACCGACCGCGGCCACGCACAGCAACTGCGTTTTATTACTGCACAGCTGTGTCGCGAAGGCGGTACGCCAGACTGGGCCTCTTTGGCCCGCCAAGATGAAACCTTGGTGTTCTACATGGGGCTATCTAAAGTAGCCGCTATTTGCCATGGTCTACGCAAAGCAGGGCTCCCCGATGAGTGGCCGATTATGTTGGTCGCCAATGCCAGCCAGCCTGAACAGCAATCGCTGGTGGGCACGTTAGCGGATATGCCTGAACAGTTAGCCGCTAAGCCGCTGCCTTCACCGTGCTTAATTGTGGTGGGAAGCGTGGTAAGCATGGTGCCGTTAGCCGCTGAAAAATGTACCGCTGAAGCGATCGCCGAGAATATAGCGTAGCGGGTTGAGTGACGTTGGCCGAATCACTGGCATTACTTCCAGGCAACTGCAATCATGGGCCAAACTCATGAGGCAGGGAGCCATCTGTGAAACGTCGAACTCGGCTCATTGCCTTAACATCCATCGTTATTACGTTGTTCTTCGCCATAGGCAGCGTAATGTTTTATAACGCTATGCCCTCGCCTAAACGGTTGCTTGAACCTGTCTCGGTGAATTTTGATACCCGCGATGCAGACTTCCGCCGGAGTATGGGGCTTATCTTTGAACAGCCCATCGTCGCGGGCAACCGCATCGAACCCCTCCAGGATGGTGAGGCCATCTATGCAGCGATGCTTGAAGGCATTGCCGCCGCAGAAACCTCGATTACCTTTGAGACGTTTGAGTTCTGGGGTGAAAAGGCCACAGAGCCGTTTGTCGATGCTTTGATAGCGGCGGCAGAGCGTGGTGTAGCGGTACATGCTTTGATCGACTATGTAGGCTCATCCTCTGCGGCGGTTAATAAGTTTGAGCGCATGGAGGAGGCTGGTGTCGAGGTGATCCGCTGGCGTAAGCCGTCATGGTATGAGCTGGCCCATTTTAATCACCGTACTCACCGCAAGCTGCTGATGGTAGATGGCCGTACCGGCTTTATTGGCGGCGCTAATATTACTGATAATTGGCTACCTGACGATGATGGCCTGGCTTATCGTGACCATCACTTTCGTGTGGAGGGGCCGGTAGTCGCCAATATGCAGGCGGCCTTTGTCGACACGTGGCTGGACGCCAGTGGACGACTATTGCTAGGAGATGCCTATTTCCCCGAACTTGAAATCCAAGGGGAATTGGATGCTCAAATGGTGACCAGTACCCCGAGTGAAGGCCGCCACCGTATGCGCATGATGCTAATGGTGGCGATTGCCACCGCTGAGCAGCGCATCACGCTCGGTTCGGCTTACTTCTACCCTGATGACGAGTTTCTTGAAGCACTAGTTGATGCTCGCGAGCGTGGTGTTGAGGTCAATATTTTGGTGCCTGGCGATAGTATCGACAAAGGCTTTGTTCGCCATGCGTCGGTTAACCGTTGGCGACCCATGCTTGAAGCTGGCGTGAATATTCATGAGTATCAGCCGTCGATGTATCATGCCAAGCTGATCAGTATCGACGACCGCTGGGCCAGCATTGGGTCTACCAATCTCGATAATCGCTCCTTTCGGATTAACAAAGAGGGCAACCTCAATATCTACGATGAGGACTTTGCCCGTTACATTCGCGAACTCATCGAAGACGATATTCGCCAAGCAGAGCATTACGATCTTGACCGCTGGCATGAACGCCCTTGGCGCAAGCGGCTGGCCGGCTGGGTGAGCATGGTGGCTGGCGCTCACTTTTGAAGATGATTATTGACTGTCAGTGAGTACTACGTTGGGTTAAGCAGGAACTCAAAAGGCAAAATGAAATCAGATATTGATAGAGATCAATCTGAATTTTTAAAAGGGCAGGTAATATGCATAAAGGCAAAATACGTGATAACGCATTAAAAGCGCAGCTGCGAACACCCATGTTCAAAATGCAGCAACAAACACCGAAAAAAGGCAAAGGTAGCTACTCTCGTAAAGATAAAACTGCCGGGGGAGGATATCGCCAAGCCGCTTGAACAGGCGTTTTGGCGATGTCTTCCTCAGGCATATTACTGATAGCCCTATTATTGATAACCCTCTGCCTGCAAGTGAAATAACGAGGCATAGCGGCCGTTGTCAGCCAGCAGTGTCTCATGGGTGCCGTGCTCAATAATGCGTCCCTGGTCGATGACCAAAATTTGGTCGGCGCTACGCACAGTGGAGAAGCGGTGGGAGATTAAGATCGTCATCTTATCGCTGCTGTGTTCACGAAACCGGGCGAACACTTCTGCTTCTGCGGCGGCATCCATCGCTGCTGTTGGCTCGTCGAGCACCAGGATGTCGGCGTTTTTGCGCATGTAGGCTCGTGAGAGGGCAATTTTCTGCCATTGGCCGCCCGACAGCTCTTGGCCGTTTTTAAACCAACGGCCAAGCTGGGTTTGGTAGCCACTCGGCATGCGGGTAATAAAGTCATCTGCCATGCCGTTATGCGCCGCTTGCTGCCAGCGTTGCTCATCGTCAAACGCCTGTGTATCGCCGACGCCTAAGTTTTCACCCACCGAAAGCTGATAACGGACAAAATCCTGGAAGATAACGCCCACGCGCTCTCTTAATGCCTGGGTATCCCATGTTTTAAGGTCACTACCATCTAACAAAATCCGCCCTTTGGTCGGGTGGTAAAGCCGCGTTAACAGCTTAATCAGCGTGGTTTTCCCCGAGCCGTTTTCCCCGACTAGGGCGATACTTTTGCCTGGTGCTAAATGTAGAGAAATATCGTGCAGTACCTCGCTACCCCCTGGGTAGGCAAAGCTAACATGCTCAAAGCGCAGCCCGTCCCCTGGCGTTACGCCTTGGGTTAAGTGGCCCGTTTCAGTTTCTGTCGGCTGCTCAAGGTATTCATAAAGGTTGGATAAGTAGAGGTTGTCTTCATACATGCCGCTTATGGCGGTCAGGCTGGCAGATAGTGCTCCCTGGCCCTGCTTGAATACCATTAAATACATGGTCATTTGGCCAAGTGTGAGCGCCCCCACAATGGTTTCCACCACCACCCAGCCGTAAGCGGCGTAAAAGGTGAGCGTGCCAAGCAGGCCGAGGATAAACCCCCAGCTTTCTCGACGCAGCGTTAGAAGGCGTTCTTCAACAAACAGTCGGTTGAAGATGTCTCGGTAGCGTTGCAAAAACAAGGGCTCTAAACCGAAGAGCTTCACTTCTTTAATACTGTCTTCCCTGGCCAGCACTGTTTCTAAATACATCTGCATGCGGGCCTGGGGCGAACGCCAGCGAAATAGCCGAAACGCATCGCCGGAAAATTTCGCTTCTGAAAGAAACACCGGCAGCGCGCCAACAACTAAAATAAGCAGTGCCCAGGGGGAAAACTGCACCAGTAAGAAACCAAAGCTCGCCAGGGAAATGGCGTTTTGCATCAGCCCAAAGGTTTTATTGACTAAGGCAAGCGGGCGGGTAGAGGCTTCACGCCGGGCTCGGGTGAGCTTGTCGTATAGCTCTGAATCTTCGAATTGGCCCAGTGAAAGCGTGCCCGCTTTTTCTAAAATCATTACGTTGACTTTGTTGCCCAGCAGGGCTCTTAGCAGCGATTGCTGGGCCGATAGCCCACGCTGGGCCAGGGCAATTAACGCAATAATCACGCCTTCAAGGGCCACCAAACCTAATACTGGCGTTAGCGTTTCCCAGAGATTGGGGGCACTCTCTGCCTGATAGCTTTCCATGGCCGCCACTACGCCATCGACAATTAACTGGCCGACCCAAGCGGCAACGGCGGGCAGTACGCCAGCCACTAAGGTGCACAGGGCTAAACCCAGCATCATCCAGCGGGAGGTTTCCCAAACAAGGGTAAGCGCGCTGCGGCTATAGCGGAAAACGCTAAAGAAGCCGCTGAAGGGGGAGTGGGGCGGTGAAGGTGATGGTGGCGGTGTCATTGATCAGCAACGTAACAAAAGAGGTTGCTATGATGAGGTGCTTTGGCGTTGATAGCCAGCCTACTGCCCGCAGTATTTAAGCTGCGTAGCAGTAGACGTGGGGAGTGTTAAAGCGGTAATACAGCGCCGTCGGTGCGGGGCTCGGTGCCACCTTGTAGAACGCCGGTATTAGGGTCGCGCACAATAATTTGGCCTCGTCCAAAACTGATCGAGTCCGCTACTTTGACAACCTCATGGCCACGACGCGCTAGCGCCAAGGCAAGGTGGTTGGGGAAGTCGGCCTCTACTTCAACCGTTTTACCTTTTGTCCACTTCCAGCGGGGCATGTCTAACGCCGCCTGGGGATTTAAGTGGTCATCCAACATGGCCGTGACGACCTGCACCTGCCCTTGAGGTTGCATGTAGCCGCCCATCACGCCAAACGGCCCAACGGCTTGGTTATCTTTAGTAATAAAGCCGGGGATGATGGTGTGATAGGTGCGCTTGCCGGGTGCTAAGGCATTAGGGTGCTGTGGGTCTAAAGAGAACGACCAGCCGCGGTTTTGCAGGCTGATACCCGTGCCCGGCACCACCATGCCTGAACCGAAGCCTTTAAAATTGCTCTGGATAAACGAGACCATATTCCCGTCACTATCGGCGGTCGCGAGGTATACCGTGCCTCCTTGCAACGGATTGCCATGGGCAGGGTCGACGGCTTGTTCGCTAATCAGCGCTGCGCGTGCTTTAAGGTAACTATCATCAAGCATTTGCTCGGTGGTGGGCGCCATCTCGGCACGCTCGGTAATGTATTTGAAACCGTCCATGTAGGCCAACTTAGTGGCTTCAATGCGCCGGTGCAGCGCTTCGACGGCGTCGCTTGCAGGTTCTGCCAGGCGTTCCAGCATGCCCAGCGCTTGTAGCACAATCATGCCGCTGCCGTTGGGAGGGATTTCCCAAATATCGTGTCCTTTGTAGCGCACGCTGATTGGCTCAACCCATTCGGGCTGGTAGGCCGCAAGGTCTTCTTTACGCAATAAACCGCCATGCTGATGAGAAAAAGCATCTATCGCTTCTGCCAGCTCGCCTTTATAGAAGGCCTCCGCTTTGGTTTCAGCAATGGCTTTTAAGCTTTTGGCATGATCGGGTGATGACCACAGCTCGCCGGGGCGCGGGGCGTGGCCATTCGGTGCGAAGGTGTCAAACCAGGGTTTAAATGCGGCATCGGAATAAGTGGCGTAGGTATGGAAGGCTTCGTCCCACATTTGGTGAATCACAGGCGTTACTGCAAAGCCTTCTTCTGCTAAGGCAATAGCCGGGGCGAGCAGTTCGGCAAACGGCAGCTTACCAAAGCGCTTGGAAAGCGCCGCCCAGGCGGCAGGGGCGCCAGGTACGGTAACCGGTAGCATGCCGTGGTTGGGGATAGCGTCGTGGCCAAGCGCTTTAAAGTTCGCAATGGTAGCGGCATGGGGAGCCGGGCCGCTGGCATTGAGACCGTGTAGCTTTCCGTTTACCCATACAATGGCAAAGGCATCGCTGCCCAGCCCGTTGGAGGTGGGTTCTACGACGGTGAGCGCTGCTGCCGAGGCAATGGCAGCATCAATAGCATTGCCGCCCTGTTGCAAAATAGTAATGCCTGCTTGGGCGGCTAAAGGCTGCGAGGTAGCTACCATGCTGCGTTTACCAAAAGTGGCCATGCGACGGGAGGCGCTGGGATAGTAAAGAGCGTCGTTGTGCATGCGATTCCTTGTGCTGTTGTTAGGCTTTGTACGAACACTGGCTACGTTCAACAATAGGGTGTTAAAAATCGCCCCAAAATACTCATTTACACCCAGTAAACTCCGCTTTTTTGTTGATTTTCTTGTCTAGTCTTAGCTCGCCGACTTTTCGTATAAAGCCTGGTGTATTTGTGAGTTGAGCGATCGCTAGGTAATAAACAGGGCGCCATAAATTAACGCACCCATCACCACAAAAGCAGGATGCGTTTTGAAACGGATAAGCGCGATAGCAGCCACTATGCCGATGATCAGCGTATGGATGGCCCCGCTGGTGTTAATGCTTTCAAGTAAAAAACCTAAGGTGAGCCAGGCCATCATAATCGCAATCACCGGGCGTACCCATTGGCTCATGCGCTTAACGCGGGGCGAGTTACGATGGCGGTATAGCAAGCCCAAAGCACCCAGCATCAGCAGCAAAGAGGGAATAACGGTAGCCGCAACGGCGATGAACGCGCCGCCAATACCGGCGACCTCATAGCCCACATAGCCAGCCATTTTGGTCGCAATAGGACTGGGCAGCGCATTGCCCAGGGCCAGCGTTTCGGCAAACCCTTGAGCGCTCATCCAGCCGTAGCGGCCGACGACTTCTGCCTCTATTAAGGGAATGATGGCGGGGCCGCCGCCGTAGCCGATAATGTTGGGAATAAAAAACGCTAGGAATAGCTCCCAATAAATCATGTGGAACCCTCCACGCGTTTTCTGCCCGTAGGGCGTAGCAGGGCCGTAAGCAGGATGGCGCCTATCACCCAGCCAGGGTGCACACCTAACCCGTAAATTAAGCCGCCTGCGACAACTGCCATTACCGCACTTGCTAGCCAGCCCAGCGCTGCCTGGGATTTATCAAAAAAATCCCAGGTTAGCTGGCCCATCATTACCATCACCACTGGTACTACGGCTTGCCCCATGCCGCGTATCCACGCAACGTCGCGATAACGGCTGAAAATGCCTAACATTACAATCATCGCCACGATCATTGGCACTATCACGGCGATAACGGCCGCTATACAGCCACTAATGCCGCCCACTCGGTAGCCAATGTAGCCAGGCATTTTGGTGGCGATGGGGCCTGGGAGGGTATTGCCAATGGCGAGAATATCGGCAAACTCTTCATCATTGAGCCACTGGTGGCGTTTGACCACTTCAGCATGCACCAGAGGAATCATGGCGGGGCCGCCGCCAAAGCCAAAAATACCAATCCGGAAGAACGCCCAAAATAGCGCCGTCTGCTTCATTGGAGTAACGCTCGACACAAAGGCATTAAAGAAACCATCGCACTACCTATTTATCGTTTATGAGTTAAAAAATCGATTTTTTAGTTAAAGTAGAATATAGGCGAACCTACTCAAAGGCGTCAACACGTAGCGGTCAAGCACGCGCAAGCTGCCCAAAAGGAATCTCCCATGAGTAAAGCTATCCCGCCTGTCAGCACGGCATCCAGCCGCATTTACGAGACGCTGCGCAAGGATTTGGTAAACGGCCAGTTTGCTGCCGGTGAGAAATTGGCGATCAATGCGCTCAAAGAGCAATACCAGGTCGGGCTCAGTCCTTTGCGTGAGGCATTGAATAAATTGGCCGCGTATGGGCTGTTGATTCAAGAGAATCAGCGGGGCTTTAAAGTGCCTACGCTTTCCAGAAAGGAGTTGGACGATATCGCCCAGATGCGTCTAGAGCTTGAAGGCATGGCGCTTGAACGCGCCATTGCCCAGGGCGATGCCGCTTGGGAAGCCGACCTGTTGGGAGCGGCACACCGCTTAAAGCGCGCTGACATTAGTTTGGATAAAGGTGAAGAGTGGGAACAGTTGCACACGCAGTTTCACCGTACTCTAGTGGCTCCTTGCGGTTCAGTATGGCTGCTGCGGTTTATTGAGCAGCTTCATGACCAGTTTGACCGCTACCGCCGGTTAGGCCCAAAAATGCCGGCGATTCGTCAAGAGCTGGATGAGCAGCACCACGCGCTGGTAGCACTTGCATTAAAACGCGACAGTCAAGCAGCCCGTCAGCTGATGGACGAGCATATTCATACTTCCTATGAAGTGGCATTAGCGCGTTATCAGGAACATGCTTAAAGCAATAACCGTTGCCTGAAGGTACACTTGCCTGCTCTAAGTAGCTGGCGGCTGCGGTCACCATACCCCTGAATTCAGCACCGAAGGTAGTAGGCATAATGCAAGCAACAGACAGCACCATTATCGAGCAAACGTTAGCGTGGGTACGTAGCTTTATTGTGGAGCACAATATTTGCCCTTTCGCTAAACGAGAGTTAGAGGGAGGCAGTATTCGCGTAGAAGTGGTGCGCTCGAAAAAGATGGAAGTCGCTCTGGAAGAGCTGATGGCTGAGATTGAGTGGCTTAACGAACACCCTGAGACAGAGACGACGCTACTGGTATTTCCCACGCTGTTTAAAAGCTTCGACCACTATTTAGATTACGTTGAGCTGGCAGAAAGCCTGCTGGAAGAGCAGGGCTACGGCGGTATCTATCAGCTAGCCACTTTCCACCCAGATTATTGCTTTGCCGATGCCGACCCGGAGGATGCTTCGAACTACACCAACCGCTCGCCCTATGCGATGGTGCATCTGCTGCGCGAAGCCAGCGTTGAGAAAGCGATTGCTTTTTATGGCGATACGGCACAGATCCCTGAGCGCAATATTGCCCATTTAACCGCCATGGGTAGCGCCGCTGCCGAAGCGCAGCTACAGCGCTGTATCACTCATCCGTCTGATGAATAACCAGCTGATGCTTGCCTTTGCTTTTTGCTTTGTACAAGGCAGCATCGGCCAAGTGCGCTAATCCGCTGATAAGGCTTTATGCATAACGTGGGTAGTCACCAACCCATGCGTTGCATGATGGAAAGCGTTGGGTACGCTGCCTACAATCTTAAAGCCAAGCTGCTGCCATAAAGTCACTGCAATCTCGTTAGTCGCCACGACGGCGTTAAACTGCATGGCCAAAAAGCCTAGCTCGCGAGCGACCTGTTGGGAGTGTTCACACATACCTCTTGCAACCCCTTTGCCACGTGCGGCTGGCGTTACCATATAGCCACAGTTGCATACGTGCTTGCCCGGGCCAGCAGCATTAGCTTTCAAGTAGTAGCTGCCTAACAACTGACCTTGTGAATCCTTGGCTACAAACGTTGCTTTGGGGCCGCGACACCATAGTTGGTAGGCATCGTCAAAGTTAATCTCAGGATCTATCGCGTAGGTTTCCTGTGCCGCTACAATAGCTTGGAAGGTTGGCCAAAACGTAGCGAAGTCATCCGCGGTCATCGGTGTAAACTGGTGTGCTTGCATGGGCGTGTTTTCCTTCAGCTAAGGCGTAGCGTACGTTAGCACACTCTGATGCGACTCGGCGCTCACCTGAGTATTCCTGTTAAGAACTGCAACACTGCATAGGCTGAGCCATGACAATAGAGAGTGCACTGACTTACTTTTTAGCAATTTTTGTTTTTGCGATTACGCCAGGGCCTGGCATATTTGCACTGCTGGCTAAAGGTATGTCGGCGGGCGCTCGACCTTGTCTACCGCTTGCCTTAGGAATGACCCTAAGCGATCTGATTTATCTATTGTTGGCTTTCTATGGGCTTGCCGCGCTGGCTGAGAACTGGGGAGAGGCATTTACGGTGTTGCGTTATGTGGGCGCGGCTTACCTGTTTTATCTTGGTTGGAAAATGTGGACAGCCGAAGTAACGAACCACACGCTGTTATCTGCTCAGCACAACAGCAGCGTGCCAACCCGTGATGCTATCAAAGGGTTAACGCAGGGCTTCTTAATTTCGGCTTCTAACCCAAAAGTCATCCTCTTCTATATTGCTTTCTTACCCACGTTTATTGATCTGACCGTGCTGAACCGTAGCGATATGGTACTAGTGGTGGGCTTAACGATGGTGGGGTTGATGTTAGGGCTAATGCTGGTGGCGTCATTTGCATCGTCGGCGCGGCGGTTTTTTCAATCCGAACGTGCTCAAAAAGGCACCAACCGCACAGCAGGGTCACTGATGTTGGCGGCGGGCGCTTTTCTGATCGCAAAAGGGTAGAGCAGTAAAACGCAGCTATAAACCGAAAGTGGCTTAGCGAGCGGCCTCTGCAACAATTTCATAGCTGCGTATGCGATCCGCATGATCGTAAAAGTCGCTATTAACCATTAGCTCATCGGCCCCTGTTTGCGCTTGGAAAGCCTCTAGCGCTGCTTTGACGGTTTCAGGGCCACCAATGATAGCTGCCCCAAGAAACTGCCCTACCTGAGCCTGCTCAACCGGTGTCCAGTCTAGCTGCTCAACCGGAGGCAGCGACTGGGTAGGTTTGCCGCGGATTAGGTTTAGAAACTTCTGCTGAGAGGTGGTGGCTAGGTAGTGCGCCATGGCGTCACTTTCAGCGGCGATCACCGGCAGGCCGACCATGGCATAAGGCTTGGAAAGATGTTCAGAGGGGCGGAAGTTGTCACGATAGAGCCGCAGCGCTTCAAATAAGTAGCCTGGCGCAAATTGGGCCGCAAAGGCAAAGGGCAGCCCTAGCTTAGCGGCTAACTGGGCGCTATAGCCACTGGAGCCAAGTAGCCAAATGGGCACATGGGTATTTTGCCCCGGCACAGCTTTTACATGCTGATGGGGCTCCGCTTCGCCTAAGTAGCGGCGTAGCTCTTCAAGCTGCTCAGGGAAGTCATCCACACCGGCATGCATACTCCGCCGCATGGCGCGCATAGTGGCTCCATCCGACCCCGGTGCCCGGCCAAGCCCTAAGTCAATTCGGCCGGGGTAGAGCGTTTCAAGCGTGCCAAACTGCTCCGCGATCACCAGCGGTGGATGGTTAGGTAGCATGATGCCGCCACTGCCAACTCTTAGGGTGGACGTTTGGCCAGCTACATGGCCAATCAGTACTGCGGTGGCAGCGCTGGCGATGCCCGCGATATTGTGGTGTTCAGCCAGCCAGTAGCGTGTATAGCCAAGCTGCTCTGCTCGCTGCGCCAAGGCAACGCTGTTATCGAACGTTTCAGCGGCGCTGCCGCCTTGGCGAATGGGCGCTAAATCCAGCACAGAAAGTGCCGTGGTAGCGAGTTGGCTCATGGGTCACCCGCAAGACGGAACATGTGGCGCGCTAAGCTAATTAGCACGCTTGGTAATTAACCGTTATGTGGGCACATGCAGGCAAATACAAGCCATAAGCGTTCGAGCGACTTATTCCATGGGTGGCGTGGGGCGAATGAGTATCTCGTTAACATCCACATGGGCGGGCTGAGAGAGGGCATAAACCACGGCATTGGCAATATCGCGGTCTTCAAGTGAATATTCAGGAGGCTCGTCGAAAAACGGCGTATTCACCATTCCTGGCTCTATTAACGTAACGCGCATGCCAGTGCCGCGCAGCTCCTCACGCAAGTTGTAACCAATGCCTGTAACAGCCCATTTGGTCGCGCTATACATAGAGCCAGGAATGGTGGTGCGCCCCGCGGCTGAGCCGGTTAAAAGCACGTGGCCTTTGCAGCGTTTTAGCTCGGGTAGGCAGGCTTGCAGGGTTAGCCCTACGCCGTAGATGTTAGTCATAATCATCTGTTGCCATGCGGTGTGATCAGCACCGCTAAAGCCGCCGGGAGAACCGCCGCGTCCGGCGTTAGCAAAAACGGCATCCAGCCGACCAAAGGTCTCTAGGGCTTGCTCTACCATCGCCTGCTGCTGGGCCATGTCGGTGACATCGACTTCACAGGTAAGCACTTTTTCTGGGCCTAGCTCTTCAGCGAGTGCTGTTAACTTAGTGGTTGAACGGGCAGCAAGAACGAGTTTGTAACCTTCACGTGCGGCTGCGCGTGCGGTAGCAGCACCGATGCCGCTTGAGGCACCGGTGATCAAAAGTACGCGGTGACGCATTGGGGGACGCTCCTTGTTCATTCAAATAATGGGATGCTTCATGCCTGAATAATTAGAATGGTCAATGAGCGCTAATCTTGCAAATAGGGCGGGCCTCGCCTTCAGCGCGTGCGGGTTTCCGGTTTTCGCTTCAGCACTATAGAAAGGTCGAGAATTGATTGCGCCATGTCGGCCATGCTTTTGCTTTGATCCATAGATGTTTTACGCAGAAAACGATAAGCCTCTTCTTCTGTCATTTCCTGATGAGCCATAATGAGACCTTTGGCCCGCTCAATCAGCTTGCGTTCACGTAAGGCTTTACGGGTGTTTTCCAGCTCATCGCTAAGGCCTTGTAAGCGGCGTGAATGGGCATGGGTTAGCTCAATCAACGAACGGCCAATAGGGGAGGTTAATGCACTAGCAGTAAGCTCACCTAAAGGGTAGGTGTCGTTTAACGCTAGCAGCTGCTCGCAAGGGGCGGGAGTGTGCTGGCAAGGCTGTGCTTTAAGCTGTTCAAGGGTAGCCTGTGCTTGTTCGATTTTGCGGTGGCATAGAATGGTTAACTGTTGGTTGAGGCTATCCTCAACCTCTTTGATACTGTCGATACGTAGCGTCGTCAATGCGTACCAGGTTTCGCTTAGCGGCGCCGTTTCGTTGGTTGAGGGGCTAATGCGTTGGCAGGCAATATCGCGAAGCTGGTTAATGCCACAAATCGCGCGTGTTGAAATCGCTTGCTGCCAGAGAAGCTGGGCCTCGGCATTGGCAAATTCCACAAAGGTATCGAAGCAGCGCTGTTGATCATGCAACAGTTGATTAAGCAGCTCGCGATGGGCCTTATCAAAATGCCCGTGGGTAAAGCCATAGGCACCACAGGCTCGCTCTTGCCCTGCAAGCTCCTTCCCCTGCATCAAATGAAATATGGCCACCAGTGCTTTGGTAACATCTACGTCTGCTGCGGTATCCGCAGCTTCAAACACAATCGCGAGCAAGCCGCTGATTAAGTGGTTAAAGGCCTGAGTCGCGGAGTCGGGGGAGATTGCAAACGTATCAATGGCGCAGCGCAAGGCATCAAGTTCGTCGAGTGCGAGCCACACCGTCGCAATTCGTCTAAGCAGTCGAGCGGCCGCTTGCGGTTTGGCCTCGTGACTAAGGGCTTCAAGCCGCTGGCGCATTAAGGTCTCAGCTTCTTGGCTCTCTTGCATATACGTCATGCGCCGGGTTTTGAAGCGTTTTCCCTTTGAGACGAGATAGATGGTTGAGGCGCCCCGTTCGCGCTGAAGAACGTGAATAAAACGGCTAATATCACCGACGATGTCCGAGGTGGTCGCCAAGTGGCGCAGGTTGTCGATGTCGCAACGCAGGGCGGTTAAGAGTAACTGTTGGGCTGAAGACATAACGGTTTCCTTGTTGCTCGCCGCCTGATATAAATTTCCCCGCAGCTAAGCTGCGGGGGAACGTTAACGCAGTGAAAGGGCGCCTGCGCCGGTTTCTTCACCTACCGCGTCACGGTAGGCCTGCGCTTCTTTAGCTTCCGTAGCATCGCTAAAGCGTACTAGCAGCACGCAAGAGGCGAGTACTAACACGGTAAGGCCTAGGTAAAAAAGCCCTTGTTGGTAGCTGATATTTTCGTTGCGAAAGAGAAACGCAGCGCAAACAGCGCCCACATTGCCGCCTGCGCCCACAATCCCCGCCACAGCGCCCAGCGCTTTCTTATTGATAAACGGGACTACCCCGTAGGTGGCCCCTTCGGCCATCTGCACAAACAGGCTGAACACCAGCATGATGCCTATGGCTAGGCTTAATACGTGCATTTGTGAAAAGGCTATAAGCGCGATGCCTTCGCAAATTAAGGCAATGAATAGCCAGCGTACCCGGCCTTTTAACCCTGCGTGTTTAGCAAATAAGTCGGAAAAGATGCCACCCAAGGTGCGAGCGAAGATATTCATCAGGCCAAAAAGCCCAGCAATCATGCCCGCCGTGGCAAGGGTTAAATCGAAGTGGTCAAAGAAGTAGATGGCCGCAATATTATTTATGGTCAGCTCAACCCCAAAACAGAGTCCGTAGACAACAAATAACGCCCATACACGAATATCTTTAGCCGCGGCTAAAAAGCTCTGAGTTGCGCCGTTTTCCCCCGTGGCTTCGGGTAGCTCGCCCCGAGCGCGTAGCTCGTTAAAGTTGCCGTTCGGCGCATCTTGCGTGAAAAGCCAGTAGCCGATGCCGGTGCAAAACATCACAACGCCGGGTACCACCATGGCAAGCCGCCAGCCCAGTGTTTCGCTCACGCCAAGCATTAAAAGGCCGGCGAAGATCAGCGGCATCAGAATCTGGGTCGTGCCGCCCCCTAAGTTGCCCCAGCCCGCGCTAGTGGCATTGGCGGTACCCACCACATTAGGCGCAAACATCATGGTGGTGTGGTACTGGGTAATAACAAATGAGGCACCGATAGCGCCAATGGCCAAGCGGGCTAGCAGGAACGTTTCGAAACTATTGGCAAAACCAATGCCCATCACGGGTAGCGAGCCAAGCAGGAGTAGCCCAGTATAGGTTTTACGTGGTCCTATCTTGTCGCAGAGTACGCCAATCAGTAGGCGCACAATCACGGTAATGGCGACCGACGCAATAATGGTATTGCCGATTTGGGTTTGGGTGAGCGATAAGTCTTCCCGAACGACCGCCATGAGGGGGGCGATACCAAACCAGCCGAAAAAGCAGATATGGAAGGCGAACCATGAAAAGTGAAAGGCGCGCATTTGCGGCGTAGAGAAATTTAGCAGCCGAATTCGGTTGGCTTTATTGCGAATATCCATGGAAGGCCTCTCGGGGGTTAGAACGAGTTTGCCAACACGTAAAGCGCGTCTCCAAAAGACGCTACGTAATTGACGAGAACATGCCTTCTTCTTTGAAGGTCAGGTTCGACGCACTCGTACCCACTGGGCCTGGTCCACGCCTACCACCATTAGTGGTAGGAAAAGCAATTAATCCGCCAAGTGTTTTTTTTAGCTATCAAAACAATTGGTTGTATTTGTTTTTGCAAACTGAGTTGAAAATAACGTTATTGTTGTAAACATCAAAAAACCGTTTCTGCCCCACTGTGGGGCGGAGTCAACGACGTATGCAACATGCTAGTGCCACTTATTCGTTAAGGTACACAGCGTCGATATCCAGCGATGAGTAATTACCCAGTGCCTCAAAGTGTTCAGCAAGCCAGTGATCGGCAGCGTCACGACCCTGTTCAAACAGGTGGCAGAGGAAAGCCCACTCAGAGTTCATTTTGCTGGATACGGAAAGGCCTTCTAATGCTTGTTCGCCGCTAATACGATGAAACAGTGCTTGCTGATAGCTATTCTGGATACCTTGCTCTTCCAAAGCGCTTTTCAGTAGCGCAATCATGCGGATCTCTTTTATCAGCGCCGCATTAAAGGTGATTTCATTGAGCCGGTTCATAATAGCTGAAGCAGATGTGGGAACATCGTCTCGGCTTATGGGATTAATCTGCACTAGCATGATATCCCGTGCACTACACTCTTCCATTAATGGAAAAAGCGCTGGATTACCCATGTAGCCGCCATCCCAGTACGCTTCGCCGTCTATTTCCACTGCTTGAAAAACAAAGGGTAGGCAGGCAGACGCCATCACGGCGTCGACGCTCATCTCTTCACGCCGGAACACGCGCTGTTTACCCGTGCGCACATTAGTTGCGGCAACAAATAATTTGAGCTTTTCGCAGCGTCGGACACGCTCAAAATCGATGTGCTCAGCCACAATGTCCCGCAGTGGATTGATATTGAGTGGGTTGAATTGGTAAGGCGAAACCAAACGGCTCATGAGATCCATTGCAATGTAGCCAGGTGAGTTATCCAGGCTCCAGTTGCCAGTGAGTACATCCAATGGGGAGCGGCGGATAGGGCTTGACATGCCAGCACGACTAACGGCATGCCAAAAATCGCGGAGCGCTTTACGCGCTGTCTCTTTATCACCACGGGTGAGGGCGTCGGCCATTACGACACCATTCATGGCGCCTGCGCTGGTGCCACTAATGCCCTCGATTTCAATGCGGTCATCTTCGAGCAGGCGGTCAATGACACCCCAGGTGTAAGCGCCGTGGGAGCCGCCACCTTGCAAGGCGAGATCTAGCTTTTTGGTCTGCACTATATAGCCTCTTACTGAATGCGTTGGGGAAGATTGTTACGTCTTCAGCATGGCACAAATGCCAACGCTATGTGCACTCAGCAGGTAATGAGGTTTTATGGAGCATCGGCTAGGGGGGAGCGATAGCCCGTGGCAAGCGGCACTTCATACACCGCATACTCAATTAGCTGATCTAGCTGCTGTACTAATTGAAGGCTCGCTTCTTCCATCAGCGCAAGCGATGCCAACTGCCCGGTATGGTCGCCTTGCCGAGCAAAGCGCAGTGCTTCTAAGCCACTTTCATGGAAGCGGCGATGGGGGCCAGCTAAGGCACGGTAAGCGGCGGTTTTTTGGTAGCGCTTTCCATCGCCCAGGTAGTACCACTGGCCAAGGGTGCAGTGTTGGTGATCTTCGATTGTTTCATCAAACTGTGCCGAAAGCAGCTGTTTATATAAGCGGCTTTTCCAGGCAGCATGCTCAAGTTTTGCAGCGTGCAGGCACGCTGTTGTGGTGCTGTGGTGAATAACCTTATACATATGACGCGCTTGATCGGTTAACTGCTCTATAACCTGCTCGGCCTCTTGCGCTGCTTGGGTTAACGTTTGGGTGACCTGGCACTGGTGGGCTGCCGCTTCGGTATCTTGTTTTATTTGGGTGGCGATCTGTTCAGCGCACTGGTCTAGTTGTCGGGATAACCGCTGGGTATATTCGGCCAATCGCTCCATATCTTGAACAACTGCAGCCATGCCAGGTGATGGGGAAGCGGTGTGGGCAACCTCAAGGGCTGCGCTCATTGCCAATGCTCTTGTGTGGCCTGCACTGCGCGCTAGCGTAACGCTGAGTTGACGAATGTCGTGCAGCGCCGGTTTAGTGGTAACCGAGCCTGCTGAAGGTGGGTCTGTGTGCTTACGATGACACTGGAGCTTCAGCATTTGTGCGGTGTGCTCAGCGTGATGCAGGCGCGTAAACATATCAGCCAGAGTGGCCCGCTCAGCTGCCAGTTGGCCCGCGTGAGCCTCCATGCCCTGGCTGATGGAAGCCAGCATATCTGCCCCTTTGGTTTGAAGCATGCTCAACGACTCAACCGGGGTCATTAAGCTAAGGGCGCGGCAGCGGTGGGATACTCTTTCGGCATCCAACTGCCCTTGGAGGTCAGTGACTTCCTGCTCTAAACGGCGAATGGTTTGATAGGGGCGCATAAAAGCAAACATGACCACACCTGCAAAGTAGAAATATGTTTGTGCTGTTTTGTCACAAAGTATTGCAGAGTGTTTTCTTGCTTGCTTGGTTTAACTTGGGTTAATGAGCAAATTCAGCCGCTGTTTAGTTGTATAGTGGGAAGCGCTGTACAGGTGTCTCAGCTGTTAGCACCGTCTTATTTGTGATTAACGCTGCGCCAGCTGCGGGAACTCGGTGGTACAGCGAAGGTAAGCTGAGGTAGCGAGCCACTCTTCATCGGGATAATAAGCGAACACATACTGATTCTCTTTCAGGCTGTCGATAAGTGGGTAGGTAATCTCTTCGCGCACGGCGGGGCAGCCTTGGCTACGACCTAGCCGACCTGTTTGCTCAATAAAGTCCTCGCTGACGTAATTTGCACCATGGATCACAATAGCTCGCTCAAAGGCGAGGTTATTGACGTTGGCTTCCAAACCGTCAAGTCGCAGTGAGTAGCCATTGCGCCCATAGTAGCTGTTCATGGTACGAAAGAGGCCAATGCTGGACTGGTGGCTCTCGGGCGTGTTGGAAAAGACCTCTGCTAACGCATCCCCGGAGCCTTGCCCATGGGAAACCAACTCTTCAAACAGCAGCGCATGCTGGTGGAGGTCGAAGACCCACATGCGAGGTTCGGTGGAGGGCAGTGAGTAATCAATCACCGCTAGGCGTTCGGCAGACGGCTCTGCGCAGCTAAGCGCTTGTGCTGCAAGCCGTAGCGCTTCAGGGGTGGCGTTGGGTGCTAGCTGCAGTAACTGATGATGTAGGGTGGACACCCCGTGTGGTGGCGCAGATGCTACCTGAGCCAAAAAGCTGGCTGCTTGAAGGGGCAGGCTAAATAGCAAAACGGGCAAAGAAAACAGCGTAGTAGAAAGACATGAGCGAGGTAACATAGAGCATAATCCTGGAATAGATAACGGGATGAATGTAAGTAAGCAGCTATTATAAAGTTAAGCGTACCGACCGGGA
Source organism: Halomonas sp. (assembly GCF_017515565.1). GTDB lineage: Bacteria > Pseudomonadota > Gammaproteobacteria > Pseudomonadales > Halomonadaceae > Vreelandella. The sequence goes on from NZ_JAFWFN010000030.1 coordinate 24,043, forward strand.
TCTACAGGTATAGCGATTCAGCATAGTAACGCAAGGAGGGGCGATGAACGAGAAGCAGCTACTAAGACGATGGGCGATGGGCGCAGCGCTATGTTTGGCGCTGACCCAATCGCCTTACGCGCTCACCACTGCTTATGCAGCATCAGGTAATGCACCGCTGCAGCAAGCACTGGCGCAGCATTTAGCTGAAACCAGTCACCGCTTACCTGTGGAAGCGTTCTATCAGCGCAAGGAGGGCGAGCCTGCGTGGTCCACAAAAGCGGCTGTTGAAGCATTAGTCAGTGCGCTAAATAGCCTTGAAAGTGATGGCTTAACCCCCGGTGATTACGCTGCGCATACCTTGCTCGACGATTTTCACTTTAGCCAGCAAGCGGGAGAAACCGCCCAGGCGAGGTTTGAGCTCAAGGCGACCCAGTCACTGTTGCTAGCGTTGGATCACCTTGGTCGTGGCAAGGTAGACCCACGTGATATGGAAACCAACTGGGAACTGCCGCGTCCGGAAAACCGTTACTCCATGCTGCGTGTTGTACACGCGGTTGAGGACAGTGACATAGAGCGTGCCCTCACTTTAGCCCGTCCCACCACCCCCGCGTATGCTCAGCTCCGCGAGATGCTAAGCCAGTATCGTTATCTCGAATCCCAAGGCAGTGCCCCCTATTTAGCCGGTAGAGAGGCGTCGTTGCGCCTAGGCGATACAGGAGACGATGTGGCCGTACTGCGCCAGCGGCTGACGCTATGGGGAAATGCTGGCTTATTGGCCGCTGATAGCAGTGCGTATCCAATGATTGGTGTTCAGTCGTCCGTTCGTGACCTTCGCCACTTTGATACTGAGCTTGAAAGCGCCGTTAAGCGCTTCCAGCGCCGCCACCAGTTGCAAGACGATGGCGTTGTGGGCGAGCAAACGCGCCTAGCCCTGAACACACCGGTGAGCTCACGGATTGATCAATTGCGGGTTAATTTAGAGCGGGCACGCTGGATTGGGGCAAGCCTCACGTCCGAGCCCCAGGTGTGGGTAGACATTGCTGGCTACCGTCTGCACTATCTCCGGCCTAACGGCGAGCGCTGGGATGCCCGGGTAGTGGTAGGTACACCGCGGCGTGAAACGCCCATTATTCACTCCTCTATAAGCCACTTAACGGTTAACCCCAGCTGGACAATCCCCCCTACCATCATGCGTGAAGATGTTCTGCCTCGGGTGCGGCAGGATCCCAGCTATTTAGCGCAGCAGAATATTCAGGTATTAAGCCACAGTGGCGAGCGCCTAGATGCAGACACCATTGATTGGCAGCGCCCAGGCGGCGTTATGCTGCGTCAGGTGGCAGGGCGATCTAATCCCCTTGGCCGCGTGGTGGTGCGCTTCCCTAATAACGATATGATTTACCTGCACGACACACCGGCGACTGGCTTGTTTCAGCGGCAGCAGCGGGCGCTCAGCTCTGGCTGTGTGCGGGTGGAGGGCGTGTTAGAGTTTGCGCAAATGTTGCTGCAGGACAGCGGCAGCCGTCACCAGCTCTCTTCGCTGATGAACAGTAGCGCCAGTGACCGTAATGTGAATCTGCCACAGCGTATCCCAGTAGCGTTGCACTATCTCACAGCTTGGCCAAATGCCCAGGGGGAGGTGGAGTTTCGTGATGATATTTACCGCCGGGATGCGCTGTTACTCAGTGCTTTGACGACAACTAGCTAGTGCTTCTTGATGCCGCGTTGCTTCGTATCTCACGTCATGACTTGACGAGAGCCAGTAGTTTTTACCAGCATAAACCATTAACGCCGCCCACTAGGGGCGGCGTTAATGCTAGCTATTTATAAACTAGTTGCCTTATTGGCTACTCTCTTCTCGCTGGTAGCTGGCGACGTTAACTGGGCCTGTCTCGCCACTTTCAAGTGCTGCAAGTACCGGCTCAGCGTGGCGCTGGAAAGCGATCAGCGTATCACCGCTTAAGCTAGTGTTCTCAGGCAGGTCCACGGTCATGGCGTTAACCGGCGTGTTATTGACGATGACTTCGTAGTGAAGGTGAGGGCCGGTGCTACGCCCAGTGTTGCCGGAAAGGGCAATACGCTCACCCATTTCAATACGCTCACCCTGGCTGACGAGCGGACGAGACAGGTGTAAATAACGTGTCCGGTAACCGTTGTCATGGCGAACCACAACATAGCGGCCTGCGGCGTGGTGGTTGCCTACGCGCTCAACTCGACCGTTTGCAGGTGCAATGATTGGCGTGCCAATGGGCATCGCAAAGTCAGTTCCATTATGAGGGCTAACGCGACCAGTCACCGGGTGCAAACGGCGAGGATTAAAGTTGGAGCTAAGGCGATAGTTGCCTTCAAACGGGTAGCGGGCGAAAGCAGGATCCAGGCTGTTGCCTTCCGGCGTATAAAAATTATTGTCGGTGGCGTTACGCACGACGGTTAAATCCATACGCTCACCGTCATATTTAACGGCCAGTACGCGGGAGTCGAGAGTTTCTCCGCCGATCATGTCAGACTCAACCAGCACCTGGAAACGGTCGCCCCGGCGGCTATCACGACGAAAGTCGAGTTTCTTTTCGAGCAACCGAGTAAGCTCGGTAACTGAACTACTGGTTAGGCCGGTTGCCTGAGCGGAGCGCGCAAAACTACCGCTAACGCTTCCCGCGTAGAGGCGCTGCACAGGCTCGCCCTGGCGCTCGATTGTAGTAACGGCGTACTGCTCTTCTTCACGCTCTAATAAGACGCCGTCGCGGGCGTTTTTCATCATGCGTAGCGAAAGTAGGCGCTGATTTTCATCTAACTGGTAATCGAAGCTATTGCCTGCTCGCCAATGGGTCAGCATACGAGGCTCTGGTAGATCCTCAAGTAACGCAAGCACTTCGCTGTATCCAAGACCTAGCTTATTTTGCGCGAGTACTGCGAAGGTTTCACCAGACTCAACAATGTGAGTTTTCCACTCGGGGACGAAGGGCTCTTCTGCTGCTAATTCAAGCTCGAAAAAAGAGATATCATCAAATAAGTCGTAGTCTTCGTAGGAAGTAGCATCAGCGATTTCGACTGAAGAGGCGTCGATATTGAGCATGCCACTAGACAGCGTGCCTAGTACAACGGCCATATGCAGAGCGCCGTCATCTAGTTTAGTTACGGGACTTTCACTGGTCGTCGACGCCTCAGCACTGGCGATTACGTCCAGATCTATATCCAGGTCGATAATTTCTGTAGCAGCTAACTCGCTCAGTGGGACATGGTCTCGGGTCGCGTCGATTGCGCGGGAGGCGCGGTCGATCGCTTCTGCAACGGGGGTTCGCTCTTGGCGTAGTGATGGCACGCCCGGCGCAGAATCACTGGGAAGCGGTACTAATACGCTCTCCAGCGGTGTATTAGGCTGGTTCAAGTCGTTGTAAGTCGTTACTAGCTTTTGCGTGCCCAGCACAGTGACCATAGTGGCCACAGGTAACAGTAATAATTTATGCGTGCGGGGCAGCGAATGAAGGATTCGCAACATGGGTAAATGGACCGCCAGATTCGTGTAAAAAAAGTAACATAAAAGTGAATAAGCCCGGGAACCATACCCCAACGAGGAGGGGGTGAACAGACTGTATATCTATCCACAAAATATACTTCCGTCAAAATGCGGAAGTATTAGGCAGATATTACAATTTTTGAACACTGTTTGCTAACAAAAGTAACCAATTAGCAGGCGCACTAAATGCTCGGTTTTATATCGCCTTCCTGATCAGGGCGACGCCAGTCGTTAAATGTGTATTTATTAACGCCGAGGTTTGTTGTCTCTTCTGTTACCTGACCGATTGGCGATAAATTTTTTCAAGCAGGTACTTTTTTTAATTTCCTGGCATTCTAGTGAGGTTTTTCGAAGATTAAGCGGATTATTTCGCTGTCTAGCGTCGAGGAAATCGAAATGTCTCGGGTAACACTTGCACAATGGCAGATGCTGGCCGCTGTGGTTGATCATGGTGGGTTTGCGCGTGCGGCAGAAGTCGTTCATAAAAGCCCCTCAACACTTAACCATGCAGTACATAAATTAGAAGAGCAGCTAGGTGTACAGGTATTAGAGCCTGTGGGTAGGCAGGTACGCCTCACAGAGGCGGGTGAGTTACTGCTGCGCCGCGCGCGTCAGTTAATCGAAAGCGCTGACACGCTTGAAGATGTGGCATCGCGGTTAGCTGCTGGCTTGGAAGCCGAAGTTGTCGTGGCTATTGATCAGGTTTTTCCAGCGGCTGCTCAAGCCAAAGCGCTCGAGCGCTTTTCAGAAACCTATCCCCAGGTTCGTGTTCAGCTACATGAAAGCGTCCTCAATGGCGGGATCGAGATGCTCTACGATGGCCGGGCTGACTTGGTCGTGTCGGGCATAGAAGCGCAGGGTTTTTTAGGAGAGCCCTTGGCACTCGTGCGATTTGTGGCCGTGGCTCACCCAAAGCATCCGCTTCATCAACTGGGGCGCCCCCTGGATTTACGCGATTTATCACAGCATCGGCAATTAGTGGTGCGTGACTCTGCGCTGCGTCAGTCAACGAACGCAGGATGGTTAAAAGCCGAGCAGCGCTGGACGGTGAGCCACCTTAATACCTCACTGGATATGCTGAAGCGAGGGCTGGGTTTTGCTTGGATGCCTGAAACCCGCATCGTGGATGACCTTAAGAGTGGGCAGTTAAAACTGCTGCCGCTTGCGGCAGGTAGTATTCGTGAAGTGCCGGTGCAGATGATTTTTCGAGACCGGGATCGGGCTGGCCCTGCCGCCCACGCGATGGCGCAAGCGCTGAAGCAGGCGGTCATCGAGCAATGCCCTAACGATTCGATTCCCTCGAATGAAACGCCGTAAAACATCCGCTTGAGCATCCAGGGGGCGAGCGTATGCTAAATGCAAGCTGCATTTAATATATGTTCACTTCTGGAGAGCCTCGATGGGATTACTTGTTAACGGCGAATGGGTTGATCAGTGGTATGACACCAAAAAGCACGGCGGCGAATTCGTGCGCGAATCTGCCCAGCTGCGCGACTGGGTAGGAAGCACCTCGGAAGGTGCTGGGCAGAGCTACCCAGCGGAGCCAGACCGCTATCACCTGTATGTGTCGTTGGCTTGTCCATGGGCACACCGCACGTTGATTATGCGTAAGCTGAAAGGCCTTGAAGGGCTTATTGGTGTTTCTCACGTTAGCCCCTTAATGCTCGATAAAGGCTGGACGTACCACCAAGACGAGGGCGCCAGCGGCGACCCAATTAATAATGCAGAATACCATCATCAGCTTTATACGCTGACCGACCCTACCTATACCGGGCGAGTGACGGTACCTGTCCTGTGGGATAAAAAGCGCAGCGCGATCGTCAATAACGAGTCGGCTGACCTGTTGCGTATGCTTAACCGTGGATTTGATGGGCTAACCGGCAACGATTTAGACTTTTACCCGGAAGACCTTCGCAGCGTTATTGATGAGGTCAACGACGATGTCTACGAGCATATTAATAACGGTGTGTATAAGTCGGGGTTTGCCACGGAGCAGAGCGTGTATGAAAAACACGTGCGTGCGCTGTTTGAATCCTTGGAGCGCATTGAAAAGCGGCTGAGCGAGCATCGCTATCTCGCCGGTGAGTGGCTGACCGAAGCTGATATTCGGCTTTTTACCACGTTAATCCGCTTTGATGCCGTCTATTACGGTCACTTCAAGTGTAACTTCAACCGTATTGAAGACTATCCCAATTTGGCTAACTACGTGCGCGAGCTTTATCAATGGCCAGGCGTGGCGGAAACGGTCAACATGGATCATATCAAGCGGCACTACTATTACAGCCACGATACGATCAATCCAACCCGCATTGTGCCCGCTGGCCCGCTGCTGGATTTTGAGCGCCCTCATGATCGGGAGCGGCTTTCAGGGCAGGGCATCCGCCGCCACGGGTAATCTATGCCTATAGACGTTATTAAAAAGCAAAAGGGCCGCCCAAAATGGGTGGCCCTTTTACTTGTGCCTAATGGACTTACTAGCGTTTCTAAGGAAGAGCTAGCTTATTAATCCTGATTTACCGCATCACGGGTGGACTGCCAGGCGCTTTGGGCACCATCGCGGGTTGTTTCCCATGCGTCACGTGCGTTGGCCCTGGTTTGTTCCCACCAGTCGCGATCATAAGTAGGGAAAGACTCAACTTCTTCTGACGTGGCGTTGAGCATAACGCGATGTTCAGTGTCACCATCGCCTTCGGTGTGCGTTTCAAGAGTGAAATAATCAGTACCCACTACGATCTCTCGGCCTCCAAGACCAAGAACGGTACCGCTCTCAATGACCAGTGCGGTGATGCGCATGTCATCATCAAACAGGATGTCGTCAACCTCGCCAATTTCTTCGTCAGAGCCATCAGCAAAATAAACCTCAGCATCTAATATGTCATCTGCGGAGTACATGCCTTGAGGCTGGTTAGAAGCCTGTGCGCCAAAGGCAAGGCTGCCTAGCAGAACGGTGCTTACTGCGGTGGTTAAAATAGATTTACGCATAGCTTCTCTCCATGTGGCTACGGGGTATTACTTAAAGCGATGCCGGTTAAAGCATGGCTTAGATCAGAGCTGTTAATCAGAACTGTTAATCGAAAATGTTTCAGCTTCAGCGCTTCAGTTCTTACAAGCTGTCGGCCCAATCGTCGGCGCGCTTTTCAGCCTCTTCTTTCTGAAGGCCGTACTTTTGTTGGAGTTTACCTACTAGCTGATCTTTACGACCGCCAATTTGGTCAAGCTCATCATCGGTGAGGTCACCCCAGCTTGTACGGGCCTTACCTTTTACTTCTTTCCATCTGCCTTCAATTTGATCCCAGTTCATTTCATCGCTCCTTGAAGTTGTTGAACATGCCTAAGCATCTTTCAGGTTAGACGAACAGCGAATATGTGCAAGTCTCAATTTTAATAACAGTTAATGTAAAAAAACTAGTCAGGATCTACTTCCGGTGTTAGCATGCGCACTCCTCGCATGTGTTGACCCCTCCATCATGACGATAAGCGTTCATTTACGTAGTTCTTAATTTGTACGTAATTGCGCTTGCGGGAACATCTTGCTGACTGCAGATGTTCATTGCTGTGAAGATGGCGCGCCTCCAGTATTTCACCAAACGGGTGAAATCGGCGCAGAAGGTCGCCACAACGGTTAGCCCGCAAATAGCGGTGTTTGCTGACCGGATGCTAGGTGCGACCGGCGTCTCCGACTCCACTTATGACGATATCCGCTTACGCGGAGTCTGTTTTTTGTTGCGTTTTTAATGCGCATCGATTCCAGAGTCAGAGACGCTTACGATGTTTTTTGCCGGTAAAGCCGGCCTACCAAGGTGTGATTAATGACCTCGACTTCTGTCGCTTCGCCGAGTTTCGGCGATCTTGCTCTGTTGCCTGCCGTTCTCTCTGCTGTTGAAGCACAAGGCTATGAAATTCCTTCGCCCATCCAGGCGCAGACTATCCCTGCGTTGTTGGAAGGCCGCGATATGCTGGGCCAAGCACAAACCGGTACCGGCAAAACCGCTGCGTTTGCACTGCCATTGTTATCGCGTTTAGAACTTACCCGTCGCGAGCCTCAAGTACTGGTTATGGCTCCGACCCGTGAACTTGCTCAGCAGGTTGCGGCTTCGTTCAGTAAGTATGGCCAAAACCTTAAGGGTCTCGAAGTAGCGATCCTGTGTGGTGGTCAAGAGTACCGTGAACAGTTAGGCGCGCTGAAACGCGGTGCCCAAGTTATCGTTGGCACCCCCGGCCGCATTATCGATCACCTTGATCGTGGCAGCTTGAAACTTGACGGCCTTTCAGCGCTCGTGCTGGATGAAGCCGATGAAATGCTGCGCATGGGCTTTATCGACGACGTAAAACGCGTGGTTGCCGATACCCCTAAAAATGCACAGCGCGTGTTCTTCTCGGCGACGCTGCCGGCGGAAATCGAACGCATTGTTAACCGTTATCTTGTTGATCCGGTTAAGGTGGCGATTGAGTCGCGCACGACCACCGGTGAAAACATCGAACAGCGCATTGTCCGTGTTGATGGTGGCGCAAAGCTTGAAGCCCTGGCACGTATTCTGGAAGTTGAGCCAGTTGATGGGGCTATCGTGTTTGTGCGTACCCGTGCGGCCTGTACCACGCTGGTTGAGCAGTTAACGGCTCGTGGTGTTAATGCTGCAGGCCTATCGGGTGATCTCGATCAGAGCCTTCGTGAACGCACCATTACACGTTTGAAGCGCGGCAAAGTTGATGTGCTGATTGCGACAGACGTCGCTGCGCGCGGTCTTGACGTGTCGCGTATCACTCACGTTATTAACTACGACCTGCCTCAGGATGCGGAAGCCTACACCCACCGTATCGGTCGTACCGGCCGTGCGGGTCGTAGCGGCATCGCGATTACCTTCGCTGGCTTCCGTGAAGGTCGAAAAGTGGGTTGGATGGAGCAGGCAACGGGTCAGAAAATGACCGAAATGCCGCTGCCTGACGAAGCCGCTATTCGTGCTCACCGCGATGAAGTGTTCCATCACCGCGTAGTGGCCGCCCTCACCAAAGGTGCTGAAGAGCAGCGTGCTCTGGTTGAGCGCTTGGTTGAAGAAGGCCACGATGCCATCGAGCTAGCCTGTGCGTTTGCTGCCATGGCCCGTGCTGATGAAGCACCGATTGGTCGTCTACAGGCGCCGCGCAAAGAGAAGCCGATGCGTGATGGCGCTCCAGCCGGTAAGCCGGGTGCTCGCCGCGAGCGTTCAAGTGCGCCTAGCGAAGGCATGACTCGCTACCGCGTTTCCGTTGGCCATAAAGATGGCGTGAAGCCGGGTCAACTGGTTGGCGCGCTGGCAAACGAAGGCGGTATTGAAGGTGCGCGTATCGGTCGTATCGATATCCGCAACGCTTTCTCGGTAGTTGAACTACCCAGTGGCCTGCCTTCCACTATTCTGGCGAAAATGGCCCGTGCCCGCGTGGCCGGTCGTCCGCTGGAAATTAGCGAAGATAGCGCCCCAGAGCGTGCACCGCGCCGTCGTCGTGACGAAGGCGATGCGCCGGTTCGTCGCCGCGAACGCGCTTAAGCGAGTATTAGGCGCTCAGTGAGCGCCTAGCTATTCGCACTGAACGTGCAAAATCCCCCCATGCTTACTGGCGTGGGGGGATTTTTTTTGGCTACCTTTATGCGCAACGGTTAACTCTTTTTCTATCAACTCTTTTTTCTATCAACTCTCTTTTCATTAATACTCTTCCATCAACACGCATTTAGGGAGCAAGCATGGACGCAGCGCTACACGAGTGGAATCTCTCCCCTAAGCAGGCGATTGCGCTGCAAAAAGAGTTGGCAACGCGATTGGAGAGCAAAGACCGCATTGAGCCAGTGCAGCATATTGCCGGGGTGGATATTGGCTTTGAGGAGGAGGGGGCTGTTACCCGTGCAGCGGTGGTGGTGCTTAAGTGGGAGCAAGCCGCCGCGCCCTATCTCACGGTTGTTGAACAAGTTGTGCATCGCGAGCCAACACGGATGCCCTACATTCCTGGGCTGCTCTCTTTCCGCGAGATTCCCGCTGCTCTAGGCGCGTTTGAAAAACTTAGTGTGACGCCCGAGCTGGTGATGGTTGATGGCCAGGGAATTGCCCACCCACGCCGGCTGGGCGTTGCTGCACATCTGGGGCTATGGCTGGATTTGCCGACCATCGGTATCGCTAAGTCTCGGCTGTATGGAAAGTATGGAGAGGTGGGCAAAGCGCGGGGCGACTGGGTGCCTTTAACCGCAGGTAGTCATGTCATTGGCGCGGCATTGCGTTCACGGGCGAAGGTTAAGCCCGTCTTTGTGTCGCCTGGGCATAGGCTTTCTCTAGAGACATCCCTTACCTGGGTGATGCGATGTTTAGGTCGCACCAAGCTGCCCGAGCCAACCCGCCTAGCGGATCGGCTGGCCTCACGGCGGGGGCAGCAACGCTAGCCGCGGTTACACAAAGGCGAGAAAACGACGCAGCAAGCTAGTGGCGTCAGGTGTTTCTGTGATTGCGGCAAGTAGCGCTTGTGGGTCTTCCCCCTGCTCGCGCAGCGCTGCTTGCTGGCGCTCAATATAAGCGCGCATTACAGGTGGAGTGAACTCGGGATGAAACTGTACGCTCCATTGTCGAGACCCATAGCGCAGCGCTTGGTGAGCATCGTGGCTATTATGGGCCAGTACCGTTGCGCCGGGCGGCAGCTGCATGACCGACTGGGCATGGGTAAGCTGTGCTGGGAAGCGCTCAGGCAGTTGACCAAACAGAGGGTCCTGAAGGCCCGCCTGGGTAAGCTGCACCCGGTGTGTTCCAGACTCCCGTCCCGCTGGGTGATAGTCGCTAATCCCCCCTAAGGCGGCGGCCATTAACTGATGCCCATAGCAAACGCCCAGCATGGGGATATCTTCTGCTAACGCCTGTTGTAACCAGGGCTTTAGCGCTTCGCTCCATGGCTCTTGGTTACTCACCATACTGTGAGAGCCGGTAATCAACACGCCAGCAAACGACGACGGTGGCGCAGGCGTGGTTGGCTCACGCGCATCCCATACGGTTAAAGTGAGATGGCTAGGCAGCGCCGCGGTGAGCTGCTGTATAAAGAGCTTCTCAAAATCACCGTGCTGCTCGATCACTTCTGGGAAGGCGTCGCCGGTTTTAATAATGACTAAAGAGGTCATGTAGGTCTCGTGGTCGTGTCGCGCCTGAGGAAAGATAGCCGTATCAGGGTCATCCCCTGTAAGCTGAAACTTCGCGCCATTATCGTTTTACCATACACTAGGAGCCTGATATGCAACAGATAACCCGAGCGGGTGAGCCAATGGACGTGGCAGGCAAGCTGCCTGCTGCTGGGCAAGCAGCCCCCTCCATGACATTAACAGATGCTGACCTACAGGATGTCACGCTGGAGACTTACCAAGGCCAGCGTAAGGTGTTGAATATTATCCCCAGCGTTGATACCCCTACCTGCGCAACCTCTACACGACGCTTTAATGAACTTGCCTCAAGCCTAGAGAACACCGTGGTACTGGTCGTGTCTGCTGACCTACCGTTTGCAGCAAAGCGGTTTTGCGGAGCAGAAGGGCTGGATAATGTTAAAACGCTCTCAACATTCCGCCATCGTGAGTTTCAAGAAGCATGGGGCGTGGCACTATGTAATAGCGCCATGGAAGGACTGTGCGCCCGTGCGGTGGTCGTGCTGGATGCTGATAACCGCGTGCTTCACAGTGAGCTGGTCAGCGAGCTGAAAAACGAGCCAGACTACGAGGCGGCGCTGGCAACATTAAAAAGCTAGCGGCTCAACGGCGGGCTTATCTTGCTAGTTAGCGCCTGTTTTTTTAGCTGCCTCCACCAGTGCATTAATTAAACGCTGTTGGGGGCGGTTAAATATCAGCCACTCTGGGTGCCACTGCACGCCAATTAAAAACGTATGCTCCGTTGACTCAATACCTTGTACCAGCCCATCTCGGTCACGGGCGACAATATTAATCCCTTTGCCCGCTTTATTGACGGCTTGATGGTGCAAGCTATTAACCCTGCACCAGGTGACTCCCAGCAACTGATGAAGTTGGCTCGCTCCGACAATATCAACCGTCTTACGAGGCAGCACGGTTCGACGCCGTTTTAAGCCTTCGTGGGTGGTGTAGATATCGGGGTCGAGAGTGCCACCTAAATGGACGTTGATTAACTGCGCTCCTCGGCAAATACCCAATACTGGCGTGTCTTTAGGGATAAACCGATCAAGCAGATTTAGCTCTAGCGCGTCCCGCGCGGGGTCTAGGCGCACGTCCAATTGCACTTCACCACCATACAAATGGGCCTGAATATCGTCGCCACCGCCGATAATCAAACCGTCCAAATGGTCGGGCAGCGGGCGAGAAGGCGACAGGCGCAGGGGTTTGCCGCCGTATCGCCATACGGCAAACCAGTCAAACCAAAACGCAAGATGGCTTTTATGATCTGATGAGGTAATTCCAATTAGCGGTCGAGACATTCTGGCAAAGCTCACATGTCAGTGGGTTGGCGACGACCGAGTAGACGTAGCAGCTTCTCTTTAAACCGCACAAGTAAGGGGCGGTTATGGTAGGCAATATATTCATCGCAGCGCGCCTGTAACACACTGGCGTTGGCGGCTAGCTTTTCGACCTCTACCCAGCGATTCCACTCCATTACCGAGCCCCAGCCGGGCTGCGAAAGCTGCGCATTGGGTAGCCGGTAGTGAAAAGTAGGGCGCGGTTTAGTGAGCTGGCTGTGCAGTAGCTCATGGGGGTGATCAGGGCGCAGGAACGCGAAGAGAGGCAGCAGGTCTAGCTCACGATTACGGGTGGGATTGTAGTGCAGATAGTCATCAATAAAACTATCCAGGTCAGGTTGATAATTAAAGTCGAGAACTTTCAGCGCGTACTCTTTGGGGAAAGGGTTAGCGTGGGGTAGAACCTCCCGAGTGATATCTACTTTGATTTCATCGCGCAGCCAGCTTGCCAGGAGTAAGTAAGCGCGCAGCATGGTGAGCAGGTACTCAACATCAAGCCGCTCTATCTCCGGATTGAGGTGTAGCCCAAACCCATACAGCAGGCTCGCATCGGTGCTTTTGGCGCCTCTATCGCGCAGTGTCTGGAATAGCGTGTCTAGCGTCTCAAGCTCATCCCAAGGAATAGGGGGACAAACAATTTCGGTGGGTACTAAGCCGGTCACCATATCGCCAATCAATTCACGGGTCTTTTGGTGGAACTCTACCCGTCGCTGGTGTTGTTGGCGCGCCCACTCGCTGTCGTTTTCGTGGAGCTCTTCCAGCAGCGTTTTGTCAGGGTGTGCGTATTGAGTGTCTAGCTCTATGCCAAACTCGCCCCACTGTGTGCCTTCTACCAGTAGCCGGTGGGGGCTTACCACGTTAAGCTCACCACCAAATAAGTCACGCACCAGCGCAGCAGTATCGCGAGGCGGCAGACCGGCAAATTCAACTTCTACGCCAACACGCCTCGTTTGCCCGTTACTATTTAACCGGTGAGGTGGAGCTTGTAGCGTCATCTCGCCATCCTTGAGGTGAACGTTTAGGCACCTAGCCTATCATAGTCACGCGTTGAGACTGAGTGTGTGCAGTCAGGAAAGCGTTGCGAAACCGGTGTGTTAAAGCCGGCCCATGACAGGAGTAAAGTGTGCGACAGCACTGGATAATCAAGCTGATGATGGGCGTCATCATCACCGCCCTGCTAGGTGTAGTGGCGCAGGCCCAAGCACAGAGTGTCTCGCTGCCTAGCCTGGTGGGAGGGAGCGTCCCAAGTGAAGAGCCAAGCGTCAGTAGCGATGACTTTCAAAGCTCGCTGAACGACGTTATCTCAATGCTTGAGAATGAGGAGCGGCGCAGGGAGCTACTTGACTCGCTGCGTGAGTTGCAAGTGACCGCAGAGGCTGCCGAAGAGGATGGCGTGGTGCGTCAAGGGTTGCTAGGTGCGCTTGCGGATACGCTGTCTGATCTTGGCGAACAGGCCCAAGCGGGTAATTCGCCCATTGATGAGTGGTCGCGACAACTCGTGCAAGGGGCTGACGATTTACGCGCTTTAAATGAGGGGGCTGGCCAGGGCGAGGCAATTCGTGCGGTCGTGGATGCCGCCGTGCTAGGTGTTGTCTGGAGTGTGTTACTCATCCTGATGATTGCTTTGGGCCGCTTGGTCGCAACGCGGCGTGAGTGGCCGCTTGATTTGCCCCGCGACCCGAAAGCGTGGCTATTGGTAGTTCACTTTTTACGCCGCATGCTGCCTTGGGCACTGTCGTTTGCGATTACGTTGGGCATTGGCCAACTGCTACCTTCAAGCTCGGGCCGCATGATCGTGTTGGTAGTAGCTTATGTTTGCCTGTGCGGGCGTGCGCTTTCGGTGGTGTTTGAAACAGTGATCGCCTTTTTCAGCCGTGGTCACCGGTTCACAGCGGTGCAGTTGCTCCAGCATAAAGCCCTGCGCGGGCTATTTGCTATTGGCGCACTGATTGCACTAGGTGATGCGGTAAATTCGACACGCTTGGTGGAGATGCTAGGTTCTGAGCTTTCAAGCTTGGTCTCTGTGCTTGCTAATATGCTGGCAGCGCTGCTTTCAACGCGCTTTATTATCCGGTTTAAACGTCCTATTCGTCATCTGATTTGTAACCGCCCCTACAAGCAGCGCCGCGACGCCAGTGCTGCGGTTGAGATGATTCGCACGCTTGGCGGCCTATGGCATATTCCGGCGCTTTTAATGGTAGGCGGCTCACTTCTAGCGATCTTTATTACCGTTGGTGATGTGGGCACCGCCCTGGCCCGCTCGATCATTACGGCCAGCTTGCTGGTACTTACTTTGGTGGCGACGGGGCTACTGCGGCGCCAGGCAGAGCGCATGGGCAAGCGTCGTCATCGTCACCGTTATAGCCAGTACCGTAAGCGTTTGGAGCGGTTTGGGTTTGTGCTGGCGCATATTTGTACTTGGATGGTGTTTGCCGAGCTTTCCATGCAGGTGTGGGGGAGTTCGTTCTTTGGCTTGGGCCAACAGGCCGTGGCAAGCGCACGTATTGGGCAAGCGTTGATCAGCCTGGGGTCAACCGTGCTACTGGCATGGCTGGTGTGGATATTTGCTGATACGGCCATTCAGCGTGCGCTTACATCGTCGGCGCGCTCTCGGGGGCGGCGGGTTAATCAGGCTAGGGCGCAGACCATTACCCCCATGATCCGCAATGTAATTTTTGTCACCATTTTAATTATTGCGGTCATTGCGGGGTTGGCCAATCTGGGCGTTAATGTGACGCCGCTGCTGGCGGGTGCGGGTGTGATCGGTTTGGCGATTGGCTTTGGTGCCCAAACGCTGGTGCAGGACTTAATCACCGGTATTTTTATCCTGATTGAAGACTCGCTCGCGGTAGATGATTTTGTGCAAATCAATGGCCATATGGGAACGGTAGAAGGCTTAACGTTGCGCACCGTTAAGCTGCGTGATTTGGATGGTGTCGTTCATATCATTACCTTTAGTCGCATTGAATCAATCCATAACATGTCGCGCCAATTTGGCATTGCGTTAATGCGGATTCGTATCCCTTACGACATGAAAATTGACGACGCGATAACCTTAATGCAAGAGACGGCTCAGGAGCTGCGCAAAGACCCGATGATGCGCCACTACATCTGGTCACCGCTGGAAATGCAGGGGGTGCAAGGGTTTGAAGATGGCTGTCCTATTCTACGTATGCGCTTTCGCACCGCCCCTGAAATGCAGTGGGATGTGTCCAGGGCGTTTAACTTGCTGCTTAAACAGCGTATGGAAACTCAGGAAATGGATCTTGGCATACCGCGGCTTAGCGTTAGCATGGAAGCGCGCTCAGATGCCCGAGACCCGGCTGGCGATGGGAGTGACTTCTCCATTAACGAGAGTGGCGACCATGAGCAGGAGGGCGCGCGAAAAAAACCGGCCCCTCCAAAGCCAGCGCCACGCCCGACCAAAACTGAAAAGCGCAGGGATGCCCGTGAGCGTGAGGGCGAATTATCCCAGGCTAAGCCCCAAGCTCAGGGCGAACCCAAGGGCGAGGCCTATGCCAGCTCCAGCGGCGAAAGTGCTGATGAGTAGCCAGGGGCCTCGCCAACGACGCCAACGGTTATAAAGCGAAACCGCGAGGCTTACGCGGTCGACCAGCTCATCATGGCGGGAGATCGCGTTGTCAGGCGGCAGCGAAAAGTCGTTCGCTACGTCCCCCTGCCAATGCGCGCCATGGGTTAAACCTAAGCGAGCCCGTAAACGGCCAATATCACTTACCGTATCGTGGAGCGTATCGTAGGCTTCGCGGCGCTCGGCGATTGCCAGCACTGCCTTGGCATCCTGGCGAAGTGCGCTGTTAGGGCAGCGGGCCACCGCACTGTTAATTTCAGGCTCATTCGCGCTGGGCGAAAGGGCTAGTCGTTGATACAAATCGCGCATAACGTGGTGAATACTCGCAAGCTATGACGGCATTAAGGTAGCCGCAGTTTAACGTTATAAGGGCGGCTTAGTAGGTTTGCATTAAATAATCATAGGCACTTTTTATGCGTTGAAAGCGTGCCGATGCCAGGGCAACTTGGTGGTCGCTCTCTGAATAAAACCGATCCGGGTGATGCAGCTGTGCCATGCGACGATAGGCTTGGCGCACGTCGGTTCGGCTGGCGCCGGGCGTTAATCCTAATACCGCCAAGGCGCGGGTTTTGCGATCAGGCGGCGGTGGGCTGCTTGAGCGCTGGCGCTGCTGGCGGCGAGCTTCTTCTTGGCGCGCCTGCTCTTGTTGCCAGCGTTCCCGGCTAGCTCGCTCCTGCTGAGCCTGTTCTCGCCGAGCCTTCTCCTGCTGGGCCTTTTCTCGATGACTCTGTTCCTTGTCTCGTTGAGCACGAGCTTTAGCGTTACGTGCCTGCTCCTGTTGACGCTGCTTCTCCTGCTGTTTTTGTTGTTTTTGCTGCTGCTTGTCTGTTTTCGCCTGCTGGCGCTGCTCCGCTTTGGCTTGGGCTTCTTTCGCTTGCCGCTCGGCCGCTTGGGCTTCCTGGGCTTGGCGGGCATGGTACTCTGGGTCGTGCTGCTGCCAGTAGGCATCTCGGCTAGGGTCTTCCGGCGGGAGCAGCGGTTTACCGGTGAGTTCCTGAAACAGCGTACTTAGCGTGCTGGGTGTTACGTTTAACAGGTCGGCTAGGAAACGCAGGATGTAGTGGTTCGCCAGGGATATTTCCCCGTCGTCGGTCGCCACGGTAATGGCTTGATGAATAACACTTAGACTGCGCTCCTTAGAGCACTCTTTGCGTACCACCTCTGCGGCGAGCTGAATTGCCTGCAGGTCTTGGCTGTGGGCAATACCCATAACGGGCCCCAGCTCATGGCCGTGGCGAAATTGCGCCGTCACCTGAGCCAAACGGCGCCGACGCTGGCCCTCAGAAACGTGCTGACGATGCACCAGCACCCAGGCCAATAGTAGCAGGGTTGCCGTATCCACTTGGCTGCGGCTTTTTAGCAGTAGCAGCTCAAAGGGTGAGAAACGGGCAATGGACATTGCCTAGCTCCAAAGCGAAGAAGTGAACCGTAGCTGCATTAAAGCGTGCCACCATGGTTGTTTTTAGCCATGGTATATCATCGCGTTACGCAATGAAGTAGGAGATTGGTTAGGTGATCAATGTTGAGCGTAAAAACAGCTTTCAGCTGCGTCTCTCGCGTCAGCTTAAGGAAGAGACCTCGCATACGCTCGATGTCTACCTGTTTGTGCCGGGCGAGCTAGGCCTGAGCACCCACGTGATCTCTGAGGAGGCGTTTTATCATGGCGCCCTTCATGTCTCACGTACCTACTATAGCGACAAATACCACCTGCCCCTGGTGCATAGCCGATTGGCAAGCCGTAATCAGTTAGGTAGCGACTCATATCGCTTAAGTCTGAGCCTTTATGCCTACCAGTATGTGGTTGCATTAGAACGGACCACCCAGGCGATGCTAGCGAGCGCACGCAAACTTCGTCATGCCCGTAGCGATGAGCGTGAAGATAAGAGCGAGACCAATGAGCCTGAAGAGGCACTTCGTCAGCAGCTTGCGGAGATGAGTGATTTAAGCGATGGCATTCTAAAGCGTTTAAGGCGTAATCCCCCAAGCGATGAACGGCTTTATAAATACTTTGCCAATATCGATAACTACCTCTCCTGGTTTACGGAGCAGCAGCTGCTGGCACTGGTGGCACACATGCCCCGAGGCGGTGGGTTTAGCGATATAAAACGGCGTTTTATCACGGTGTGCCACCGGGAAGGGGAGTACCGCCGCGAGCAAGAGTACAACGCCCAGCGGGTAATGGATGATCCCACGCGTATGTCGAACAAAATGCGCTTACTACGGCGATTGATTGAATACCCCATCACCTTGAAACAGAGCGCGATGGAATTAGGCGGCGGTGAGCAAAAGGCGGTCAAAGCCTTAGCAACGGCAGTGGTTATGGCCTTTGTATCGCTGGGCATACTTCACTTACGGGATGTGGTAGGTGACATAACCGCGCTGTTTGTGTTGGCCATGGCTTTGCTTTATGCCATGCGAGAAGTGTTTAAGGACGACCTGCGTAACACGCTATGGCGCTGGCTACGACGTGGGCGGCCTAAGTGGCGGCGACAATACATCGACCCCACCCGCAATGCACTGGTAGGACGGCAGCTAGAGTGGTTTGACTATAAGCGCTACGCGGCATTGGATGACGACATTCAAAAAATGCGCCGCCGCACGGTGGCTCAGCGTGAAGAAGTGGTGATGCACTATCGGTCTAGTTCACGGATGTCTCCCACGCGCTTTTTAAGCGGCTACGAGCACACCCGTGAAACCTTGCATGTCGATCTTTCCATGCTGATTCGTTTAATGAGCAAAGAGAAACACCATATTTACCGCTTGAAAGATGGCCAATCGGTGAGGGAAAGCGTTGAGCGCCGCCATTTATTCAACTTGGTGATACGTGAAACCGGTAGTGAAGACGTGCCCTATCTTGCCCGCTGGAAGGTGGTGGTTAGTCGTTCAGGTATTGTGGATGTGGAGAAAGTCGCCGAGAGCAGCGCCGATGAGAGTAGCCAATAAACTGAGCTAGATCATAAGAGTCTCAGGGATAACGCGCTGACATAGATAAATTGCTGGCAGCGAGCTAGTCTCAAAGAACAACAGCTCAACCTGAACCTGTAGCCCATGCTTAACGGGTGAGTGCTTGACCTTGAAGGGTCGGCTATCAGAATCAGTCTTAAGGGGATGAACCATGCAAGCTATCGATATTATGACGCCCAAAGTCATCAGCGTAGGCCCTGATGCAGAAGTGCGGGAAATTGCACAGCTGCTGCTTGAGCATCGCATTAGCGCAGTGCCGGTGGTCGATGACGAGCGCCACGTGCTGGGTATCGTCAGTGAGGGTGATCTCATGCGCCGGGTGAAAGGCGATGAACGCCAAGGACGTTCCTGGTGGCTGTCTCTCTTTACGGGCGGCAAAGATCCTGGTGAGTATGTGAAATCCCATGGGCGAAAGGCGCGGGAAGTGATGACGCCAGACCCGCTCTCAGTTGAAGAGAATACGCCGCTGCATACCATTGCTCGGCTGTTAGAAAAGCACCATATCAAGCGTGTTCCCGTGATCCGGGAAGGCAAGCTGGTCGGTATTGTCAGCCGTGCGAATTTGCTACAGGGCATTGCCAATGCGGCGGTTGCGCCCACGGAGTCGCCAACGGATGACCGCAAGATTCGCGACGCTATTTTACAAGAGGTTGATCAAAATACCGGTGTGCATACCGAAAGCATTAGTTTGATTGTGGATGGTGGCGCTGTGGAAATTTGGGGGCTGGTGGAATCAGTCGAGCAAAAGCAGGCGGTCACCGTGACGGCTGAAAATATACCGGGGGTTACCAAGGTCGAAAATAACCTTGGGATGATGCCTAGAGGCGCAGGCTACTTTTAAACGACGTATTAGCCTAACGTTGCTGCTGTGTAGCGCTGATCAACGGTTCTGTTAAGTGAAACAAAAAGCCCGCTGTAGGTTATACAGCGGGCTTTTTAATGTTGGTTTCGCGTCGAATGGCTTGCTAGCGCGGCGGCAGCTGTTCCGGGCCGAAGGCGTCGGGCAGGAGTGCTTCCATGGTGTAGGTTTTTAGCACCTCGCCCTGGCGGGAGAGCACCATGATGTGCGTGTTTGGCGTTGCGAACTCGCGTATGCGCTGGCGGCAGTCGCCGCAGGGCGTGCACAGGTGCTCGCCTGGCCCCATCACGTATACCTTAGCAAGCTCGCGCTGGCCTGCGGTAATCATGCTGGCAATCGCCGAGGCTTCCGCGCACAGCCCTTTGTAATGCGCCACTTCCACGTTGCTACCCGCAAACTGCTGGCCATCCGGGCACTCCATTACCGCTGCTACCGGGTGGTTTGAGTAAGGCGCATAGGCATTACCCAAGGCGGTTAGCAATGTGTCGACCAGTGCCTTATCAGCTTGGCTCATGACGTTCTCCTCGGTATTGACCTTTAAGACCGTGATGCGTCATCGCGGAGAACCGTGTCTAGCGCGATCACCATCATATCGTTGAAGGTAGTCTGGCGGTCGGCACTGGAGAGCGAGTCGCCTTTTAGAATATGGTCGGACACGGTGCAGATGGTTAACGCACGGGCACCAAACTCCGCCGCAACGCCGTAAAGGCCTGCCGCTTCCATTTCCACACCCACGATGCCGTAGCGCTTAAGCAGCTCGGCCATGTCAGTTTGCGGGTTGTAGAACAGATCCGCCGAGAAGATATTGCCGACTTTTACCGGCACGTTCTGCGCCTTGGCGGCAGCAACGGCGTGGCTCGTCAGCTCAAAGTCAGCGATGGCTGAGAAGTCGTGGTCGTTAAAGCGCATGCGATTCACTTTGGAATCTGTGCAGGCCCCCATGCCAATCACCACATCGCGCACGTTTACATCGTCGCGTACCGCGCCGCAGGAACCTACACGAATAATCGACTTAACGCCAAAGTCGGTAATTAGCTCTTTGGCATAAATAGACACCGACGGAATGCCCATGCCGTGGCCCATCACTGAAATGTCGCGGCCCTTGTAGGTGCCGGTATAGCCGAACATGCTGCGTACATCGTTTACCTGGCGCACGTTCTCAAGGTAGGTATCGGCGATGTACTTGGCGCGCAGTGGGTCGCCGGGCATTAGCACGGTATCTGCGAAATCGCCCATCTCGGCATTTATGTGTGGTGTTGCCATGAAACACTCCTATCAACCGTTATCTTTAACGCATTTGTTGACTAAACACGGCTGAATTAGGCCGCGTTGGGTAAGAAGCTCTCGCCATCTTCCATCGCCTCAACCGCGAAGAAGGCCGCCAGCGTTTGGCCTATGTCGGCAAAGGTGCTTCGCTCGCCGAGGGGGCCGGGGGCAAAGCCTGCGCCACGCACCATCACCGGCACGTACTCGCGGGTGTGCTCGGTGCCTTCCCAGCTGGGGTCGCAGCCGTGGTCGGCGGTGAGCAGCAGTAAATCGTCATCGTTAAGCGCGGCAAGCAGTTCTGGCAGGCGGGCATCGAAGTGCTCAAGGGCGGCGGCGTAACCTGGTATGTCACGGCGGTGGCCGTAAACCGAATCAAAATCCACGAAATTGGTCATGATCATGGTCGAGCGGTCGTAGGCGTCATTAGCGGTGTGCGCCACTTCGGCTAGGGTAGCGTCCATTAGTGCATCGTGGCCGCTGGCTTTAACCTTGTGGGTAATACCGCAATGGGCGTAGATGTCGGCAATTTTGCCAATCGACACCACGTCGCCACCGGCATCGGCGAGCTTTTGCAGCACGGTCGGGCTGGGCGGCTCAACGCTGTAGTCGCGGCGGTTACCGGTGCGAGCGAAGTTTGCGCTGGCATCGCCGGTAAAGGGGCGAGCGATCACACGGCCAATGTTATAAGGCTTCAGCAGTTCGCGCACGGTTTCACAAAGCGCGTAGAGGCGTTCCAGGCCAAAGTGCTCCTCGTGGGCGGCAATTTGGAACACCGAATCTGCCGAGGTATAGACAATCGGCTTGCCGGTGGCGATATGCTCTTCGCCTAGGCGGGCGATAATCTCGGTGCCCGATGCGTGGCAATTGCCGATCACGCCGGTTAACTCAGCCTCGCGGATGATGGCGTCGAGAAGCGGCAAGGGGAAGCTGTCGTTTTTATCGAGAAAGTAGCCCCAGTCAAAACGCACCGGCACTCCGGCAATTTCCCAATGGCCGGAAGGGGTATCCTTGCCGCTGGAGATCTCTTTGGCGTGGGCGTAAGCGCCTTCCAATTGAGCGGGTAGGCTAACGCCTTCAGCCACGTGGCCCGTTGCGTCGCGGTGGGCATGAAACAGCCCAAGGGTGGCCATAGTAGGAAGCCTCAAGGGGCCTGAGCGTTCGGCGGTGTCGGCATCGCCGCGGGCGCAGGCGGCGGCGATGTGGCCTAGGGTGTCAGCGCCCTGGTCGCCAAATTTGTCAGCATCTGGGGCGCTGCCAATTCCAAAGGAATCAAGCACTAAGACAATGGCGCGGGGCATTAGGCTTCTCCTCGGAAGGTCTCTTGCAAGAGAGTATCGGCGCTGGCCGCTGTTTCACCCAGAGTGAAGGCGGCACGTAGCTGGGCTGCCGCGCGGGCAGCGGCATCTTCGCTGCGCGCGTGTACCATTGCCA
The DNA here is from genome assembly GCF_017515565.1 of Halomonas sp. Lineage (GTDB taxonomy): Bacteria > Pseudomonadota > Gammaproteobacteria > Pseudomonadales > Halomonadaceae > Vreelandella. The sequence goes on from NZ_JAFWFN010000030.1 coordinate 46,123, forward strand.
GCGGGCGCTGGCTGTCGACGCGCTCGCCAACCTCAACGATATCGCTAAAGCCAACGCTGTGGTCGACGCTTGCATCGTTGCGTAAACGGCCACCGCCCAGCTCCACTACGCTCATGCCCACTGCGCGTGTATTAATGCTTTGCACAATGCCGCACTGCTCGGGATAGACGGCTTGAATAACCTGTGCGGTCGCTAAATAGTTGTCCGGGCGCTCCATAAAGTCGGCGGGGCCGCCCAGTTCGCGCACCATACGGGCGAAGACCTCGGCTGCCGCGCCGGAGGTCAGCGCATTATCAAGCTTGGTGAGCGCTTCATCTCGGTTAGCGGCCAGTTTGCCAGCCAGCAGCATTTCCACCGCAAGCTCACGGGAGACCTGCATCACGCGGCTATTGGCGCGCTCGCCGCGCAGCAGGGCTAGGGTCTCGACGATTTCCACCGCGTTACCAGCGCAAGGAGCTAGCGGCTGGCTCATGTCGGTGAGCAGAGCCGTGGTTGGCGTGCCGGCCTGGGTGGCTACGTTGGCGATGCTCTTGGCAAGCTCACGGGATTTTTCCGGCGTGGGCATAAACGCGCCGCTGCCGACTTTGACGTCCATTACCAGGGCATCCAGGCCGGAGGCCAGCTTTTTACCCAGAATAGAGGCGGTAATCAGCGGAATAGATTCCACTGTCGCGGTCACATCACGCACGCCGTAGATGCGCTTATCTGCCGGGGCGAGGTTGCCGGTTTGGCCGATAATAGCCACGCCGGTGGATTTCACCACTTCGCTGAAGCGTTCCGGGGCGGGGTAGGGGTTGTAGCCGGGGATAGACTCCAGCTTGTCCAGCGTGCCGCCGGTGTGGCCTAGGCCACGGCCTGAAATCATCGGCACAAAGGCGCCGCAGGCGGCGACCCACGGGCCAAGCACCAGCGATACCAAGTCGCCCACGCCGCCGGTGGAGTGTTTGTCGACAACGGGGCCGGGGAGGTTAAGAGAATCCCACTGCATGACATGGCCGGAGTCGCGGGTAGCCGTGGTCAGCGCCACCACTTCTTCGCGGCTCATGCCGTTTAGAAATACCGCCATGGTAAAAGCACCGATTTGCGCGTCACTAATACGGTCATCGGCAATACCTTGCACGAAAGCGCTGATCTCTTCTGTTGGCAGCGGCTGGCCGTCGCGCTTCAAGCGAATCAGTTCTTGAGGTAGCAGGCGGTGTTGAGAGGTAGTTGCAGGCATTAGTAGGGTCCTTGGGAAGTTGCCTGTGCAGAGCCGTTCAGCGTGTTCAATAAGTTGCCGAGCAAGCTGGAGGCGCCAAACCGGAAATGCTCAGGGGTAACCCACTGTGCACCCATAATATCGGCGGCTAGCGCTAAGTAGTCGGCGGCTTCTTCAACAGTGCGTACACCGCCTGCGGCTTTAAAGCCTACGTCTTTGCCGCTGGCTTTAATCGCCTTGAGCATGATGTCGGCGGCTTCCAGGGTGGCGTTGGTGGCCACCTTGCCGGTGGAGGTTTTAATAAAGTCGGCGCCACCTTCAATGGCAAGCTCACTGGCGCGTTTGATAAGTGCGGGATCTTTAAGCTCGCCAGATTCAATGATGACTTTTAACAGCGCTTGGCCACCGCAGGCGGCTTTACACATTTCAACCAGCTCTAGGCCGGTTTCTTCATCGCCTGCCATCAGCGTGCGGTAAGGGAAAACGACGTCTACTTCATCGGCGCCGGAGGCGACTGCTTCGCGGGTTGCGCGCGCTGCGCCCATGATGTCATCGCCACCGTGGGGGAAGTTCGTCACCGTGGCGATTTTGACCTGCCCGTTTAACTTATGGGCGGTGAGTGCCCGGTTGGCGGTAACAATAAACTGCGGATAAACGCACACCGCTGCCGGGTTGCCGAAGGGCGTTTTTACCTGCTGGCAAAGGGATTCAATCGTGCCGTCGGTGTCGTCATCGTTCAGGCTGGTTAAGTCCATTAGCGCGAGGGCTTGGCGGGCGGCGCGGATAATTTGAGCGTGAGTGAGCTGTGAAGAGGCAGTCGCGGTCATGGAGTTCTCGCTAAACAGTAAAAGATAAAATGGGCACTGCGCATACACTGCAGCACCCGTGACGTAAAAGCGTGCTTGCTGGGTTAGGCCGTCGCGCTACTCAGCGCAATAAAGAAGCCAGCAATAGACGCCGACATAAGGTTAGAGAGTGTACCGGCCAGGACGGCTTTAAGGCCAAAACGGGCAATCTCTTTGCGCCGGGTAGGCGCAATGCTACCCAGGCCACCCAGCAAAATAGCGATAGATGAGAGATTGGCGAAACCACACAGCGCAAAGGAGAGTATCGCCATGGTATGGGGCGTCATCATCTGACCCGTGGAGGCGACAACCTGTTCCCCACTAATATATGGCGCAAGATTGAGATAGGCGACAAACTCGTTAACCACCAGTTTTTGGCCGATAAACGAACCGGCGAATGCAGCTTCTTCCCAAGGTACGCCGAGCAGGAAGGCGAGCGGTGCAAATAGCCAGCCTAGAATCAGTTCAAGGCTGAGTGATTCAAAGCCAAACCAGCCACCAACGCCGCCTAAAATACCGTTCACAAGAGCGATAAGGGCAATAAACGCGAGCAGCATGGCACCCACATTAGCGGCAAGTTTCATGCCCGATGTCGCACCCGCTGCGGCAGCATCCAGTACGTTGGCGGGTTTGTCATCTTGCTCTTTAAGTTCTTCTTCTACCTGAGAGACGCTGTCGCCTCCTTCTGAGTCCTGGGTCTCTGGCATTATCAGCTTAGCAAATAGCAGGCCACCGGGGGCTGCCATAAACGAGGCGGCAATCAAGTACTCCATTGGAATACCCAGGGCAGCATAGCCAGCCAGTATTGAACCTGCCACCGATGCGAGGCCACCACACATCACCGCAAATAGCTGAGACGGGGTCATGCGGGCGATAAACGGTCGAACCACCAGCGGCGCTTCGGTTTGACCAACAAAGATATTTGCCGTGGCCGAAAGCGATTCGGTACGTGAGGTGCCAAGTGCTTTCTGTAGTGCGCCGCCTAAAATCCGAATGATCCACTGCATAATGCCAATGTAATAAAGCACTGCGATGAGTGATGAGAAAAAGATAATTACTGGCAGTACTTTAATGGCGAACACAAAACCGACGTTATCGACATCGGCTAAGCCGCCAAACAGAAAGCCGATGCCGTCATTTGCGTAAACCAATACTTGGCTAACGCCGGACGAGATAGCTTGTAGCACTGCTTGACCAAAGGGCACGTAAAGTACAAAAGCGCCAATGCTTGCTTGGATAGCAAAAGCGCCCAGTACGGTGCGCAGCCGTATTGATTTGCGGTCGTAGGAGAAGATCAGGGCGATGGAAACCAGGGTGACCATGCCTACCAGGCTCATGATGAGGGTCATGTGAGTACCTTCGGAGCGGGGAAGTGGGGCGATTAAAGTAAATTCAGCTTAACTGAATAAGCCATTAACGCTTTAGTGATGGCGGTGGAGTGCTGTTCGCTAATGCTGGATGTGCAGCCACGGCCCCAGCCCCTGCCATTAAAATGCCAGCGCTGAGCGGGGCGGGGGAGAAAAAAAGGGAAACATTTTGAGTAGTCATGAGAGCCTCAGCAGGGTTGTCATGAAGCCGTAAGAAGTCGGCTATAAGGAGTTATCGTCGTGTAGGCTGGCATTAATGTTAAAATTATAACATTCGGTGTTATTTTTTTTACACAGTTTTGTAAATATCTGGCTTCCAGAAAGTCGCCTTTGATGAGGTGCCGTTACAAGCTGCAATCGAGCGCTAAGACGGTGGTAAAAAATGAGCCTCTGGCTCAGCATAGACGCTCAACGATGTACTTAACGCGGCTAACAGTAACAGTGCATGTAAAAAGCAGAGGCATGTAAAAAAGGAGTGCTCAGCCATGAGTGACCGTAGTACACGACGCCTGGCCAGCTTGCAGGAAGCGCTTACCAGCGGCGGCACGCTACATTTGCGGGAGGCGGCTGAGCTTTGCGGCGTATCTGAAATGACCATTCGTCGCGACCTGACGACCCATCCTTCGCCCATCAGCTTATTAGGCGGCAGGTTGGTGATGGCAAGCTACCCAGGGGTCACGCCGGTCTATGACCTCACCGAGCAGGAGGCGAACCACTACCAGGTTAAGCACCGCTTATGTCAGCACGTTGCTCGCTTTATTGAAGAAGGGGATACGCTGTTTATCGACTGTGGTTCAACGCTCATACCCCTGCTTAGCCAGTTAATCCACTTTCGCGAGTTAACTGTCGTTACTTACGCCTTGAATGTCGCCAACGCGGTAGCAGGGCTTGCTAATGTGCGGTTAGTGCTGCTGGGCGGGCTGTTTTATGCCTCGTCGCAGTCGTTTGGAAGCGATGACATGGGGGCCGCTATAGAACGCCTAGGGATTAATAAGGCGCTGATTTCCGCAGCGGGGGTAGATTGCGAGCGCGGTGTCAGCTGCTTTCATTTCCACGAAGTAGCACCGAAACAAGCCGCCATTGCCACCGCTATGCAGAGAATTTTGGTGGTGGATGCCAGTAAGTTTGGGGTAGTGCGGCCTGCTTATTTTGCCTCTTTATCTGATTTCGATAGAGTGGTGACCGACGATGAACAAGCCGCTAGCCGTGAGGGAATTGCCGTAAGTACCGTTATTTAGCGATATTTTTCCATAGCGTTAAATTCTATATTGCCACTCTTCTGCTATGTTTAGTGCTAACCGTGATTTCATTTGCGGCCTTAATAAACGACAGGGCAGTGTCGACACCTACGGGTGGTTGTCATTGCCAGCGTGCAATGCTGTATGTGATGTAGGCAGCAGCTACGCATGTAAAAGCATACGTATAAGAACAACAAAGCAGGCGCAGGCTAAGGCTTGATGTCTTCGTTTTAATACTGACGATTGTCGTCCTGGTGGTAAGGGCTCGCTTATGGAACATGCAGCATCGGTATCTCAACATGATGGTCGGCTAAAGAGTAACCCAAGTCGCTGGCGCGACTTGCTGGCGCTTACCAAGCCGGGAATTATCGGTGGCAATTTGATTGCGACCGTTGGGGGGTATTTTTTAGCGGCGCAAGGAGCCTTTGATTGGGTCACGTTTATCTCGGTCATCGTGGGCATCGCCCTGATTATTGCCTCGGGCTGCGCGTGTAATAACGTTATCGACCGTGATATTGATGCGCTGATGGCGCGCACGCGTCACCGCCCTTTGGCGAAAGGGCGCATCTCAATCACCCAGGCGCTGGGTATTTCGGCGCTGCTTGGGGTGGCGGGGGTGGTATGTTTAGCGCTAGGCACAAACGGTTTGGCCGTGGCGCTTGCCGTGGTTGGTTGGGGCGTTTACGTGGGTGTGTACAGCCTTTACATGAAGCGCCACTCTGAGTACGGCACCTTGGTGGGCAGCCTTTCCGGCGCGATGCCACCAGTAGTTGGCTACTGCGCGGTCACTGGGCAGTTTGATAGTGGCGCTTTGATGCTGCTGATCATTTTCTGCCTTTGGCAAATGCCCCACTCCTATGCCATTGCGATTTTCCGCTATGCGGATTATCAACGGGCGTCTATCCCCGTTCTGCCGGTGGTTCACGGTATTAAGCGGGCAAAGCACCATATTCTTGGATATATCATCGCGTTTATTCCCGCCTCATTGGCCCTTGCACTGGCAAGCCAGGCGGGCACAGGCTACCTCCTTGTGGCGTTGGCGATGGGCGGCTACTGGCTTTACTTGGCGCTATGTGGCTTTCGCTTAGAGGATGATGTGCGTTGGGCCAAAAAGATTTTTGGCGTCTCCATCCTCACCATTACCGCGTTGAGCTTGGTGATGGTGCTAGAAGCCATGGTGCCAATGTGGGTATGACTTATCCTTCTATTTAGATAAAGACCGTTTTAATAACTAGTGCTTAAGAAAAAGGCCCCGAGAAATGTCGGGGCCTTTCTGTTAGCCGTTCTATTCTGTTGGCTCTACTAGCTTAGCTTTCCCGTTGGCTGGCCTGCATGGCGGTCAGGGCGATGGTGTAAACGATATCGTCGACCAAAGCACCGCGGGAAAGATCGTTTACCGGTTTGTTCAAGCCCTGCAGCATCGGACCAACGCTAACCACTCGGGCGCTGCGCTGTACGGCTTTGTAGGTGGTGTTACCGGTGTTGAGGTCGGGGAAAACAAACACCGTGGCACGGCCTGCCACCGGGGAGTCCGGGGCTTTCTGCTTGCCAACGCTCTCAATAGCCGCGGCGTCGTACTGCAGTGGGCCGTCGATGGCGAGATGCGGCGCCCGCTCTTTGGCGATGCGGGTGGCTTCGCGCACTTTGTCTACATCGGCGCCGGTGCCGGAGTCGCCGGTGGAGTAGCTGATCATGGCAACGCGGGGTTCGATGCCAAAGGCTTCTGCGGAGCGAGCGCTTTGCAGCGCGATTTCGGCCAGGGTTTCGGCATCAGGGTCAGGGTTTACCGCACAGTCGCCGTAAACCACAACCTGTTCTGGCAGCAGCATAAAGAAGATCGACGACACCTGCGTATATTCGGGTGCGGTTTTGATCAATTGAAACGCGGGGCGAACTGTATTGGCGGTGGTGTGTACCGCGCCAGACACCAGCCCATCCACTTCGTCTAGCTGAAGCATCATGGTGCCAAGTACCACGTTGTCCTGCAGCTGGGCTTCCGCGGTGATCTCGTTGAGTTTGCCACGGCGGCGCTCCACCATCGGGCTAATGTAATTAGCCCGGCTGCTCTCCGGATCGATGATCGTCAGCGCCTCGGGGAGCGTTAAGCCCCGGTTGCGGGCGACGTTTTCAATATCGTCTCGCTTGCCCAGCAGTACACAGTCGGCAATGCCGCGCCGTTGGCAGATAATCGCCGCTTCGATGGTGCGCGGTTCGTCGCCTTCGGGTAGCACAATGCGCTTATTCGCCTGCTGTGCGCGTTTGACCAACTGATGGCGGAAAGCAGAGGGCGAGAGGCGGCGGGTATAGCCCCGGCTGAGCTTGGCTTTCAGCCACTCTAAATCAAGGTGAGCAGCAACGTAGCGGGCTACCTGCTCGGCGCGTTCGGAATCGTCCATGGGGATTTCGCCGCTGAGCTGGCTCAGGTTTTGGGCCGTGGTGAGACTGTCGGTTTCAACCGCGAGTACTGGCAGGCCGGTTTTGAGTGCCGGGCGACACATTTCAATCATGTTGTCGTTAGGCATAAAACCGTTGGTGAGCAAAACGCCCGCTAGCTGAGTGCCGTTCATGGTGGCCAGGGCCGAGGCCAGCACCACATCATCACGGTCGCCTGAGGCTACGACCAAGCTGCCGGGTTTGAAAATGTGCAGCGCATTGGCCGCGCTGCGGGCACACAGGCTGGTAGACAGCACTCGGCGGCTGGCTGCATCCCCTTCATTCAGCATCTTGGCATTTAACGCACGGGCGACATCTAACGTGCGCGGCGCGCTTAATGTTTTGCTGTAGGGCACCACACCGATCAGGTGAAAGCTATCCGTGGCCAGCGCGGGGGAGTAGCGGCGTAGTTCGTTAAGTACCGGCTCTTCTAACTGCGGCTTAATGGTGCCTGGCGCGGCAGATAGGTCGTCCTCCTGGCCGTAGGGGAGGTTCTTCATACGCATTAAAATGCCGCCCAGGGTTCGGGTGGAGCTAACCCCACCGAAGCTGCGGGCGTGCATATCTAGTTCTTCGGCTAGCCGCTGGGGTTGGTTTAAAGCGCCGGTGCCAACCAGAATGATCCGCGCATTCAGCGCATCGGCTAGCTGCGCGTTGGTCTGGGTAGCGTAGGTAGTGTGCTGGGTGGGCACGACCCCCTCGACCACAATAAGATCCAGTGCGCTGCCGTCCCGGTAAGCCTGCTGGGTAACCTGCTCGTAAAGCTCGACCACGTTTTCCATCAGCTCATCGGTATGGTCATCACGTAGCAAACGCTCCAGGCGAGCCTGAGAAATAGGCGACGGCGGGCGCTGGTTCAGTGTGCGCGATACCAGCGCCGTGGAGCGGTCTAACCCTGGGCCGTTTAATTCGTTCTGCATGAACGGCTTCAAAAAGCCGGCCTTTAAGCCAATAGTGTCCAGGGCTTGAATTAACCCCAAGCAGGCTGAGGTAAGCCCAGCGCCTACGCTCGTGGGTACTAATAAAATAGCTTGGGGTTGGTCAGGAATACTGTTCATTCAGGGGTCTCCACGCGTTGGCGAGTTTCCATGGCAATACGGCCCTCTTCATCGGTGGGAATCACCCATACTTCCGGGCCGCTGTGTCCAGCACTATCCAGCTTGCCCTCTTTGCCACGAATCGTCGCTTGGTTGGTCGACTCGTCCAGGTTAAAGCCAAAGTGGGGCAGTAGGGCGAGCACCTCTCGGCGCACGGTAGGTGAGTTCTCGCCAATGCCACCGGTGAAAATAACGCCATCAAGGGTAGGCAGGGCGCAGGAGAGCGCCGCCAGCGATTTGGCAACGCGGTAGCAGAATACATCTAGTGCCAGTTGGGCACCGCTGTGCCCGGCCAGTGCTTGGTCTTCTATTTCACGCATGTCGTTGGTAAGGCCAGAAAGGCCCAACAGGCCGCTCTGTTTGTTGAGCACGCTGTCGATCTCATCCAGCGACCAGCCAAGCTGGCGGTGTAGGTGGGCATGCAGGCTCGGGTCGACATCGCCGCTTCGGGTGCCCATTACCAAGCCTTCCAGCGGTGTTAAACCCATGCTGGTGTCCAGGCTTTGGTTATCCCACACAGCGCTGGTAGAGCAGCCGTTGCCCAAGTGAGCGGTTAACCAGCCCCCGGGGCCACGGTTACTTATTTCGCCTGCGCGCTGGCTAACATAAGCGTGGCTGGTGCCGTGGAAGCCATAGCGACGAATGCTATGCTCAGTGTAGAGCGCTTCAGGCAGTGCATAGCGGTAAGCGCGGGGCGGCAAGGTTTGGTGGAAAGCGGTATCAAATACAGCCACCTGGGGCAGGTCAGGGAACACTTTTTGCGTGGCAGCAATGCCGGCCAAGTTAGCCGGGTTGTGCAGAGGCGCCAGTGCTGACGTCGCATTGATGGCGTCAATAACGCTATCATCGATCAGCGCCGCTTGGGTAAAGTGTTCTCCACCGTGCACAATGCGGTGACCAACAGCGCCGGGTATGCGGCCTTCAAGACGCTCCAAAATGGCGTTCAGGGCTTCTGCATGATCAGCATTGGGTAGCGTTTGGGTAAAGCTCTCACCGGCACTGTTTTTGCCTTTTATACGCGCCTCTTCACTGCCTAAACGTTCCGCTAAGCCTGCCAAGCGTGGCGCCTGTGGGTCTGAATCAATCAAGGCGTATTTAATAGACGATGAGCCGCAGTTTATAACCAGCACCGGTGCGTTCATAACAACCTTTGTAAAGTAGTTAGCGTAAAGAGAGGGTAGACCTTAGTTTAACATGCTGCGTTGCATGATATTAGCGCGGTATTTCGTTAGCCTTCTATGTAAAATGCTGGCTAGCTACTTTTTATCATACCTACCATGAGCCGCTCTGCTGCTATGTCTTCTATTGCACCCCCCACGCTACTCCCCCGGCACCTGGCTATTTTGCTGATGATGACTGTTGCCACCATGTTTGCCGCTAACCATGTTTCTGCACGTTTGGCGTTTGATAATGGCACTGGCCTCCTGCTGGCCGTACTCACTCGCTCGGGGGTGGCCTGCCTCATTCTGCTGGCATTGGTCATTGCCCAAAAAAAGCGACTTTGGCTACCGCCGGGTAGCTGGCCCTGGCAATTAGTGGTGGGGTTATTAATCGCTATCCAAAGCGTTAGCCTCTATTCAGCGGTAGCACGGCTGCCGGTGGTGATTGCGCTGTTGCTAGTGAATACCTTCCCGATTCAACTGGCGCTATTAAGTTGGGCGTTGGGGGGGAAGCGGCCTTCGCTGCGCAGCTGCGTGATTATGGGCACTATTTTAGTTGGGCTGCTGGTGGTGCTCGATATTCCTAGCTGGATAGCGGACGCCGATGCCATGGGGCCAGGATGGCTGGCGGGTATTGGTTTTGGCTTAAGCGCGGCCTTTGCGTTTGCCTGCGCGCTATGGGTCACCGAACACCGTTTGGCAGGGGTTGGCAGCACATTACGCAGCCTGCTAACCATGCAAACCGTGTTTATCGCGATGATTATCGGTGGGCTACTGGGGGCCGTGCCAGGAGGAATGGGCCTGCCGGAAAACAGCACGGGCTGGATGGGGTTAATGCTTTTAGCGCTTCTATACGGTTCGGCATTCTCGGTACTGTTTATCTTCGTGCCACGCCTGGATATGGCGCGTAACGCCCCGGTGATGAATATTGAGCCGGTTGCCTCTTTGGTGATCGGCTATTTCGTGTTAGGGCAGATGCTTAGCCCAGGTCAGTTAGTAGGTGGTGCGGTTGTGGTGGGTGGCATTGTCGTATTAAGCCTGTCAAAAGGTAGGTAAAAGAAGGTGGGGAAAAAAGGAAATTAAAAGCAAGCGCGGCAAAATATTTGCGTTCTTTATAGGGTTAAGCCACACTTCTTAAACGTAAGGAAACACTGTTTTTTAACTGAGGCTTTACCTATGAAGATGACCGTTTTATCACTCACCTCCGCAGCGCTTTTGGTTGGTGCGGGTGCTTTCGCGGCATCGGCTCAAGCGCAGCAATCTTTTCAATACCCGCAAGGTTACGTGGGCGGTGATGCGATGTTTTGGAGACTAGACCCAGATCGTGGCTCCTCCCGGGACGATATTGGTCTACGCCTACGCGGTGGTGCGCAGTTTAACGAATACTTTGCCCTTGAAGGCCATCTTGGGACCGGCGGCTCCGACGGTGATGTAGAGCTAGACCACTTGGTGGGTGCCTATGCCAAGGGGATTGTCCCCATCGCCCCAGAAGTGCGCTTATACGGTTTGGCGGGCTTCACGGAAGTAGATTTTGACCGCGATCGTGAAACCGGTTTCTCCTATGGTGCAGGTGCCGAGATGGACGTAGCACCTAACCTTTCCATTGGCGCCGACTACATGCGCTACCTGGATAAATCTGCCTACACGTTTGATGCGGCCAGTGTAGGTCTACGTTACCGCTTCTAAACAAGCTGGCGCGTTCGCCACGCCATAGATGACTATAAACCCCATCGCTTCCAAGCGGTGGGGTTTTGTTTTATGTACATCATGCGGATGGATACGCGTAAAACTATAAATTGTAACCTTTATTAATTTTAGTTAAACTTTTCGTCTTAATTAAGGCACCTTAATGGTGTTATTGCATCAAGGGAATAAGATGAAAAAATCGGCTAAAGTATTCGTAATTACCTCTTCACTGCTATTAGCTAGCGCTGCCCAGGCGCAATCATTTCAAGCCGGATATCCCCAGGGTTATATCGGTGCCGACGCTATGGTTTGGAACCTTAATTTCAAAGGCCTTAATGCTGACAGCCTTGGTGTTGATAGCTTTGATGCTGAGATGCTTAACGAGCTTGGCTTAAATATTGATGACCTGGACAATGATTATCGCTCGGAAGCACTGCGTTTGGTAGCGGGTATCAAGCTAGACAAGTATCTGGCGGTTGAGCTTCACGCCGCTACCGGAGGCTCTGACAGCAATGGTGGCTTTGGACTTGAGCTGGATTACCTGATTAGCGGTTTTTTGAAGGGTATCGTGCCCTTGGGCAGCCATGCACGCCTATTTGGTCTGTTGGGCTACTCGGAAGTGAAAATGACCGCTAGTGCTTTAGGAATGAAAGATAGTGGACGAGACGACGATGTCTCTTTCGGTGCGGGAGCCGAGTTTGATGTATCGGACACCTTGTCATTGACGGGTGATGTTACCCGCTATATTAGTAATTCGGACTACGACCTCGACGCTTACAGCATTGGTCTACGTTACCGCTTCTAAACAGGCTGGCGCGTTCGCCACGCCATAGATGACTATAAGCCCCCATTGCTTCCAAGCAGTGGGGGTTTTGCTGTTTTCACGTATAGAAAGATTGGGCTGCATTTCGTTTTTGCATATTGGCCTAATGGCTCATTGGCGGAATGCGTAGCTTGAGATTTTTAAAAAATGCTAAAAATTGAGCAAATTTTCTAACAGGGTCTACGCTAGTAAAGTGTCGCGTGATAACAGCCGTGTGATTTACATGTGCTACGCGTCACTATCCCTACTAACGGATTAGAGGTGTTCGTCATGACTGATAGTAAAACTGACAAAATCAAAGGTACGGGCAATAAAGCTGCGGGCAAAGTGAAAGAAGCGACTGGCAAGATGACTAATAGCACCGAAACAGAAGCTAAAGGCAAAGCCCAACAGGCGAAAGGCGAACTGCAAAAAGGCAAGGGTGAAGCCAAAGATAAACTGAAGAAGTAATAACGCTTAGCAAATACTTAGCAGTTATTAATACAGGGGCCTTCGGCCCCTGTATGCGTTTACACAAACTGATTAAAAAAGTAGTTATCGCTGTAATGCTGAACCTAGTAGTGACCCAGTATTTTCCACCATAAGCCGCCAACCACTACCCAAATCAACAGATTCACCACGCTCATAATAAAGCCTGCTTTCCACCATTCACCTAGTGTTAGGTAACCCGAGCCAAAAATCACTGGCGATGTGCCCGTGGCGTAGTGGGTCAAGGTCATCATGATAGATGAGGTAGCCGCCATGATCAGCACGAAGGGCATTGGTGGGGCCCCTAAGCTTAAGCCAACAGCAAGAAATGCAGCCATCATGGCGGTGATATGGGCAGTGGTGCTAGCAAAAAAGTAATGAGTATAAAGAAATGCCAATACGAGGAGAGCGGAGGCGCCTGCCCAGCCAATCCCCATCGTAGTAATCCAGTCTTGCATGTTTGCGGAAAACCAATTAATTAGCCCCGTTTCATTAAGTTGGCTCGCCATCATGATGAGGGCGCCAAACCAGAGCAGCGTATCCCAGGCATTTTTCTCTTTCAGTACATCTTCCCAGGTTAATACTCCGGTGAGCAGCAGCATAGAAAGACCGATAAAGGCAGTTGTCGTCGTGTTAAGGGTTACTGCATCGCCTAAAAATAGTGCTGGGATATCTGCCCACAGCAGTAGCAGTACCAGAAAGACGAACAGCATGATGCCCTCGTTTCTGCTTATTTTGCCTAGCTCGGCCAGCTTATCCCTCGCTAGCTGTGTAGCATTGGGCGTTTCTTTAATTTCTGGCGGGTAAAGCAAATACAAGATGTAGGGCATAGCGAGGATGGCGACTAATCCAGGTAGTAGCATAGCGACCGCCCAGGTTAGCCAACTAAGCTGAATTTCTGCTCCTGTGGCCGTCGAAATTAACTGCACCGTTAGTGGGTTAGGGGCGGTGGCTGTGATGAACATCGCAGAGGTGATTGGGTTGCTATGGTAATTCACCAGAGCCAGATATTTCCCGATTTTCCCCGATGTATTGTCCTCTGGGTGTGAATCAAAGCTGTGAGCAATAGAGCGCATAATTGGGTGGATGATGCCGCCGCCCCGAGCGGTGTTACTGGGTGTTACCGGGGCAATAGAAAGCTCGGAAAAAGCAAGACCATAGCCAATTCCCAGTGTTCTCTTTCCGAAGATTGAAATGAAGTAGTAGCCAATCCGTGCCCCTAGTCCCGTTTTAATCAGCCCGCGGGAAATCATAATCGCAATTGCAATTAACCAGATAAGTGGGTTGGCGTAACTGCTTAAGGCTACATTGATGGCTTCGCCAGGTGTATCCCCCGTCACCCCGCTCGCCGCAACAATCGAAATGGCAATGACAGAAATAGCCCCAATCGGCATGGCCTTACCGATGATGGCAACAATAGTGCCTACAAAGATAGCCAGCATAAGCCAAGCATTGGGCGTCAGGCCTTCTGGCAAGGGAATTACCAACCAGATGAAAAGTGACACGATCACCGCAATAGCGGTCGACCAGGGTTTGAAAGGCAGTGTCGACATGGTGAAAGCCTATATAAATAAAAATTAATGTCAGCATTGAGCTCACAAGTGATGTTACAGGTACTACAAAGGGACACCTCTTGCTCAACTTTAGTCTATATGGAGTGGGCGCTAAATGCCTTGCCCTACGTCAAAAGAGGCTCGTTATGGAGAGGTTTTAGTGAATATATTTTGTGTCGCTAGCTGGGTATCTCTAAAAATATATAATTATTATTAATAATCTGTTTTTATAAAATATGTCAGAAATAAAGTCTGTAAATTTAGATAGATGCAGCGCAATCCTTGTTATTTTTTCGGTTTATTGATGTTTATCACCTTTTTTATTCACAAGGTGGTCTATAGTCATATTAGTAGCTAATTAAATATAGGTGTCTGTGCCGTTATTAACCCCCTGTTTTATTCCGTCACAAAGTGCGGCGCGAGGGGCCTATAACAAGGTGCGGCATGGCAATTCATTAAAGGGGGATGGGCAATGGATCACACACAAGCGAGTGATGAAAAAGAAGTAAAACGCTTTCGTTTTCCTACGGCTTTTACCATTTTATTTAGCCTGACGATCTTGGCAGCAGCACTGACTTGGTTCGTACCGGCGGGGCAGTATGAGCGGGAGTTTGACGAATCGTTGGGGCGAGAAGTTACCGTCGTGGGCAGCTATCAAGAGGTAGAGTCTAATCCACAAAATGCCTGGGATGTGTTGATGGCTCCCATTGCGGGGCTTTATGACCCTGCGACGAATGTGGCAAACGCAATTGATGTGGCGCTTTTTGTACTGATTATTGGTGGTTTCATTGGTGTTGTGACGGCTACCGGGGCGATTGATGCCGGTATCGGGCGAGCCATGAAGCGTATGGTAGGGCATGAGAAATGGATAATCCCGTTGCTCATGGCGCTATTTGCCCTAGGTGGTTCTACCTATGGGATGGCCGAGGAAACGTTGGCCTTCTACATGCTGTTAATTCCCATCATCATTGCCGCTGGCTATGACTCGGTAACGGCCGTTGCCATTATCCTGCTAGGGGCCGGCGTGGGGGTGCTGGGTTCAACCGTCAATGCCTTCGCGACGGTCATCGCTTCTGATGCTGCCGGTATTCCTTTCACCGAAGGCCTTATTCTGAGGCTGGTAATTCTGGTGCTGTGCTTTGTGGCGACTGTTCTGTATGTGATGCGCTATGCAGCCCGTGTTCGCCGCAGTTCCGATGCTTCCATTGTCAGTGACCAGTATGAAGCGGACCGAGAATACTTTCTAAGTCAGCGCGATGAGGAAACCTTGCCGTTTACCCGCACCCGTAAGTTAGTGCTTATTCTGTTCGCGTGCACCTTCATCGTTATGGTGTGGGGCGTGCTGGCAGCAGATTGGTGGATGGGTGAAATGACGGCGCTCTTTCTCGCATCCAGCTTGGTGGTCGGCGTTGTTTCCCGGTTGGGTGAAGTGCGCTTTGTTGAATCCTTTGTAGGCGGCGCCAAGGAGCTATTAGGTGTTGCACTCATTATCGGGCTGGCCAGAGGGATTGTCGTCATTATGGATGCGGGCCTCGTCACCGACACGCTACTACATTGGTCCGAAGAGCGTGTGAGTGGCCTTTCCAGCGTCGCCTTTATAAACGTGATGTATTGGTTACAGGTGATGATGTCGTTTTTTGTTCCCTCTTCATCAGGGTTGGCGGTGATGAGTATGCCCGTTCTAGCGCCTATGGCGGATTTCGCTGGAGTGGGACGAGATCTGGTGGTGACTGCTTATCAGTCGGCGAACGGGTTAGTGAACTTGGTCAATCCGACCTTTGCCGTGGTCATGGGGGCGTTAGCAATTGGGCGTGTGCCCTATGAGCGCTGGCTGCGATTCATGTGGCCGCTGCTGTTGATCCTGACGGTGATCATTCTGGTCTGCCTGAGTCTGGCAGCTCTTATGGGTTGAGATTCGTGCAGCTTTTCAATTTTGTGTTGGCCGTGGCCACAAGCCACTAAGCCAATGATGAAGCGATACGTGCCTACTGGCATGCGACAAGGAGAAACGCAATGTCTACCAATGCCTCAACGCTTGGCGTTCATTCCGAAGCAGGCAAATTACGTAAGGTAATGGTCTGCTCGCCAGGGTTGGCCCACCAGCGCCTAACGCCGAGCAATTGTGATGATTTACTGTTCGACGACGTACTGTGGGTAAGCCAAGCCAAGCGTGACCACTTCGATTTTGTGACCAAAATGCGTGAACGTGGCGTGGAAGTGCTGGAAATGCACAATCTCCTGACGGACACGCTCAAGATTCCCGAAGCGCGTAGTTGGCTTTTAGATCGTAAGATTACTGCCAATCAAGTGGGGTTAGGGCTACAGGATGAAGTGCGTGCCTGGCTTGATGAGATGGAGCCGCGCCGATTAGCTGAGTTTCTTATCGGCGGGGTGTCAGCCAATGATATGGCGGGGTCCCAGGGAGGGGAGATCCTCAAAATGTTTCGTGATTATCTGGGGCATTCAAGCTTTATTCTGCCGCCACTACCGAACACTCAGTTCACTCGTGACACAACCTGTTGGATCTATGGTGGTGTGACATTGAACCCGATGCACTGGCAGGCTCGGCGCCAGGAAACGCTGCTCACCACGGCGATTTACAAATTCCATCCCGAGTTTGAAAAAGCCGACTTTCAGGTCTGGTACGGCGATCCTGATGTGGATCATGGCCTAGCGACGCTGGAAGGTGGAGACGTGATGCCGATAGGCAATGGCGTGGTGCTGATTGGAATGGGCGAACGCAGCTCTCGTCAGGCCATTGGCCAAGTGGCACAGGCGCTCTTCTCTGCCGGTGCGGCAAAGCGAATCGTTGTAGCAGGCCTCCCAAAATCTCGCTCGGCGATGCATCTGGATACCGTGTTCAGCTTTTGTGACCATGATCTAGTAACCATTTTTCCTGAAGTCGTACGAAATATCGTCGCCTTCAGCCTCAGGCCAGATGAGAGTCGCCCAGGAGGGATTGATGTACGCCGAGAAGAAAACAGCTTCCTTGACGTGGTCGCTGAGTCGCTCGGTTTGCCCGCCTTGCGTGTGGTTGAGACAGGCGGTGACAGTTTTGAGGCAGAGCGTGAGCAGTGGGACGACGGCAACAACGTTGTGGCACTCGAGCCCGGTGTGGTTATTGGCTACGACCGCAATACGTCGACGAATACTCTGCTACGCAAGGCGGGTGTAGAAGTCATTACCATCAGTGCCGGCGAACTTGGTCGTGGGCGAGGTGGTGGCCACTGCATGACCTGCCCGATTATTCGTGACCCCATTGACTACTGAGAGCATTCACCATGGCCTTTAATATTCATCACCGTAGCCTGCTTAGCCTCATGCACCATAGTGAGCGTGAGCTTTGTTATCTGCTCGACCTTGCCCGGGATCTCAAACGCGCCAAGTATTCAGGTACAGAGCAGCAACTTCTCAAGGGGCAGAATATTGCGCTGATCTTCGAGAAGACATCAACCCGTACCCGGTGTGCCTTCGAGGTAGCCGCGTACGACCAAGGCGCCAATATTACCTTCATTGACCCAGGTTCCTCGCAAATTGGTCATAAAGAGAGCATGAAGGATACTGCTCGTGTGTTGGGCCGTATGTACGACGCCATCGAGTATCGAGGCTTTAAACAGGAAGTGGTCGAAGAGCTGGCTAACTATGCGGGTGTGCCGGTATACAACGGTTTGACCGAGGAGTATCACCCGACACAAATGCTCGCTGATGTGATGACCATGCGGGAGTATACAGAAAAGCCGCTACACCAGATTAGCTATGCCTATGTTGGCGATGCCCATAACAACATGGGTAAATCGCTACTATTAATTGGCGCCAAACTTGGCATGGATGTGCGCATTGCTGCCCCTAAAGCGTTGTGGCCCCCTCAAGAGCATATCGATGCTTGCCAGCGCTTTGCGGTTGAAAGTGGAGCCACTATTACCTTGACCGAAGACCCCGAAGCGGCGGTTAAAGGCGTCGACTTTATCCATACAGATGTTTGGGTCTCGATGGGCGAGCCGGTAGAAGCCTGGGGGGAGCGGATCGAGCAGCTACTGCCTTATCAGGTAAACAGTAGCCTGATGCAGTGCTCAGATAATCCGCGGGTTAAGTTCATGCACTGTTTACCTGCCTTTCATAATACGGAAACTAAAATCGGCAAGCAGGTTGCTGATCAATACCCGCACTTGGCAAATGGCATTGAGGTGACTGAGGAGGTCTTCGAATCGCCGGCCTGTATTGCGTTTGAACAGGCGGAAAACCGCATGCACACCATCAAGGCGGTGCTTGTTGCCACCTTGGGTGGGGTCTGAGGAGAAATATCGATGCGCATTGTCGTTGCACTGGGTGGGAATGCTTTGCTACGTCGCGGAGAGCCTATGACAGCTGAGGCTCAGCGTGGAAATATTAGAATTGCCTGTGAACAAATTGCCAGGATTACACCAGATAATGAATTAGTCATTGCTCACGGCAACGGCCCGCAAGTTGGGTTGCTGGCACTGCAAGGGGCCGCTTATACAGATGTCAGCGCCTACCCGCTGGATGTTCTAGGCGCAGAAACAGAAGGCATGATCGGTTACATGATTGAGCAGGAGCTCGGCAACCTGCTGCCTGTGGAAGTGCCGTTGGCCACTTTATTAACACAGGTAGAAGTGGATCTTGATGACCCTGCGTTTCAGCACCCCAGCAAGCCAATAGGCCCGGTTTATACAGCGGATGAGGCCGAACGTCTGGCTAAGGAAAAAGGCTGGAGCATTGCACCCGACGGGGACAAATTCCGTCGTGTGGTTGCCAGCCCGCGTCCTAACAGGATCTTCGAGATCCTCCCGATAAAGTGGCTTATGGAAAAAGGCACTATCGTCATTTGTGCTGGCGGGGGAGGGATTCCTACCGCCTACGACGAAAATAATAAACTCCATGGTGTAGAGGCAGTGATTGATAAAGATCTTTGCTCAGCCCTTCTCGCTGAACAGTTGCAGGCTGATTTGCTGATCATTGCGACGGATGTTGATGCCGCTTATGTCGACTGGAATGGGCCAAACCACAAGGCGATCGCTAGTGCTCATCCGGATGTGCTGGATAACATGCAATTTGCGGCCGGTTCCATGGGGCCAAAAATAGAGGCGGCATGCCGCTACAGCAGAAATACCGGTAAGGAAGCGGTTATTGGTGCCTTGGCGGATATTGAAGAAATTCTTAAGGGAGTGGCAGGTACCCGCGTCGGCACCGACATTCAGGGCATTAATTTTCGCTAGAGAACCTCTGCGCGGTAGTACGTTAACCGCGCAGATAAGTTCCGATGATAAGGCAGTGGTGATTCAGCCAGCCATGATGCCGATGATTAATGCGTTGACTAAGTCGATGAAGAAACCACACACCAGCGGCACGACGATAAAGGCATTTGGTGCCGCGCCATATTGGCGTGTGACAGCGGTCATATTGGCGATGGCAGTTGCGGTGGAGCCGAGCACGATGCCACCGAAGCCAGCGCACACCACGGAAGCCTCATAGTTTCTACCCATGAAGCGGTGCACAACGAAGATTACGAAAAGAATTGTCAGTAATATCTGGATAGTCAAAGCGGTAGTAATAAAGCCTAGCACACCTTGTAGCTCCCATAGTTGCAATCCCATTAGCGCCATCGTCAAGAACATACCGAGGCTCATGTCTGATATCAGGGCGATGCCGGGTTGCATGCTCGGCCAGTTCCACAACCGGCCTTTGCCTTCATGGGTGATTACGTCACACACGCTGCGTATGATAATGCCGGCTAACAAACAGCCCACGAAGCTCGGAAGCATAAGGCCGCTCATATTGATCAGTGTGGTCAAGCCTTGGCCTAGCATCAGCGCTAGATTTAGCCAGAAGAGCGCCAGCAGTACGCCATGATAATCAAGCCGCAACAACGGCTCATCTTTATGCAGAGTGCCAATTTCCAGCTCGGCGTCGCCGGAGGGTCGTGTGCCATGCCTGCGTATTAAATAGCCAGCAATGGGGCCGCCAATCAAACAGGCAGCGATAAGCCCAATCATATTGGCGGCCAGGCCGAGTTCGCCAGCATTGGCGATACCGAGTTCCTCAACGAAGTAAGGTGTCCAGGCCATGGTGGTGCCAATACCGCCCGTCAGTGAGATTGAGCCAACCATTAGTCCCGAACGAGCATCCATACTAAAGCCAGTGGCAATGGCCATGCCGATAAAATTCTGCAGCACAATGAAGCTACTGGCTAATACCAGCAGAATCATTAATGGACGGCCACCCTTGATCAAACTTCTGATTTGGGAGTTCAGCCCAATAGCCGCGAAGAAATACAGCAATAGCATGTCTCGCGCGCCCAGCTCGAAGAATATACTGATATTGAAAGCGTAATACAGAAGGCAAACGACGGCTGCGCACAGTATGCCGCCGACAAGCGGTTCAGGAATGCTGTAGCGGCGTAATAAGGACCAGCGTTGAGTAAGCTCTTTACCGATGAACAGTAGTAGGATCGCTAGCGTAAAGCTAACAAAGGCATGAACTTCAATGGATGGAGGCATCGGATATCTTGGTTGTTGGTGACTAAGGAGTAAAGCATCAGGCCATAGCGCTAGAGGCGCTTTCGCTTATCTAATTGCTGATATACGTTATTTTCTATTATTTCGTAGTGCAGTGCGAGAGCTTGTAAGCGTTATCGAAAATGAAGTGAATGACGGCGTATTGGGGAGGTGTTAAGCGTGCAGTTTTGATTGTCCGATTACGAATCCAAAGGTGAGTAATTCAGAAAAAAGACCGAATTGACGGTAATTGCTTTGATGTTTGGTAATAGCAAAACCGCTTTTGCAGCTTTAGCATTGAATTTAAGTTGCCTGGTGATTTTGTTGGCATTTTTAGACAACAAAGAGAGCATAGTGAACAATAGGTACGGTGGAGTTGCAGATATTGTATAAATTAAGCCATGAAACAAAACCCAAGAGAATTAATGAGGAGATGTGATGTATCGCCAAGCTACGTCGGGGTTGTTTAAGGGAATGAATGCCCGCGTCACGCTTATCGCCATTATTATGGTGGTGGTTGCTTTAGGGTATGGGGCATTTTTTACTGAGCATCTTGCGGAAGTCCTCGATCGCATCCGTGGCACATTGAACCCCTTTCTTGAGTGGTATTACGTCTTACTCGTGGCATTTTTGCTGATGTTTATGATTTGGCTCGGCGTTGGACGCTTCAAAAATGTACGCTTGGGGGGCGATTTTGAGCAGCCAGAGTTCACGTTTTTCTCCTGGGTGTCGATGCTGTTTGCCGCGGGTACCGGGGTGGGGATTCTATTTTGGGCCGTGGCACAGCCTATTTTGCAGTTCCAAGAGAACCCCTTTATTGCAGAAGGCATGAGCCCAGAGGCGGCGCGGGTGGCAATGCGCCTTACTTATTTCCACTGGGGGCTGAACGGCTGGGCAATTTTCTCCTTCGTAGCCCTAGTGCTGGCTTATTTCGCTTATCGCCGCAACCTGCCGTTGACGGTGCGCTCTGGGTTGGAGCCGATTCTAGGCAAGCGTAACCATGGCCTATTGGGTGACATGGTCGACCTGCTGGCGGTATTTGGCACCGTATTCGGGATCGCGACGACGCTGGGGTTAGGCGTTCAACAAATGAATGCAGGCCTAGAAGCCGTGTTCGGGCTGGAGTCGTCAGTCAAACTGCAGCTGCTGATTACCGCGGTTATTATGAGTGTGGCAACGTTTTCGGTGGTCTCCGGTGTTAAGCGTGGCGTGCGTCTACTCTCAGAGGCTAACTTCTGGCTGAGTATCGGGGTGGTGGGCTTTATGTTGTTGTTCGGCCCGACCCAGTACCTAATCGCATTAACGATCGAGTCCGCTGGTGACTATTTTCAGAACCTACTCGGGATGACCCTTCATACCAACGCGACCGTTGCTGACGGCTGGCAGTCAGAGTGGACGGTTTTCTTCTGGGGGTGGTGGCTGGCCTGGTCGCCTTTCGTCGGCATGTTTATCGCACGGGTGTCCCGTGGGCGCACCTTCCGCGAGTTTGTGATGGGCGTGCTGTTGGTGCCGACGGTGATCACTATTATTTGGATAGGTTTGTTTGGTGGCACCGCGCTCTATCACGAACTCTTTGGGTCGGGCGGTATCGTCCAGGCTGTTGATGAAAATGTGGCAACAGCGCTGTTCGCGACAGTGTCAGCGATGAATTTAGGCATCGTGGGTGTCGGCCTATCGGCTGTATTAGTGGTGCTGATCGCGACCTACCTGATCACCTCTGCCAACGCGGGCACGTTGGTAATTAACACCATTTTGGCGGGGGGTGACCCTGAACCACCCACGGCACATCGCATTATTTGGGGAGCGGGGCTTGGTTTGCTAACAGCCGTTATGCTGCTTGCCGGTGGGCTTGAAACGCTTCAATCTGCGGTAATTATGGCGGCCCTGCCGTTTTCGGTTGTAGTGATCCTAATGGTGTTCGGGCTACTCAAGGCGCTGCATGGCGAGCGTTTTGCCGCACGTACCGGCTCGCGTACCGAAGCGCCCCGCGAGCCATGGGCGGATTTGGACGATGCAGGAACCCAGCCCACGCCGGTTTCACCGGATGAGAACTTTAAGCGCAATTGATATCGGTGATAAGCGCTGCCGTTTAACCTTGCAGCGCTTATTCACCTAGCCGCCTAAAACTTGATATGACGCAATTTTAGCCGCCGTCAGTTATTGATTAATCGCCTACGCTTAATGGTGAAGTGCAATGACTCCCTGCATAAAGGAATCGTCTTATGCCTACCATGATGAAAGCCGCTATTTTCGTTGAGCCAGGCCGTATTGAAATCGACGACAAACCCATTCCCGATATTGGCCCTAACGATGCGCTAATGCGGGTGACCACCACAACGATTTGTGGCACCGATATTCATATTCTCAAGGGTGAATACCCGGTTGAGCGGGGCTTAACCATTGGCCACGAGCCGGTGGGTGTTATTGAAAAGCTGGGTGCTAACGTTAAAGGCTACCAGGAAGGCCAGCGGGTGATTGCCGGTGCGATCTGCCCCAGTTTTACTTCTTATGCCTGCCAAGATGGTTGCTCCTCGCAAGATGGCGGCCACCACAGCCACGGGTACAAACCAATGGGCGGCTGGCGCTTTGGCAACACCATCGACGGCGCCCAGGCGGAGTACTTATTGGTGCCCGATGCCCAGGCCAACCTCTCGCCGGTACCCGATGGCTTAACCGATGAACAAGTGTTGATGTGCCCAGATATTATGTCGACGGGCTTTGCCGGTGCCGAAAAAGCGGGCATCAAAATAGGTGACACCGTGGTGGTGTTTGCTCAAGGCCCGATTGGGCTATGCGCCACGGCGGGGGCACGGCTACGCGGGGCAGGGATGATTATCGCCGTAGACGGCGTTGATGAACGCTTGGCAATGGCCAAGCAGATGGGCGCCGATGTCACGCTGGATTTTCGTAAGGTCGATGTGGTGGAAGAGGTTTTAAAACTTACCGGTGGGCGGGGTGTTGATGTGGCCATTGAAGCCCTTGGCCTGCAGCAAACCTTTGAATCTGCCTTACGGGTGCTAAAACCCGGCGGAACACTATCAAGCCTTGGCGTTTACTCCGAAGACCTGACGATTCCGCTGGGTGCTTTTTGTGCGGGGCTGGGTGACCACAAGATCATTACCTCACTATGCCCCGGCGGCAAAGAGCGCATGCGCAGGTTAATGAGCATTATTGCCGCTGGGCGGTTAGATCTTGGCCCCATGGTCACCCACCGCTACGCGTTAGAGAACATTGTTGAGGCTTACGACCTGTTCTCCCACCAGCGCGACGGCGTATTAAAAGTGGCCCTTGAAGTCTCCTAGTGCTCACGCAACACCTCAGAGCCACCCAAGAGCCACCTGCAAACCTAGCAGCGAGGCTGTTCAGTAAGGTGCTACTTTAAACCTCTTGATACAGCTCGCTGCCTTTCCGGCGGAACTTCTCCGCCTGCTCCTGCATACCGCGCCTAACCGCTTCGGCGTCGCTTTCAGTGGCATTTTCCGGCGTGCGATCTCGGTAGGTATCGCGCACTTCCTGGCTGATCTTCATCGAGCAGAACCTCGGCCCGCACATCGAGCAGAAGTGCGCCACCTTGGCAGAATCCTTCGGCAGGGTTTCATCGTGGAATTCCCGCGCGGTATCCGGGTCTAGCCCCAGGTTGAACTGGTCTTCCCAGCGGAACTCAAAGCGTGCCTTAGAAAGCGCGTTATCACGGCGCTGTGCCGCTGGGTGGCCCTTGGCCAAATCCGCCGCGTGGGCGGCAATCTTGTAGGTGATGATGCCGGTTTTTACATCGTCTGTATTCGGCAGGCCCAGGTGCTCTTTCGGCGTCACGTAGCAGAGCATCGCACAGCCAAACCAACCGATCATCGCTGCCCCAATGCCCGAGGTAATGTGGTCGTAACCGGGGGCGATATCGGTAGTGAGCGGGCCGAGGGTGTAGAACGGCGCTTCGTGGCAGGCTTCAAGCTGCTTATCCATGTTCTCTTTGATCAGGTGCATGGGCACATGGCCGGGGCCTTCGATCATCACTTGAACATCGTGCTTCCAGGCGATTTTTGTCAGCTCGCCCAGGGTTTCGAGTTCAGCGAACTGCGCTTCGTCGTTGGCATCGGCAATCGAGCCGGGGCGCAGACCGTCACCCAGCGAAAACGCCACGTCGTACTGCTTGCAGATTTCACAGATCTCTTCGAAGTGGGTGTACAGGAAGCTCTCCTGGTGATGGTACAAACACCACTTCGCCATGATGGAGCCGCCACGGCTAACAATGCCGGTAACGCGGTTGGTGGTGAGCGGCACATAGCGCAGCAGCACGCCTGCGTGAATGGTGAAGTAATCCACGCCCTGTTCCGCCTGCTCAATCAGCGTGTCGCGGAAGACCTCCCAGGTCAGGTCTTCGGCAACGCCGTTCACTTTTTCAAGTGCCTGATAAATCGGCACCGTGCCAATCGGCACCGGCGAGTTACGGATGATCCACTCGCGGGTTTCATGGATGTTCTGGCCGGTGGAGAGATCCATGATGGTGTCTGAACCCCAGCGGATACCCCAGGTCATCTTGTCGACTTCTTCTTCAATGGAAGACGTCACCGCTGAGTTACCCAGGTTGCCGTTAATCTTCACCAGGAAGTTACGGCCAATAATCATCGGCTCGGATTCAGGGTGGTTGATGTTATTGGGAATAATCGCGCGGCCACGGGCCACTTCATCACGCACAAACTCTGGCGTGATCTCCTTGGGCAGGCTGGCGCCAAAACTCTGGCCCGCATGCTGATGGCCCAGAATGCGCTCCACTTCCGCCGTGCCCAACGCTTGGCGGCGCTGGTTTTCGCGGATGGCAATAAACTCCATTTCCGGCGTGATGATGCCCTGGCGGGCGTAGTGCAGCTGGGTAACGTTCTTTCCTGGTTTTGCCCGGCGCGGGGTGCGGGTTAAATCAAAGCGCAGTTGGGCAAGGGTCGGGTCGTTGGCGCGGCGCTTGCCGTACTCACTGGTGGGGCCAGCCAGGAACTCGGTGTCATCGCGTTCCTCAATCCAGGCGCGGCGAAGGGCAGGCAGGCCTTGGCGTAAATCGTTGTTGGCGTCTGGGTCGGTGTAAGGGCCGGAGGTGTCGTACACCAGCAGCGGCGGGTTCTCTTCATCAATGCTGCTGGTTTTGGTAGGCGAGAGGGTGATTTCCCGAAACGGCACGCGAATATCCGGCCGTGAGCCTTCCACGTACACCTTGCGCGAGGCGGGCAGCGGCTGAGCGGCAGCCGCATCTACCTGGGCGGTTTCGGCTAAAAAGTGGCTGGTTTTACTCTTGACGGTCTTAGTCATTTCGGTGGTATTCCTTTGTTTTTGGTGTTTTTGGTGTTTTTGGTGTTTTTGGTGTTTTTGAGTGATGCGTGTGGGGCTTATTCGCTAAGTTCCAGGCCCATCTGCCAGAAGTCGATTTCCAGACGCGTAGCATCGCGGAAGACCTTGCTCAGTTCGGCAAAACGGGCGGGGGTGACGTCAGAAAGGCGGGTGTTGAGCCACGCAAGCTCTGCCTGCATGGCGGCCTGAAACTCTTCGCCTTCGTACATGGCAATCCAGGCATCAAAGGGGTTTTGCGCGCCGCGCAGGGTGGAAGGCTGAGCGTTCAGCCAGTTGGCGATTTCGCCGTAGCCGACGAGGCAGGGGGCCAGCGCTACGTGCAAATCAAGCAGGTCGCCGCGGTTGCCGGTATCCAGCACATAGCGGGTGTAGGCCAGCGTGGCGCGGGCTTCGGGCAGCTCCGCCAGCTCCTGCTCGCTAATGCCCCACTCTTGGCAAAAGCCCACGTGCAGGCCCAGTTCCACATCCACAATGGCTTTTAAACCTTCATGGGCTTGGCGCAAATCGGCAAGTGTCGGGCTTTTATAGGCGGCCAGTGCGTAGGCACGGGCGAAGTGAATCAAAAACAGGTAATCCTGCTTTAGGTAGTGGCGAAACGATGCGTCAGGCAGCGTTGCGTTACCTAGCTGGCGCACAAAATCGTGCTCAATATAGGCGCGCCAATCGGTTTGGCAAGCGGTGGTTAAATCAGTAAAGCGGTAGCCCATGATGCCTCCGGTAGTAGTGATCCGGAGGGCGGGCGGAGATCGAGGAGATGGCGTGGAAGGTGGCGTGCGATCGTGAAAGCTAGCCAAGGCCATCGCTTGATCCCTACGCCGGTACCCGCGCGCTCATCATAGGAGCAGCGCATTAGCCGGATCAGGTTCAGCGGGACCAGCGCTATGGCAGTATCACGTAGATACGCCCTGCGCCATCTCAGCCGGATTCACCGGCACCCCGTCAAGCAGTTAGTTAGCGGAGTCTAGGCTGCGGGTAAGGGAGATGCAAGGGGGTGTGATTGGAAATAGTCAATCGGGGAAGCTGCGACTTTTGGTTAAGCGGCCAAAATTGGCTTTGCTTTAAAGAGGGCCAATGGGTAGAGTCAAGTTTTGTAGGGGGGTGTATAACCACTGTTGGAAATCTTATTATAGAAGGAGTAGATTTTGAAGATTACCCGTTTAGAAATTAGTAATTACAGGACGTTTGAGAGCATAGACATAGGGTTCGACGATTTCTACTCTGCTATATGCGGACAAAACGACGCGGGTAAGAGCAATATCGTTCGCGCACTGCGAGCGGTTTTGAGAGAGGATAACATATACGGTCGAGCGAGAAGGCATAGCATTTCCGCCTTGAGGGACTTTCCGAGATGGAAGGATGCAAAAGATAAAGACAAGGAGATTTCTGTTGTAATCGAGCTCACAATATTTAGAGCTGCAGATGCCGGAGTTTTTGAGTTTCTTATCGATTACCTCGATCTCAAAATAGATGAAAAAAAAGAATTTATGTGTCTTAAGTTAGAAAGCAGGTGGCTGGATTCGGCGTCATCCGGGCAAACAACTGCGATTCTTGATGGTGATAAATTTGAAGGTATAAAAGCACAGGAAATCCATAAAAAAGTCCAGTCTAGCATATTGATCCATAACTCAACTGAAGTCGAGACAAGGAATTCTTTTACTGGTTTTTTGCATGAGTTTTCCGAACAATATTCCGCCGAACTGAATAAAATGACGCTTACTCTTCAGAAATCTCTTGCGAAAATAGCAAAAGGGCAAAAAGAAGAGGTTTCCAACCTATTGTTTAGAATGAATAGTAACCTAAAAGTTGGAATAACAGTTCCCGATATGAGTTTTGACCGGCTTCCATATAATTTATCCTTGGGCGACAGTAAAATGGAAGTCGACTTAGATGACTGGGGGAGCGGGACAAAAAATAGAACTATGATCTTTCTGACCTTGTTAAAGGCAAAGCAGGTGAGCGAGTCTGCGACAACGGCCGAGAAAATGACTCCGATCTTGATTATTGAAGAGCCTGAAAGCTTTTTGCATCCATCTGCACAAGCAGAGTTCGGTAGGGTGCTGCAGCAGATTTCAAACGAATTTGGCGTTCAGGTAATAACAACTACCCATAGTCCATACATGTTAAATCAGTCTTGTCCAGAAAGTAATATTCTTCTAGAGCGTAATATGTTCAGAAAACAATTACGTGAGACTAGAAAGATAGACACTTCAGGTGAAAACTGGATGGAGCCATTTGGCGTAGTTTTAGGATTGGCCAATGAAGAGTTTCAACCTTGGCGTGAAATATTCTTCTCGGAGTCAAAATCTCATCTCCTTGTAGAGGGTAAAACGGACAAAGAGTATTTCGAACTAATTCGTCAAAGTTGCCATGGTGAAAATAAGTTAGAGTTTGATGGTGACATATTCCCCTATGAAGGCTGTGGCAACCTAAAAAATCCGACACTGCTCAACTTCATAAAGTCAAAAAGCAAAAATCTTGTTATAACTTTTGATATAGATGTCATTCAAGAGGTTGAGTCTACCCTCAAAAGACATGGTTTTGAAAACAATAAGTCGTATGTTGTTGTTGGGGTCGATAAAGCTGGCTCGAGAAGCATTGAAGGCCTGATACCTAGCTCTTACAAAAATATAGTTAATACCAATAATCCAGACCTTGTCCAGCAAGGTATCCATGGAACAAAAGAAGAGCAGAAGTTTGCCAAAAATAAACTAAAGTCCCTATATTTGGAAGAGTTTAAGGGAAATGCTGAACCAGGCGGAGACGATTATAAAGAGTTCTATAAACTTGCCAAAATATTAAACAAAGCTTTTAAGTGAGCTTCTCTAACGATTGACTTCGCGGCGACTGATTTTACGCCGCTCTGCGTTTCCAACCCGGCGCATGAGCCAGATGTTAAATCCGTAGCGATACCAAACTGGGTAATGAGTAAAGCGTCGTCCGTGACCTTGTAAACTATCTAATATTCTTCTTTAATTCGGCGTGACCAATACCCAGCGAGGGTGCTTGAGGGGTTTTGGTCTACCAATACCTTCGAAGGGTTCGCACTTCGTCACACCATCATTAAACCCTGCTTACGTGTTGGTGGCGCGTAGGCGGCGTCGATCTGAGCCAGATCCTCTTCGTCGAGTCTGACGTTATCTGCCGCGGCGTTCTGTTTGAGGTGATCCAGGTTCACGGCTTTAGGAATAGCAATCACCCCAGGGTGTCGCAGTGCCCAGGCGAGGGCCACTTGCGCGGGGGTGGCGCTGTGTTTGTCGGCGATGCGTTGCAGGGTGGCGTTATGCAGCAGCGCGCCGCCTTGCCCAATGGGGCAGTAGGCCATGAGCGGCATGTTGTGTTGTGCTTGCCAGGGCAGCAGGTCGTATTCAATGCCCCGTGCTTCGGGGTTGTAGAGCACCTGATTGGTGGTACACGCAGGTGCGTCTAGCTCGGTTAGGTCGTCAACGTCAAAGTTTGACACGCCCCAGCGCAGTATCTTGCCCTGCTCGCGCAGCCGTTCAAACGCTTCCACGGTTTCGCTCAGCGGGTATTGGCCGCGCCAGTGCAGCAGGTAGAGATCAATCGTGTCGGTGCCTAACCGTCGCAGGCTGCGCTCGCAGGCGGCTTGAACACCCTTGGCGCTGGCGTTGTGCGGGTAAACCTTGCTGACTAGATACACCTCATCGCGCCGCTCGCGGATCGCTTGGCCAACCACCTCTTCAGCGCCGCCCTCGGCATACATCTCGGCGGTATCAATCAGCGTCATGCCCAGGTCCAAACCTGCACGCAGCGCTCTAACCTCCGTTTGGCGCTGCCCGGCATCCTCGCCCATATACCACGTGCCCTGGCCGATACGGGGTACGCTTTCACCGCCTAGCTTGATCGTCTGCATATCTCTACCTCCTGATGTAATACTGTTTCTGACTGCTCGCTGCAATCGCAGTTATGGACCAATCTTAGAAGATGCGTATCGAAAGCTGCCCCCATTTGAGAAGCTCATCGGCGATCTTGCAAGTGGTCATTGAGAACTCTGCTACGGTTAAAGTACGTCGTGCGCACCTAGGAGCTGAATGCTCAGATGCGCTTAGCGTTATTTAGGCCAACGGTTGGTACTAAACTCATAATATAAGGGAAATTTTTATGATCAGAACCATAATGGTTGAGCTATCTACGATCGAAGCCGCTGCTTATCGTCAGAAACTGCGTGGTGGTCATTCCGGCATTGTTATCATGCGCTACGACACCGACCAACCAGGCATCGCCACCCTCAACCGCAAATCGGGAGAACCTGACCCGTCACATAATACCGACCTGAAACTGTTCCCCCTGGAGGCATTTAAAGAGGTCATGGAACTGACTTCTGGCATGCCCTATTCGCGGCGTGGGAAAGTCAAACTCAGTGGTGAAAAAGAGGACGCCAGCACTCAGGAGGAGACTGCTGAGGAACTGGCGACAGTAGATAGCGCTGAGTATGAAGCGATCGTCAAGGCTTATACCAATCGTAAAGGCGAGTTATCCTACGAGCTGTTAAATAAGGACTTTATTCAGTTTGCCAAGTCGAGCAAGGTCATCTCCG
Source organism: Halomonas sp. (assembly GCF_017515565.1). Classification (GTDB taxonomy): domain Bacteria; phylum Pseudomonadota; class Gammaproteobacteria; order Pseudomonadales; family Halomonadaceae; genus Vreelandella. The sequence continues at coordinate 76,392 of NZ_JAFWFN010000030.1, forward strand.
ACATGATTGCCAACCATGCGTCAGTTGATGATATCCGCGATCACGTGGTGAAAGTGAAACTTGAAAGCATCACCGGCAACCGTGATTTGACGGTGGCACAAACCCAGCGAATCGTTGAAATGCTTGATGAAGTCAGCCCTCGGCATGTGTTCAAAGAATTGAATGATGAAATCAGGAAAATGCTCGCTAACCGTTAAATAATTAGCCGGTAAGAATGGTTGGGGTCAGCTTAACGCTGACCCTAATGTTTTGAGTCATGTTTTAAGCAAGTACAAGCGGCATTTCTAGGCTTACACCTTGAGACATAGTCATATGTTTCTATCTATACTGAGGAAATAGCGTGTTCATTTTGAGTTTGAACAGCAAACCAAGGAGTTGGTAATGCCGCCGCTACGTTGCCGTTTTGTTTCTGTTATCACGTTTGTGCTTCCCGTCGCGTTACTTAGCTGGGCGGCCTGTGCTACTGCCCAGCAGACGAGTGCCCAGGTGTTAAGTGCTGAAGATTCCGACCCTAATCGCTTAGGTTGGATGCAGGGCTTTCCGCCTGATGCCGACCGAGTGATTGGACAGCCAGACTCCAACTATTTTAGCTTTCCTAAAATGCGCTGGACGGTATGTCACTTTCGCGAGTTGCTGCCCACCAAACAGGTAAGCCGTGGTCTAGGCGCGCCCACGCCGTTCATTTATGCCTTAGATGATGCGATTAACGATGTATCGTTTACGCCCATTGATGGTAGCGAGCCTATGACGTGGCAGGCCGCGCTGAACGAAAACTACACCGATGGCGTGCTGATTTTGCACCAGGGGCAGGTGGTGTACGAAAGCTATTCAGGCTGCCTGGATGAGGCGAGTCAGCATGGGGCCATGTCAGTGACCAAATCCATGACCGGCCTGCTGGGTGAAATTTTGGTGGCGGAAGGCGCGTTAGATGATCAGGCGCTGGTGGGTGATATTTTGCCGGAGTTGGCGGAAAGCGCCTTTGGTAATGCCACGGTAAAACAGCTGCTAGAGATGACCACGGGCCTTGCGTTTAGTGAAGATTACAGCGACCCCAGCGCTGAAGTTTGGGCGTATAACGCGGCGGCAAACCCACTGCCCAAGCCAGAAGGCTATACCGGGCCACGTACTTATTATGAGTACTTGGCTACCGTGCAGCCGGAAGGCGAGCATGGGCAGGTATTTGGTTATAAAACCATTAATACCGATGCGCTGGGGTGGGTGATTGCGCGCACGAGCGGTGAGTCGGTGGCGTCGCTGTTGTCATCGCGGATTTGGCAGCGTATAGGCGCGGAGCAGGATGGCTACTTTACCGTAGACTCTATCGGTACGCCGTTTGCAGGCGGTGGATTAAGCGTGGGCCTGCGTGACTTGGCCAGAGTCGGCCAGCTGGTGTTAAACGAGGGGGAGATGAACGGCGAGCGGTTGTTTCCAGCGGCGGCGGTAGAGCGCATTCGCCAAGGTGGCGATAGGCAGGCATTTGCGCAAGCTGGTTATCGCTATTTACCCGGCGGCAGCTATCGTGGCATGTGGTGGTCGCTGCATAACGAACATGGGGCATTTGCAGCGCGCGGAGTGCATGGGCAAACCATCTACATTGACCCCACTGCGGAGATGGTAATTGTACGCTTTGCCTCTCATCCGGTAGCGGGTAATGCCGCTAATGACCCAACATCGCTGCCTGCCTATCAGGCGGTAGCAGAGTATTTGATGGATAAGGCCCAGCCCTGAAATTCTCCCTTAAAAAACAGCTCTAAAGGGCGGCGCCTAATTCAACTAGCCCAAACACCGCTACCCCCGCCGCTACCGGCCAGCCTAATGAGCGTAGCCGCCACCACACCAGCAAGGTGGCGGAAAGCCCGATGGCTGTGGCCACCCAGGAAATAGCGCTGGGGTTTACCGGCACAATGGAAACGCCCAGCACGGCGGCAATCATCAACGGGCCAAGAATGCCGAGCCATTGCGGCATATTGTTAATGCCGGTCTCACTGTTTAAACGGCGTTGCATCCATAAAAATGGCACTACGCGCATCAGCAGTGTACCTAAGGCGCATATCACCACCGCGAACCAGAGTGCTGTGCTCATAATGCGCGCCTCTTGTTCTGAAACTTCACCGTATAAAAGCACAGTGCGCCGCAGGCGGCTGCTAGTGGTATAGCCACGTTACTACCGCCCACAAGCGTTAAACCGAGCGCCGCCACAATGGTAAGACTCATCGCCGCTGCCCAGCGTTTATCGGTAAAGCGCGGGGCTACCATAGTGAGAAAAAGCGCGGGTAGCGCGAAGGGCATAATTTCACCCAGCAGCGGCCAGCGGGCGGTAAATGCTTCGCCTGCGGTTGCTCCCACGGCGGTGCCCACTATCCATGCGCCCCAGGCCAGCAGCGATGCACCCACAAACCAGCTAAAGCGCTTAACGTCAGGCAGTTGGGGAAGTCTTGTTAACGCCAGAGCAAATACTTGATCGGTCAGGCCGTGCATTAACCAGGGCCAGTGACGGCTACGCGGTAGCAGCCCTGCAAGGTTGGGGCCATACACCACGTGGCGGACATTAATCAGCAGTGTCATCGCGACGACCAGCCAGAGCGGGGCGCCTGTGGCGATCATGCCCACAAATAAAAACTGCGAAGCACCGGCGTAAATGAGCGTGGAAATGGCGGCGGCTTCCAGTGTGCTAAAGCCTGCTTGGCTAGCCACTAAGCCAAACGACAGCGCAACCGGAATATAGCCCCCCAGCAGCGGAATGGCTTCCCGCACGCCTTGCAGCGCGCTACGCCCGGGGGAGTGGCTGGCAAGCTGGCTCATGGCGTTTCCCTCTGTTCCCCGTAGGTAACGGTTAGCAGCATGGTGGCCTCTTTGGCGTGGGTGCGATAGAGGTGCGGTTGATCGGCAGGAAAGGTCACGCTTCCACCGGGGGCTAGCGTGGTGGTTGCACCCTCAGTACCGGCTTCCAACCAGCCGCTAATTAGCGTCAAGGTTTCCTGGGTGCCGGGCGTATGGGCTTCTGCAAGACGCAAGGTGTGGGGCGCGCAGCGCATCCAGTAGGCATCCACTTGGGGTGAATCTTTACCCTGGTCAATCAGCTGAACCTGAACGCCATCTTCTCCAAGGGGCATAGTGATGGGTGCCACCAGCGTGCCAAACGGCACATTGAGCTGCGCGGCTAGCCGCCAAAGGGTGTCCAGCGTGGGATTGCCATTACCTTGCTCAAGGCGGCTTAAATTGGACTTGGCAATACCCGCCGCATTAGCCAGGTAAGAGAGCGACCAGCCTCGCGCTTGGCGGAGTGTCTGTAAGTGCTGGCCTAGGGTGTTAAGCGAGTACTCATCCATTGCGGTGTCTCGTTGTTCTTTGCATAAATTGTTCTTTGTATAGAACGTTCTATATAAGGAACGTTAGCCTGTCAACGATTGTTTTGGGCTGCTGGCGGTAGCACAGCTGATTGACCAGTTGCATCCAGATGAAATTGTCTACGGCTCGGCGGATATGCTGGTGACGCATACCGCCCACTTTGAACCAATGGTACAAAGTAGTGCAGAGGCACTGGAAATGATCTTTGATGATACGCAGCGTGATCTATTTGATGACCCAAGCTTCTATGAAGAGGAGGAACGCCAGCGGTTGACTGGGCTTTTTAAGCCAGCAAAGGGTTGATGCTTAAGCGTGGGGGCGCGCTATATCAAGTAGCGACCGGCACCCGTGTACCCAATAAAAACGGCTTGCTACCTAGGTAGCAAGCCGTTTTTAGTCAGCGCACTGCTAGTAATTAAGCAATGGACGATGCCTGGGCGGAAGATAAAACGCCATGCTCAGCCTGAGAAGGGGAACGGGAAATATCGGCTATAGCGCTTAACGCCGTAAGGTTCGCATAGCCTTTTTCAGTAAGTTCAAGTACATCCGGGGAAGAACCCCATTTCAGCAGCATGTCATCAAGATGACGCTCTGCTGCTTCAAACTGGCCGCAATGGCTGAGCAGTTTGGCAATGGTGTAATCGCACTCGGGGGTATCAAACATCTCTTCCTTGATTTCTTGAATAGCCAGTTGGAGACCCGCTTGGGAAATATCTGCCAGTTGGTTATGTTGCATGCCACCACTCCTTGTGATTGCTATTACTTGTGATTACCACTCTTGTGATCACGACTCTTGTGATCACGACTCTTGTGATCACGACTCTTGTGAACACCATTACAGCTAATAAAATTAATGTGTACTTATTTTGTACCCTTCGAGAGTAAACCATGGTTTTGTGAGAATCAATCGCAAATTGCGACCCATTTAGTCATTTAGTGGCCACAAAATTTTCGCCTAACGCTGGAGATTTTGTGTTTCAAAACAGGCCTATGGGGGCCGCGGTAAAAACACGTCGAGTTGGTGATGTTGGCTATCCAGCGGTACGCGTACGGGCGTGCCTGCGCTTATGTTAGCTAGGCGATGACCATCAAGCGTTACACAAATATCATCCGTTTGCGGGGTCGCTGTTGGGTCTTGCGTATTGCTCACCTTGATATGGTAGTGCGTTTCGGCAAGCGTAATATCAGCGCTAACGCTGGGCCAGTGGCGGGGTAAGCAGGGTGAGATAAGCAGCCACTCCCCCTCGCGGCGAATACCTAAAATACCTTCTATCCCGGCTTGGAGCATCAAACCAGCCGCACCGGTGTACCAGGTCCACCCACCCCGCCCAGTATGGGGGGCGACGGAGTACACGTCAGCGGCCACCACGTAAGGCTCCACGCGATAGCGAGCAGCCTCTTCCGCGTTGTGTGCATGGTTAATGGGGTTAAGCAGTGTGAAAAGCTGGTGCGCTTTGTCACCATCGCCAAGGCTTGCAAAAGCCTGCATCGCCCACATCGCCGCATGGCTATATTGGCCGCCATTTTCCCGCATGCCGGGTGGGTAGCCGCTGATATAGCCGGGATCACGCTGGGGTTGGTCAAAGGGCGGCCAGAAGAACAGCGCTAATTGCTGGTCATGCCGAATCAGCTTGCGTTCTAACGAGGCCATCGCCACTGCTGCGCGTTGAGGGTCGCTGGCGCCAGAAAGGACGGCCCATGACTGCGCAATAGAATCAATCTGGCAGGCATCGCTTTCTTTGCTGCCCAGCCAAGCGCCATCGTCGTAGGTGGCTCGTCGATACCACTGTCCATCCCAAGCCGATTCTTCCAGCGCAAGGCGTAGTGCATGAGCCTGATGCTGCCAGCGAGTCGCACGCTGCTCCTCTGAGTGAGCTGTTTGGGCTTCGCGCTGTTCGGCGATGGGGACAAACAGTTCAAGCGTTTTTACCAATAGCCAGCCAAGCCACACGCTCTCTCCCTTGCCTTCAGCACCTACCCGGTTCATACCATCATTCCAGTCGCCGCCGCCTATCAGCGGCAAGCCCTGTTCACCCAGCTGCGAAAGGCTGATATCGAGACTCCGGGCACAGTGTTCAAAAAGCGAGGCGGTTTCCAACGAAGTGGTGGGTTGGAAAAAATGTTCATGCTCTTGGGGTGCTAGTGGTGGGCCATCTAAAAAGCTAACCGGTTCGTCGAGAATCGTAACGTCTTGGGTTGTGGCCATATAGCGTGCGCAGGCATAGGCCAACCAAACGCGGTCGTCAGAGATGCGTGTACGCACCCCTTGCCCTGAGTGAGGCAGCCACCAGTGCTGTACATCGCCTTCTGGGAACTGGCGTGAAGCGGCCCGAAGCAAATGCCGGCGAGTTGTTTCGGGGTGGCTAAACGTTAACGCCATGCCATCTTGCAACTGGTCGCGGAAGCCATAGGCGCCGCTGGCTTGGTAAAATGCAGAGCGTGCCGTGAGGCGGCAAGCGATGGTTTGATACAGTAGCCAGCCGTTCAGCATGATATCCATGGCCCTGTCCGGTGTTGAAACCTGGATGGCATTGAGCTGCGTATTCCAGTGGTCGTGAATACGGGCAAGTTCTGCATCAATATCGGCGCTACGGAAACGGGCAATTAACTCCGCGACTTCGTCGGTTGTGCCCCCTTGCCCAAGTAATACGATGATATCCACCGTTTCGTTGGGGGCTAATGAAATACGGCGTTGAAGGGCAGTGCAGGGGTCTTGTCCTGCGCCTAATGCGCCGGAAAGTGGTGCTCTTCCCCGTAGCCCGGCAGGTTCCGCTAGGCTTTTCCCGTAACCGATAAACTCGCTGCGATTGCCTGTCCATTGAGTAGGCAGTTCGCCGATATCGAGAAACGCTACTCGGTCTGGGAAGGCAGCATTCCAGGGGTTTGTCACTAATAAAGCGCCGCTAGCCGCCTCTTGTGACGTGATTAGAAAGGGCGCTGATGCGCTGCGCGAGGTACCCAAAACCCACTCTGCATAGGCGGTTACAGAGAGCTTGCGTGGCCGCCCCGAGTTATTGGTTATTTTCAGCCTTGAGATGCGCAGCGGGGCATCAAGGGGGACGAAGTGCAGTAACGCTAGGCTAAGGTCATCTACTTGGTGGTCAAACTGGCTATAGCCAAAGCCATGGCGGGCAATGTAACAGCCAGAGTCGCGTATCGGGCTGGCGGTAGCGGTATACAGGGCTAGAGACTCCTCATCTCGGATATAAATAGCATCCCCGCTAGGGTCCGTCACCGGGTCGTTAGACCAGGTTGTTAATTGATTCTCTCGGCTGCTGTCTGCCCAGAGATAGCCAGCCCCCTCTGCTGAGACTTGAAACCCCAGCTGTTGGTTGGCCACCACGTTAATCCACGGCGCAGGCGTTGAACTGCCTCCTTCAAGAACGGTGACATACTCCCGCCCCTGGTTGGCAAACCCGCCAAACCCATTAAAAAACTCAAGCGTAGGCGGCTCACAACGCTGTGCGTTATCGCCCCTGTTAAGCCGATGCTGAGGCAGGGCACGTTTGGTAAAGGCGGCGGGTTGGCTTGCGGAGGGGGCTGGCAAGGTAATCGAGAGCTGGTCGGCAATCGCTCCCCGGTGTGCGATTAATGCTATCCGAGCAATCGATTGAAGCTGATGACGTGATACGAGGCTGATTAAATCGGCCCGTAGGGCAAACACCGCTCCCTGTGCCTGGCTACAGTGCAAGCGTGGTCGTGATTGGCTTTTAAGTACCGTTGTTTCAATGGCCTGCTGAAGATCCTGAATATAAGAGGAGGCACGCTCGTTAATAATCACCACGTCGACTTCAAGGCGCTTCATATGCCAATACTCGTGGGCACGAAGTAGCTGTTGAAGCTGTGCGATGTCATCAATGGACTCAATGCGTAGCAACACGATAGGCAAGTCGCCGGATATTCCGTGCTGCCAAAGCAGTGATTGCGGCCCTACACCACGTTTAATGGCGGCTTGGGAGGCTCTAAATCGAGCGTCTGGGTAGAGCAGGGGCGCCGCCAGTCGCTGAAAGTCGGCGGCCTCTTCAGGCTGAATCGCTAAATGACGCAGCTGCACCTGGGCCTGGGTCCACGCTAGCATTTTGGCCCGCTCAAAGGCGCTGTGGTCGTGATGCTTATCAACCAAATTCAGCAGTTCCTCTCGGGAAGGCGCCACAACTGTCCAGTAGGCGATGCGCGCGACGTTGCCAGGTGTAATCCGCAGGCAGCAGCGCAACGCAAAAATAGGGTCAATAACACTGCCTACCGTGTCTGATAATCGCTGGCCTTCAGTAAGGGCAGACGCTTGGACAATACTGTTGCCCCTGCCGATAAACCGCTCGCGGTCGGTTTCGTATTGGATATCCCCCAGCAATTCCCCTTCTACAACGGCAAAGTGAGCGGCCCATACATTGGCATCGTTAGGGCCTCGCCGCCGCCGAGTCGCCACAAGTGCGTCGAACTCTGGCAGGTACTCCGTCACCACGAACAGTTTGGCAAAGCTTGGGTGTGCATTGTCGGTACTGGGGGTGGTTAGCACTAATTCTGCATAGGAGGTAACGTCGATATCGCAGGTGTGACGTCCGCTGTTAGTCAGCGTGACTAGGCGCACTTCACTGTCGTCTTCTCCGGAAACAAGTATCTCTAAGTGACTGGCAATGGATTCGTGGCGGTGGGAGTAGCGCGCATAATCTTCGGCAAATAGCACATGGTTAGACCCGTCGCGAGGAGTGTTTTTGGCCCCTACTGCCTGTCCCGTTGCAGTCCACACATAGGGGCGACGGGTGTCGCGGAGAAAAATAAAGCTTCCCCAGTGGTCGCGTGTGGTGTCGGGTTGCCAGCGGGTGATGGCGATATCGTGCCATCGGCTATAGCCGCCTCCCGTGGCGGTTAACATGATGGAGTAGTTACCGTTGGAGAGTAGGTGGGTAACCGGCGGGCCACTAATTTCGGTAGAAACACGGCGCAGTGTTTGCGCTTCGTTGATGATTTGACTGGCGGTTGACTTCACCTCTTCTGCGCGTGGGTAGGCAATGGCAACATCACGGGGAACACGCTCTTGTAGCAACAGCTCGCTGGCTTGAATCATCGGTTCGCGGTGAAAGCGTGCCCGCATTTGCCCGTGATGAAGCGTATTGGCGATGGCGACGATAGTCATGCCCTGATGGTGGGCCATGTAGCTGTGCACAATTACCCGTTCTTCGCCTTTTGGAAGACGGGAGCGGGTTAGGTCTAGCGCTTCGTAGTAGCCGTAGCGCCCTAGCGCGCCCATTTCGGCTAGGCGGCGATAATTTTGGCAGGCCCCTACAGGGTCAATCATCGTTGCCAAGCCGGTGGCGTAAGGCGCAATGACTAAATCTGCCGAAAGGCCACGTTTAAGCCCTAGACCAGGCACACCAAAATTGGAGTATTGGTAGGTTTGCTCTATGTCCCGCGCGTTATACCCCGACTCAGAAATGCCCCAGGGGGCTGAAAACTGTGCAGCGTATGTTTGCTGGCGTTTAACCACTAGGCGATTAGTTTGCTCAATTAGGCTACCCGCTGGGGCGCGCATGACCAGCGAGGGCATCAGGTACTCAAACATGGAGCCTGACCAAGAGATTAATGCTGCGCCGTGTTTTAAGGGGGTTGCTGAGCGGCCTAGGCGGAACCAGTGACGAGTGGGTGCATCGCCTTTGGCGATGGCAAACAGGCTGGCCAGCCGTGCCTCTGACGCCAGCAGGTCATAGCAGCTGCTATCTAGGCTGTCATCATCCAGCGAGTAGCCAATCGACAGTAGCTGCCGTTCCTGATTAAGCAGAAACGCAAAATTCATGTTGAGGGCTAGGCGTCTGGCTTTAGTAGCCAGTTGCTGTAACTGCTCAGCATGGCAGCCTGATGATAGTGGTGCGTTCGTTAGATCATCGTAGTGCTGGGCAACCGTTTTGTGCAGCGCGTTGATCCAAAACAGCCCATCTTCACTGTCGACATCATGACGGCCATTGAACACGTCGTACGCTATTTCACATGTTTGTTTTGTGCGTGCGGTGAGGGCTGCCAAGTCTAAGGGCGATGTTGGGCTTTCGCTTACCAACGCATCAATACGCTTAAGCTGTGCAGTAAGCGGGTTGTTGGCCTCCGGGGTTTCTAATGCTTGTGCCGCGCGCTTGAGTGCCTCAAAAGCCAGGGCCAGCGTGTCGGTGATACCTTGGCGGGGGGTAGGTTGAAACGCTTCTTGCTGCCATGTTTCCAGGGCGTTTGCGAGGGCAATAAGGTGGCCAGCAAGGTTGCCGCTATCCACGGTGGAGACATACCGAGGGACTAGTGGGCGGAGGTCTTCGGTTGCGTACCAGTTGAAAAAGTGACCTCGGTAGCGAGGCAGACTACACATAACCGTCAGCGTCGTTTCCAGGCGTTTGAGAGCATCCTGTTGGCTGATCCAACCAAAATCTCGTGCAGCCAGCGTTGCTAGTAAATATAAGCCTATATTGGTGGGGGAAGTGCGTTGGGCGGTGACAGGATGAGGAGCTTCTTGAAAATTATCGGGGGGTAGCCTGTTACTAGAGGCATCAACAAATGTTTCAAAGTAGCGCCACGTTTTTCGGCCGATTAGCCTAAGTTCAAGCGAGAGGTCGTCTGCTAGTGGTGGATGAGCGGTACGGGTGTTTGTACCACTTAGCCAAGACGCAATGGCAGGTGCCGTCGCCCATAGCAGCGCCATTGGCACGACAATTATCCAAACGCTGCTGTTAAACCATAGCGCACTAAGCGCAAGGGCTACGCCAAGCAACGTGCCGGGCGCCATGTGCGCATAAAAACCCCCTATCGTTAAATGGGGGTGTTTCATTGTTTGGGCGGCTGATGTCCACTCCAGCAGATGGCGGCGAGTTATAAAAAGTCGCGTTAGCGTGCGGGCAATAGCATCTATCATTCGCCATGCTTGGTCAGGAAGGAATGTCAGCTGCAGTAGGATTTGCGTTAACCCTAGGGTTAGCTCTTCCAGCCACTGTTGAAAATGGTGGGGTAAATTCACCCGCGCTCGCAGCGGTATAAAAGTGCTAACCAGCGATAGTAGAGTAGGGGTGCTAATGATGAAGACGACTATCAAGGAGCTGACAAAGGCCTCTAATAAAGGAAGCTGCCAACTGATTGCCAGGCTAGCCAGCAGTAACGGCGGAAGCAGCGAACGGCGCAGGTTACCGAGTGTTTTCAGGCGCCCTGTCAGCGGTAATGCCCCTTTTAATAGCCAGGGAAGTAACTGCCAATCGCCCCGCACCCAGCGATGTTGGCGCTTTGCCACAACGTCATAACGGTTTGGAAAGTCTTCGATAACTTCAACGTCTGAAGCAAGGCCTGCGCGGGCAAAAATACCCTCAAACATATCGTGGCTAAGCAGGCTGTTTTCAGGGACACGGTTTTCCAGCGATGCTTCAAAAGCGTCAATATTATAGATGCCCTTGCCCGCGAACGACCCTTCGCCCACTAAGTCCTGGTAGAGGTCTGAAATAGCCGCCGCATAAGGCTCAATGCCGCCTGGCGCAGAACACAGCCGCTGGTACGTTGAGCCTTTTTCTCCGGTGGGTAACGACTGGGTGACCCGGGGCTGAAGGATTCCATAGCCTTCTACGATGCGGCGCTGCTGCTGGTCAAAGCGGGGTTGATTCAGCGGGTGGGCTATTTTGCCAATCAGCTTACTGGCAACACCCCGTGGCAAGCGGGTATCGGCATCTAGCGTAATGACATAACGGACACCTTTCGGTAGTGCCGGCGGGTCGATAAACGTCGTGTCTGTTGCGCCTCTTAATAGCCGGTTGAGCTCGTGGAGCTTGCCGCGCTTACGCTCCCACCCCATCCAGCAGCGCTCGCTTTGATTAAATACGCGTTTACGATGTAGTAAAAAGAAGCGCTTTTCATGACCGGGATAACAGTAGCGTTCGTTTAACTGCTGTATTCGCGCTGCTGCCGCGTTTAATAACGCAGCGTCTTCAGCGCTTTCTGGCTGTGGGGCATCAACACCATCTGCTAGCAGCGCATAGCTGATGGCGCCTTCTCCACTACTGAGGTGGTGCACCTCAAGACGGTCAAGTTGCTCTTGTAAGTCTGCTTCATGGGTCAATAGCGTCGGTATCACGACCAGCGTGCGAAATGTCGTTGGAATACCTTTCGCAAGATCCAGGCTGGGCAGCGGCTGAGTGCCGATGCTATGAATGAACAACCGGTTAACCATGGAGGTAGCCACTTCTACAATGGGCAGGATGCTCAGGATCGCCAGTAATAACAGCCATAAGGGGGAGGTTTGCCCTGTTCCACCTGAAGTCCACAGTAGCAGCCAGGCGGCTAGCACCATCAAACTTACCGAGGTTGCTGCCAGCATGGTGCTGTAGCCACGGATACCGTTGTTTAGCAGTACTTGGCGAAACCGTCGATGAAACGGAGTGCGAAAGCCAAGGCGTTGCTCAAACGCGCTTCGCCCGGCAGCCACCAAAAAGTAGCCGGGGTCGCCTACCCGTGCCGCTTCTTGAGGGGTATCAGTAAGCGCTACGGCCTCGCGTGAGGCTGCCAGGGCATGGTCAACCACTTCAAGCTCTGTGTAAGTGGAGCCGCGGGCAAGCTCCTCTACTGCGCTGCGATAATGGTTGCGTGTTGAAAAGTCGTACTGCGCAAAACTACTTTTTTCACTTAGTTTTACGTCTACTAAGCTGACACTTTCGAGGAGTTCAGCCCAATCGGTGCTTGAGATAAAGCGCATGCTGGTAATAACGTTGCGCACCGTGACGTTAGCCGCGCCCTGACGTTGCTGGGCACTCTGCACAACGTCATCTATAGAGTCGCCCTGGCGATTAAGCTGCTCCAAAAGCCAGCAGGCCAGAGGGTTCGTGAGGGGGTTAACACCGCGTAAACGTTTGGCTAATTGGGCGGTAAAAGGCTCTGATAGCGGTATTTCCTGAAAGGTAAATGATGGAACTTCATAATCGGCAGAACGAACGTCTGATGGGGGATTGTCAGCTGGGTCGTTTTCGGGGCCTGTCCATTTAGCCGCTAATACGTCCGCTTTATCCCGGGCTGTCTGTTCAGTAATGATTTGGTCAGCAAGCCGGCGAAGGTTTTCGATCAGCACGATGCGCAGCGTTATCGCCACCGCCCATAACTCTCCAATCGTTAGTGGCTGTTCGCGCTGGTAGGCGTTAATAAAGGTACGCAGATTAGTTAATTCTAGGTTGCTGTCGGTATGCGCAACAAATGCCCATGCGATACCAAATACTCGTGGGTAGCCCGCAAAAGGGCCTTTGGAAAGCTTAGGTAACTGGCGATAATAACCGGGGGGTAGGTCGCCACGAATTTCACGAATTTGTGCTTCAATGAGGTGGTAGTTATCCAGTAACCATGCGGCAGCAGGCACCAAGTCACGGCCCTCTGTCAGGGTTACTCCACAGGCGCGGTAGGCCGCAAGCAGTACATTGGCATTATCATTAAGCCTGCGGGTTAACGACATCACCTTAGCCGGGGTGCTAGTGACCGTTTGTGCCCGCGCTAAACTGCCCGCATGTTGTTCTAATCGTTCCGCACTAAACAGCTCTTCCCGTACCGGTGACGTTGAACGCCAAAGTGCCACAGAGGCATGATGTTGTTGCACACCACGAAGAAAAGGCATTTGGTTAAAAAGAGTCACGGTTTACATCCTAATGAATGTTTAAGTCAAAACGCTCAAAACCAGATGTTTATCTGTTAAGACGATGTGCTCTACGTTATTTTTTGTCAGTTCGATAACGCACATTGCGTGGATGGCAGGCGCAAGATGATGTAATAACGTGGTCGTGGTGGGCTGTACGATAAGGCATAAGTCGTTCGGTTTCTTTTTTAACAACGGCGTAGCATTCACAACAAAGTTGCTCTAAGCGTGCTCTGTCTAATACGGTGATATGGCCTCTTCGATACTCAATGATTCCAAGTTTGAGTAGTTTTCCCGCTGCTTCAGTCACACCTTCGCGTCGCACTCCTAACATGTTAGCAATAAGCTCTTGCGTCATGTTGAGCTGATTACTGGGCAAGCGGTCTAACGATATTAACAGCCATCGGCATAGCTGCTGATGAATAGTGTGGTGGCGATTACAAACGGCAGTTTGCGACATCTGAGTAATTAATACTTGCGTGTAGCGCAGCAGCAGATGGCACATCGCGCCGTGTGATTTAAACTCCTCTTTGAGCACGCTGGCAGGTAAGCGCAGCGCCTGCCCTGCGCTTTGCACGATCGCTCGGTTATTCATGCTCTCTCCGCCCGTAAAGACGGCAACGCCCACCAAACCATCATTACCAACCACTGCAATTTCGGTCGAAGCGCCGTTCTCCGTTACATATAACAGTGAAACAATCGCATCCTCTGGGAAATAAACGTAGTTTGGCGAGGCGCCTTGCTCGCAGAGAACATGGCCTAGAGGTAAGAAACACGGTTCCAGTAAAGGTAAAAGTCGCGCTTTAACATCATTGGGCAGCGCTGCAAGCAAATAATTTTTAATGAGTAGGTCGTGGTAATCCATGTCTCATCATCCTTGAAATAGCATCTCGTATAGATTTATCACGACCCTAGTTTAGCTTTATTAAATGCTAGCGAAGGGCTCAATAAACTCCTCAATATTGTGTGGCGGTATTCATTAAACAAGCAATAGTGAATAGCCCTGTCAGTCATGGTAAATGCTGAGAAAATAGCTATAAGAGCACTAGAGTAATAATGATTTCTGTCCTTTTAGCTAAGCTCTCTAAGTAGTTAAACGCCTTTGTGCAAAGCGGATTTGTTCGGCGCGTAACGCTCAGAGGCCAGTAACGGCAGAGATGCCATCCCCGCTAACAAAGCGCCTGGGGCGATTTAGCCTGGGACTATCAGCCGATTATTAAGATGTTTCGCCCTGGCGGCCAGCGGGCAATGGGTAAGCCGTACGGTAAAAAAGTCAAGCGCATTGGTATCTCCGGGGTTTGCTAATTATTACGACTAAAGTTTTTAGACTTTAGTCGTAAAATTGGCCAATTAACTGGACTAATGGTCGGCTGCAGTGAATAAAGGGCACCACAAAAACCGGCACGGCTGGTTTAGCTAAGGCATAGGGCTAAGCTGTTTTAAGACGCCCCTTTTTTCACCTGACTGCAAGCGGTACTTTTCTAATGCGCAGAACTGCTACGATGACGCTCTGGGATCAGCTTTGGCACTCCCACGACCAGGTCAAAAATCTACTGATGTGCGCGTTGCCAACAACGGGTACAGGTAGCGCTTCCCCAGGTTCTTCAGACAAACGGCAGAGCAGTGGCGCCAAGCCACCACGTCCGCCTGCCTATAACACCGCTCAAAAAGTGGGTTTGGTGTTAGGGCCGATGCTGTTTGCCTTTGTACTGCTGTTTTTTCATCCGGCAGATTTGAGCTTTGAAGGCCGCATGGTGCTTGCCACCACGCTGTGGGTAGCCGTTTGGTGGATTACAGAAGCCATTCCAATCCCCGTTACTTCGCTGCTGCCGATTGTATTGCTGCCCATCACCGGTGCGCTGGAGAGTAGTGCCGTCACTGCTGCCTATGGCAACCCGATTATCTTCTTATTCCTTGGCGGTTTTATGATTGCGCTAGCCATGGAGAAGTGGGATCTGCACAAGCGTATCGCGCTGAATATTATTTCAGTGTTAGGCACCAGTATTAATAGCATCGTGTTCGGCTTTATGGCGGCCACTGGCTTTCTGTCGATGTGGGTTTCCAATACGGCAGCGGTGATGATGATGCTGCCTATCGGTACTGCAATTGTTTATCAGGTCACGCTGGAGCTGAATAAGAGCGAGGGTGACCACAGCGAAGACATCGATAAATTCAGTAAAGCGCTGATTTTTGGTGTCGGCTACGGCGGCACCATCGGTGGTTTGGGCACCCTGATTGGAACACCGCCCAATATTATTCTGGCAGCAATCGTTAATGAACTGTTTGGCGTTGAAATTACCTTTGCCAGTTGGATGATGTTTGCCTTTCCCGTCGTGGTGGTGCTGCTATTTATTGGCTGGATTATGCTGACCCGCTTTATTTATCCAATTAAATTCAGCAACCTCCCGGGCGGCAAAGCGCTCATTGCTAAGGAAAAGGAAGCGCTGGGTAAGATCTCGTTTGAAGAAAAAGCAGTGTTGGGGGTCTTCCTGTTTGCAGCCTTTTTCTGGATTACCCGCTCGTTCCTGTGGCAGGGTCAGATCCTGACGATCCCTGGCATTAACGACACCATGATCGCTATTTTTGCGGCTATCCTGCTGTTCTTAATCCCTTCGCCTAATAAAGGTGGTTGCTTGCTGGGGTGGGATGTCGCCAAAGATGTACCTTGGGGTATTTTGTTGTTGTTTGGTGGTGGCTTGGCGATTGCCGCTGGTTTTAGCTCCTCCGGCCTGGCTATCTGGATTGGCGGGCAAATGAGCGTGCTAGAAGGGGTTAACTTCCTGCTAGTGATACTGCTAGCTGCGGGCATGGTGCTGTTCTTAACCGAGATTACTTCTAACACTGCAACAGCCACGATGATTTTGCCGGTCTTGGCATCGCTTGCGTTGGCGCTGAATATTCACCCCTTCGTACTGATGGTGCCCGCGGCCATGGCAGCCAACTGCGCCTTCATGCTGCCGGTAGGTACGCCGCCCAATGCGATTATTTTTGCGACCGGTAAGATTAAAATTATCGAAATGGTACGCAACGGTTTCTGGTTAAATATTATCGCGCTGCTGCTTATTGTGGCCGCGGTTTATTTCCTAATGCCCATGTTGTGGGGAGTCGACATAACCACGTATCCGGATGCCTTCCGAAACTAATTGTTCGTATATGCTGTAGAAATTACCCCGCCGCCGTGCGGGGTTTTTGTTGGGTAGAGAGAGGGTGGCATTGATATGATGTGACATATTTTTTGCGTTGAGCCTGCCATGCGTTTACTACATACCGCCGATTGGCACCTGGGGCGGCTGTTTCACAACCTCTCGCTGCTGGAAGACCAGCGCCATGTGCTTAATCAGCTGCTGGAGATTGTCGACCGCGATGCGGTGGACGCCGTACTGATTGCTGGCGATATCTACGACCGCTCTGTGCCACCCGCCGCCGCCGTCACGCTATTAGATGACATACTTGGCGAACTGTGTGAAAAGCGCGGCCTGCCGGTGATTATGATTTCTGGTAACCACGACGGCGCTGAGCGCCTGGGCTTCGGCGCACGCCACCTGCGACAAGCAGGGCTGCATATTTTGTCTGATCTATCCGCCTGCGATCACCCCGTAACGCTGTCGATTAACGGGGTAGAGGTGGATGTGTTCGGTATTCCCTACGCCGACCCAGAGTATGTGCGCAGCCAGTTTTCGGTGGATGTACGCGATTTTGACGGCGCTCACCGCTACTTAGTCGAACGCATCAACATCCAACGCCAAGCGGGCCGTCCCACCGTACTGATGAGCCACTGCTTTGTGGATGGCGGCAGTGCCAGTGATTCAGAGCGCCCGTTAACCTTAGGGGGCGCGGAAAGTGTCGCCTGGGAACCTATGCAACCGTTTGCCTATGTCGCTCTAGGCCATCTTCATGGCCCGCAATATCGCGGCGGTGAGCACATTCGCTATAGCGGCTCGCTGCTTAAATACAGCTTCTCTGAGGCTAACCAGCGCAAAGGCGTCACGCTGGTGGATATTGGCCCTGAGGGCGTGAGCCAGATTGAACACCGCCCACTGATACCGCGCCGAGAGGTACGTGTGTTGGAAGGGGAACTGGCTGATTTGTTAGCACAGGGTAAAACTGACCCTCAAGCTGATGACTACCTGTTAGTGAGGCTGTCCGACCGCCACGCGATTCTTGACCCCATGGGCAAGCTGCGCGAGGTCTACCCCAACGTGCTGCATTTAGAAAAGCCCGGCATGTTAGAGGCGCGAGGGCGCCAGCAGCTAGACCGCGAGCGGCTGCAGTTCAGCGCGTTGGACATGTTTAGTGATTTCTTTACCCAAACCAGTGGAGACACCATGAGTGATGAGCAGGCCAACGCCATGCGCGAGCTCATTACCACCCTAAGCCGCGAGCAGGAGGGCCAGCCATGACGCCGTTAACGCTCACCATGCAGGCGTTTGGCCCCTTTGCAGGCAGCGAAACAATCGACTTTACTGCGCTGGGCAAAAGCCCGCTGTTTCTGATTAACGGCCCCACGGGGGCAGGGAAAAGCTCGATATTAGATGCCATCTGCTTTGCGCTTTACGGCCAAACCACCGGTAACGACCGCGATGCCGGACAAATGCGTTGCGACCAGGCCGCCGATACCTTACTGACCGAGGTCAGCTTGGATTTTCGCCTGCGCGATGGGACTTACCGCGTGCGTCGGGTGCCCCAGCAGGAGCGCCCCAAGGCCACTGGCGAAGGCACTACCACGCAAAGCGCTGAAGCCCAGCTGTGGCGGCTGACCCCGGAAGGCGAAGAAGGGGAGTGTTTGGTGGCGCGTAAGGTCACTGATGCCAACAGCCAACTGCATACCTTAATAGGCCTGGATGCTAACCAGTTTCGCCAAGTGATGGTGCTCCCCCAGGGCAAGTTCCGTGAACTGCTGTTGGCAGAATCGAAGGACCGCGAGAAGATTTTTTCTCAGCTGTTTCAAACCCAGATTTTTCAGCGCATTGAAGAGCGCCTGCGTGCCCAGGCGAATCAAATTGAGCGAGCGGTGAATGACCATCGTCAGCATATTAGCGGCATTTTGGCCGGTGGCGAGCTGGAAAGCGAAGCAGCGTTAGGGCAAGAAGTAGAGGTGCTAACCCCACAAGTAGGGCAGGCGCGCCAGCGTTTTGAAACCGCCCAGCAGCAGCGGCGAAGCGCTGAACAACGACGAGACGAGGCCCTAACGCTGCAGCGTCAATTTGAAGCCCGTGACAGCCTCGCCGCGGATAAAGCACGCCACCTTGAGCAGCAAGCGCAAATAACAGATTTCCAGAGCCGCTTGACCCAAAGCGACTACGCCCAAGCGCTGCGGCCCCACAGCACTGCGTTAGCCCAAGCGAAACAGACGCTGAGCACCGCCCAAACAGAGCAGCAGCAGGCCGATGCCGCACTAACCATCCAGCTTGCCAGCACTGAGCAAGCCAAGCGCGCATTTGAGACAGCGCGCCAGCACCAAACGGAACTGCCTACACTGCGCGAGCGCCATCGTCAGTTGGGCGAGTTTATCCATAAAGGCCAGCAGTTAAGCGAGCTTGAAGCGCGCTTGCAAACGGCCCAGACCGCTTGGCAGCAAGCCGATGACACCCTAAAGCGCGATGAAGCTCAGTTAGACAGCATTCGCCAGCAAGGTGAAGCCATTAGCCTCACTCTTGAGCGCCTGCAAACGGAGGGTCAGCAGCTGGCCAGCGCCCCCGCAGAGCTCAGCCGCCATGAGAGCCTGCTAGCTCAGCGACAAGCGTTGGATGATCTGACTCGACAGGGGCGTGAACTCACTGTTCAACAACAGCAGGCAGCGGAGACGCTCAAGCGCCGACGCAGCGAAGCGGAGCAGGCCAAGCGGCACGCGACTGAGCAAGAGATGCGCTGGCACCAAGGGCAAGCCGCACTGCTAGCGCTCACCCTTGAGGTGGATGCGCCTTGCCCGGTGTGCGGCAGCCTTGAACACCCGGCCCCGGCGGTTAAACATGCGGACATCGTTACCCAAGCCCAGGTGGAAACCGCCCGCTCAGCCCAGGAGCAAGCCCGTCACGCATTAGCAACCGCCGAGCGTCAGGATCAACAATTAGCACAACAGATTAGTTACAACGCTGAGCAGACGCAGCGCCTTAGTCAACAGCTAGGTGAGTGGGCCAGCCAGCCACAGGTTGCGTTACAGCAGGGCTGCGAACAATTGCGCCGCCAAGTCGAGCGTCGCAACTGTGTGGAGGGTGAGATTAACCAGCAAAACGCTGCCCGAGACGCGCTACGCCTTGACTGGGGCACGCTGGATAAACAGCTCAAAGGCCAGCGGCCTATGGTTGAAAAGGCCAAAGAAGAGGCGTTACGGCTAGAGAGCCAGCGCGATCAATTAAGTCAATCGCTGCCCGAAAATGCCCGCAACCCGTTAGCCATGCGCCAAACGCTCACGGAGCTGGACAGCCAAATTACTGAGTTCGAAAAAGCTTGGGAGTCTGCTCAGCAGGCGCTCTCAAACAGTCAGACCCAGCAGGCGAGGTTAGAAGAGCAACTGCGTGGCGCGAATCAGCGGGTAGCGCATAGCCAGCAAGCGCTTGAGCAGGCGCAGACTGAGTGGCAAACGGCGCTACAGGCCAGTTCATTTGAAAGTGAGGCTGCCTTTCAGGCGGCTCAGCTAGAGGATAACCAGCGCCAAGACCTGGCACGCCAAGTAGAGGCGTATCAGCGCCGCTTAGCCGAGCTTGAGGGCGCGCTACAGAATTACCACGCTCAGCTTGCGGAAAAAACGCCGCCAGATCTCGCTGCACTCACCACGCGTACGGAAGCCGCCCAAGCTGAGGAGCATACTCAACTAGAGGCGTGGCGTGCGCTGGATGGGCGGTTAAAGACCCTGCAGGGTATTCGTCAAAAACTCACCGCCGCCCACGCGGCCCAGGCCGAGCTTGAAGCCCAGTATCAGGTGTGGGGGACGCTGAGCGAGGTGGCCAACGGGCGGACTGGTCATCGCATTAGCTTGCAGCGGTTTGTGCTGGGCGTGCTGCTGGACGACGTACTGATTCAGGCGTCTGAACGGCTGGTACGTATGAGTCGTGGGCGCTATCAGTTGGTGCGACGCGAAGATCCCTCAAAAGGCAATAAAGCGTCAGGATTGGAGCTGGACGTGGCCGACACCTACACCGGCAAGAGTCGCTCGGTAGCGACGCTCTCCGGCGGTGAGTCATTTATGGCGGCCTTGGCGCTGGCGCTGGGGCTTTCCGATGTCGTGCAAGCCTACGCGGGTGGTATTCAGTTGGATGCGCTATTTATTGATGAAGGCTTTGGCAGCCTGGATCAGGATGCATTAGATCAAGCCATTGCCATGCTCAGCGAGCTGCAAATGGGCGGACGTATGATTGGGGTTATCTCCCATGTCAGCGAACTCAAAGAGCAAATGCCGGTCCGTGTCGAAGTACGCGCCAGCCGACACGGGAGCTCGGTGGAAGTAAAGGGCGCGTTACGCAGTGCCTAGTCGTATGAAGAGGCGCTTGGTTACTTAATTGGCCGCCTGTTTAAGGCAGAGCGGTGGCTAGATGTACACGGGGTGCCAGGCGCGGTTTGGCTCGGCAGTTGGGCACGACAAGCACAGCAGGCAGGTGAATGTTCGAAACGCTAAATTTATGGCTGGCGACTGGTTTTGGTTTGGGGCTCTCACCGATTGCTCCGGGCACCTTAGGGTCTTTACTGGGCATACCGCTGGCGTGGTGGCTTGTTGGGCGGCCGCTTGCTCATCAAGGCGCCATTGTAGCGACGCTATTGGTGCTGGCTGTGCCAATATGCCACTACGCTTCACTTCAATTAGGCGGGGGCGATCATGGCAGCATCGTTGCTGATGAGTACCTGGCCTTTCCACTGGCGGTCATTGGTTTGCAGGCAGCGCGTCATCCGCTGGTCATGGCAATGGCATTCGCGCTATTTCGTTTTTTTGATGCCGTAAAGCCGCCACCTATTCATCTGGCGGAATACGTGCAAGGTGGCGTTGGCATTGTGCTAGACGATGTTGTTGCGGCACTTGTGACCTGGGTGGTCGTGGTATTAGTGCTGAAACTGTGGCAACGGAGAGCGTCTCAGCCTGTTTAAACGACTTAACAGTGATGAAAAAACGCCGCCAGCCTAAGAACGAAAAGGCTGGCGGCGCTTGTTTTACTGATCACGTTGTTGAGCGTTTACCGCATTACTCTTGAACGACAATCACCGATTTAACATTGACGAATTCGTGCATCCCAAAGCCGCCATGCTCACGCCCGTAACCAGAGTTTTTAACCCCGCCAAAGGGCATTTCCGGTGTGGCTACACCAAAGCCGTTAATAAATACCATGCCCGTATCGAAGTACTTGCTGGCTAGCTCGGTGGCGCGTTTGACGTCTTTAGAAATAATGCCGCCACCTAAGCCATAGCGGCTGTCGTTGGCAATGCGCATGGCATCTTCATCATCTTTAGCGCGAATTAGCGCGGCAACCGGACCAAATAGCTCGTCGTCATAAGCGGGCTGGCCGGGCGTTACGTTGTCCAACACGGTGACTGGGTAGAAAGCGCCTTTACCTTCTGGCTTTTCACCGCCGCAAAGTATATTGGCACCTTTGCTAACACTCTCTTCCACCTGCTCGTGAAGCTTATCGCGTAGGTCTACCCGGGCCATCGGGCCAACGTCGGTATCGCTTGCATTGGGATCACCCACCTTTACCGCTTTCATTTTCTCGACAAAGCGCTCTTTGAAGGCATCGTAGTTAGCGTCCGTGACCACAAAGCGCTTCGCGGCGACGCAGGTTTGTCCGCCATTAAATACCCGGCCTGTTACGCAGGTATCTACCGCCACATCAAGATCTGCATCATCGAGTACCAGGAAGGCATCGTTAGAGCCTAGCTCCAGTACGGTTTTCTTCAGATTCTCGGCTGCTTTTGCCGCTACTTGACGCCCTGCGCCGTCGCTGCCGGTGAGCGTAACGCCGCGTACTGCGTCATGGGCAATCACTTCATCGGAAACATCATGGGAAATAATCAGCGTGCGGAAGACATTTTCAGGTAGGCCAGCGTCACGGTAAATTTTCTCAAGCAACAAGCCGCTGCCCGTCACATTTTCAGCGTGCTTTAGCAAGACGCTGTTACCCGCCATGATATTGGCGATGGAGTAACGCACTACCTGATAGGCAGGGAAATTCCACGGCTGAATGCCGTAAATCACACCCATTGGCGAGTAGGTAATAATACCGCGCTTACCGTTACCCGGCTTGCGCTCTTCATCGGCGAGTTCCGTGGGGCCGTGTTCAGCGGTGTAATCACAAATGCCAGCGCACAGGTCGATTTCCTGGCGGGCTTCCTCTGGCGGCTTACCCATCTCTTGAACGATTAACTCAGCAAGCTCTTCCTTATTGGCACTTAGCGCTTTGCCAATGGCTTTAACGATGCTGGCACGCTGTTCAAGGGATTGTAGTCGCCAGTCCAGGAACGCTTGATAGCTTGCGTCAACCACTTGCTTAGCCTGGCTGGAATCCATAAATGTATAGGTATTTAGTGTTTCGCCAGTGCTCGGGTTAACCGTTGTGATGCTGTTGCTCATAAGATCTCCTATCTTTAGATCAACGATGCGTTAAAACTTAGACCAATCCATAGCCGACTGGTCTATTGATGATGCTATTCACTCTAGTTGAGAAAGTGTGGCTTTGCCCAAATGAATTGTTAGCGATTAATTGTAGGTTGGGCCGCCAGCGTCTTCGCCCCACACCTCTTCTAAACGGTTATCGCGGCCACAGTTGTGGCGGTAAAAGCGGTAGCGCAGCGGATTTTTTTGATAGTACGCTTGATGGTACTCCTCGGCTTCCCAAAACTCGCTAGCGGGCATAATTTGCGTGGCAACTTCACGGTCAAAGCGCTGCTCTATCTCAGCCTTGGTGGCTTCGGCGAGTTCACGCTTCTCATCGTCGTGATAAAAAATCGCTGAGCGGTACTGTGAGCCTACATCGCAGAACTGTTTATCAACCGCAAAGGGGTCAACGTTGTACCAAAAAATTTCCAGGAGCTGCTCGTAGCTAATCTCCTCAGGGTTATAGGCAACCTCAACAGATTGGGCGTGCCCCGTATCTCCTCGGCCGATCTCTTGATAGGTAGGGTTCTCGCGCTCCCCGCCGGTATAGCCAGAGAGGGTGGAAATAACCCCTGCTTGGCGATCATAAGGCGGCTCCATGCACCAAAAGCAGCCGCCCGCAAACGTGGCCACGGCATTGGGTTGTTCCTGAGCCTGAATCGAGACGCTGGTAAAGCTGGCGGCCGCCAGTACGCAAAGCGTTAAGGGGCGAAGGTGGGCAAAACGAGACATGGGGAGCGCTCCAGTGTACGTAATAAGTCATCGCTCTAGGAGTCAGTGAACGACGCTAGGTTCCAGCTACTTATACATAAAGCGCCAGAGATGTACATTGGTTGTCTAACCTGGGCGATGGGGCCACACGGTATTCAGCGTATCTAGCGCTGCTTTAATAGTAGGTTCTGTAGCGCGGTCATTACGCCATATCAAACTAAGTGCACAGGGCAGACGAACATTATCCGCCACGGCTAAACCGCTCTCTTGGCGTTCAGCCATTGCTAACGCGTCTCGGGCCAAGCTAAGCCCCACGCCCGCGCGCACTAAATCCAGCATACACGCCTCTTGGTCTACCTGGGCTACTCGGTTAGGCGTAGCGCCACTTTCGGCTAAGGCGTGTTTTAGCAGCCGATGGTGGGCTGAAACGGGTGGCGTCACAATCCAGGGCAGCCGTGCCAACACTTCCCAGCGGGTATCCGCTAACTTGGCTTCCCAGCCTGCCGGAGCTACCACGTGGTAATGAAAGTGGGTGAGTTCACGCCAGGCAAGCGTGTCACTGCCCATACCTGTATTGCCGGTACCCGCGCCGGGCGGAGCGAGAAAAAAACCCACGTCCAATTCGCCCTGCTCTACATCCGCCAACACACTGCCGCTCATGCCGTGATGTAGCTCGGTTTCCAACTGCGGTGCCCGGGCCATTAATCGGCTAAGAAAAGCGCCTAGGCGGATAAATTCCGGGTCGACAATGGTGCCAATTTTTAATTTTCCTCGCAGCGTGCTGTGTAAGGCGCTGGCGCTCTGCTCAAAGGCAAGAGCGCTGGCTAAAGCGTTTTCAGCAGCGGGGAGTAGCGCATAGCCATCGGCGGTTAGCGTTAACCCTTGGGGGCGGCGGCTAAACAGCGTAAGGCCTAAGTGTTGCTGCAACTGCTTCAACTTTAGGCTGACAGCGGGCTGGGTAAGGTGCAGCTGTTCGGCAGCCCGTGACACGCTGCCGGTGCGTGCGACGGCAACAAAGGCGCGTAGCGCTGCGTACTCCTGCATAAATAGGCTCCCCATAGTGGTGTGTTATTAGCAAAGCTTATATCTGGGTTAAAAATTACTCAATTGATTGCCGTGCAAAGCGGGGTAGTCTGTTGGGCTATCATCGATTACTTAAGCACTCGTTATAAAGGCAGCCCCATGACAACAACCGCTATTCAGCATTTTATTAACGGCCAAGTAAGCGCAGGCGACTCGGCTAATGCTCAAGACGTATTTAACCCCGCCACAGGAAAAGTGACGGGACGGGTAGCACTGGCCTCGCAAACGGATGTGGACACCGCTGTTCAGGCTGCCCAGGCAGCTTTTTCCGCTTGGGCGGATACCCCACCCATCCGTCGCGCCCGGGTGTTGTTTAAATTTTTGGAGCTGCTAAACGCTCATAAAGATGAGCTGGCGGAAGCGATTACCAAAGAGCATGGCAAAGTATTTACCGACGCCCAGGGTGAAGTGGCCAGGGGGATCGATATTGTTGAATTCGCCTGCGGTATTCCTCAGCTGTTGAAAGGTGACTACACCGAGCAGGTCAGCACCGGCATCGACAACTGGACGCTGCGCCAGCCGCTGGGCGTGGTTGCGGGCATTACGCCGTTTAACTTCCCCGTTATGGTGCCGATGTGGATGTTCCCGATTGCCATTGCGGCGGGTAACACCTTTATTCTCAAGCCCAGCCCCTTGGATCCCAGTGCATCGCTGATGATGGCCGATCTTCTTAAGCAGGCAGGTCTGCCGGATGGCGTGTTTAACGTAGTGCAGGGTGATAAAGATTCGGTGGAAGCGCTGATTGACCACCCCGACGTTAAAGCGCTTTCGTTTGTGGGCTCTACACCCATCGCTAACCTGATTTATGAGCGCGGTGCCAAACACGGCAAACGCGTACAGGCGTTGGGTGGGGCAAAGAATCACATGGTGGTGATGCCCGATGCGAATTTGGATAAAGCAGTCGATGCATTAATCGGTGCCGCCTATGGCTCCGCTGGTGAACGTTGCATGGCGATTAGTGTGGCCGTGCTGGTGGGTGAGGTGGGAGATAAGGTCGTGCCTATGCTCACCGAGCGTGCCAAAGCACTGAAGGTTAAAGACGGTATGCAGCTTGATGCGGAAATGGGCCCGATTGTGACCCAGCAGGCGCATCAGCGTATTACTGGCTATATCGAAAAAGGCGTGGCCGAAGGCGCTGAACTCGTGGTCGATGGTCGTGATTTTGACACCGGCCATACCGGCGAAGGCTGCGGTGAAGGCTTCTGGATGGGTGGCACGCTGTTTGATAACGTGACGCCTGAGA
Source organism: Halomonas sp. (assembly GCF_017515565.1). Taxonomy (GTDB): domain Bacteria; phylum Pseudomonadota; class Gammaproteobacteria; order Pseudomonadales; family Halomonadaceae; genus Vreelandella. The sequence continues at coordinate 101,979 of NZ_JAFWFN010000030.1, forward strand.
TGACTATCTATAAAGAAGAGATCTTTGGCCCGGTGCTGGTGTGTGTGCGCGTTCCCGACGTAGCCACGGCAATTCAACTGATCAACGACCATGAGTTCGGCAACGGTGTGAGCTGCTTCACTGAAAGTGGCAGCGTCGCCCGCGAGTTTGGCCGCCGTATCCAAGTGGGGATGGTGGGTATTAACGTGCCTATTCCAGTGCCGATGGCGTGGCATGGTTTTGGTGGTTGGAAGCGTTCGCTATTTGGCGATACCCATGCCTACGGAGAAGAGGGCGTGCGTTTCTACACCAAGCAGAAATCCATTATGCAGCGTTGGTCCGACTCCATCGACGCGGGTGCTGAATTTGTAATGCCTACGGCTAAGTAACGCCGCTACGTTACGGGAGCCAGTTCATGGCACACGCTGCTACTAATAACTTTGATTACATCGTGATCGGCGCAGGCACCGCAGGGTGCCTGTTGGCCAATCGTCTAAGCGCCAACCCGAATAACAGTGTGCTGCTGGTTGAAGCGGGCGGGCCGGATAACTACCACTGGATTCATATTCCGGTGGGCTATCTGTACTGCATTAACAATCCGCGTACCGACTGGCTGTTTCGCACTGAGCCTGACAAAGGCCTCAATGGCCGTTCGCTGATCTATCCACGCGGCAAGACCCTGGGCGGTTGTTCCAGTATTAACGGCATGCTTTACCTGCGCGGTCAGGCGAGGGATTACGACCACTGGGCTGAACTGACCGGCAGCGACGAGTGGCGCTGGGAGAACTGTCTGCCGGATTTCATGAGGCACGAAGATCACCACCGGCTGGATGACGGTGGTGACGGCGATGCAGAACACCGTCGTTACCACGGCCACGGGGGTGAATGGCGAATCGAAAAGCAGCGTTTGAGTTGGGAAGTGCTGGATGATTTCGCCGCAGCGGCGGTGCAAGCGGGTATTCCACGCACCGACGATTTCAATCGCGGTGATAACGAAGGCGTTAACTACTTTGAGGTGAACCAGCGTAAAGGCTGGCGCTGGAATACCTCCAAGGCGTTTTTGCGACCAATAAAAAAGCGCACCAATCTGACGCTCTGGCACTCTACCCACGTCAACCGTTTGCTGTTTGAGCATGAAGATGGTCAGCCACGCTGCGTAGGCGCAGAGCTTCTACGCGAGTGCAACGTGATTAAGGTAGCGGCCAATAAGGAAGTGGTACTGAGTGCGGGAGCCATTGGCTCGCCGCAGATTCTGCAGCTTTCCGGTATTGGTGCGCCTGAGCTACTGCAACGTCATGGCATTGATGTAGTGGCAGCGCTTCCTGGGGTGGGTGAGAACCTGCAGGATCACCTGCAGATCCGCTCGGTATATAGGGTTAATGGCGCTAAAACTTTGAACACCATGGCCAACTCTTTGGTGGGTAAAGCGAAGATTGGTCTTGAGTATTTGTTGAAACGCTCTGGCCCGATGAGCATGGCACCATCTCAGCTGTGCATTTTTACCCGCAGTTCTGACGAGTACCAACACGCCAACATTGAGTACCACGTACAGCCCTTAAGCCTGGAGGCGTTTGGTCAGCCGCTGCATAACTTCCCGGCAATTACTGCCAGCGTTTGCAATCTTAATCCCACCAGCCGTGGCACGGTTCGGATCAAAAACCGCGACCCACAAACTGCACCGGCTATTGAGCCTAACTATCTAAGTACTGAAGAAGACCGCAAGGTAGCGGCAGATTCACTGCGCGTGACCCGGCGAATTGCTGAGCAGCCTGCGTTCGCTAAATACGCACCGGAGGAAGTAAAGCCCGGGGTTGAATACCAAACCGACGATGAATTAGCGCGCCTTGCGGGGGATATTGGGACGACAATTTTCCATCCGGTAGGCACCACGCGTATGGGGCGGGCAGACGACCCGATGGCGGTGGTCGATGAGCGGCTTAGAGTACGTGGAATAACGGGTTTACGAGTGGCTGACGCAGGCGTAATGCCCACAATTACTAGCGGAAATACCAATTCACCGACGCTGATGATCGCTGAAAAAGCGGCAAATTGGATTTTGGAAAAAAAGTAATTGCAATGTCATTTTTTTCCATCATAGTGTTGACGTGCGGCTAAGTTAAGCGCATGCTAAATGCAGTTGGTTAGCAAGTCGAACGTTGTCAGCAGTATCGAACGCCCAAGCGTGAGTCTGGTGAAAGTTTCTTGTTCTACCCACTGCAACTCGGGTATTACCCCGGCTTTATAATTCGCTTTATCGAGGATTTCGATCATGGCAACTGGTACCGTTAAGTGGTTTAACGACACTAAAGGCTTCGGCTTCATTTCTCCGGACGACAATGGCGACGACCTGTTCGCGCACTTCTCCGAAATTCAAGCTGACGGCTTCAAAACTCTGCAAGACGGCCAGAAGGTTTCCTTCGACGTCACCCAGGGTAAGAAAGGCCTTCAGGCTTCCAACATCAAAGTTCTATAATTAGAACCCTTGATGTCCGCAGCTAGCACTCTATGCTAGCCTGCTGAAAAACCCCGCCTTGAGCGGGGTTTTTTTATTTCTATTCCAGCCTATTCTGTTTCACACCTCACACCTCACACCTCACACCGTCCTTCTTATATTCTTTTTTGATCTTAATCTGTTTCTAAAAATAACTTTTTAGAATATGTGATTAGCGTCACAATGCGCCCATGCTTTTTTGTTAAGCCTTTTGATAAAGCTTTCTGTTAAGGACGTGGGGTTATGTCGCTGGATGCTTGGATCGCTGTTGGGGTAGTGCTGACTATCTTTCCACTGATGGCGCTATCGCGCCTTGGCCCCGATATTATTTTGTTGGGTGCGGTAGTGGTGTTAATGACGTTGGGGGTAATCGACCCGCAGCAAGCGCTGGGCGGTTTTTCAAACAGCGGCCTGTTTACCGTGGCGTTTATGTACGTACTGGTCGCCAGTATTCGTGAAACCGGCGGCATCGATCTTATTATTCGCTATGTCCTAGGCCGCCCTAACAGTGAGCGAGGTGCGCTTGTGCGGCTGCTGCTGCCGGTAGCATCGCTGAGTGGTTTTCTTAATAACACCCCCGTCGTCGCCACCTATATTCCTGCCGTGATGAGCTGGAGTCGTCGGCTACGGCTCTCCCCGCAGCGGCTTTTAATGCCGCTGAGTTTCGCTTCAATACTGGGCGGGACTATTACCCTGTTTGGCACCAGTACTAACCTGGTGGTGCATGGGCTACTGGTCGAGCGTTACCCTGAGTTTGCCATGGGGCTGTTTGATTTGGCCTGGGTTGGCATTCCTGTGGCGGTGGTTGGGCTTACTTACCTTATTCTGCTGGGGCCGCGTCTTCTGCCTTCACGAGAGGGCATGGCAAAAGCGTTTGCTAACCCCCGCGAGTTCACCATTGAGATGGAAGTTGACCCTGCCGGTGTTTTGGTTGACCGCACGGTGGAGGAGGCCGGACTGCGCCATTTGCAGGAGTTGTTTCTGGTCGAAATAGAGCGTGCCGGTAACGTAGTGAGCGTAGTAGGCCCAGGGGAGCAGCTAAAGGGAGGGGATCGGTTAGTATTTGTAGGTACCTCCGATGCGGCCGTTGAGCTACAGCAGATACGCGGTTTAATTCCTTCTCACGATGGCGCTTCCAGCTTAGAGAAAGAGTTTAAGGAGCGCCGGCTGGTAGAGGCCGTAGTCTCCAATCAGTGCCAATTTATCGGCCAGCGCATCCGCGATGGACGCTTTCGAACGCTATACGGCGCAGCTGTGCTGGCCGTTTGCCGGAGCGGTGAGCGGGTAACGGGTAACCTGGGTCAAGTGCGTTTGCAGCCTGCGGATGTACTGCTGCTGGAAGCGCGCCCGCCGTTTATTGAGCGCCACCGTCAGTCGAAAGACTTCCTACTAATTAGCGAGCTTAACGGCGCAGCGCGACCGGTTCATGAAAAAGCCCCGCTGGCCTGGGCGATTTTGCTGGGTGCGGTGCTGCTTGCTGCCTTTGGGGTGCTGAGTATGCTCAATGCCGCGATGCTAGGGGCGGCGTTGGCGCTGTTAACCGGCTGCTGCACTGTGGGGGCTGCTAAGCGGGGGTTAGATACCCAGGTGCTACTGACCATTGCCGCCTCTTTTGGCGTTGGGGCCGCGCTACAAAGCTCCGGTGCCGCCGATGAAATTGCGGGAGGCGCCCTTTCCCTGGTGGCGGGTAGTCCACTGCTTTTGCTTATTGGTACTTACTGCGTTGTGGCGCTGCTCACGGAGTTAGTCACCAATAATGCCGCCGCGGTGATTATTTTTCCGGTGGTTATGGCTGCCGCCGAAAGCCTGGGGGTCAACCCGATGCCCTATGTGGTGGCGGTTATGTTTGCTGCTTCGGCGAGCTTTCTAACCCCGATTGGCTATCAAACCAACTTAATGGTGCACGGCCCTGGTGGTTATCGAATAAGCGACTTTTTACGCGTAGGCGGTGGTTTAAACGTACTTACCGGTGCCATTGCGTTGACGCTTATTCCGCTGATTTGGCCGTTTTAAGCGGACAATGTCTCGCTGTTAACGCTACTTTGCGCTAGGGTGGCGCTTTTAAATTCAGCAAGGAATTAACCCCATGACAGCCCCAGGCGAACTGATTATTGAACCGAAAAATGGTCAACCCGCCGATGCGTGTGTGTTTATCATTCATGGCTTAGGTGCCGATGGGCACGATTTTGAGCCGCTGGTTCCCGCGCTTACGCTACCTGACGATGCTCATGTGCGCTTTATTATGCCCCATGCGCCGCGCCTGCCAGTGACCATCAATGGCGGCATGGTGATGCCTGCTTGGTATGACATTCTTGCGATGGACCTGGGGCGCCGCGTAGACGAAGGCCAGTTGATGAAATCTGCCGAGCGGATTCAGGCGCTCATTCAAGAGCAGCTCGACCAAGGCATTGATAGCCAACGCATTATTGTGGCGGGTTTCTCACAGGGTGGAGCCGTTGCTTACCAGGCCGCGCTCTCTTTTCCTCAGCCTTTAGGCGGCTTGTTAGCCATGTCGACCTACTTTGCTACCGCCGATAGCATCGAGTTAGCCGACGCCAACCGGCACATTCCTATTGAAGCTCACCACGGTAATTTTGACCCCATCGTGCCTGAAACCTTGGGCCGCAGCGGGGTTGAGCGTTTAAAAGCATTGGGGTATGAGGTGAATTATCGCCAATACCCAATGGCGCATGCGCTTTGCCCCCAGCAGGTAGGAGATATTGGTCGCTGGCTTAGCGAGCGTTTAGCCTAGGGCTGCGTCGACAAGTGACTAAAAGGCAGGCAAAGTAATTATCCCCATAGCCGATGCAAGGGATTAGCGAAGGCGCATGATAGCTTCCTCTACATTATTAGAAGGGGGGTTAGCGCTCTGCTTATGTTTAGTAGCGCTGGCCTGCCTGTTTGATCGCCATCTGTTACGGGCTAGCTGCCTGTTTGTGGTATTTGCCCTGCTCATGACCTTGGCGTGGTGGTGGTTAGGCGCCCCCTGGTTGGCCTTAGCCGAGCTTGTGTTGGGGGCGCTGTTAACGGGTGCGAGCTTTTTTTATGCGCTAAGAGTGTTTCCTTCTGACGCTGAAACGTCCACCCGCGGTAGGCGCGTAACCTATTACGATAATTTGCGTGGTTCTTGGCATCATGGCTTAGCGCGGGCGTTGTTAGCGCTGGCATGGTGCTTAATGATGGGCGGCGCAATCCGCTATGTGATGCCTGAAATGGCGTACTCCCCAACTGAACACCCCCTTGTGCTAGCGGCGGTTTTTATTGCGGCAACGGCCATGGGAGCGTTTGCGCTGCATCGCCATTTACTACGCCGCTTGCTTGCCTTCAATATTCTTGGTTCCGGAGTGTTTCTCCTGCTTGCCGGTATGGCAGGCACCGTGGAGGGCGCGCAGGCATTAGTGAGCGTTGGCCTGGCGATTGCCTGGCTGGGTTCGTTGCTAGGAGCGCTGTTGATTCGCCATCTTCTTCTGCTTGAAGGCGAGGATGCCCTGGGCCACGACGGTAAGGCCAAGGAGCACACTCAATGAACTGGCGGTTTGGTCTTACAGAAACGACGTTCGAACCCCTTTGGCTGACCCACTGGGCATTAGGCGCGACGCTAGCACTGCCGATTCTCTTTGGCCTATTAGGCGCTTTATGCTCTCCCCGGCGAGCGTTACCTGTAGGGCTTGCCTGCGTGCCCATTCTGTTGGCTGGCGTTCTGCTAATGATGGATTATCAACAGGCAGGGCTTTTGCGTTGGCAGTGGCAGGTGGCGGGGGTAACGGTGTCGCTTCGCTTAAGCGGCGTCAGCGTTCTCATGCTACTGGTTACCCAGTGGGTGGGTGCCGCCGCGGCGCTGTATACCCCGGGGCATTTACGCTTGACGAATCCCGGTAAACAGTCGCGCTGGTTGTGGCCTTTGATGGGTGTGTTGATAAGTGCGCTTTCCCTGATCTGGCTGGCGGCGGATCTGCTAACGCTTTATGCCGCCCTGGAGTTGATGGGATTAGCGGCGGTAGGCATGCTGCTTTTATCGGGTAAACCTGCAGCGCTACTGGCGGGCATGCGCTATCTGTTACTGGCACTGGTAGGGTCGCTGGCTTATCTGCTGGGTGTCGCTCTGGTGCTTGGGTACTGGGGGGAGCTTGATCTTCAGGCGTTAGCGGAGGTAGTAGAGCCAGGCCCGGTTGCTTGGATAGCCGCGGCGCTAATAGGCGCAGGTCTGGCGCTAAAGGCGGCGCTATTTCCTTTGCATGGATGGTTAACCCCAGTGCATGAAAGTGCCTGGACACCGGTAAGTGCGCTGCACGCGGCGCTGGTGGTCAAAGCCTCGCTATTCATCTTGATTATGCTGTGGAGCATTCTGCTTCCTGATGCGGTGTTTGCCCCTCGCTTTGTCGCTTGGCTGGGGATGCTGGCCATTGTTTGGGGTGGCCTTGTGGCATGGCGATCAGACTCGCTTAAAACCCTGGTGGCTTCTTCAACGGTGGCCCAGTTAGGCTATTTGATGGTGGCTTTTCCTCTGCTGATCGGGCCTGACATTCCCCCCTTGCCGAAGGCGCTAGCATGGGAGGGGTTTTGGTTACAGCTGATGGGGCACGCGCTGGCGAAAGCTGCGATGTTTATGGCAGCGGGTAATTTGATTCTTGCCACGGGTGAAAGCTCGCTGAAGGGCCTCGCGGGCACTAGCCGTCGTTTGCCGCTGTCATTACTGGTGTTCGGTATCGCTTCCGTAACGCTTATGGGCTTACCGCCTAGCTCGGGCTTTACGGCGAAGTGGCTGCTTCTACAGGCCATGGTAATGACCCAGCAGTGGGTTGCTGTCGCAGCGCTTTTGGTGGGCACGCTGTTATCCGCGGCCTACGTGTTTCGTGTGTTCCGCTACTCCTTTGATGAAACCGCCCCGAGGCACCACTATCAGCCGTTGGCGCCGAGCATGGATCTAGTGGCGCTAGGGCTTGCCCTGGCAGCTTTTGCCCTGGGCTTGCTGGCCCATTTACCGCTGTCGCTATTACATGGAGGTGGCCTATGAACGCGGCATGGTTACCCCTTGCCACTTTGGCTACCTCTATTATTGCAGCCTTGGTAATCTTTCTTGTACCAGAGGAAGCACGACGGCTACGCACTAGCGTCAACTTAGTGGCTGCTGTCGGTAAAATTATTCTGGTGGCGTTAATGATTGGGCGGGTTTCCCAAGGCCACCTGGACACCTTTAGCTTTCAGATTATCGGCGGTATCGATTTTGTGCTGCGTGCCGATGCGCTGGGGGTAATGTTTGCTGGCCTGTCGTCGCTTTTATGGCTGTGCACCACCATCTACGCCATTGGCTACTTGGAAGGCGCAGCTAATCGGAAGCGGTTTTTTGGTTTCTTCAGCCTGTGTGTGGCCAGTACCTTGGGGATCGCGTTAGCTGGCAACCTGTTTACCTTTTTGATTTTCTACGAAATGCTGACGCTGTCTACGTACCCGTTGGTGGTCCATGCGGGCACCGCTAAAGCGTTAGCAGCGGGGCGGGTTTATTTGCGCTACACGCTAACCGGTGGGGTAGTGTTGCTGTTGGGTGTCGTAATGCTCTACAGCTTAACGGGCGACCATTCGTTTGCGTCGGAGCAAGGGCTTTCTCCTTATCTTAACGATCACCGTGGGCAGCTAACGCTGATATTTGCGCTGCTGGTGGGCGGGCTTGCTGTAAAGGCGGCGATGGTGCCCTTTCACGGCTGGCTGCCCAGAGCGATGGTAGCCCCCGCCCCCGTTAGTGCGCTGCTACATGCCGTTGCGGTAGTCAAAGCCGGTGCTTTTGGCATTATGCGGATTATCTATGATCTTTACGGGATCGAGCTGAGCGTCGAACTAGGCGTTACCACCGCGCTGGCGATCGCTGCTTCCATCACCATCATTTATGGCTCGCTGCGGGCAATTGCGCAGCATGAGCTTAAACCCCGGCTAGCGTTTTCAACCATCAGCCAAGTCTCCTACGTTGTGCTGGGGGTTAGCCTTTTTGGCCCGTTTGGCACCATTGGGGCGCTTGCCCATCTATTGCACCAGGGGCTGATGAAAGTAACGCTGTTCTTCTGCGCGGGTAATTACGCCGAGGAGCTAGGTATTCACCGCATAGATGAAATGGACGGCGCTGGCAAACGTATGCCACTTACCAGCCTCGCGTTTTCCGTGGGGGCGCTGGGGATGATCGGGCTGCCTCCGGTGGCCGGGTTTATCACTAAGTGGTATCTGGGGGTAGGCGCGATACAAGCGCAGATGAACTGGGTGGTGGCGGTGCTAGTAGTGAGCAGTACCCTGAATGCGATTTATTTCCTGCCGATTTTGCACCGCTTGTGGTTCCGCGAGGGGCCTGCCCATGGTTACGGGGAGTGGCCAAAGGAGCAGCGCCTTGGTCGCCTGGAAACCCATGGCTGGTTGCTATGGCCTGCGGTATTTACCGCTATGGTAAGCATTGGGGCAGGTTTGTTGGCAGGGCTGCCGTTTAGCCCACTGGACTGGGCAACGCGGGTTGCGGTCGGGGAGTATCTGCCATGATGACACTGCTCTTAATTACGGCTCTGCTTTGGCCACTTTGCATTGCGGGTAATGTGGTGTGGCAGGCCTATCGTACGCCGGTGGCAGCGCGCCACTATTTTACAGTGGTGTGGCTAACGGCTTCCTGGCCTGCGTTACTGCTGGCCTATGGCGGAGAGGCGCAGTGGGTAATTGAGGCCTGGATGCTGGGTGGTTACTGGGAGTTGAATGCGCTAAGTCGTCCGTGGCTTGTGTTTACTACCCTGCTATGGAGCTTGGCCGCGGTGCACGGGCGAGGGTATTTCGCCGCCGAACAGGCGAAGGCTCAATCGGGAGACCATGCTGCCGAGCGACGTTTGCTGCGCTTGGCACTGCTTTGGCCGCTGACATTTTTGGGCAACGTCCTTCTGATTATTGCCCAGGACATTGCCAGCTTTTACCTAGGCTTCGCGTTAATGACGTTTGCCGCTTACGCCCTCGTGGTTCACAGCGGCAGCCAAGAGGCGCGGCTGGGGGCCAAGGCGTATTTAATCTTGGCTGTGATAGGCGAAGGGTTGATTCTCGGTGGTTTTCTGTGGGCGGCAGGCACTGCGGAAACCCTGTCACTTGAGGGGGTTCGGGAAGGCATTGCTGAAGCCGACCAGGGCGTTTTTATGGCGCTTTTGCTATGGCTTGGATTTGGCGTAAAGGCGGGAGTTATTGGCCTGCATGTGTGGCTGCCGTTGGCCCATCCGGTTGCTCCAGCCCCAGCAAGTGCGGTGTTGAGTGGTGCCATGATAAAAGCGGGCCTATTAGGCTGGCTTAACGTACTGCCGTTAGGGTTTGATGGACTTTCCCCTGAGTTGATTCAACTGGGTAGCTGGATGCTGGTGGCAGGCTTGGCCGCAGCCTTTGGCGCGGCGATTTATGGGGTTTGGCAGCACCACCCTAAGGCCGTGTTAGCCTACTCCAGTATTAGCCAGATGGGCATGTTAACGGCGATGGTTGCCATGGGGCTTGTTGCGCCCGCGTTGTGGCCGCTGCTGCTGCCAGGTGTGGTGCTGTTTGCTGCCCATCATGCGCTGGCGAAGGGGGCGCTATTTATGGGAACCAGTATTAGCGAGCACATGCCCCGTTGGCCGACGCCGCTGCTGTTTGCGCTCATCGCGCTGCCTGGGGTGTCGTTAACCGGTGCGCTAGCGGCGGGGATGATCAGCAAGTGGGGGGTGAAATACGCCCTTTACGAGATGGAGTATCTCTACTTAATTATGCTGCTAACCTGGGCGGCTATAGGCACGGCAGCGCTAGTGAGTGTATGTGTATGGCGCCAATGGCAGCAGCGCCACCTGGGGGGCAGCGATGCTTTCCAGCCGGGAGCATGGCTTGTCGCGGTTATTGCCGCGCTGACGACGCCGCTATGGCTCCCGCTGCCTGAGGGCAGCGTTGTGCTGCCGCCGGTGGATGAGTGGCTGGGGATTGTATGGCCATTTCCAGTGGGTGTGCTACTGGTGGTGGTAAGCACGTATTGGCTGCGGCACTTGAGTGCCAAGAGACCGCCTGCAGGCGATTTATGGTGGCTATATAGCCTACTGGCTATAAAAGGAGTGGGCTTGGCACGGAGGATTGCGCATGAATGCAAAAAGATGAAAGCGTCATGCGTTAGCGTAGCGCTGGCAATTGAACAACACTCCATGGGACGGTTAACGCGCCTTTTATCCAGTGAAGCGTGGATGCGGCACCATGGCAGCGGTTTGATGATGGCGTTTGCCGTCATCGTAGCGCTATTGCTGATGTGGGAGGGTCTGCGATGAGCCGTAAAGATGCCAAGCACCAAGAGCTTGAGTTGGAGCCAGCTGAACAAAAAGATTCAAGAGGCCGTGAGGCAACGACCCCTGACGATATCCCGTGCACGGGTTGGTACGATATTGTTTGGCGCGTTCTACGTGCGGCACGGCGCGACCGTATCACGATGTTTGCTGCTGGCATCGCGTTTTATGCGCTGTTGGCGCTGTTTCCCACAATTGCGGCGGTAATTTCCCTGTGGGGCTTGATGTTCGACCCTGTTGAAGCCGGGCGCCAGCTGTATGAAATTAGCCGCTTTATGCCGCCAGACGCGGCCAACCTTATCGATCAGCAGGCCCAGGATGTGGTTGAAAGTGCGCAGTCGGGGAGTGTGATGACTGCACTGGCCGGTTTATTAACGGCCATGTATATCGCTTCTAAAGGCGTTTCTACCCTAGTCGTGGGGCTAAACGTGGTCTATGGCGAGCAGGAGAAGCGTCCTGCTCTACTGCGCATTGCCGTGTTGATATCGCTTACGTTTGGGCTGATCGTTATGACCCTCGTATCACTCGGTGTTATTGCGGTTGTCCCCATGGCAGTGGGGATGTTAGCGGTGGAGCCGCCGCTGGATAAAGTGCTGCAGTGGCTGCGCTGGCCAGCACTGCTTGTCATTATGAGTGCTTTGATCGCACTGCTATACCGCTTTGCCCCCTATCGCCGCGCCGCCAAGTGGAAGTGGTTAAGCTATGGCACGCTGTTTGCCACAACGATGTGGCTACTGGGCTCGGGTGGTTTGTCGCTGTATGTGCGCTACTTTTCGACCTTTAGCGAGCTCTACGGCTCTCTTGGTGCCGTGGTGGCGTTAATGCTGTGGTTTTGGCTCTCAGCCTTTGTTGTGCTGTTTGGGGCAGAAGTGAACTGTGAGATGGAGCGCCAGACGTATAACGATACGACGGTGGGTAAACCTCGACCGTTAGGTGAGCGCAAGGCCTTTGCCGCGGATACCGTAGGCGTTGAAAACCCTTGGAAAGGTGACCCATCGGATACCGTTGACCGCTAAACATGCAGCCAGAAAACAGCCCGCTGCGCTGAACTCCACAGCGGGCTGGGATAGAACGGTTAATGCGCCACCTAGTTGAGGCGTAATTGAGACCTAGTTGAGTGAAGATGTTGGCGTTATAACAGCTCTTCCGCCGCCAGTGCCAGCCGTGAGCGCTCAACACTTTTCAGGGTGATATGCCCTGCATGGGGCCAATCCCTAAAACGCTCGACCACGGCGGCCATGCCGCAGGTATTGGCGGTAAGGTAAGGGGTGTCGATTTGGCCAACGTTACCTAAACAAACAATTTTAGTATTGCGGCCAGCCCGGGTGACCAGCGATTTGAGCTGTTTGGGGGTGAAGTTCTGGGCCTCGTCGATAATCAAAAAGGTGTCATTGAGGGTGCGTCCACGCATAAAGCTGGGCGAGCGGATTTGCACTCGCGAGCCAATTAACTGCCGTGTGGCGCCGTTATCCCAGCTGGATTCGCCCTCTTCATTGCGCAGTAAGTTGTCCATGTTGTCGTGGAAAGCGCCCATCCAGGGCGTCATCTTCTCCTCTTCAGTCCCCGGTAAAAAGCCAATGTCTTCGCCCATGGGGATTGGCGCCCGAGTAAACACGATGCGCTCAAAGTTTTTGGCATCGAGTGTTTGCTGGAAGGCCGCGGCCAGTGTCATAAACGTTTTACCGGTACCTGCATTACCGGCAATGGTGACAAGGTCTATATCCGGGTCCATCAGCAGGTTAAGGGTGAAATTCTGGCGGCTGTCATGGGCGTGGACGCCCCAAACCCCGGCATGGTGACGATAGTTGGTGAGCAGCTGCAGGCGGGCTGAAACGGGGGAGAGTTCGCGCACAATGGCTTCAAATTCAGCGCCATTTTCGCTATCCGATACCAGCATGCCCACATGCCAATGGCGGGGCATGTTGCCGTCCAGTAGGTAGAATGTGTGGTGGTCGACCCGCTCGACGGTCACATCCACATTTAGCGCTTCCCACAGCGTTGCACCATCCTGGCCTGCCGATGCGTATACCTGGGCGCCTTCAATCATGGCATCGCTATCGGAGAAAGCACGGTCGTTTAGATAGTCTTCCACCGGCACTTTTAGTGCGGCGGCTTTAACGCGTAGGTTAATATCTTTGGTGATCAGTATGACGGAGGCATCGGGGCGCTCATCCCGCAGCCGGCAAGTTTCCGCCAAAATTCGGTTATCTGGACTGTCATCTAACGCATCAAAGGTTTTTAGGTCGTTGTAACACAAAAAACGCAGGCGCCCGGACTCGCCGCTGATGCGTGGAATGGGTATGCCTTTTTGTATCTCATCAAAGGTGACTTGGTTGGTAAGGTCGGAGAGGGTACGGCTAATTTGCCGCGCCGTGCGGGCGATTTCACGAACACCGTTTTTGTGCTTGTCTAGCTCCTCAAGCACCGTCATGGGGATAACCACATCGTGCTCATCGAAATGGTAGAGCGCTGCGGGGTCATGGATAAGGACGTTAGTGTCTAGGACATAGAGCCTAGTGGCTTTTTTATCGAGTCTTACCATCGTGGAAACTACTCCTTAGTTGACGGCAACATCGACACTGGCAGACGTACTTTACACGTAGATGACACTGCCCCTGTGTCGGTTCTCTAGCGTGTCCTTGCTCTCCTTATTTAGCACTTTTTCACAGAGTGGAAGGCATTGGCGATTTTCGCCACTGATAAATTTCAACGATTCCCCTTGGCAAATACGGTAAACACGATTTAGCGGGTAGTGCCTAAGAAGCGCGTCACGCTATTCAATAGCGCTGTGGCCACCACGCCCAGGTTTTCACCTTCCACGTAGCGGTAGTAATGGCTCTCCAGGGCGAGGTCGTGGTTTAGTGCGCAAAGACGCTGCTCTTCCAGCGCTTCTTTCACCAGTGGGTAGGGCAGTAGCGCCCAGCCCGTACCGTTAATGGCTGCATCACGTATGACTTCAAACATGGTTAGCCCCAGGTAGTTAGTTGAGAACAGGGCTTCGCTGACCAGTTTGTCACCTTGGTCATAGGTTAAGCACACCTGGGTATATTGGGCGAGGTCGTCTCGGTTAACGCTTAATAGGCGGCTTAGCGGGTGAGTGGGTGCGGCCACCAAGCACATACTAACAGGGGCAAGGTTGGAGGCATTCACCGAGGCGCCTTCAGCGGTGTAAAGGCCAAAGGCAATATCCACGGTTTGCCGCGATACAAACTGTGGGTGCTCTTGAGGGGGTAATAGGTAGACCGAGATGGCCGTTAGCGGATAGCGCTGCTTCAAGTCATGCATTACCTGCCGCCAAAAAGCTTCCGGCAGGGCGTCGTCCCTGGCAATGCACAGCTGGTTTTCGACCCCCTGCATATGCTGTTGGCAATGCTTTTTGATCCGGCTGGCGCTGGTTAGCAGCCGGTAACAGTCTGGCAGTACGCTTTCGCCCACCGCCGAGAGTTGTAGGCTATTGCCCGATCGCTCAAACAACTCGACCCCCAGGCTATCTTCTAATGCGTTTACCGCGGCGCTCAAGGTGCTGCGCTTTATGCCGGTATGGCGTGCCGCAGCAGCGAAGGAGCCATGTTCAGTAACATCAATAAACGCTTGTACCTGTTCTGCTCGCATGAAATACGCCTTCTATTGAGCGCCACTTTTGTTAGCACTGAGCGATTGGTTAGCCCGTAATGTAATCATTATGATGGCGCAAAATTAAGTAAGATTTTAGGAGTAAAATCGTGTCCCCCTTTGTTGCCGAGCGCCGTGCGCTTAGATTTTCCGCTATTTCTGCCAGCCTGTTTGCCTTTACCGGGCTTGTGTTAGGCCTTGCC
>NZ_JAFWFN010000031.1 GCF_017515565.1 Halomonas sp.
CGGGCAGTAGATGCCTTGGCCCCTGAAGCAGAGTATCTGCTGGTAGATGGCAACCGCTTGCCGGGGCACGCGCTGCCGGGCCAGGCGGTGGTAAAGGGCGATGCCCGTCATCCGGCGATTGCCGCCGCGTCTATTTTAGCCAAAGTCGTTCGGGATGCGCAGATGGTGGCGCTGGATATGCGCTATCCTGAGTATGGCTTCGCCCGACATAAAGGCTATCCCACGAAAGAGCACTTGGCAGCACTGGCCGCTCATGGGCCGCTTGCCGAGCATCGTCGCAGTTTCGCGCCAGTACAGCGTCAGTTAGCGCTGCTGTAAGCCTTCTCTATTTATCTAGTTCTGTTGCTGAGAGTCCCATGACGGTTCCGTTCGTTCATCTACGTTTGCACAGTGAATACTCTCTGGTTGATGGCTTGGTAAAACTCAAGTCATTGGTCAGTACCACCGCTGAGCGCGGGATGCCGGCGCTGGCCTTGACCGACGAGACCAACCTGTTTGGCTTGGTAAAGTTTTACAAAGCCGCCCAAGGAGCCGCGCTAAAACCCATCATTGGCAGTGATTTATGGCTGCATAACCCCAACGATGACGCGCATCCGTACCGTATAACGCTGCTGGCCATGGACGGGGTGGGGTACCGCAACCTCACCGAGTTAATTTCCAAAGGGTGGAGTGACGGCCAGCGCCAGGGGCGCGCTATTCTGGATAAGCAGTGGGTGCTAGATCAAAGCGACGGCTTGATAGTGTTGTCCGGCGGACGCGAGGGGGAGATTGGCCGCCACTTATTATCTGAGCATGAACGTGAAGCGCGGCTGTTGTTGGAGGAGTGGCAGCGCGCTTTTCCTGATCGCTTCTACCTAGAGCTGATTCGTACGGGGCGGCCGCTGGAGGAGGAGTGTGTTCACGCCAGTGTTAAGCTGGCGATTGAGTCAAACACGCCTGTAGTCGCCACCAACGACGTGCGCTTTCTGGAACGCGATGATTTTTGGGCCCACGAAACCCGCGTTGCTATCGGTGAAGGCAAAGCGTTGGACGATCCGCGCCGCGAGCGCCGTTATACCGAAGAGCAGTACCTGAAAAGCCCTGAGGAAATGGCAGCCCTGTTTGCTGATATTCCTGAAGCGCTAGGAAACAGCGTCATGATCGCCGAGCGCTGCAGTGTGGATGTGCGCTTGGGTGAGATTTTCCTGCCGGAGTTCGAAATTCCCGAGGGCATGACCCAGGATGAATTTTTCCGCAAGGTCTCCCACGACGGTCTCACAGAGCGGCTTGATTTTCTCTTTCCTGCCGAACAGTACCCACGTGACAGCGATGCCTACCGCGAGATTGACCAGCGCTACCGGGATCGCCTTGAGTTTGAGCTGAACGTTATCATTCAGATGGGGTTCCCTGGCTACTTCCTGATCGTTATGGACTTTATTCAGTGGGCGAAGGATAACGATGTGCCGGTAGGGCCGGGGCGTGGTTCGGGGGCGGGTTCGCTGGTGGCTTACGCGCAAAAAATCACTGACCTTGACCCTATCGGTTACGACCTGCTTTTTGAGCGCTTTCTAAACCCCGAGCGTGTCTCCATGCCCGACTTTGACGTCGATTTCTGCATGGAAAAGCGCGACAAAGTGATTGAATACGTTGCCAACCGCTACGGTCGTAATGCGGTTTCCCAGATTGTTACCTTCGGTACCATGGCTGCCAAGGCGGTGGTGCGTGACGTAGCTCGCGCCCAGGGCAGGCCCTATTCGCTGGGCGACAAGCTCTCTAAGCTGATTCCCTTTGAAGTGGGCATGACCCTTGCCAAAGCGATTGAGCAAGAGCCCGCGCTAAAAGAGTTCATCGAGAAGGACGAAGAGGCCGAAGAGATCTGGGAGATGGCGCTCAAGCTAGAGGGCACCACTCGTGGCACCGGCAAGCACGCCGGGGGCGTAGTGATTGCCCCCACCAAGCTGACCGACTTCTCTCCGCTGCTTTGTGATGAAGATGGTTCAGGCTTAGTGGTTCAGTTTGATAAAAACGATATTGAAGAAGCGGGGCTGGTGAAGTTTGACTTCCTCGGCCTGCGTACGCTGACGATTATCGACTGGGCCCTTAAAATGGTCGATAAAGTGCGGGGTGTTAACGGCCAAGAACCGCTTAACATCGACGCTATTCCGTTAGACGACGGCAAAACCTTCGAGATGCTCAAGCGGGCTGAAACGACCGCCGTCTTCCAGTTGGAATCCCGCGGTATGAAGGAGCTGATCAAGCGTCTGCTGCCAGATTCGTTAGACGATATGATCGCTCTGGTGGCCCTGTTCCGCCCCGGGCCGCTGCAGTCGGGCATGGTAGATGATTTTATCAACCGTAAGCATGGCCGCGCTGAAGTCTCTTATCCACACCCGGATTACCAGCATGAACTGTTGAAACCGGTGCTGTCGCCTACCTACGGCATTATCCTCTACCAAGAGCAGGTCATGCAGATCGCTCAGGTGATGGCGGGATACTCCCTGGGGCAGGCGGACATGCTGCGCCGCGCCATGGGTAAGAAAAAGCCCGAAGAGATGGCCAAGCAGCGCGCAGGCTTTATGGAAGGGTGTGCCGATAACGGCATCGACAAAGATTTGGCGGGCAACATCTTCGACCTGGTGGAGAAGTTTGCGGGCTATGGTTTTAACAAATCTCACTCCGCTGCCTACGCCCTGGTGTCCTATCAAACCGCCTGGCTGAAGGCTCACTATCCAGGGCCATTTATGGCCGCGGTTATGTCCACGGAAATGGATAACCTGGATAAAGTGGTGCCGTTAATTGAGGAGTGCCGCAACCTCAAGCTCACTGTTACCCCGCCGGATGTTAACGTCGGTGGCTACAGATTCACTGTCGATACCGAAGGCCGTGTGGTGTATGGGCTGGGGGCGATACGCGGTGTAGGCGAAGGGCCGATTGGCGCCATTGTTGAGGCCCGCAATACGGATGGCCCGTTCAAAGATCTGTTTGATTTCTGTCGTCGTCTTGACCCCAAGCGGATGAATAAGCGTACCTTGGAAGCGCTGATTCGATCAGGGGCGCTGGATACGCTTGGGCCCAACAGGGCAGTGCTTGCCGCCGCCATGGAAGACGCCCTAAAAGCCGCTGCTCAAAACCACGCCAACCAGAACCTGGGCATGCTGGATATGTTCGGTGAGTCGTTCACCGCAGAAGAGGAAGCGAGCGACCCTTACGCCGAATATCATAACGCCCGTGAATGGACCGACCGCGAGCGGCTCTCCGGGGAAAAAGATACCCTGGGCCTCTACCTGACCGGTCACCCGATTGATGAGTACGAGCGGGAGCTAAAACGCTTTGTCTCTACGCGGATCAGCGATCTAAAACCTTCCCGCGAGCCGCAGCGGGTGGCGGGGCTGGTCGTGGCCATGCGCACGATGAAGTCCAAGCGTGGCGATACCATGGCGTTTATCACCTTGGATGACCGTACCGGGCGCATTGAAGCCTCGTTGTTTGGTGAACTGTTTGAGCAGCTACGCGGCCAGATTGAGTCTGATCAGGTGATTATCGTCGAAGGGGAGGTCTCAAATGATGACTTTTCTGGCGGTATGCGCCTGCGCGGCAAAGACGTAACGCCCATGGTGACGGCGCGTATACGCTATGGGCAGGCAGTGGAACTGGCACTAGATGCCGAGCAGATCAACGGCCGGTTGGTGGAAAGCCTGCGCGACAGTCTCACCCCCTACCGGGATGAAGCGGGCTTGCCCGTGCGTTTGCAGTACCGCCACCCGGATGCGGTGGCATGGCTGGAGCTAGCCGATGAGTGGAAGGTAGCCCCCAGCGATGACTTGCTGCTCGCGCTGCGCGATGTTCAAGGGCAGGCAGGTGTGCAACTGCGCTATCGATAACGCTCGTCGATAGATAATGCACGGTTAAATAGCAGTAGGGCGAGTACCCAACTTGCGTGGCAGGGTCAGGGTGCGATAATGCTCTTTAATTTCTAATGACATATGCATGCTTACTTTGATCAGGCAGAGCCGATGAATCCTAATTACCTCGATTTTGAACAGCCCATTGCCGAACTCCAGGCAAAAATTGAAGAGCTGCGTTTGGTCAGCTCCGATAGCCAGGTGAATCTCTCCGATGAGATTGCTCGGCTGGAAGAGAAAAGTCGCAAGTTAACCGAATCTATCTTCAAGGATTTAACGCCCTGGCAGGTTTCGCGGATATCTCGCCATCCTCAGCGCCCATACACGCTGGATTATCTTGAGCATATTTTTACCGACTTTGACGAGCTTCACGGCGACCGCAATTTTGCTGACGACGCGGCACTGGTTGGCGGTATTGCGCGCTTGAACGATGCGCCGGTCATGGTCATCGGCCATCAAAAAGGCCGCGATGTAAAAGAGAAGGTGCGCCGGAACTTCGGCATGCCGCGCCCGGAAGGTTACCGTAAAGCCTGCCGTTTAATGGAAATGGCCGAGCGCTTTAAAATGCCGATTCTGACGTTTATCGATACACCTGGCGCTTACCCGGGTATCGATGCTGAAGAGCGCGGTCAGTCAGAAGCCATTGCGTATAACCTGGCCGTGATGTCGCGGCTGAAAACCCCCATTATCTCCACTGTTGTTGGTGAGGGTGGTTCTGGTGGCGCACTGGCGATAGGCGTGTGTGATGAGCTGCATATGCTGCAGTACTCTACCTACTCGGTAATTTCACCAGAAGGCTGCGCTTCTATCCTGTGGAAGAGCGCGGAAAAAGCCTCTGATGCCGCCCAGGCTATGGGGATTACCGCCGAACGTCTGAAAGAGTTAGGTTTTGTCGACGCGCTGATCAAAGAGCCACTGGGCGGCGCCCATCGCCACCCACTGACCACCGCCGAGCGTGTTAAGGAAGCCTTGGCAGGCAGCCTTGATCGCCTACAAAGCCTTGATGCCGATGCGCTGCTTGAGCGCCGCTACAAACGCTTGATGAGCTATGGCGCCCCAGCTGCCTAAGCCGCTGCTACGCTTGCTAAATGACGCCCTGGCGGAGACCCCGCCAGGGCGTACTATTTGGGTAGCGCTTTCCGGCGGGCTGGACTCGTCGCTGCTGCTGACGCTTGCGGCACACGTTTGCCGAGATGCGAGTCGCCCGCTGCGTGCTATCCACATAAACCATGGGCTGCAATCAGCCGCCAGCACCTTCGAGGTGCACTGCCGGTCACTGTGTGATGGTTTAGGCGTGCCGCTGACCGTGGTTCACGTGGTGGTGGAGAGCCAGGGAGAGGGCATTGAGAGCGCCGCACGGCATGCGCGTTATAGCGCCTTCAAGCAGTCTATTCCCCGCGGCGATTCGCTCTGGTTGGCCCAGCATCAGGATGACCAGGCGGAAACCCTGCTACTGGCCGCGCTGCGTGGCAGCGGTATTCGTGGCTTAGCGGGCATGCCCTACCGGCGTATGTGGCAAGGATTAACCCTGCTTCGCCCCTGGTTGAGTATTAGCAGGCGTACGTTAGCGGAGACCGCCAAGGCGCTGGCGCTGGAGTGGCATGAAGACCCCACCAACGTAGATGTGGCGTTTGACCGAAATCGCCTGCGCCTTCAAGTGATGCCGCAGCTTCAAACGCGCTGGCCAGGCGCCGCAAGCTCGCTTGCAAAGAGTGCCCAGCACGCCGGGGAAGCTGATCAGCTACTGGCCGAGTATGCGGCGAGCGAATTGGCAAGCCTTGCTGTGGGGGAGGGCTGTCTTGACACCTCCGCGCTAAGTCAGCGTAGCCACCCCCGCCAGCGCTTGCTGGTGCGTACCTTTTGCCAACAGTTAGGCTTACCTACTCCGCCCCAAAAACGCTTAGACAGCCTGTTGGCGCAGCTAGACGCCTCCACTGATGCGCAGGTGAAAGTGGTATGGCAGGGCGCTGAGGCGCGGGTATGGCGCCAGCGGCTCTACCTTATGGCCGCTTTGCCACCGCTGCCTGACTGGGAAGCGGCTTGGGAGGGTCAGCCAGGGCTTTCCACCCCGCTGGGAAAGCTGATGGTTTCAATGCCAGCCTCACGCTCGATGACGCTGCGCTGGCGTCAGGGGGGGGAAGTTATTGATCTTCCAGGCCGCGGCCGCCGGGATTTAAAGCGGCTGCTGCAAGAGAGTGGGCTGCCGCCTTGGGAACGCAAGCGCTTAATAGTGGTGTTAGAGGGAGAGACGTGCGTTGGCGTCATTCAACCGCCTGCCCAGGTGCTATGGCAGGCGAAGGACACTGTGTTTACTGTTACTGACGTACGGCAAACGTAAATCCAGCCGCGGCCATAAACGTCTGCTCTTGCTCCATGTCGGTGCTGAGTAGTGTGGGTTCATCGCTGGTAGGCAGTGTCACTGTCAGTAGTGAGTCCTCCACGCTAATTTCCGGCAATGGTGGTGTGCTCTCGGGCCGTGAGTGGTTGATCAGCACGGCAAGGCGCAGCAGACGGGCCAGTTTTGCACACCCTTCCTGATGTGAAATGGGCAGTGCCTGCCACTCTTTGAGCGGGAATTTGCGCCGGTGGGCGCGTACCAAAAACGCCAATAACCGCTGCTCCGGGCGTGAAAAGCCCGCCAAGTCGGAGTGTTCTAGCAAGTAAGCACCGTGACGATGGAACTGGCTATGCGAGATGGCTAGGCCAATTTCGTGCACATGGCTGGCCCATATGAGGTAGTGGCCCTGTGTTTTGGTTAGTCCCCATGCCTTTTTTACTTTATGGAACAAGCGAGCGGCGGTATCGGCGACGTTTTCCGCTTGTCGAGAATCAGCATCGTAAATCCGTTTTAGCGCATCCACGCTCTTGGAGCGGGTATCTTCTGCGCTGTTGCGTCCAGCCATGTCATACAGCACGCCTTCCCGCAGGGCGCCGTCGGCAAAGCGCATTTGGGAAAGGTTAAAGGCTTCAAAGATAGCGCTCAAAATGGCGATGCCTGCCGGAAAAACTTTTGCCCGGTCGGGTTTTAGGCCGTCTAGCTCAACTTTATCTAAGTGTTTGCATTTCAGCAGACGTTCACGGAGCTTTTTCAATCCACTACGGGTGATTACGCCCTCTTGAGGCGTATCGCCGTAGGCGTATAGCACGCTTGCAGCGGCTTTAATCGTTCCGCTTGAGCCTACTGGGTCGTCCCAGCCAAGGCGCTGGTAAGGACGTTGAATGTTGGCTAATTCAGAAAACGCCGCCAGCTCGGCGCGGCGCATGCGCTTTTCACTTAGCTCATCATCGGGGAAGAAACGGCGGCTAAAGGTAACGCAGCCCATCCGCAGGCTTTCCAGCGCTTTGGGCTCAAAAGACTCGCCAATGATAAATTCGGTAGACCCGCCGCCAATATCAACAATCAAACGTCGGCCATTTTCTGCTAAAGCGTGGGCAGCCCCTAAGTAAATCAAACGGGCTTCTTCTCGGCCTGCAATAATTTCAATGGCATGGCCGAGTTGGGCTTCGGCGCGCTCGATAAAGGCTTGGCTGTTATGGGCATCGCGCAATGCATTAGTGCCCACAATGCGCAGGTTGGCGTCTTCAATATCTTTTAGAAAGGGCGCAAACCGGCCCAAGCAGTCTAGCGCTCGCTGCATAGCGGCTTCGCTTAGGTAGCCCTGGTCATCTAACCCGGCGGCTAACTGCACTTTTTCACCCAGCCGAGCGACCACCTGCAGGCGCTCGTTTTGGTAGTTAGCCACCAGTAAATGGAAGCTATTTGAACCTAGGTCGATGGCAGCTAAGCGCTGCGGATCACCATAGTCAACGTCGTCCTGAACTGCGGTGGTAGGGAGTGAAATGTCCTTGGGCATGAGCTATCCTTCCTGTTGGCTATGCCAAGGTTGCGGCGCCCTCTGACTATTGTCAATTGTCAAAGGCTTGCGTTTATCGCAGCCCTTGACTACCATCGAGCTACTGGCTTGATCCGAGTTGGCTTGTTCGTCTAATTAACAAGCGTAGTGACTCGGTTATCCCGAGCAGTACGTATCCAGATGGCATCAGCCAGATGTCCAAGTCGTCAGATAACCCGCTGAAACAGCATTTTTCTGTGCCGATCAGATTAACTAGTTTATTAGCACCCTCTCGCTAAGCAGTCATTGATGCCGTCATTTCTTAAGTTGGTATCTGATTCAAGACTGCCCAGCCTTCAGTATTCGAGTGTGTGCCTAGATGGGTTCTGAACGCATCACTCGGCGGAATGACCACGCCTCCTGTCTTATTCCCGGCGCCTAGCGCCCAGCTTTCATGAGCAACTTTCTAACACACCGATGAATCTCACTGAACTCAAGCAAAAATCCGTTCCCGAGCTGCTCGATATCGCCCGCGAAATGGGTATCGACAACTTAGCCCGTTCGCGCAAGCAGGACATCATTTTCGCTATCCTCAAGAAACACGCTAAAAGCGGTGAGGATATTTATGGCGATGGTGTGCTGGAAATTCTCCAGGATGGCTTTGGCTTCCTGCGCAGCGCCGACAGCTCCTACCTCGCCGGACCGGACGATATCTACGTATCGCCGTCACAGATTCGTCGTTTCAATCTGCGTAAAGGCGACTCCATTTCCGGCAAAATCCGCCCGCCAAAAGAAGGTGAGCGCTACTTTGCTCTGCTCAAAGTTAGTCAGATCAACTTTGATCGTCCCGAAAACGCCAAGCATAAGATTCTCTTTGAGAACTTAACGCCGCTGTTTCCGGACGACCGCATGCGCATGGAGATTGGCAACGGGTCCACTGAAGACCTTACCGCTCGGATCATTGATCTGACCGCGCCGATCGGCAAAGGCCAACGTGGCCTGCTGGTGTCGCCGCCGAAAGCGGGTAAGACACTGATGCTGCAGAACATCGCGACATCGATTACGCGTAACAACCCAGAGTGTCATCTGATCGTTCTGCTGATCGATGAGCGCCCTGAGGAAGTGACCGAGATGTCGCGCACCGTGCGCGGTGAAGTAGTTGCCTCTACGTTTGATGAGCCACCGGCCCGCCACGTGCAGGTGGCCGAAATGGTCATCGAAAAGGCTAAGCGTCTGGTTGAGCACAAAAAGGACGTGGTGATTCTGCTTGATTCTATCACCCGTTTGGCCCGTGCTTACAACACCGTAGTACCCAGCTCCGGCAAGGTACTGACCGGTGGTGTGGATGCCCACGCGCTTGAGAAGCCAAAACGCTTCTTCGGTGCTGCGCGTAATATCGAAGAGGGCGGCAGCCTGACGATTATTGCCACTGCGCTAGTTGATACCGGTTCGAAAATGGACGAGGTCATCTTCGAGGAGTTCAAGGGTACCGGCAACATGGAAGCGCACCTTGACCGCAAGCTAGCTGAGAAGCGTGTTTTCCCGGCGATCAATATTCGTCGCAGTGGTACCCGCCGTGAAGACCTGCTGGCCTCTGAAGATGAAATGCAGCGCATGTGGATTTTGCGCAAGCTGCTCAACCCGATGGAAGATACGGCTGCCACCGAGTTCCTGATTGATCGTCTGAAAGATACCAAGACGAACCTGGAATTCTTTGAAGCAATGAAGCGCCGTTAGGCGCTGCATTACGGCTAAGCACTAGCGATAGCAACGCCTGACAGCCGGGGTGAAGTGCCTTGAGGAGAGAGCCTTGAAGTACCACGACTTGCGCGATTTTATTGCGGCCCTAGAAGCGCAGGGTGAACTCAAGCGAATTAAAGCTGAAGTTGACCCCTACCTGGAAATTACTGAAATCTGCGACCGCACGCTGCGTGCCGGTGGCCCTGCATTACTTTTTGAGAATGTGAAGGGGCACGACATGCCGCTGTTGGGCAATCTGTTTGGTACACCCAAGCGGGTAGCACTGGGCATGGGGCAGGATTCCGTAGAGGCGCTGCGCGAAGTAGGTAAGCTACTGGCATTCTTAAAAGAGCCAGATCCGCCCAAAGGGCTAAAAGACGCCTGGGATAAGCTGCCAATCTTCAAGCAAGTGCTTAGCATGGGCCCAAAAAGTGTCAAGCGCGCGCCGGTGCAGGACGTCGTTTATGAAGACGATGAGGTTGATCTAGGCCGATTGCCCATTCAGCACTGCTGGCCTGGCGATGCAGCCCCCCTGGTGACGTGGCCGCTGGTGATTACCAAAGGCCCTCACAAAAAGCGTCAAAACCTGGGGATTTACCGTCAGCAGAAAATCGCCAAAAACCGCCTGATTATGCGCTGGCTCTCCCATCGCGGCGGCGCTTTGGACTTTCTTGAGTTTCAAAAAGCTCATCCTGGCGAGCCGTTTCCGGTCGCCGTAGCGCTAGGCGCTGACCCGGCAACGATTTTGGGTGCAGTGACTCCAGTGCCAGATTCGCTCTCTGAATATGCCTTTGCCGGGCTACTGCGCGGTTCACGCACTGAGCTGGTGAAGTGTGGCCACGCTGATCTTGAAGTGCCCGCCTCCGCTGAGATTATTCTTGAAGGCTTTATTTACCCGGATGATATGGCACCAGAAGGGCCGTTTGGTGACCATACCGGTTATTACAATGAGGTCGATCACTTCCCGGTGTTCACCGTTACGCGGATGACCATGCGCCGCGACGCCATTTATCACTCCACCTATACAGGCCGCCCACCCGACGAGCCCGCCATTTTAGGCGTCGCGCTTAACGAAGTGTTTGTGCCGATTTTGGCTAAGCAGTCTCCTGAAATTGTCGATTTCTACCTGCCGCCAGAAGGGTGCTCCTACCGCATGGCCGTAGTGACGATGAAAAAGCAGTACCCCGGACACGCTAAGCGCGTGATGATGGGTGTATGGAGCTTCTTACGCCAGTTTATGTACACCAAGTTTGTCATTGTGCTGGACGACGACGTGGATGCGCGCAACTGGGAAGATGTCATGTGGGCGATCACCACCCGGATGGACCCGGCGCGGGATACGGTGATGATAGAAAATACCCCCATCGACTATCTCGATTTTGCGTCGCCTGTATCTGGGCTAGGGTCCAAGATGGGGCTGGATGCGACCAATAAATGGCCAGGCGAAACCGACCGCGAGTGGGGCACGCCGATTGTGATGGACGAAGCGGTGAAGACGCGAGTCGATGAGCGTTGGGATGAGTTGGGCATCGATATTCCGTTACCCGCACCTCGCCACAGTTGACCTGACGGTGCGGATCAAACGACTTTCCACAAAGAGGCTTTAATGAGCGCAACGACGTTAACGTGTAAAACGCTAACCTGCCAAGTCACCGCTGTTGAGGATTTAAATCCTGACGTATTTGGGGTGACCGTCGAAGGGCGCGCTGAAGCCATGCAGCATGCACCAGGACAATATCTAGAACTCAAACTAGACGACCAAACCTGGGTGCCGTTTTCCATTGCCAGCGCCGACCGTCGAGATGGCACCATAGAGCTGCATATTCAGCACTGGCCAGAGCGCGATAATTCAGCGCGCCTGCGTGACCTGCTGCAAGTGGCTAATCAGTTAACGGTGCGCCTGCCCAGCGGCGAGTGTGTACTGAATACCGAAAGTGAGCGCCCGTTGCTGCTGATTGCTGCAGGCACCGGATTCGCTCAAATGAAAGCGATTATGGAAGCTTCCCTGCAGAGCCAACCAGAACGGCCTATCTCGCTCTGGTGGGCAGCGCGTGAACACCGCGATCTTTATGCTGAAAACCTAGCCACCCAGTGGGCACAGCAGCACGCCAATGTCTCTTTTCAAGCAGTGACCGAATTTCCGCTGACTGAACCACTAGCGCCGGGTGAACGTATCTCCCACTACCAGGGGCGGGTTGATCTGGTATTGGAAAAGGCGTTGATGAAAGCTTCCGAGAAAGCACCTGTTCGGCCCAGCGATTGTGATATTTACCTCTCAGGCTCTCCAGGAATGGTGTATGCCTGTGTCGCTATCCTTGAACGCCAAGGTGTGGGCATTGAACGTATGTTTTCGGATGTATTTGCCTATGCACCGCGCCCTCAATAAAATGGCCAACTAACGCACGCTATTTCTGTCTCGTTAATCCCCTATCCCGATAAACAGGAGGCTTTATGGCCGATCATGACGACAACTTTAAAGATGAATCTGGTTTGCTTGCCATTGTCCTTGGCGTTGTGGTGCTGGTAAGCATGAGCGCGCTGCCTGCAACGATTGGTTGGATACAAGCATTTAGTGGCTGATAGTTGCCATTTTGCCCGTATACAGGCAGGATTAAGCCAATAGACCCAACGTGTTCGGCGAATTTATTTAACTGAGATAATGTCATGCACAACGCACTCACCACACAGCGCCCTAACGCCAAGCCGGAAACGGCGTTTAGCGCGTGGGTATCTGAGTGTGTAAGTGCGCTTGCATTTGTTTATGCTGCTTATTGGTTTAGCCACGGTGTGCCCCTGGCCGACCGATAACGTCGCGCTAACAGGCACACCACCTCGGTTGCCTGCCGCATGCAAAGAAGCCTCGGTTGGCAACCCAACCGAGGCTTCTTTTGTTTTAAGCCTATCAAAACGTCTACAGAACATTCATCAAGGAGCTGCACCATGTCTTACCGCGTACACGCTATCGCCTCTTCCATTGCCCCCCGCTATATCGGTTATGGCTATGGCTGGCGATTTAGCGGCGCGCGGTCGGTGCAAGCTGCCACCTCCGACCGTGCCTGCTTGGGTGGCCAGTTAGTCACGCGAAGTCATACGCGATGTCACACGCTTTCGGAGAGATAAATAATGAATGCCCATGCCACTCCTGCAAAATCACCGCTATCGTCATTAACTAACGGCCCTACCGGTACGACCCAGCCGTTGCCGCTGCCTGCAGAGCTTCGCCGCCGTATCGGCATTAGTGCGCCGCTGAGCGAACAAATTACCCAGCAGCGTCTGGCGGTTCAGCGCGTTCTCAATGGTCAAGACAACCGGCTATTGGTCGTTGTTGGTCCATGCTCTATTCATGACCCGGATGCGGCCCTTGAGTACGCCGACAGGCTAGCGGCACTTAGCGAGGAAATCAGCGAGCAAATTCTTCCGGTCATGCGTGTTTATGTCGAAAAGCCTCGCACCACTGTCGGCTGGAAAGGACTCGCCTACGACCCAGATCTAGACGGTAGCGGTGATATGCCCCGCGGTATCGCACTCTCCCGTGAGCTAATGCACGCAGTGGCAGCACGAGGCCTGCCTGTGGCCACCGAGCTTTTGCAGCCAATGTTAGCGCCCTACCTGGATGACCTGCTGAGCTGGGTAGCGATTGGCGCGCGCACCACAGAGTCCCAGCTGCACCGGGAGCTGGCCAGCGACTTAAGCGCAGCCGTTGGGTTTAAAAATGCCACTAGCGGCGATGTGCAGGTTGCAATTGATGCCATGCAGGCAGCGGCTCATTCCCATCAGCGTTTTGCCATCGATAGTGAAGGCCGGCCAGTCATGCAGGAAAGTGCTGGCAATCCTCATACCCATCTCGTACTGCGAGGCGGCCACGGCGAGCCCAATTACCAGGCCCATCATGTGCGCTCATCGGTAAATGCCCTGCAAAAAGCAGGTCAAAACCCGCGTTTGATGGTGGACTGCAGTCACGCCAATGCGCGTAAGGATCATCGCCGCCAAAGCGAGGTTATGCTGGACGTGCTTGCTCAGCGCAAGGCGGGCGATGCCAACCTAGTTGCGTTGATGCTCGAAAGTTACCTGTTTGAAGGTAAGCAAGCGCTTAAACCCAGCAGTATGCGCTACGGAGTGTCGGTGACTGACGCCTGCGTTAGCTGGGAAGCAACGGAGCGGCTGCTTAAAACGGCCGCCGAGCGAATGGGGTAAACCTGCGATCTCTTCGCATTGCTTGATAACCTCTTGTCTGACCGGGTCAGCCCCGTATCATAAGAGCCTTCTATTGATAATGAGGTTGGCCATGGCTTTCACGCTTGAACAACATAGTCCAGATGCTTACCGGCGCAAAGCGCGCATGATCAGTATCGTGATGGCAGGGCAGCTAGTGGTTTTTGGGCTGCTGTTTTCAATGCTATTAGCCGCCACCTTTGGCGGCAGCTTCTGGATGAATGCCCTGGGCGTGTTGCTTGGGTTGCTGGCCACCAGCGCGATGTTCGCGGTGCTGCGTGATCGACCCTGGATGACTGAAATGCGTTACGTCTGGCAGCTCAAACATCACCTTTCGCATATTAGTGGCTACTTGCAGCCTCTACGCCGAGGTGTGGAAGAGAACAATCGCGTAGCGCTGGATATCGTGACGTTCTACCACCAGGGAATGACCCAGCTGGCTGAGCTAAATGGCCGTACCACAGATGATGATGCTGAGCGCCTTGCTGAAAAAATGCAGATAAAATTAAAGCGCGAAGAATTAGGGCTTCCAGAGCAGGTAGACCGCTTTGATCCGCAGGACTTGAGTGCTTTTAAACGCCGTTAGACGAAGCGTTCAATGCCGATATGATTATTTAGAGGGGAGCGTTGATTAATGACCCATTCAAACACACCGTTATCGGCCATTGCGTTGGCTGTAATGGCCGTTGCTATAACCGGCTGTGCCGCTTCTGCGCCGTCTCCCGCTGAGCCTGGCAAAGCCCAGGGCAGTGTCAACACTACTGCGCCATTACTACCCGCAGCTCTTTTTCCTGGCAGCGCAGAAAAATTTGATGCCTGGGAGTGTCAACCAGCGAACCAGAACCTAGTCACTGCGGTAAACGACGATAATCTCCGCCTCTGGTCGTTGCACGGCGCCTGGCGCTTACCTGAAGCCGTGGTTGCCAGCGGTGCACGCTATCAGGACGGCGAAATCAGCTTCTGGAACCGGGGTGACCAAGCCCAGGTAGAAACGCCGCGAGGTCAGCTACAGTGTCAGCAAGGACTCGTGCGAGAAGCATCAACCCGCGCCAATCACCCCGGCGTGATGTTCCTAGGGCGTGGCAATGAGCCGGGCTGGTCGATTGAGCTAGCTCACGACGCCCCTGTGATGACCTGGACGACCGCCTACGGCACTGAAACGCAAACCCTGCCTTATATGGTGAGCGTGATGGATAACGAGGCGGGCCGTGTCGTTATCGAAAACGCCAACGCCGAGCACTTTTTCCGTGTCCGTATCGAAGCCGGCGCATGTTTTGATGACATGAAAGGTCAGCCTTATCCTGCCCGCGTCACCTTGACGATAGACGGCGAACAGTACAACGGCTGTGGTCAAGGCATCGCCCCGTAATCAGCGGCTTATCGTAATAGCGCTAGCGTTTTAACAGTGGTAAAGGAAAGGTTCTGCACGCCACTGGGGCTCAATAAAATCGCTAGCGCAAAGCGCGGTGACATCACCTGCCGCCCTGGAGGCAAGTCTAGAGAGCGTTTCCAGGCGGAGGTCTCGCGAGGTTTCGAGTTGCTCGCTCGTTTCCACCGGTTGCCATGTGTCGCCATCCCGCGTTGCCAACGTAAAGCTGAAGGGGTGGAAACCTGGAAAGCCGAGGCGAATATCCGTGGCGATCAGCGTTTCCTGGCCATCTATAAGCAGTGTGTCATAGCGCAAAAAAGGGCCGGTAAACCACGCCAACCGCTGGCCACGCGGGCCCGCCAGTGCATGCTCCTCAAGGGCTACATTGCGCTTAAGCGGCTCAAGCGTTAAGGAGCGCTGGCCATCGAATAAGCCCACTAGGCTCTCGTAGTAGCGGTCGTCATCGATAATGGTGGCGCGCCAAAGCGCAATATTAAACGGCGTGGGCTGAATCAGTATGGGCGCTTGCCCAAGCCCTTGCTCAGCCAGTACCGGCGCGAGACGCTGTTCAACGCTCCACTTTGCCCCCGCAGCTAACAGTAGGTAAACGCTCGATAGTGCGAGGCCTATGGCGCAGGCATTACGCACCTTTTTAGTGGTAATACCGATAAGCAAGGCAATAAGCAGCGGTAGCGTGTAAAAAGGATCGATAATAAACACGATAGGCCACGACACGGGCGGCACGTCTAGCGGCCAAAATAGCTGAGTTCCGTAAGTAGTAAAGGAATCAAGCAGCGGGTGAGTGGTCAGACAAAGCACGAAAAACCACCACCAATGGTGAAAGTGAACAGGCCGTGCTGATGTTGCTGGGAAAAAGCGTGTAGCCAGTAGGGCAAATAGAGTACCCAGGCCAGTCAGTACAAACAGTGAGTGGGTGAAGCCCCTGTGCTCTGTGACGTTCGCCACGGCATCGCCGTAGTCGAGTACGACGTCTAGGTCGGGCAGCGTGCCGAGCAGTGCACCAATCAACACGGCTTTACGGCCCAGGCGGCGGCCTAAAATGGCGCCGCCAACGGCAGCCCCTAATGCTGCTTGGGTGATCGAATCCACTGATGGCTCCTTGGGGTGGCCCTTACGCAAAGTAGTCGATGTACTATTATACAGATCTGTGAGGAGGGTGGTTGAATGTCACGAAATCGTCTAATTAAATGTTTGTCAGGTGGTCTTCTGGCTGCCTATTCGTTAAGTGCTTTGGCAGCGCCTACTATTGACGTGCACAGCGACCCTAACTGCGGCTGCTGTGGCGACTGGGTAGCCCATCTTGAAGAGGCAGGGTTTGACGTTAATCACCACCGTGACGGTGACTTACGTGAAATTAAAATGGCCAACGGCGTTACGCCAGAATTAGCGTCATGCCACACGGCCATCGTCGATGGTTACGTGATTGAAGGCCATGTCCCTGCGTCGGATATAAAGCGCCTGCTGGAAGAGCGCCCGGACGTCGTTGGGTTAACAGTACCGGGCATGCCCCACGGTTCGCCGGGCATGGAAACAGGTCGTGTCGATGATTACGCTGTGCTCAGCTGGACGCGCAACGACAGCCCCCCCGCTATCTTTAGCGAATATACCCAGTAATCACAAACGGAGAGTGACATGCAGTTTTTGCACACCATGGTACGGGTAACCGACCTGGACGCGTC
The DNA here is from genome assembly GCF_017515565.1 of Halomonas sp. GTDB lineage: Bacteria > Pseudomonadota > Gammaproteobacteria > Pseudomonadales > Halomonadaceae > Vreelandella. Next base: position 16,736 of record NZ_JAFWFN010000031.1, read on the forward strand.
TCTGACGTTTTACTGCGACCTGTTGGGGCTGAAAGAAGTACGTCGTAAAGAGAATGAAAAAGGCCGTTTTACGCTGGTCTTTCTCGCCGCACCCCAGGATGAAGCGCGCTCAGAACGCTTAACGGCCCCGGAGTTAGAGCTAACCTATAACTGGGACCCCGAAGGGGTTGCCGGTGGGCGCAACTTCGGCCATTTAGCCTATCGCGTTGACGATATTTACGCGCTATGCAAAAAGCTTCAAGATAATGGCGTCACCATAAACCGCCCGCCCCGGGATGGGCATATGGCGTTCGTAAAGTCGCCCGACGGAATCTCTGTCGAGTTACTGCAAAAAGGCGATGCGCTCTCGCCCCAGGAGCCATGGGCGTCAATGGAAAACAGCGGAAGCTGGTAACGTTAAATATGAGGAGTAACCGTAAGGTGAAAGGACTACCCCGTAATGCCCTGGTAGGAATAGGCTTGGCGCTTCTGATTAGTGCGTGTAGCAGCGCCCCCCAGCAAGAGCGTGCGGATGCCCCGAAAAGCACTGAATTATCCGGCCCGATTGTCGAGCAGCGCTGGAACTTGCTGCTGGTAGGCACCGACGAGCGGCTATCCATGCAGGAAGCCCCGTTTTTCCGCATTGAGCGCGACGGTAAAGTAAGTGGCTCAGATGGCTGTAACCGCTTTACCGGTAGCGTGAGCTTAGGCGAAAGTCAGCGGATTGAGTTTAGCGAGCTGGCGTCCACCCGCATGGCCTGCCCTAATATGGAAGATGCCAAACGGGTAACCGATATGCTCGACACGGCTTACCGTTACCTGATCGACCACGACCGACTGGTGTTCTTTGGCCCGGATAGTCGCGTGTTAGGCGGCTGGCGCGAAGCCAATTAAGCTTTAGTCACAGCCAGATCGCCATCATTTACGGCTTAAAAGGCGGATTGAAGCGGGCAATAAAGCGTGCATCAATCCGCTTTTTCCATTCCCATACCCAGCGGCCTGAAAAACCGATCTCGCCACGGCTGGCAATCGCGTGGCCATCGCCAGTGCCAATCAGTGCCAGCACACGTTTAGGTGGCTGCCAATTAGCCAGCGGTTCACGGTGGCAGGCGGCGCGCAGATTGTCGGCAAGCAGCGGCCCCATGCGCACCGCATAAACGCCGGCCTTAGGCAGTGGGGATGCGGGCGGTGGTGGGTTGAAAGCGGCACAGTCGCCAGCCGCGAACAGCCCCGGCTTTCCTGTTACCTCAAGTGTCTTATTCACCTGGATAAACCCTTGCTGGTCCAGCGGCAGCGCGGTGTCTTTAAGCCACGTCTGGCCAACGGCACCGGTCGCCCACAGCACGATATCCGCGTCAATGAGCTCCCCTTCAGAGGTGTGCACGCCACCTGTTGTTAGCGTCTGACCACGCACGCCGTGAAGCACTGTAATACCTGCCCGGCGCAGCGCGCGCTTTGTTAACCAGCGTGGCAGACGACCTGCGCCGGGTAGCAGCGTTGGTGATGCGCTGACTAGCGTGCCTTCCCAGGTAATGTCGGCGCGCTGTTGACGAAGCTGCGCTAGCACACTCATTAAGGTTTCACAGCCTGCCGCGCCGCCGCCTACGCTCACCACCCGCTGGTGAGTGCCAGTAGGAAGCTGGTCGATTTTCTCTCTTAGCGCTTGCCAGCGGTGGTGCAGTGAACTTAGCGGGCGCATCGCCAACAAGTAGGGGCGCTGTTCGTCATGCGTTTCGGAAAACGGCTGCTCTGGCAACGACTGGTCGGGCAACCGTAGCGTAGCGCCCAGGTTTAAGGAGGCCACATCAAAATGAATCACCTCGCCATTCGCTAGCGTTACTCGACGCTTAGTGGGATCGATAGCCACCGCAGGCGAGGTGATTAAATGGGCGCCTGCCCGTTGCGATAGCGCCGCCACATCAATTTGTGTTTCGCGTAGCGTGCACTCCCCCGCCAGCCATGCTGGCACGCTGCCAGAATAGGCGGCAAGCGGGCTATCGCTAACCACGCTGATAGCGACCGTTGGGTCTGGGTGCTGGGCAAAGGCTTCCAGCACAAAGGCGTGGGCATGACCCGCGCCAATCAGCACTAAGTATTTCATGGGGGGCATCACTTTTCCTCGCCACGCCGCCAATTGAAGTAGCGCTTTAATAACGCCAGTACTCGCTCGGGTTTGTGGGCGTTTTTCCACACGCCTGCGGTGGCCTTGGCGGCTTCCCCTAGAGTGGGGTAGGGGTGAATGGTGCCCAACAGTTTATTCAGCCCCAGCCCATGCTTCATGGCGATAGTAAATTCACCCAGCCACTCCCCGGCGTTTTCCGCCACGATAGTGGCACCGAGTATTTTGTCTCTACCGGGCACGGTGAGTACCTTTATAAACCCTTCCGTGGCCCCTTCGGCAATCGCGCGGTCACTTTCGCTCATCGCGTAGCGGGTGACTTCAAACGCTACTCCTTTGGCGGTGGCCTCTTTTTCGTTTAGCCCGACCCGCGCCACTTCCGGCTGAACGTAGGTGACGGCAGGCATAAAGCGGTAATCCACTGCAAAACTTTTCAGCTCGCCAAACAGCGCGTTGACTGCCGCGTGCCAGGCCTGATGCGCGGCGGCGTGGGTGAGCTGGTAAGGGCCGGCTAGGTCGCCGCAGGCCCAAATGTTGGGCAAGCGTGTTTGCAGGCGCTCGTTTAGCGCCAGCGTGCCACCTTCTGTGGTGGTAATGCCCAGCGCTTCCAGCCCTAAGCCTTCCACGTTGGCTTGGCGGCCAACACTCACCAGCAGGTAGTCGAATTCAACAGTGAGCCGTTCGCCATTATGTTCCACCACCAGCTGGTGTGCCTGACCGTCTTGGCAGACCTCCAGCGCTTTGGCGCTGGTCATCACGGTCACACCTTCCTGGGTGAGGGTATGCTCAACGTGCTCGCCCACTTCCGTGTCTTCACGGCTAAGCAGCTGCTGCGCGCCTTCCACTAGCGTTACGTGGCTGCCTAAGCGGGCAAAGCTTTGGCTTAGCTCGCAGCCAATCGCACCGCCGCCCAGTACGACCAAGCGTTTAGGCAGCTCGGTAAGCGACCATAAGTTTTCTGAGGTGAGAATCGGTGCGTGTTCAATGCCAGGAAGCGAAGGCACACGGGGGCGTGCACCGGTGGCCAGCACGATATGGCGAGCGGTCAGGGTTTTCTCGCCCACTTTAATTTCCCAGGGAGACGTTAGGGTGGCGTGATCTTGATACACCGTAACGCCAAGCCCTGAGTAGCGCTCGACGCTATCGTGGGGTTCGATGTCGGTAATCGATTGATGAACGTGGCCCATCACATCGGCGAAATTCACTTCTGGCTCGCTGGCGCTAATGCCAAAGCGTTTTGCATTGCGGATTTCGTGGGCGGCGCGAGCCGCGCGAATCAGCGCTTTAGAAGGCACGCAGCCGGTATTTAAACAGTCGCCGCCCATTTTGTGCTTTTCTACTAACGCCACTTTGGCCTTTACGGCGCTGCCAATGTAGCTAGTAACAAGACCCGCCGAGCCACCGCCAATCACCACGATGTCGTAATCAAAGCGGGATGGGCGAGTATAACCACGGTAGGCATTGCGTTTTTGCACCAGTAGCGCAATACGACGCGCTATCCAGGGAAACATCGCCAGCAGCGCAAACGAGGCTAAAAGCCCGGGAGAAATAATCCCGCCCAAGCTTTCAAGTTCGCCGAGCTGGCCGCCTGCATTGACGTAAACCGCGGTGCCGGGCAGCATGCCAAGCTGGCTCACCCAATAAAACGTGGTGGTTTTGAGCCGCGTGAGCCCCATCACCAGGTTGATCATAAAAAACGGAAACACCGGTACCAGGCGAAGGGTGAAGAGATAGAAAGCACCATCTTTATCCACGCCACGATTGACCGTCTCGAACTGGCGGGGAAAGCGCTTTTCAATCGGCTGGCGAAACAGAAACCGCGAAACTAAAAAGGCCAGTGTGGCGCCGATGGTGCTGGCAAAGGAGATAATCAATAGCCCCCAGCCGAGGCCAAAGAGCGCGCCACCCAGTAGGGTTAGAAGTGTCGCACCCGGTAACGACAGTGCCGTCATCACCACATATACGGCAAAGAAAATCCCCGCCACTTGCCAAGGCGACTGTTGAAATGCTGCCTGGAAATCGCTGCGGTAGGCTTGTAGGGTTTCCAAGGTGAAAAACGTGTGGGCGCCGCTCAGGTAAAAGCCGAGCACGGCCAGTAGCAGCAGGGTGATAATCAGCAGGCGCTGACGGTTCATGGCAGGCTCCGGTGGGGCGTGGTGGTGTTAGAAGCAGAACATTCGTTAAGTATCAGTGGCGCACAGCGCGGATTCCTTACACCTTGGAAGCGTTTTTCAGAGTTTGTTGCCAGCGCTGCCAGTCTTCTGGTCGGTCAATATCCCACATAGTGTCGGGAAAGATGGCTTCTAGCGCCAGCGCGGCTAGACGTTGACGGGTGACCTTGAGCACTTGCTCAGTTCCCCAGGGAATATCCTCAAACAGGCTAGGGTGGTCGTGGTGAGTGCCAATCAACCCGTAGCCGCCATCTTCGGCAGGCAAAATCACCACGGGTGCGCTTTCAAGGGCCGCACTGCACTGCTTCAGCATGCCAACGGTAATGCTTGGGCAGTCGGTGCCCATCACCATCGCCGGGCCTTGCGCACTATTTAGCGCATGGCGAACGCGCATTCCCACGTCACCCTGCTGTTGAGCGGCAAGGGCTATGCCGTGGTGAGCCTGAAGCTCCAGAAACAACGGATGCTGATGCTCCAGAGAGGTCCATAGTGTGATGTTTCGTGCTCCCAACGCTTGGCAGGCGGTAGCAACGCAGTGGCGAACCATGGTGGCATGGGCTTGCGCCGCGCCTTCTGGCCCCAGGTAAGGAATTAAGCGCGTTTTCGCCTGCCCTGGCAGTGGCGCCTTTGCCAGCAGGTGTAAATGGGGCTGCATGGTTGGCTTAACGGGCATTGCGATACTCCTTGGCCAATTGAGTGGCGCTGACGCCGCGCCAGTAGCGGTAACGTAGCCGCCACATCAGGCGAATGGTTCTCCAGGCGCCGAACTGATCCCAGCGTCTGCCCGAGCTTATCACTTTGGTGCGTAGGCAGGCGGGGGAAGAAAGTGCCTTCAGCCGCTTGCTTAACGCGATATCTTCCATTAGCGGCTGATCGGGAAAGCCGCCCACGGCGTCAAACGTCTCTCGGCGTAGAAACATGCCATGGTCGCCGGTGGCGATACCGCTCAGCCGTGAGCGTAGGTTCATCATCCGGCTAACTATGGGCAGCCAGCGGCTTTTGCCCTCCAAGTGAATATCAAACCGCCCCCAGGCATTGGTTTTTAGCGCTTGTGTTATCAGGTTAATCGCCCCTTCGGGAAGCCTAGTATCAGCATGTAAAAACAGCAGCGCCGATGAGCGCGCGTGTTCTGCGCCCAGGTTCATTTGCCGTGCTCGCCCTGGCGTACTGCTGAGCACTCGATCCGCCAGCGGAGTGGCGATTTGAATGCTGCTATCTTGACTGCCGCCATCCACCACAATGATTTCTACGCCTGTCTCCCGCAGCGGTTGCAGCGGCGTCAACGCGGCTTCTATCCCCGCCGCCTCATTGAGCATCGGAATCACAATACTAAGCGTAGGCGGTTCAGCGCCTGGGTTAACCAAGGGCAATGATTGGCCCTCCAGCGGCATTGGCATCGGCTTCATCGTGGGTGACCAGCAGCGTGGGCAGGCCCGCGGCCCGCAACTGGCCGAACACCAGGGTGCGCATTTCCTGGCGCAGTGCCGTGTCGAGCTTGGAAAATGGCTCATCCAGCAGCACGGCGCGGGGCTGTGAAAGCAGTAGTCGCATCAGTGCCACGCGAGCTTGCTGGCCGCCGGAAAGGGTTGCGGGATCGCGGGCTTCAAAGCCTGAAAGCCCCACTTGCTCTAGCGCTTGGGCGACCTGCTGGCGCTTGTCATTGGCACGGTGTGGCAGACCAAAGCGCAAATTCCCCTCCACGCTTAAATGCGGAAATAGCATTGGGTCCTGAAACAGCAGGCCGATGCTGCGCCGTTCGGCGGGCAGTGTGTCCAGGCGTTTATCGCCAAGATAGAGTTCACCTTGGGCCTGAAAAGCAGGCGACAAAAAGCCCGCTAGATAGGCCAGCAGTGTGGATTTACCCGAGCCGGAAGGCCCCATCACGGTTACTACTTCCCCAGGCGCAATGTCACGGTGCATTGTTAGCAGCGTTTCGCCTGCCAGGGTGATAGACATCTGTTTGATATGCAGCGTTTGAAGGTTGGGGGTCATGTAGCTCCTCGCATTTGGCGGCGTTTTGCCCACACAAGGCGGGGAATCAAGAGTGCCAGACTAAAGCCAATAAAGGGCAGCAGCGCTTGCAGTAGTGCCAATACCGCCACTAGCCTGCGGTTGCCGCCAGACGCCATGGCCACGGCTTCGGTGGTGATGGTGGGAACACGCCCACCGCCAAGCAGCAGCGTTGGCAAATACTGCCCGATGCTCACGGCTAAGCTCACTGCGCAGGCGGTGAGTAACGGGGCCAATAGCAGTGGCAGGCGCACTTGCCAGAAGGCTCGCCAGGGGGGAACACCTAGCGACAGCGCCACCTGCACCCAGCGTGGGTCCAGCCGCCGGTAGGCCTCTGACAGCGATAAATAGAGATACGGCACCACAAACAGCAGGTGAACGGCCACCACCAAGGCGTGCTGAGGGCGAATGGCAACGCTTTCAGCGGCGACCACCAAGCCAAACAGAAAGGCCACTTGCGGCACAATAAGCGGTAGATAAAGCAGCCATTGCGCACGCCGTGCAGGCAGGTGGTGGCGCGCTGCATGTTCCAATGTGGCTACGACCAGCACCGCGGCGATAAGCGTCGCGGCTAGCCCAACACTCAGCGTGTTCATCAGCGGTGTCGCTACGCTGGGCAGAATGCGCTGCCAGTGGTTCAGCGTGAACGTACCCGGCAGCGCATCCGGAAAGCGCCAAAAGCCCGCCACCGAAAACAGCGCCAGCCCGGCTAAGGCACTCATCGCCAGCAGAGTGACGGTTAACAGCAACGCGCGGCCGCCAAACGCAACCGCTGTTGACCCTGAGGCACGCGCGCCGTTGGCCAGCCAGCGTTGGCTGGCGCGTTTGACAGCCTGCTCGCCAAGCCACCAGGTCAGCAGTGCCGCCAGGGTAACGCCGAGCTGCAGCACGGCACCGGCAGAGGCCATAAAGCGACGGTTCAAATCAGGGTCGTTAAACCAAGTGAGAATCGAAACGCTCAGCGTGGGTGGTAGGGTAGGGCCAAGAATCAACGCCATATCCACCACCGAGGTGGCATAGGCAATGACGGCGTAAACCGGCAAGCGAATCAGTGGGTAAAGCGCAGGAAAAACGCACTTCAGCCAGGCAATGCTAGGCGCGTAGCCCAGCGAGCGCGCTAGGGTGACACGTTGTTCAGGGCGCAACTGAGGCAGCGCTGCCAGGCTCATCAACAGCAAAAAGGGCACTTCTTTGAGGATTAAGCCTGCCATCAGCGCCAGGCCTAATGGGTCGTTGACGATCAACAGGTCGGGTGGGCGTTCCCATCCGGTGAGCCCAGGGGAGATCCAGCGAACGAAGAGTCCTGAAGGTGCAATCAAAAAGGCGAGCCCAAACGCCACGGCCGCATGGGGAATAGCCAGCAGCGGTGAGACCATTCGCCGAATTGCACGGTCGATCCAGGTGCCTTGGCTGGCAGCCAGAAATAGCACCACGATAAATAGCGCCACCAGCGTGGTGATCAGCCCGCTAAAATAGCTCAGTAGTACGGAGCGGTGCAGGCCAGCGCGCCCCCAAAGGGCTTGCCATGCTTCCAGGTGGAACGTATCCCCCCCGAGTACCGGCAAATAGCCAAATGCTGGAAGAATCACCATGAGCAACCCTGCCGCTAGCGGCAGGGTTAACACGCTTATCATTACCCAAGGGGCTAGTCGCAGCAGCATTGCTTAGTTCACATAGCGTTCTTGCCACGCTTCAGCAATGGCATCTACCCAGCTTGGGTGCGGCTGCCCCAGGACTTCGCCCAGCTCGTTAGGTGGCAGTGTCGCGATACCCAGATCAATATCATCAAACAAGGCACGATCCTCAGACGAGAGCATTTCCATGGCTAAGACCGTGTTGCTACCCCACACTTCTGGGTCCTGTTTTTCCGCCTGGGCTTCTGGCGACATTAGGTAGTTGGCCACCACCATCGCGCCTGCTTTGTGCTGGGCGTTGTAGGGAATGGCCATAAAGCTCATGTTGCCAATCATGCCGCTATCATGCACGTAGCTTCTTACTGTGTCGGGTAACTCGTAGTTAGCGATAGCACCCGAGGCTTCGGTAGTGCTAAACGACAGCGCAATACTGATTTCGCTGTCGCCCATCAGGCTTCGCAGGTCAGCGCTGTTGGAAGGGAACGCACGCCCTGAGCGCCACAGGTGAGGGTGAAGCTCATCGAGAAACTCCCATAGTGGTGCTGTCGCCGCGTCGAAATCCTCGTCCTGCATGGGGTCATAGAAGATATCCGTGGCATCGCTTAGCTCCAGCAACGCCTGAGTAATAAAGGCATTGCCCAGGAAGTTAGGCACTTGGGCATAGGTAAACTCCCCGGGGTTCTGTTTAGTCCACTCCAGCAGTTCTGGCATGTTGTTGGGATGGTTTTCCACCAGTGCAGTGTCGTAATAGAAAACTACCTGAGAGCTGCTCCAGGGGGACTCTAAGCCGTCGACCGGAATGGTCCAGTCGTAGCGTACGGCGGGGGTGTTGTCAGGATCTGTCAGCGCGTAGTAGGGCATGGCATCTGCCCAGGGCCCAAACAGTAGGCCATTGGCTTTCATTGCGGCAAAGTTCTCGCCATTAATCCAGATCATATCCACGCTGCCCTGGTCATCGTTGCCGGCCTGCTTCTCAGCCAACACCCGCGAGACGGCTTCCGCGGTATCGCCCAGTTTGACGTGAACCAGCTCTACGCCGTATTTGGCATTCACTTGCTGCGCCACCCAACTGATATAAGCGTTAGTACGCTCTTCACCCGCCCAAGCGTTCCAGTAAACGGTTTGACCATCGGCGGCTTCTAGCACGGCCTCCCAATCATTTGGATCTGGGGCCGCGGCGGCGGGCAGTGCCAGTGACAACATGGCAGTGGCGACAGCGGCCCCTAGAGTAGCGCGTGGTTTCATCGTACACCTCGTAAAATCAATTGGTTATAGAGACGCTTTTAGGTGGAGAAGTTCATTATGAACCAGCTCAATAATGGGCAGTGACAGATAGTGCTCAACCCGATCGCGCACGTGCTCAATGACGGCGGCATCGGTTAACTCTGCTGACCAGTCCTGGCCGCGATACTCCGTATCCTGAGTGTGCAAATGCTGGGCGCGCCACTTGGCGCACCAGGTCAACGACCACAGCCAGGTGGCACGGCGGCAGGCCACCAGGGTTTCCGCGCTGGGTGATTTGCCCATACGTGCCTGCCAGCGCTGATAAAAGGCCATTACCTGATCGTGGTTGAGCACTGCCTGGCTGTTAACGTCCCAGGTGGTTGAGGTGTAAAGCGAGGTGTGGGCGAGATCAATCCCCGGCAGACCATAGCGGCACTTCTCTAAGTCCACCAGAATCGCACGGCCTTCAGCTGTTACCAGGAAGTTGCCGGGGTGGGTGTCAAAGCTGATTAGGCAGCGCTCGGCATCGGGTAGCGTGGTGGGCAGCGCGTTCAGTTCGTCGCGAACACGTGCAATAACAGCGCTACTCAAGTCGGCTTTTTCAAGCCACTCGGCTTGGCGGCTGACTTCCTCACGCATGGCCTGCCAAGGGTCATTGGGGGCGAGTAGAGGAGCGGGTTGGCTTGGCAGTGGCAGCTGGTGCAGGCTGGCTAGGGTGTCGGCAATACGCGGTAAATCTTCTGGCAGCTGCGCCAGTTGGCCATCAATGGCATCCACCAGCAGCCCGCCACGGGGCAGGGCGTCGCTGACTGGCAACGTGCCGTGTAAACGGGGCGCGTGTCCTCCCTGGCTGGCGCGCTCGTAGCACGCTGCTTCATAGGCAAGGTTCTCTGCGGGCGCTAGATCCATCTGGCTCTGTTTGGGCAGCCGTGCGACCCAGTCATCGCCATGGCGGTGCATCCACACATGGTCGTGAGCAAGCCCGGTGTCCGCCATTGGTGAAAGCGATTGGTAAGCGATCCCCGCTTGTTGCAGGGCATTTCCAGTGCCTGCAAACGTACCTCTAAAGGTGTGGGCATAGCGTCATCCGTGTCAGTATAAGTTTAGCAATGCCGTTAGTGGCTGTTCTTGTACCAACCTTACACGGTTATGAGAAAAAAGTGATTAAGGCGTGGCAGAAGAGCGCGGTAGCCAAAACGTCGCTATCTTTACCTATCCCAATTACGCCGCAACAGGAGGCGCAGAAAATGTTTGAGACGGCTATCGTGCTGGGCGCAACAGGGGCTGTAGGCACGCAGTTAGTCACCCAGTTAACCCAACGAGATGAGATTGCCACTGTCATCGTGCTGTCGCGTCGTGAGTTAGATGTGTCGCAGGCTTTTCCAGATGCCGTTGCCGCTAACATCAGCCTGCGGGTGATTGATTTTGAGAACTTAGAAGAGCAGGCTGCGGCCTTAATACCTCCCGGTTCAGTGGCTTTTGTGGCATTAGGTACAACGAAAAAAAAGGCGGGTAGTAAAGCGGCTTTTCGCGCTATTGATCATGGTCTGGTTCTGGCATTTGCCTGTGCATGTATGTTCGCTGGTGTGAGCCAGCTAGGCGTTGTCACTGCGGCTGGTGCCAATGCGCGTTCTGCCAGTTTTTATAATCGTGTTAAAGGCGAAGTGGAGCGGGATATCCAAGCGCTGGGGTTGCCAAGTGTGTTTTTTGCACGGCCTTCGCTGCTGTTGGGACGGCCAGAGGATGGGCGGGTTGCGGAAAATATCGCGGAAAAGCTGTTTACGCCGATGGCGCCGTTGTTACCAAAAGCGGTACGTCCGATTGCGACGCAGCGCGTTGCGGCGGCCATGATTGAGGTGGCGTTTAGCACTGAGCAGAAGCGGGCAATGTCTGTGCTATCAAATGCTGACATGCATTCACACTAACGTAACCGACACGGCAGCCTTACTCTTGATTGGGCCTGGCGAGTCCGACTGCATCGCGTAGAAAGGCGTCGATGCCCTCGGAGTAGGTCGGTTCGCTGTCAAGAAAGCCGGTGTTATGACCGCCCTGAATCTCCAGTAGCTGCTTTGGCGCCTGGGCTGCTTGGTACACCGCTTCACCTTGAGCAAAGGGAATTATCTCGTCGTCGCGGCTGTGAATGACCAGTAGTGGAGCGGATATCTGCGTGACATAGGTATCCACTGGGTAATCAATACGTGCCAGCCATCGTGCAGGTAGGAAGGGGTAAAGCTGTTGGGCGAGTTCTGGTACCGAGCGAAACGGTGACTCAAGGATCACCGCTGCAGGAGCCGCGTGCTGCTCAAGGTTGGCGGCGAGCTCAGCGGCCACTGCCGCGCCCAGTGAACGGCCGAATAAGATGATCGCGTCGGCCTCAGTTTCAGCCTCATCACGCAGCCAGTGCCAAGCGGCGCGAGCATCCAGCGCCGTGCCTGCCTCGGATGGGCTGCCCTCGCTGCGGCCATAGCCACGGTAATCGACGATCAATACCGACAAGCCCAGCCTCTGGAACTGGACGATGCTCTCAAGCCGGTGGGAAATATTGCCCGCATTACCGTGAAAGAACAGCAGGCTAGCGCGAGGTTCCGGGGCGGGTACCCACCAAGCATCCAGGGCCACGTTGTCCTCGGTGGTCAGGGTCACCGCCTCCCATGCCAGACCTCGGTCGGCCGGCGTGGTAATATGCTCGCGGCCAGCGTTAGGCAGGTACAGCAGGCGCTCCTGGAAGGCCCACATCAGTGCCACCAACAGGGCATAGATTATCGCTAGAGACAGCACTGTTTTGGCCATAGTCCTTGCCATAGTCCTTGCAATAGGCCTCGCAACCGTTTTTGCCATAGATTCGACTCGGGGTTCGTGTGCGGCGTTAGTGTGAGCAAAATGCAGACGGCACCCTCGGGTGCCGTCTTTAGTCTAGCTAACCGTTCACTCTACAGCGCCGCGATCTTCGCCTGTTGCTCTTCCAGCAGCTTTTTGGCGGCTTGGAATTCAGCGAGTTTGCCACGCTCTTTTTCCACCACGGAAACCGGCGCTTTGGCGATAAAGCCGTCGTTGCTGAGCTTCTTCTCAATGCCGCCGATTAGCTTGTCCTGCTTTTCAATTTCTTTGGCTAAGCGTTTGAGCTCGGCGTCTTTGTCGATCAGATCCGCCATAGGCACCAATACTTCCATGTCGCCCACTAATTGCGTTGCGCAGAGCGGTGCGTCGTCTGGGTTGGCGAGCCAAGTGGCGCTTTCCAGTTTGGCTAGCTTAGCCAGGAAGTGGCGGTTGCTTTCCAAGCGTTCGGCGTCTTCCGGCTTGCCTTTGGTGAGCAGCACGTCCAGCGGTTTGCCGGGGGCGATGTTCATCTCGGCGCGGATGTTACGAACGGCGATAATCACGCCTTTCAGCCACTCGATATCCAGGGTGGCCTGATCGTCGATTTTGCTTTCGTCGGCTTCTGGCCAAGCTTGCAGCATGATTGATGCATCGTCACCCATATAAACGCCTGCCAGCGGCGACACGCGCTGCCAAATCTCTTCGGTGATATAAGGCATCATTGGGTGGGCAAGGCGCAGAATCGCTTCAAGTACACGCACCAGCGTGCGGCGTGTGCCACGCTTGCGTTTTGCTAGCTCCGCCGTTCCCGACGTCCTGTCTCCCGCGGCATTAGTACTTCCCTGTACGTCATCCTCCCACAATACCGGCTTGGAAAGTTCCAGATACCAGTCGCAGTACTCGTTCCAGACAAACTCATACAGCGCTTGGGAAGCGTGGTCGAAGCGGTACTCGTCCATCGCTTTGGTGACCTGGGCTTCGGTTTTCTGTAGCTGGGAAATAATCCAGCGGTCGGCCAGGGAAAGCTCAACCTCGCCACCGTCTGCGCCGCAATCCTCGCCTTCGGCGTTCATCAGTACGTAGCGTGAAGCATTCCACAGCTTATTGCAGAAGTTGCGGTAGCCATCCAGGCGGTTCATATCAAACTTGATATCGCGCCCGGTGGTGGCTTGGGAGAGGAACGTAAAGCGCAGCGCATCGGTGCCATGGGCTTCAATGCCGTCTTTAAATTCGTCTTTGGTGGCTTTGGCAATCGCCTTGGCCTGTTTCGGCTGCATCATATTGCCGGTGCGCTTTTCCAGCAGCTCATCTAGCGTGATGCCGTCGATCAGATCGATGGGGTCCAGTACGTTGCCCTTGGATTTGGACATTTTCTGGCCCTGACCGTCGCGTACCAAACCGTGCACATAAACGGTTTTGAAGGGGACTTCGCCGGTGAACTTGAGGGTCATCATGATCATCCGGGCAACCCAGAAGAAGATGATGTCAAAACCGGTCACCAGTACGCTGGAGGGGTGAAAGGTTTCCAGTTCTGGGGTCTTTTCCGGCCAGCCTAGCGTGCCAAACGTCCACAGGCCCGAGCTGAACCAGGTGTCGAGGACGTCTTCGTCTTGGGTAAGCGTTACATCGTCGCCCAGGCCATGCTTCTCGCGGGCTTCCTCTTCCGTGCGGGCAACGTAAACATTGCCTTCGGCGTCGTACCAGGCCGGGATGCGATGGCCCCACCACAGCTGGCGGGAGATACACCAGTCTTGCAGGTCACGCATCCAAGCGAAGTACATGTTTTCGTAGTTCTTCGGCACGAACTGGATGTCGCCGTTTTCCACTGCCTCAATGGCGGGCTTGGCGAGAGACTCCACGGCCACAAACCACTGGTCGGTGAGCAGCGGCTCAATGACATCGCCAGAGCGGTCGCCATAGGGCAGGGTGTTGTTAACGGCTTCGACTTTCTCCAGCAGGCTCAAGGCGTCCATGTCGGCAACAATCTGCTTACGCGAGTCAAAGCGGTCAAGCCCTGCGTACTTGGCAGGTAGGGTTGCATCTGCATCCGGCTGCGGCTGACCTTTCAGATCGAAAATTTCAGCGCGCTCAAGGATGGTGGCATCTTTGGAGAAGACGTTGATCAGCAGGTGATTTTGGCGCTTGCCGACTTCATAATCATTGAAGTCGTGGGCGGGGGTGATCTTGACGCAGCCGGAGCCTTTTTCCATATCGGCGTGTTCGTCAGCAACGATAGGAATACGGCGGCCGACCAGCGGCAGCTCAATAAACTTGCCGACCAAGGATGCGTAGCGCGCGTCGTCGGGGTTAACCGCAACGCCGGTATCGCCCAGCAGGGTCTCCGGGCGGGTGGTGGCCACGACAACGTAATCTTTACCATCGGCGGTTTTGACACCATCTGCTAGCGGGTAGCGGAAGTGCCAGAAGCTGCCTTGCTGCTCCTTGTTTTCCACTTCCAGGTCGGAAATAGCGGTGTGCAGCGTCGGGTCCCAGTTGACCAAACGCTTACCACGATAGATCAGCTTCTCTTCGTGTAGGCGCACAAACACTTCTTGCACGGCTTTGTAGAAGCCGTCATCCATGGTGAAGCGTTCGCGGCTCCAATCAACGCTGGCGCCCATGCGGCGTAGCTGGCGGGTAATATGTCCGCCAGACTCGTGTTTCCACTCCCATACTTTATCGATAAACGCATCACGGCCGAGATCGTGGCGAGTTTTGCCCGACTCTAAGGCGAGTTTGCGCTCCACCAGCATTTGCGTGGCGATGCCCGCGTGGTCGGTACCTACCTGCCACAGGGTGTTGTTACCCTGCATTCGCTTCCAGCGCGTCAGGGTATCCATAATGGTGTCCTGGAACGCGTGGCCCATGTGCAGGCTGCCGGTCACATTGGGCGGCGGAATCATAATCGAAGACGGCGTGCCCTGGCCGGAGGGGGCAAAACGGTTGTCGGCTTCCCAGCGCTCGTACCAGTGGGTTTCGATCTGTTCGGGTTGGTAGGTCTTTTCCATGGAATCACTCACAGCAGAGATGCCCCGCGTGGCGAGGTATCGAATTCATTGGTCGAGGATGCAAAATGGCGACAAGTATAGCGCGGGAAGGGGGGGGGCGTCAGGGGTGGGTGCGGCAAAAAAGCCCGCACGAGGCGGGCTTCTGTAGGGGGCGAACGCGGGAACTTACACAGTCGTACTGTTGTAGCTCTGGATGTTCTCTTCGCCGAAGTCGGCCAAGGAGCCCTCCATGCCGTTAAACAGCGCCAGGGTCTCGTGGTCACTGCTACCAGCTTCAAAACGCACTAGCTGAGCACCAGATGTGCTGACTTCAGGGAGTTCATTGGAAAGCTGCTGGATAATGTTGCTGCTTCCGTTATCGGAGTTGGCGACGAAATAAATCACTTCGCCATTCTCCAGCCCTAAGCTATTCAGAGATGTGATGGCATCCTGGACGTTCCCGCTGGTGAAAACCATCAAGTTATTGTCTGCGCCCAGCGTGTCGTTGTCGCTAACAATCTGAAGTGAAAGATCGGTGTTGGCAATGCTGATCAGGTCGCCGCCATTTTCGATTGAGCCAGTATTAAAGCCCAAGATAATGTCGGTTCCGTTTTGAGATGCAGTTGGCTCAAAAACAATGGTGTTGTTGCTGATCTCGCCGAACTCTGGCTCGTCAAAAATTAGGATGAGGTCATCGCCTCCCAAGCCTCGAATGGAGTTATTCATGTTAGGGTCATGAATCAAAATGTCGCTGAAGTGGCTTCCAATTAATTTTGTGGCGCTGCTGCCCCATTCGGCAGGCATCCTGTTGTCCTCAATAAAGACAGCACTTCCATTTTCGACCCCCCATTGAGCAACGTCTGAGAACTCTAGGTTTGCTTCAATTCCAAAGTTGAGGCTCGAAAAGTTTGCTGTATCTCCTGAGATAAATTCGGCGGCACTGTTGAAAGAGACTTCTTCTTCGCCAATGAAGCCGGAAAAAGCAAGGCGAGCTGAAATCCAGTCAAGGTCATAGCTGCTGTCGGGGTCGATACTGCCGCTATCTGAAATGGGACTGTCGTTGGAGGGGAGATCGAGTCCATCTCCTTCGTAGATGTCAAAGGCCCGGAGAGCAGCCGCCATATCGTCAAAAATGCCAAAACTTGTGAGGTCGATTACCTCTGTGGCCTGTCCGCTATCACTGCTGGTATCGATAGCTACTAAATAAAATGATTCATCGCCATTGGTGTCGTTTTTGGCAACCAGCAGCTTGCCGGTTTCACCATCAAAGCTCACCTTGTCGAGGAAGACATCTTCATTGTCGCCGGGGGTGAAGCCGAGATCTTCAGCGCCCAGAGTCAGCACTGCCGTTACGCTGTCTGCGCCAATCAGGCTGTTATTATCGCCTTCAACGCTGCTTAGGGTGGCAAGCAGATTGTCGCTAGAGAGGCTGTAAAGCGTGAAAAGCTTGTTCGGGTCCGGGTAAGAGATCTCTCCATTCTCAACGTCGATATGCAGAGACTGGAAGTAGACCGTGCTGGGGTCATCATTCTGCACGGCGGCGATGATGTTTCCAGGCTCCGGGAAGAAAGAGTTGCTTTGAGTGATGAAGCCATCTTCATCAAAGACGAGCCACTGAGTATAGCCCCAGTCGGTTAGCTCCTCGGTTTCGGTGTTGGCTTCCAGGAACTCGATGGTGACAAGCGTCAGACCGTTATCCAGCGTGTGGTAGTTGATGCCATCTTCTAGGTAGACGAGATTGTCTTTCCCCGGAATCTTTTGAACCGTAACTGTCTCGTCGGTGCTGAGCGTGATGTCAGTGAGCTCGCCGTACAGGATGTTGTCGCCGTTGTCACCAATGTCTTCGTTGGTCAGCGCGGAGAGGTATTGGCGTACACTATCGATGCTCGGTGAGCCGGAGAAGTCAAAAGGAGTAAGGGGCGAGGACTCTATGCTAACCGTCTTGCCAATGCTCTCGCTAAGTGAGTTTTCCTGCTCTTTCAGGCTGTTTTCAAGAGTGCGCTGGTCAAATGTAGAGCCTGCCTCAACTTTAAAGCTGACGCTGAGCCCATCATCATCTGAGAATTTCCCGGAGAGATCCAGCGAAGAAAGCGTGTCAAGGTCCTGCTGGCTGCGGATCACGACATTGAACGAGCTCTCAGTGTCTGTTCCTGTAGAAATTTTCTCCAGACTCGCCAGTTGGTCAACGTTGACGATAAGACCAGAGTTCAAGGTGACGTTGTTCACCCCAGAGAAATTCTCGGCACCCTCAATATTGGAAACGTCCAAGGTGCCGCCAGTCACGAATAGGTCGGCGCCGTCCAGTGTCATTACGCTTTCGCTTGAAAGCACTAAAGTACCACCTTCGGTGAAGGTGAAGGTAACATTGCCCCCTTCGAGTTCGATCTTTATCGTGACGTTTTCTTCAAATCCATCTTCAACTGCAATGCGAAGGTCGCCGCTTCCTTGAATAACGCCTTCAAAACCATCTAACTGATCGCTAGTTGCCGAGAGCGTGCTGCCGCTGCTGCTGATGATGGTATCCACCCCCTCGAGGTCAAGGGTGTCAAAGTCAGCATCATCGTCGAGCCTGAGGGTGCTTTCTTGGCTGCTGGCACTACCGGAGCTATCTGAGCTGCTTGAGTTGTTGGCGGTAATGGCTATGCCACCCACCGCGATGGCGCCTGCCCCTGCCACCATGCCGGGGGTTATGTTGTAGCCTGCTTGCGTAATCACACTACCACCTGGAACCGTGGTTGCGCTGTCTGGTAAAACGCTTGCGTAGCTCTCAGCTGATAATAAACCCTGCTCGGTCAGCGCCGTGGTATCACCCACTACTTGACCGTCTGTCGTTCTGGTGGTGCCCTCTGCCAGGGTGTGCTGTGAACCGTCAGTCTGAGTAACGGTAACGCTACCATCCTGATTGAGCGCAACGTCTTCAATATCAGGCAGCGTATCCAAGCGCACCCAGGCATCTGCTTCAGCTTGCTGAAGCGCTTGAGCGTTGACCAGGGTTTGGCCTTCGCTTTGGCTAACGTGCTGTGCTGGGATCTCTAAAATGCGGCCGTCGCTTAATTCCAGCACCAGGCTGCCATCAGCCTGGGTGCTAGCGTTGGCAACACCGTCTAGCTGTTCGATAACGATATCGCCATCTTGCATCGCGGCCTGCGCCATCAGCGGCAGGGTCAAGCTGGTGGCAATCCCTCCTTTAGCAAACTTGCGCTGATGCTTTGCCATCCATTGGCGGGCAAAGTGTAAACGAGCTGTCAATGAGTGGCCGCTGTGTTTACTTGATGATTCAACAGTGTACTGCGTATCCATGTGTTGACGTTCCCTTTGTTTTGAAGCCTTACCCAGCTCTTTCGGATAAAGCTTGGCCTAGACGTAGGCGCTTTGATGGCTTGGAACGGACGTATCCGTCCAAGAAGTTTGTATCTACCAGTATGGTGGAGTCAGCGGTGGCGTAATGACGCCGACTCATTCTAATTAGCTTATTTTTTATGCGTTTTCAATACATGCTGATTAATTAATCCCGCAATGCGCGATCGCGCACTTTTACCACTGGTTCCATTAAGTATTCGAGTACGCTGCGCTTGCCGCTAAGAATATCCACTTCAGCGACCATGCCGGGGATGATAGTGAGGGGTTGGTCGTCGGCATCATAAAGATAGCCTTCAGTACGTACTTCGACTGGGTACATCAATTCACCGCTTTCGGGCATTTCCACGGCGTCGGCAGCGATAGTGATCAGTTCGCCTTCAAGACCGCCATACCGGGCAAAGTCATAGGCAGTGAGTTTTACTAACACGGGCTGTCCGGGGTAAAGAAAGGCGATATCCGCTGGGCGAATGTGTGCCTCGATGACGAGTGCATCGTCAGCGGGTACGACTTCAATGAGAGGCTCGCCAGAGGCGGCTACGCCTCCTACTGTGCTGATATGCACCTGGTTGACGATCCCTTCCACGGGGGAGCGTATATTGGTTCGTGCTACTTGGTCAGCACGACCCGGTAGCACTTTTTCCAGTTCAGCGGCCTGCGAGGTGGCGTCACTTAGCTCCGCCAAGGCATCCGCTTGGTAGGCATTTCGCGCGGCTGTTTTGCGGTCTTCAATCTCATCAATGGAGGCAATTACCCGTTGAATCGCACTCTCTTGGCGCGCCACGTCACCGCGAAGATCGTTAAGTGTTCTCTGAACCTGAAGCAGTGATGTTTCGGGCTCAATCCCGCGCTCGGCGAGGGGCTGGATAATCGCCCGTTCCCGGTCTGCCAACACAACACCCGAGCGGGCCGTACTGAGCGCAGCTTCCAGTTCCGCACGCTCTTGTTGGCGCTGAAAGCCTTGGCGCTCAAGTACTTGAAGCTCTGAGTTCAGCTCTATACGACGCCCATAATAAAGGCGCGTTTCGCTGGCGACGACGCTAGGTGCATTGAGCAAAAGCTCGTCATTGAATGCTAAGTCTTCATCATTGATTTCTGCCTCCAGGCGATGCATGCGTACCTGTAAGGCACGAAAACGCTGAAGGCTCTCTTCATACTCACCTTCCAGGGTGCCACCGCTCAATACGAGTAGAATATCGCCTTCGCTCACATAGTCGCCTCGCCGGGCACGAATCTCAGTAACTACGCCACCCTCCAGGCTCTGAATCACCTGAAGGCTACGGGAGGGCACAACTTTACCTTGGCCCCGCGTCACTTCATCGATTTCAGTGAAATACGCCCTGATGAAACCGATGACCAAAAAGGCGATGATGCTAAAAAGGAGCACGCTGCCGGCAATGGGTCTGCGCGCTTTACCATGGCGAACAAAATGTTCGAAATCAACGTTACGTTGTCCTTTCACGAGGCATCTCCCGCGCCTGTAACGCTGGTTTGGCGTGCCTCTACGGGACGCATGATGTCGCGCTTGGGGCCATCGGCAACTACTTTGCCTTGGTCTAGCACGATGACCCTGTCTACCAGCGCAAGAAGGCTAGTGCGATGGGTGACCATGATCAATGTTTTATCTTGGCAGGCCTCTTTCAAGCGAGCGATGACCTCCTTTTCAGTTTGAATATCCATCGCGCTGGTCGGCTCATCCATTAACAGGATGGGAGGTGACCCCAGCAGTGCTCGCGCCAAACAGATAAGTTGACGTTGCCCGCCGGATAATCCTTCACCTCTCTCGCCAATTTTCATGTCGTAGCCGTGGGGATGACGGGAGATAAACTCATGGGCCCCGGCGAGCTTAGCGGCTTTAAAGACCTGCTCATCGGTAGGATGGTGCGCACCAATAGCAATGTTTTGGCGCACGGTTCCAGAAAATAGCCACGCTTCCTGCAAAACACTACCTAGGCTGTGGCGCAAGTCCGCCGGGTCAAGTTGGCGGATGTCGGTATCATCGACTAAAACGGCACCTCGCTCCGGCTGGTAGATGCTAAGCAGAAGTCTAGCTAACGTGCTTTTGCCAGAGCCGACCTTGCCAAGCAGTGCGACTTTTTCTCCAGGTTTAATGGTGATGTTAATTCCAGTAAGAGCATCAATGGTTTGCTCTGGATAGCGGAACGAGACATCTTGAAGTGCTATCTTGCCCGTTAGCGTGGGGCGGCTAAGGTAGTGGCGCCCTGCAGGGCGCTCTGATGGCATGGCCATTAGCTGATCCAGGGCGCGATAAGACGTGCGTGCTTGGTTAATTCGCGTCATGGTCTGAGCCAGTTGAGCAAGAGGGGCTAACGTTCTTCCGGTTAAAATTACACTCGCAATCATCGCACCCATGGAAATAACTCCATCGCCTACCAGAAATACCCCATACACGACGATACTTACTTGGGCGACTTGCTGGGCAAACGCGGTAGCATTAAGCGCGAATTGTTGGATTGCCCGTCCGCGACGGCCCACCTCTGATTGGTGCTTAACGCTATCCTCCCAACGCTCACGAATCATGGGAGCAGCACCACTGGCTTTAATAGTTTCTAGACCCGCGACGGCTTCAATCAACACGCCTTGCTTGGAGCGGTTCTCTTCAAAAGCTTGGCCCGATAAGCGCTTTAGGAAAGGTTGAACGGCGATGCCGATGATTAGTACCAATGGCACAGCGATAAGCGGAATGATAAATAGCGGCCCGCCTATTAGATAAATTACCCAAATAAACAAAAAGATAAAAGGAAGGTCAACGATAGCGACCAGCGACGCTGAAGCGAAAAACTCACGTAGTGTTTCAAACTCGCGCAGTGTGTTGGCAAAACCGCCGGTGGAACCACGTTTGGCGCTCATCTGTAGGTTGAGAACGTGGTCAAAAATACGCCGGCCCATTCGTAGGTCTGCTTGCTGCCCGGCACGTTCGATAAACAGCTGTCGCAATGTTTTTACTAAGAAATCAAATAGTAGGGCAATGCCGACACCAATAGTGAGCGCTATAAGCGACTCAATGGCCTCATTTGGCAGTACACGATCGTACACCACCATAATAAACAGCGAGGTGGAAAGGCCGAGAAAGTTAGTCAGCGCGGCGGCCATGATGACTTGGGTGTAAATCCAGCGATTGGAGGAGAGTGCGCTCCAAAACCAATGGCCGCCCTGTATTAGCGGCTCATTGCTGTGGTCCACTGGGCGGTAACGGGCCTGTACGGCAATAATATGACCAATAAAGTCGTTATCTAGGGAGGAGATAGGTAGCGTTATCGGATGCTCCCCCAATGATGGGTCATAGACGGCTAACTTATCTGCATTGGGGCGATCAATGATAACGACTGCACGGCCATTTTTAAGTAGTGCAACTGTCGGAAGCAATGATGAACTGAGCTGTTCTAATGAATGCTCGCCAAGCGCTGCGACCATGCCATGGCGTTCCGCGGCTTCAATAAAACTATGAGGGTCAAGCGGGGAGTCCAGCCCTACTCTTCCTGCTCGTATGGCAGAGGAGGAAACAGGCAGCTCAAGGTGGCGTGCTATAAAAATCAAGCACTCCTCGAGTGAATCGTTTGGCAATTCGTCATCAGGCTCAGCCGCGAACGAAGGTTGAGAGTTACTCTTGTGGTTCAACACGAATCTCCATGGCGTCGAGTAGCTGACCAGTGACGGCTAGTTTCTCGAAATTGGCTTCTTCCCAGCGTGTGCGACGATTGACAAGTTCAGCTGCCGCTTGGAAAAGGTCTCGCTGTGCATCTAGCAGGTCGTTAATGCTGCTTCGGCCGATACTAAACTGCTCTCGGTAGGCAAGCAGTGCTTGTTCCTCTGAATCAAGGGTAGCGGTTTGCGCTTTTAGCTCGGCTAAACGAGTAGTAGTGTCGGTATGCGCAGACCGAACCTCACGTTCTAACTCGCGCCTGAGCGTCTGTTGGTCAAACTCACTTTGCAGCAGGCGTTCTTCTGCTTGCGCAATACGAGAGGAGGTGGCCCCACCGCTGTAGGGGGTGTAGTCAACATTAAACAGTAGCGAGACATCGTTATCGGCATCGGAGAAGTCGTTCACATCAAATTGACGCCCTTCAACCGCAACGCTTAAACGTGGCCAGCGAGCGTTAGACTCGGCAATTGCTTCTGCGTCACTGGCTTGGCTGGAAAGCAGACCACTTCTCAGGGAGGCGTTGCGGGCTAATGACTCGTCCAGCAGCTGCTCTATATCCATCGAGGTTAGTAGCGCTGACGCTTGTGTTAGCGGTAACGAGGTGGGAGCGCGAAAGAAGGCTTCTTGATATACGTTAGCAGCACGAGCGAGTTCGCCTTCCAGGGATATCTGGCGCGACCGGGCATCGCTCAAGCGGCTTTTGGCGCGCAGCACATCTGCACGAGCCCCGGCACCTGCGTCGCGTCGCGCTTGGACGTCGTCAAAAATTCGTTGGTGCTGGATGAAGTTGTGCTCTGCCAGGGCAAGCTGCGTATTAATGCGTGTTACATCCAAATAGGCGCGGATAGCGTATAAGACTTCTTCTTCTATGCTGGCCTGGGTTTGCCAGAAAGCCGCATCGGCTGTGAGATTAGCAGCGCGTAGCCGCTCTCCACTGGCTCCAAAGTCGAGCAGTAGCTGGCTAAGCGTAACTACGGCATCAACCCTTGATCCACGGTCTGGAAGCGAGTCTGTTCGTTGAATATCATTGCGATACTCAAGGCCTGCGTTCACCTGCGGGCGTCGTGCGGCGCGAACTTCATCAATCTGTAAAATGGACTCCCGCTCACGGGAGCGCTGCGATTGAATGCGCGGCTGTTGCTCTAGCGCCTCGTGAAGGTGCTGCTTTAATAGGGCAAGCCCTTCTGCTGTGTTTGGAGATGCTGCTTCCTGCCAATAGAAACCATCTAACTGTTTACGCAGAGCTTCCGAAAAAACTGGTCCCTCTAACGAGGACACAGGTAGAGCAGAAGCTGTTGTTGTCACTATAACATCAGATTCAGCGTGTAAAGTGGGCTGATAAAACATCACGACGCTTAACAAGCTAAGAGTTGCGCTAACGCGCAAGGCT
Source organism: Halomonas sp. (assembly GCF_017515565.1). Classification (GTDB taxonomy): domain Bacteria; phylum Pseudomonadota; class Gammaproteobacteria; order Pseudomonadales; family Halomonadaceae; genus Vreelandella. Next base: position 40,088 of record NZ_JAFWFN010000031.1, read on the forward strand.
GCCGTGAGTGAGGGTATTTTGCACAGAGGGGCTTGGGAAGAGTGGCTAAACGCCATTCGGTTACCTATTGTATTGATCGTGTTATTAGTAAAGGTGGCTCAGGCAAAGCATCGGCGTGTCATAGTGTTGGCCAGTGGTAGTCCTGCTCGGTTGCCATGGCTTCTCTTAAATCGCTCAGCGGCGAGTCTGTCGCTGTCTTGACTTGTGCTTGCCCAGCCTGTGGGGAGCGCTGGCGCAGTTTCAATGTCTGCAGGTTAGGCAGAGACATCATATGTGCGTAAACTGCGGGGACTAGGCCTTTTTTCCACCAGCCCGCTATGTCTTTCCCTGTTTGGCGATTCCATTTTTTCTCATCAATGCGGTAAAGCGGGACAGCGCCAGTGTACTCATCAGGTTGCCAGGGCATTAGCAGTGCTGCTTGATCAAGCATTGCCACTTTGAGCGACAGCGTCTGGCAGCTACGCAAGCGCTGTTGCAAAAATGCATGTACTTGCTTTGGAAAATTTGCCAAATCTCCGTTCTGATTAAAAAAAGGCTCAGCATCATACTGATCAATCACTTCCTCGGCGGTTTCGTCGATACACAGCTGATCAGGTTGCTCAGGACGAATGCCAAACGGGTGACCACGCAGAGCGGAAGGTACATAGGGGCTTCGCCATCGCCCTTGGTCGTCAATCAAGTAGTTGGTACTTTCATCCAAGCTGCACAGCGCGACCGCCTGCCAAGAATTATCTATAAATACAAAGGCAACCGGCAGCCAAGCTGCTGCTTGGGCGATTTCAGCCTCCGCAAGCGGAATTCTAAGCTGGTGTCTAGCAAACTGATAAGAGGTGTAACGTTTCCACATCAAGCCGCCATGCCGCTCAGTGCTCAAAACGGCTAAGTTAAATGAGCTTTGCATGGGTAGATCCCCTTGGTGTTTCAATAAGCGAGCTACCTTAGCAAAGTTCAATACCAGGGTCAGTGAGATTTGAGGCTTAAATTGTGCTGCATCAACTCTTTCATCGCGATCAGCCCGAATATAGGCCCCGGCAGCAGCCACCAGATCACCCAGGGCCCTTGGGTTGCCCACAGGGCGGTGACCAAGGCGATAGAGGGAATCGTTAAGCCAAAGCCGATGGCGTTCATCATGGCAAGGGCCGAACCCAGCCGCTCGGGTGGGGCAGCGGCTGACGCCAGCGCGGAAAACTGCGCCGAGTCGGCAATTACGCTAATGCCCCAAACCCCCAAAAGTGCCAGCAGTAGCCAGGGTGATGTGCCAGCTAAGAGTGGATAGACCAAGCAAAGCGTGCCGGAAATGGTTAGCGCCACAAAGGCTACCCGCGCGCTGCCCACGCGGCGGCTCCAGCGGCCAGCCCAAACGCAGCCGGGCAGGCCAAGGGCAATGACCGCAAAGCTCACCCATGGCTGCAAGCCGGGCGCTGCGGTGAGTCGTTCAAGCTCTCTCGCGACTAAAAACGGCACGAGCGCCCACAGGGCGTACAGCTCCCAGCAGTGACCAAAGTAGCCCAGCGACGCAGCGCGGAAGCGCTGTTGTCTGAAGGCAGCAAGCCCCGCCCAGGGGCGCCCGCCACTGGCTTTGGCAGGTAGATGCGGCCCAACGCCTAGTTTGAAAATCATGAAGGCGGCGAACAGCGCCAGGGCAGAGGCCAGCAGCAGCGGCCACTGCCACGGCAAGTGCAGCGTAAGCCCTCGCAATAGATGCGGCGAGGCAATGCCCAGGGTAAGCATGCCTACTAACCAGCCGAGGGCGGCGCCTGCGTGGGTGGGCGTCCAGCTCACCACCAACTTCATGCCCAGCGGGTAGATACCTGCAAGGCATAGCCCAACTAAAAACCGCGCCACCGCCGCTAAACTGACGCTTTCGGCCACGCCGATAAAAACGGCGTTAATCAATGCGCCCAGCACTGCCGAGGCGGCAAACAAGTGACTGGCACGGACACGGTCGGCAAGCCCGGTGGTGGCAATTAACAGGGTGCCGGTAATAAAGCCCGCCTGTACGGCAATGGTGAGCAGTCCTAAGTCGCCCTCACTGAGGCCCACGGCATCCTGAAGTGCCAAGCCAACGCCATTCACGCTAAACCACAGCGAGGTACCCAATAGCTGGGCGATGACGATCGTAACAAGCGGGTAGCGCGTGAACACGTTTACTTCTCCATGTGTGGAAATGGCGCGGCAAGGCTAATGGTAATCAACAATTTGCCGTCACAACGAATTTTTTGAAAACAGTACTGTCGGATCAGGAAGGTATCGACAGTTAGCCTGTTTTTGGCCTTGTTGATTAGCCACCTTGGGAGCCCGTAGCCAAGACGAGTCGCTACCATAAAGAGCTTTGTGGTTTCTGCTGTGTAGGTGGTTGGTCATAGGGACATATAGGGTTATCGCAAGACCCGTCAGCATTGTGTCGGGTAGGAGGAATACATTTTGTTGTACGCAATTGGAGTTTTTATGCACCTAGCTAAGCTTTTCGTTCCAGCAGTCGCAGCACTGGTATTCAGTGTTCCCGCCATGGCCCAGCAAATGGGTGGTGCCACCCCCAGTGTCGATGACCAAGTTAATCAACTTGATGAAATGGTGGATCTGAATGAAGGACAGAAAGTAGAGTTGAGCAACCTCTTGACCCAGGTGCAAGATGAAATCAGTAGCAAGGAGCAGGAAGCCCAGCAGTTGCAACAGCAACTCGGCGAGCAGGTGGGTCCCAATTACGATGAAGCTGCCATTCGCGCGGACGCGGAGCGCCTTGGTGACCTAACGGCCGAGATGACCGCTGATAGCGTCATCATTCAGTCTCAGATCGAAGGCGTATTCACTCAGGAGCAGCGCGATCAACTGGATGAGGCCATGGCTCAACAGCAGGAGCAAATGCAACAACAGATGCAGGAGCAGATGCAGCAACAGCAACAGGGAGGCTAAGGCTAAGACTGCCTGGCCGCACTCATAGCGATTGCCTAACGTCTGTTGATGGCCCCGCCAAGTGCGGGGTCACGTGTTTCTGGTGGAGGGTCTTCCCGGCTATTTACCCCAGCTTATGCGGCACCACCTCATGCCCCATTTCTTTATAGCGCTGCCAGCAGGCGCGTTTGGCGACCAGCACTTGTTGGTGCTGATTGATGATCTCGGCAATGCGAGCATAGCGCTCTACGCCTTCAGGGATGTCGGGATGTAAGTTCAGCAGTGCGGTTTCTGCTTTGGGCACTGGCAACTGCTGCCAGCCCAAGGTGATAGGCACGCTGGCGGCCATCTCGCTATCTTCCAACGCATGGGGCAGGTAGGCATCTTCGCGGAAATTCCACAGCGCTTCGTCGGCCTGTTCGGCCAGGGTTTTGTCTTCGCAGTGAAGGTGCAACCGATACCCTTTGCGGTGGATGGTTTCGGCGAGCTTGCAAGCAAACTGCAGGCGCGCTTCCAGGGTCGTGTCGGGAAGGATATAGAAGTCGATACGTGCCATCGGTGGCTCCAGCGGTTCCAGCTCGTCCCAAAAAGCCCACCGCCGCTGCAAGCGGCGGTGGGGCGCTGGGCGATACTAGTTGGTTGATACTAACGGATTTATACCAACCGAGTGAGCCAGCCGTACTTATCTTCGCTGCGGCCATACTGCAGGTCGAGCAGCGTTTTGCGGATACGCTTGGCGATCTCGTTGTTGCCGTCGCCTTGCAAACGAATACGCTCGTTTTCGGTGACTAGCTCGCCGACCGGGGTAATGACCGCTGCGGTGCCGCAGGCGAACACTTCGGTAATCTCACCTGACGCTGCGCCTTCACGCCATTCATCGATGCTGATCGGGCGCTCTTCTGGAGTTAAACCTGCGTCTTTGGCCAGGGTGAGTACGGAGTTACGGGTAACGCCTTCCAAGATAGTATCGGTAAGCCGGGGAGTGACAATACGGCCATCTTTATAAACAAAGAAAAGGTTCATGCCGCCTAGCTCTTCGACCCATTTGTTTTCGGCAGCGTCTAAGAACGCTACTTGGCTGCAGTCGTTGGCGGCAGCTTCTTTTTGCGCTGCCAGCGATGCTGCGTAGTTGCCGCCACACTTGGCAAAGCCGGTGCCGCCTGGAGCCGCGCGCTTGTAATGGGACGAGAGCCAAATAGAGACCGGCTCAATGCCGCCTTTGAAGTACGCCGCTGCCGGTGAGGCAATGACGTAGTAGTCCACTTCATGAGCCGGGCGCACGCCTAGGAAAGCTTCAGAAGCGATCATAAACGGGCGCAAATAGAGGCTGCACTCATCGGCATCGCTTGAGGGCGTGGGCACCCAGGCGTGGTCTTGGGCCAACAGTGCTTTAAGCGAGCTGATAAAGTCGTCATCGGAAAGCTCCGGCAGCGCTAAACGGCGGGCGCTACGACGGAAACGCTCAGCGTTTTTCTCTGGGCGGAAGGTCCAGATAGAGCCATCGGCATGGCGATAGGCTTTGATACCTTCAAAAATTTCCTGACCGTAGTGCAGTACCGATGCCGCTGGGTCGAGGGTTAGCGGGCCATAGGGGCGCACCTGATGGCCGTGCCAGTCAGCGTCGACTGTCCAGCGGACGTGGGCCATGTGATCAGTGAAGTGCTTGCCAAAACCTGGGTTTTGCAAAATGTTGTCACGAATTTCATCAGCCATCGGTTGATTAGACGGCAGTGTTTCAAAATGTGATTCAAGCTGGGTATCTGAAGCTGTGGGCACGGCGTATTCTCTCCGCTATAGCCTGGCCCCGAAGGGCAAGTGTTAGTGTTTGTTAGGTGTAGCATGCGCCCTGAAAATAGCGCGCATGCTAATGCCCTTAGATGTAACGTTTACGTCAACGAATGGCAACCGTTGATCGCCTGATTGTGATGTTAGTCGTCGCTATTCTCTACTTGGGCGTCGGCTTCACGATCAAGCAGGTACTGGGTTAATAACCCGACCGGGCGACCGGTGGCGCCTTTTTGCTTGCCGGAGTTCCAAGCGGTACCCGCGACATCCAGATGCGCCCAGGGGAAGTGGTCGGCAAAACGCGATAGGAAGCAGGCGGCGGTAATAGTGCCCGCCGGGCGACCGCCGATGTTGGCCAGATCGGCGAAGTTAGAATCCAGCTGCTCCTGGTACTCATCCCATAGCGGTAGGTGCCAGGCACGATCCCAAGCAGCTTCGCCGGCGTCTAACAGGTCAAGCGCCAGGTCATCGTCGTTGGAGAGCAGGCCGGTGGCATGATGACCCAGACCAATAATCACGGCGCCGGTTAGGGTGGCAATATCAATCACACTGGCCGGGGTAAAACGCTCTGCGTAGGTGAGGGCATCGCAAAGCACCAGGCGGCCTTCGGCGTCGGTGTTAAGCACTTCCACCGTTAACCCTTTGAGGGTTTTGATAATGTCACCGGGCTTAGTGGCGGCACCGTCGGGCATGTTTTCGGCAGCGGCAACAATAAATACCACGTTCAGCTTGGGCTTGATGGCCAGCACCGCTTTTACGGTGCCAAACACGCTGGCAGCGCCGCCCATATCGAATTTCATTTCGTCCATGCCTTCGCCGGGCTTCAGCGAAATACCGCCGGTATCAAAAGTGATGCCTTTACCTACCAGTACATGGGGGGCTTCTTCCGGGTTTTCTGCGCCCTGGTACTTCATTACGATCAGCCGCGAAGGTTCTTGGCTGCCGCGTCCGACTGAAAGCAGTGAGTGCGCGCCAAGGGCTTCCAGCGCCTCCTCATCTAATATCTCCACCTCAAGCGCACCTTGGGAGCCGCGGCCCAACTGCTCGGCCTGCTCAGCCAAATAGCGTGGTGTGCAGACATTGCCCGGTAGGTTGCCCAGGGTGCGAGTGAGGTTAATGCCCTGACCGATCGCGATACCAAGCGCAGCACCTTGCTTGGCCATGGGCGCTGCATCGGCATCGCTGATAATGAGGTTTAATTTTGCCAGGCTTGGGGCTTTCTGGGGTGACGACTTGAACCGATCAAAGCGGTAAATTGCTCGCTCCGCCGCTTCAAAGGTTTTGCGTGCTTTCCAGGTTGTGTCACGATCTTCCAGCGGGACATCGGTAAATGCGATGCAGGCTTCATCTATAGGTAGCTTGACTAGCGCCGTCAGTGCCGCGTCGAGGGCTTTGATAAACGCCGTTTCCTGGCATTTCTCGCGCTTACCCAGACCTACCAGCAGCAAGCGCTCGGCACCCAAGCCTGGTGCAAAAGGAATGAGTTGCACATTGCCAAGGGCAGCATCGAAGTCGCCGCGCTCTAATAGCTGGCCAATCAGACGCTCACTGGCATCGTCTAATTTGGCGACAGCGGGCAATAAATCGCTACCTTTAAAGACGGGGAGAACGAGGCAAGCCGTTTCGGCTTTGGCTGGGTTCGCGGTCTGAACGGAAAATTCCATGACGTCTCCAACAAGACAAGCATCGAGTGATTCGGGATAATGCCCCGTTACTAGGGTTTTATAACAGTTGGATTAGTGTACCCAAGCCATGGGCGCATTGCATGGCAACCTGCACCTTTAGCCGGAGAGTGCGTTGATTTTATTTCGGTACTTAACTCGTGAAGTGTTACTGACCATGTCTGCTGTGGCCGGTATTCTTCTGTTGGTCATTATGGGCAGTCGCTTCATCCGTTACTTTGCGGATGCCGCCGAGGGCGATATTCCCGTTACCATTCTGGGCAGTTTGATGGTTTTTCACCTGCCGGGGTTTATGGAGCTGATACTGCCGCTGTCGTTTTTCCTGGGCATCCTGTTGGCCTATGGCCAGCTCTACATGAACAGTGAAATTACTGTGATGGTGGCCTGCGGCATGAGCCCCGCACGGCTTTTACGGGTAACGCTGCTGCCAGCCTCCGTGGTGGCTATGTTGGTTGGGGTGTGCAGCCTGTGGTTGACGCCCGCTGGCGCATTACTAACCGAAGCGACCCTGGAAGAGCAGCGTAGCCGATTGGATGTTTCGATTTTAGCACCAGGGCGCTTTCAGGACTTTGGTGGGGGGCGTACAGCCTATATTAGAGATTTTAGTAGTGATGGTAGGCAAATGCAGGATGTGCTGGTTCATGAACAAGCGCAGCCCAATGCAGAAAGTACCCATAGCTACGTGACCCGTGCTGGGGCAGGCTATCAGGAAACCAACCTCGCTACCGGCAGCCGCTTTTTGGTACTGGAAGAAGGGGAGCGCTATGGGGTGACGCCAGGGCGGCAAGAGGCCGAGCGTTTAACCTTTGAGCGCTATACGCTGCGCTTGGGGTTAAGCCGCAGCCGCCAGGAGCTGGATTCACTCGAGTATGCGACTACCTTTGAGCTATGGAGTGACCCCGACCCGCGCGCTCAGGCACAGTTTCAGTGGCGAATAGGCCTACCGTTCATGGTGTTTATCCTGGCGCTGCTGGCGCAGCCGCTCTCCCGCGTTAATCCTCGGCAAGGACGCTTTGCAAAGCTACTGCCTGCGGTGTTTCTTTATGTCGCCTATTTGAGCCTACTGCTGGCCGCCGTGGATGCTATCGGCAGCGGCTCATTGTCAGCGACCATCGGCGTGTGGCCAGTGCACGCGCTATTCTTGGGGCTTGGCTGTCTGCTGCTATGGCGTTCACAACGTAAGGGGATGCGTTAAATGGTGTTCGATCGTTTGGATCGCTATATCGCTCGCAATGTCCTGGCCGCCATTATTGTGGTGCAGATTGTGCTGCTGGGGCTGGATATCACCATTGCTTACATAGGGGACTTAAGCGATACCCAGGGTGATTACACCGCTTTCGACGTGCTGCTCTATTTAGGTATGCGCTTGCCCTGGCGGTTTTACCAATACGCTCCTGTGGCGGTGCTAATTGGCGCACTGATTGGCCTCGGCAGCATGGCGTCAAGCAATGAGCTGACGGTGATGCGGGCGGCTGGGCGCTCTCTGGCCCGTATTGTGTGGGGGGTAATGAAACCAGTTTTGCTGGTGGTCGTGGTGGTTCTGTTGATTGCCGAATTTGTCACGCCCCGCACCGAGCAGTTTGCCGAGGCGTGGCGTTTAGAGCAGCGCCAGGGTGAGGGGGCAATGCTCACCAGCCGAAGCGGGTGGCAATTTGAAGGCGATAGTGTGTATCGCTTTGGTGCAATCCGCGCGGATAATGTGGTGCTGGACTTAACCCGCTACCGCTTTGACGAACGCCGCCTTATCGAAGCTACCCATGCCCAGCGTGCCCATTGGGAAGGGGGGGAGTGGCAGTTAGAAAACATCACCACAACACGTATTTTTGATGATCGTACAGCCTCGACGTTCCAGGCGCAGGCCAGTTGGGAGACCGCATTTACACCGACCCAGCTAGAGCGACTTTTGCGCGACATTCAAAGCCAGGCACCCAGTGAGCTGTGGGCTTATGCCAATTTCTTGGAAAGCCAGGGGCTACAGGCTGACCAGCCGCTACTCTACTTCTGGCAAAAAATACTTATGCCGCTCACCATGGGCTCGTTGGTATTGATTGCCGCCTCCTTTGTTTTTGGCCCGCTGCGAACGGTGGCCGCGGGTACCCGCGTGTTCTACGGGGTAGTGACGGGGTTGATCTTTAAATACGTGCAAGATCTGTTAGCGCCCGCATCGACGATTTTTGGTTTCTCACCGGTATGGGCGGTATTGGTGCCCACACTTGCCTGCGCAATCGTGGGCGTCTATTTTCTGCGCCGAAACGGCTAATCCTTAGTTAAGAAGAGATTTACATGGCTCAACGACGTTTAACGCAGCTTGATAGCACGTGGCCTGCCGCTCTACCGCGGCGTTTGGGAGCGATGATTTACGATGGTTTTTTAGTCGCGGCTATCTGGATCAGTATTACAGTGGCTCATGTGGCATTTTTCCGCTTTGTGCTTGGCCAAAATGCCGAGCAAATTGGTGTGAGTGCTTTAGAGGTATGGAGCTTAAGAGCGCTGCTCGTGCTGTCTGCGATGGCATTTTTTACCTTTTCGTGGACGCGTGGCGGTATGACGTTAGGCATGCAAACGTGGCGCTTACGCGTACAAACGGTTGATGGCTATACGATTACGCCGATGCAAAGTGTGATTCGCTGCTTAACCGGTTGGCTATCGCTGGCTGCTTTTGGGCTAGGTTACTGGTGGGTCTTGTTTGATCGGCAGCGTAGAAGTTGGCCAGATATCGCCTCTAATACGCAAACTGTCGTGTTACCGAAAAAATAATGGCAACGCCTGTTTTGCTAAAAATGTTGCTGCGCCAAGGCGTTATCGTATGGTTCATTTTTATTAAGACGAATGGATACCAAAAAGCATCCATTTCTACTTGAAAAGATGTATGCGAATCATTTACATTCATCTCATGACTTTTATGAGGTGTCGCCATGTACGTATGTGTGTGCAAGGGAGTTACCGACCATCAAATTCGCCAGCAAGTTAGCGACGGAGCGCGCAGCTGGAGAGAAGTGCGCGAAGCCACAGGTTGCGCTACCCAGTGCGGCAAATGCGCTTGCTACGCAAAATCTCTGACCCGTGAAGCGGTACAAACGGCTCGTTATGAAGCCGATATGGGCCTTGCCTACGCTGTGTGACGCGAATCACTATTATTAGGGTTATAGTTAGCAAATATATGATTTATTTTAGTTTTTAATCGACTTCGCTATACTCCCATTCACATTGGGAGTAAGCCACTGCATGACCTATACTCCTAGATTAACGTTTAAGACAGTACTTAAAGCGCTGTTTTTTAAGTACTGCATTTTAAGAACTGTACGCTAAGAAAGGTGACGTCATGAAAGGTGATCCTAAGGTCATTCAGCATCTCAATATCGCCCTCGGCAACGAGCTGGTAGCCATTAATCAATATTTTTTGCATGCCAAAATGTACAAAGATTGGGGCTTTAAAGAGCTTGCCAAGTGGGAGTACGACGAGTCTATTGAAGAGATGCAGCACGCCGATAAATTGATCGAGCGTATTCTGTTCCTTGAAGGTATTCCCAATCTTCAGGATCTAGGCAAACTGCATATTGGCGAAAACGTTAAAGAAATGCTCGAGAGCGATCTGAAAATCGAGCACGACGGTCGCAAGGACTACATCGAAGCGATTACCTATTGTGAAAGCGTCAAAGATTACGTGACGCGTGACCTGCTGCGCGACCTGCTGGCCGATGAAGAAGGTCATATCGACCATATTGAAACGCAGCTTGGTTTAATCGATAAAGTTGGTCTTCAAAACTACCTGCAAAAACACATGCAGTTGGCTACAGACGAAGAGTAATTTACGCACTTTTCAGTAAAACGGGCAGCCTAATGGCTGCCCGTTTCGCTTTTCTACGGCTTTTAATTGGGTTCCGCTTGTTAAGACTCAATAACGCCGCAGGCCATACGCGCTCCGCCACCGCCAAGATGCGGCTCATCATCGTAGGTATCGCCGCCTTCATGAATGATCAGGCTACGGCCCGACATGTCGTCCATGCTTAAGCGTGGTGCCAACACGGGTAGGTTGGCTTCGCCATCGTCGTTAACGGTGAGTACCGGTAGATCGCCAAGATGCCCTTCACCATAGGGGCCCTGGTGAGTATCCGACTCTTCGGGGTCATAGTGACCACCCGCCGATAGGGCAGCCGTGGTTTCGCCCGCGTCATTTTCAGCCGGTTCGCAGCTGGCGTTTTGGTGTAAGTGGAAACCATACACCCCAGGTTCAAGGTCGCTTAGTGACGGGGTCAGCAGTAAACCGTGCTCGGTATGCTCTATGGTAACGGTGCCAATGGAGTCTTCAATACCGTCGGTGCTGACTTTGTTCATCTCCACCTCAAGGTTCTCACTAGCATGTGCCGCTGACGTGGCGAGCAGTAATGAGGCAGCAATGGCGGTAAGCGATGTTGAAGAGCGTATAGTTGAATAGCTCATGAAAACTTCTCCTTCCTAATCCATGGAAACGCGATGTTAGCGTTGCTTATTTAAAGTAGCTGCCAGCGAACAACTCTGCCAGCCAACCGATTGATGACATCTTAAGGCCCAGCCGCGACAATAGCGTCCTGTTTAGATTGTGAGCGACGGCTCATTAACTACTTATTCATTAGCCATTATTTATTAGCAATTGCCGGGGAGCGTTATGACGCCACTCAACATCCTCTATCAGGATGAGTATCTGGTGGCGGTGCATAAGCCGTCAGGGCTTTTAGTGCATCGCTCGGCGTTGGCGCGTGGCGAAACTGAGTTTTTACTCCAGCGTTTGCGGGATCAGCTCGGCAAACGGGTTTACCCCGTTCATCGGCTGGACCGGCCGACGTCGGGCGTTATCGTATTTGCGCTCTCTTCAACGGTGGCTGGCCTGCTCAGTGAGGCGTTTAGTGAGCGCCAAGTGGAGAAGCGCTACCTGGCGGTAGTGCGCGGTAAAGCGCCGGAGAGCGAACGTTTGGATTACCCATTGCGGGAAGAGGACGGCACACGACCCAAGGCGGAAATGCCCGCCATGCCCGCAATGACCGATATACGTCGCCTGGATAGCGTCGAACTACCGGTGCAGGTAGATCGCTACCAAGTCGCGCGCTACTCGCTGGTGGAGGCGCGACCACTGACTGGTCGCCGCCACCAAATTCGCCGCCACCTTTCCCGGCGGGGCTACCCGATTATTGGCGATGCCAAGCACGGCAAAAGTGTTCACAACCGATTTTTCGCCGAACAGCTAGGGGCGCCGCGTTTACTGCTGGCGGCTACCTACTTGGCCTTCGATCATCCGCTGCTCGATAAGCGCGTACAATTAAGCTGCGCTCTGGATGACACTATGACCGCGCTGTTTAATCACCTTGGCTGGGCGGGGCATTTGCCGCTGGATAGTATTCGTACGCCGCCGCAGAAAACGCCTTCGGCCCTGCAAGCACTATGAGTGAGTCTATTTCTATGCCCGCAGCTGAACCTTCCAACGAGCCAATTCCAGTCTCAGGGGATTACGACTTTCGCTTTGGCGGGATTCGCCGCCTTTACGGCCAGCGTGCTGCCAACGCATTTCGTCATGCCCATGTGGTGGTGGTGGGTGTTGGCGGGGTAGGGAGCTGGACGGTGGAAGCGCTGGCGCGCTCGGGCATTGGCAAGCTAACGCTAATCGATTTAGACGATGTCTGCGTTTCTAACGTGAATCGTCAGCTCCATGCGCTAGATGGCACCATTGGCCAGCCCAAGGTTGATGTGCTTGCTGAACGCTGCCGATTGATTGCTCCCGAGATTGAGATTGTGGCCGACACCGCCTTCGTCACACCCACCAACTTGGCTGAGCGAATTCCCGACGATGCCGACCACGTTGTGGATGCTATCGACAGCGTGATTGCTAAGGCCGCGCTGATTGCTTGGTGCAAGCGACGCAAAATACCGATTACCGTCACCGGCGCGGCGGGTGGGCAAACCGACCCGACGCGTATTCAAGTCGCGGATCTTACCCGCACCGAACACGACCCGCTGCTCTCCAAAGTGCGCTCGCGGCTGCGCCGGGATTACGGCTTCTCCCGCAACCCCAAGCGGCGCTTTTCGGTAGAGTGCGTCTACTCCGACGAGCAGTTGATATACCCTAGCGGTGATGGCGAGGTATGCCTGCAAAAGCCCGGCAGCGGTGACGCCACGCGTTTGGATTGCGCCTCCGGCTTCGGTGCTGCCACCTTCCTGACCGGCACCTTTGGTTTTGTCGCCGCGTCAAAGGTGCTAGAGCGACTCGCTAAAAAAGCCAACCAGCTAGCTGCTACAAACGCACCTCAAGAGGAGAACCAATGAGCACCCCCGTTCCCGGTATTTATCGCCACTACAAAGGCAGCCTCTACGAAGTGCTCGGCACCGCCCAGCACAGTGAAAGCGAAGAGCATGTCGTGGTCTATCGCGCCCTATACGGCGAATATGGCCTCTGGACGCGCCCGCTTGAGATGTTTACGGAAACCATCATCAAAGAGGGGCACACCCAGGCGCGCTTTGCGTTGGAGAAGGCGTTTTAAGCCTCTGCCTTATTAATTAGGATCTGTTATGCGCTCTACATCACCCCAGCAAACGCTGAAAGAAGTATTCGGTTTTGACGACTTTCGCGGCGGCCAGCAGGCGGTGGTGTCCAGAGTGCTTGAAGGGCACTCTACCGCGGCGATTTTTGCCACCGGCGCGGGGAAGTCACTCTGCTACCAGCTTCCGGCGTTGCATTTACCCCATCTCACCTTAGTGGTGTCGCCACTGCTGGCGTTGATGCAGGATCAGCTCGCGTTTCTGACCCGCCACGGTGTGGCCGCGGCGAGTATCGATTCCACTCAAGACCGTGATGCCACCCGGGAAGTGATGGAGCGCGCCAAAAGCGGCGAGCTGAAAATCCTCATGGTGTCGGTGGAGCGGTTGAAAAATGAGCGGTTTCGCAATTTTCTCCGCCAAGTTCAGATATCGCTGTTGGTCGTGGATGAAGCTCACTGCCTCTCTGAGTGGGGGCATAACTTCCGCCCCGATTATCTGAAGCTGCCGGACTACCAGCGCGACTTTGCCATTCCTCAAGTGCTACTACTGACGGCCACGGCGACGCCCACCGTTATTGCCGATATGAGCGAGAAGTTTGCCATCGCACCGGATAACGTTATCACCACCGGTTTTTACCGCCCCAATCTTGAGCTGCTGGTGGCACCGGCTATGGAGGATCGCCAGCAGCAGTTGATTAACTGGCTAAAGCCGCAGATGCAGCCGGGTAGCGAAGCGCCGACGATTATCTATGTCACCCTGCAGCAAACCGCCGAGCAGGTGGCGAAGGCGCTGGCGGCCCAGGGGATTGCTGCCCAGGCCTACCACGCGGGGCTGGATTCCCAGCGAAGGGATGCGATTCAACGTCAGTTTATGGGAGGTGAGTCGCCCTGCATCGTGGCCACCATTGCGTTTGGCATGGGTATCGATAAGGGCGATATTCGTAACGTGGTGCACTTTGATCTGCCCAAATCCATTGAGAACTACAGTCAGGAGATTGGCCGGGCAGGGCGCGATGGTCTGCCTTCCACCTGCCTGACCATGGCCGGGCGGGATGGCCTGCGGGTGCTGGAAAATTTTGTTTACGGCGATACCCCCGAATACGCTGGTATCTACCGCCTGTTGGAGGAGATCGCTACGGCAGGCCAAGCCCCGGATCGCCAGTGGGAAGTACTGCTCAACACGCTTTCCCGGGATACCAATATCCGCCTGCTACCGCTAAAAACGCTGCTGGTACGGCTGGAAATGCACGGCATTATCGCCCCACGCTATGCGTTTCTGGCCGAGTATCGACTGCGCTATCACCTTGAACCTAGTGAACTAGTGGGTCGTTTTGAAGGCGAACGTGCTGCCTTTGTGCGCCTTATTATCGATAATATTCCGATTGCCCGCACCTGGGGAACGGTGGATTTTGACCGCCTGCATCATGCCGGGCAGGCTCAGCAAATTGATGCCTCCCGCGCTCGCGTTATCACTGCGCTTGAGTATTTTCAGGATAAAGGCTGGCTGACACTGGAAGGCAAGCGGATGACCGATGTTTATGAGGTGCGTCAGCCCGGTTTTGCCATTGAGGCGCTGGCGAGTCAGCTATATGACGAGTGCCTACATCGAGAGCGTATCGAGATCGACCGGCTCCAGGCCATGCTGGCGCTGTTTGAGTCTGAGAGCTGCCTGACTAGACGGCTAGCCGAGCACTTTGGTGATAGTACCTTTGGTGACAGCACGTTTGATGCTCTACCTGATGGCGAACAGGGCCGATGTGGACACTGCTCGGTGTGTTATGGTCGCCCTGTGCGGCTGCCCGATGCGCCGCCGCAGCCCGCATTGTCGAAGGCTGATTTTCAGCGCTACGCCACGCCGCTGATTGAGCGCCACACAGAACAGCTCGGCCAGCCGCTCACTGCTCAGCGACTGGCGCACTTTCTGTGCGGCTTAACCATGCCGATTTTTACCCCGCTCAAAGCCCGCACTCTTAACGGCTTCGCGGTTTTTGAGCAGCGCGCCTACCCCGAGGTGCGTGAGTGGACGCAGGCGATGCTAGGCCAGTAGCTCAGCGGCGCTTTTGCCCGCCACTGTGCCCAGCACCACGGCGCTAAGCAGCCCGTTGCCGGAAAGGTAGCCACTGTCGTTGGAACCCGACACCCCACGGGCGGCACCGCCTGCGGCAAACAGGTTGGGCAGCGCCTGACCCTGAGTATTGAGTACTCGCGCAGATGAATTCACCTCTAAACCGCCCTGGGTGTGAAACAGCGCACCGGTGACACGAATGGCGTAGTAGGGTGGTTTAAGCAGGTTCATGGGTTCAAAACGGCGGCCAAAGGTATCTGCCGTTTGCTGTTTGGCATGCTGCTGCATCTCCGTGAAGGTAGCCTGCAGTTCTGTTAGCGGAAGGTTCAAGCCAGCGGCCATCTCTTCAAGGTTGGCAAAGCTTCGCACCGCACCGCCTTCCTGGGCATTACGGTAATCCTCAAAGGCTTGGGCGGATTCATGTATGCGCGCATCAAATAGGTTCCAGGCTACCTGCTCCGGCTGAGCCAGCACTTTGGCCGCCTGCTCGGAGTAGCCGCCGTGCTCGTTGGAGAAACGCTCGCCGTTTAGATTGACCTGAATGCCGCCCTGCATCATCAGTGCCCAACTTATTAACGTCTGATGGGGCGTCGCTAACGAGCCGTGCCCTTGGCAGGCTCCTAGATCTTTTGTACTGGCGCCCATGGCCTGACCCCACAGTAGCGCGTCGCCTTGGTTGCCTTCATGGCCATAGTAGAGTGCGTGTTTGAGTGTCGGCAGGTAGCGTTCAACCAGCTCCACGTTACCGCCATAGCCATTGCAGGCCAGAATCAGCGCGTTGCAGCCAATGCTTTCGCGGCTGCCGTCCGGGCGCTCAAGGGTGATGCCCCGCACTCGCTGAGTGTCATCAACGTGCAAATCCACTACCCGCGCCTGGGTTAAAATATCGATGCCCGCGGCTTCTGCAGCGTTGAGCAGTGCGCCCATTAGCTCTTCACCGGTGCGCCGTGGGGTTGCGTGCATGCGCAGGTGGCGATGGCCTGGGTAGAGAAAGCCTTCCACTAACTCAAAGGGGACGCCGTGCTGATCCGCCAGCCACTCAATGGTCGGGCCAGATTGGCTGGCGAGTAGCTCGACAATCGCCGGGTCTGCTTCAAAGCCGTTCTTCTTTTGTATATCTTCCGCCATGGCCTCGGCAGAGTCCGTGACGCCCAGCTCATGTTGAAAGCGTGTATTAGCGGCGGGAATAAAGCCCGACGACATCGCCGTGCTGCCACGGGGCAGGGCGTCGCGCTCTAAAACGACAAGCTCAATGCCCGCTTCCTGGGCGGCCAGCGCTGCGACCAGGCCGCAGGCTCCCGCACCGATAATCACCAGCGGCAGGTGGGCATCAAAGCTATCGTGGGTATAGGGGATAATCGCCATTACGCCTGCTCCGCTGAATGGTGGAAGGCATTCAAAATCTCACCCGCCGGGGCCTGCCACACATCCGGATGTCCGCTGATATGCGCCAACACGTCTTCCAGGCAAGCAATGCGATGGGGCTGGCCCACCAGCCAAGGATGCAGGTTCAGCGCAAACAGGCGGCCACCTTGTTCGCGGGACTCTTCGAGCAGAAAATCGAAGGCGTCTTTAACCTGGGTCACCCAGGAGTCTTCCGAGTGCAGGTTTTGGCTCATCACGAACTGGTCTTCGATCTCGGTGGCCAGCGGCATCATGGTTAAACTGCCTGTCTTGGTTTCACACGAATAAGGCATATCGTCATTCACCCAGTCGGCGCAGTACTCAATGCCGTTTTCTGCCAGCAGGTCAGGGGTGTTGAAGCTTTGGTGTTTGGCGGGGCTTAGCCAACCGCGAACAGGCTGACCAGTCACTCGGCGCAGAGTATCCACAGAGCGTTTGACCAGCTCAGCCTCCTCTTCAATCGGCTGGCCGCCATAGTGCAGGTGATCCATGTTCCAGCCGTGGGCGATAAATTCACCGCCATGCTCTTTTAAGCGCTGCACCAGATAGGGCGTCTGCTCCGCCAGCTGTGCGTTGATCGCAAAGGTCGGCGTGATGCTGTGTGCCGCCAGCGCTTTTAAAACGCGATAAATGCCCACGCGGTTGCCGTAATCCCGCAACGAGAAGTGGCGTAGGTCTGGGTAGGGCATGGTCATGCCGTTAGGTACTTTAAACGGCTTGCCGCGCTGGTTTAGCGGGTAGAACTGCAGCGAAATATTGATCCACACCGCCAGGGTTTTGCCTTCGGGCCAAGTGACTGGCGCGCGCTCACTCAGCATCGACCATTCATAGCGATCATGGTCGTAGCCGTGGCGGCGGTAAGGGTAGTCGAGATAGTCGTCGTTAAGCGCCATAGCGTTCCCCCTGTTTGCGCGCGGAGGCGGCCTGGGCCGCCATGCTGTCGAGGGCGGCATCGTAATAGTTGGCCAAGTAAAAATCGGCAATTTCGCGCCCGGTGGCGACCCACACATCCGGGTGGCCGGTGATGTACTCAAGCGCCTCTTCAAACGCTTTAATACGGTGAGGGCAGCTCACTTGGTAATTGTGGGTGGGAATGCACATCACCGTGCCGGACTCTGCGCCCTCGGCATACAGGCGGTCAAAGTGGCGCTTGAGCATGGTGGCGTATTGGCGCGGCTCTACTTTGTTCACTGCGTAGACGATAGTGTCGTTCATCTCCAGCGAGTAGGGCATGGAGATAAACCGCTTGCCGGAGCGAACGCTGATCGGCGTCGGCTGGTCGTCGTGGAATAGGTCGCAGGTATAAAGCCCGCCCTTATCACCAAATAGTTCTTCGCCTACTTCGGCAAATAGATCCAGGGTGCGCTCTGAGTGGGAGAGTGCTGGCGCCAGGTATCCCGCGCAGGCCTGGCCGGTATAGCGGTGAATGGTTTCCATACTGTCGCGGATCATCGCCCGCTCTTGGGCTTCGCTAAGGCCGTAGGTGTAGCGGGTGTTGTAAATGCCGTGGCTGAAAAACTCCCAGTCACGCTCGCGGCACATCTCAATGATCTCGGGATGGTGCTCGCAGAGCGCTACGGAAAGCGACACCGAGCCGCGAATGCCGTATTTATCCAGCAGCGCCATCTGACGCTGGTGGCCAACCCGGTTGCCATAGTCGCGAATGCTGTAGCCGGGCACCGAAGGGTGCGGGTGTGGCCAAGGGTTACGCTGTGGGTTCGGCGGTGGGTCAAGCTCGTAATACTCAATATTGGGGGCTACCCAGAAGGCCACCTTGGCGCCTCCGGGCCAAGTGATTTTGGGCCGCTGGTCGTAGGCCCAGTAATCGTAAACGCCAAGTGACTCTTTCATTGCTGGCTCCTATTACCCATTACCGTCCAGCCACGCTAACACCTCGGCAACCGGCAGCACGTCGGCATACTTGAGGTGCAGGTCGGTCAGGTTGGCGTAGTGGTAGCTTTCGTGTTTATCCGCGACGCATTCCATCGGCACGATGGTGCGGTAGCCCCGGGACAGGCTCTCTACAGCGGTGGCGCGAATGCAGCCAGAGGTAGAGCCGCCGGTAATAATTACCGTGTCGACCTGATGCCACACCAGTAGCGACTGCAGCGGCGTTTCAAAAAAGGCTGAGGGCATACGCTTGGTGTAGATCACATCGCGGCTGCGGTCGATCTCGCAGCGCTCGTCGAACTCGGCGCGCTCGGAGCCATACTTAATGTTTTGCAGCGAGTCAGGCGTATCGGTGCGGGTACCCCAAACGCCAGCGTCTTCGGCGGAGTCTAAAAAAGCGACGTGGGTCCAAACCACCGGCCAGCCTTTCTCCCGAAAACCGCGCGCCAATTGGTTGGTGTAAGCCAACTGCTTGGGGTCGGTTTCGTAAGCAGTTTTGAAGAGATCGGTGCGGGTGTAGGCTTTTTGCGGGTCGACGTTCACCAACACCGCTTTATTGCCAAAGCCAAATGGCACCCGCTGCGGGTTGGCCATTACCTCGGAAAAAATCTCTTTCGCCGTTTTGTCGGTGGTCAGCATCATCGTCTCCTGAATTTATTTATTGGTATTTATAAATAACGGGCACGGTTTGATAAATGAGCGCTAGCGATTGTCGTACTGTTCGCCAAGCTCCAGCATCGCTTGGGTGCCTAAGTAGTCGTTAAGCTGTTTGAAATCGAGCATCTGGTCGCGGAAGGCGTCGGTGGTGCCATCCTGTTTTAGCGTGGCAAAGAAACGGCTGGCCATGTGGGTAATCGCCCGCACCAGCGCGCCGGGGAAAATCACCAGCGAGAAGCCAAGGTCTTCCAGCGCCTGGGCGTTCTGCAGCGGCGTGTCGCCGCCTTCGACCATATTGGCCATGATGGGCACCTTGCCTTTGAACTGCGTCATGATCTTGCGGATGTCTTCGTCGCTACGGATACCTTCGATAAACAGCATATCTACGCCCGCTTCATAATAGGCCTGGGCGCGCTCAATAGCGCTGTCAGTGCCTTCCACGCCCAGCGCATCGGTTCGGCCAATAATGAGCGTGCTGTCGCTTTCTCTGGCGTCTAAGGCAGCATGCAATTTGCCAACCATTTCGCTTTTGGAGACCAGGGTTTTACCGCGCAGATGGCCGCAGCGCTTCGGGTAGGTTTGGTCTTCAAGTTGAATAGCGTTGGCGCCAGCGCGCTCCAACAGGCGCACGCTGCGCATCACGTTCATGGCGTTGCCAAAACCGGTGTCGCAATCCACGACCACGGATAAGTTGGTGCGCTCGCGAATGTGCGACATGGCGGTGCAAATTTCAGTAATACTGAGCAGGCCAATATCCGGTCGCCCCAGTTGGGTGTAGGCCAGGCTGGCGCCGGAAAGGTAGACCGTATCAAAGCCTGCCTGCTCGGCAAGAGACGCGCCTAGGGCGTCAAACACGCCGGGGGCAACCACAATGGAGCTGTCGTTCAACTGCTGTTTAAGTTGGGTGGGGCGGTGTGCAGCCTGCGGTGAGTCCGGTTGAGACGTAACGTGTTGGCGTGTCATAACTATCTCGTCATTATAAGGTGAGCGAATGGTAGGGTAAGCGTTAGCGGTGGCTGCCTGTGTTAGCGACCAGCGCTAAATCGTTCCAAACGTCTTGGCGGGTAATCAAACCATCGGTTAATTCAAAGCGGTCAATGAAGCGCACACCAGTAGATGTGCTGCCATCCAACCACTCCACCGCCAGCTCGCCATGGCAAACCACTACGCAGCGGGTGGTGGAAGTGCCATGGCTTGGATAGCGGCAGAGATCCACGGCATGAAAGGTTTTGCTCACTCGGCGGTAGCGGGTTTTTGCCCACTCAACGACCTCGCTTAATCGCTGGATAGCCGGTGCGCCAGGGAACTGCATCACCACATTAGCCGCCAGGTATCGCTCTGCGCTGACAAGGTCGCGGGCTTCCATGGCACTTAGAAAAGCGCGCACCTGCTTTACATCGTGGCTTTCTAAGTCAGTCATCTCTGCGTTAGGCATTTCGACTCTCTTGCAACTAGCTGCTCACGTGAGGCCACATCGTTAGCGATACGAAACAGCGCTGGTTCTGTGATAATGGCTTTCAAGGGGCAGTGGTTGTGTTATTGATTAGCTGTCGATATGTATTATATATAATACATTTTTATGTCTATTATTATCCCTACGTCAAGCCTGACACGAATTTTTTGAACAATATCCTAAGGAGAGGCGTGGATGAGTGAGGCACAAACCTCCGCGGTGGGGGGCACTAAATCACATCGCATCTACCTGCTGTTGAAAGACGCTATCTTGAGCGGACGGCTGCCCGCAGGCAGTAAATTGCCGGGTGAAAATAAACTGGCGGAGCAGCACGGGGTGTCCCGAGTCACTGTTCGGCGTGCGATGGAAGCGCTGCAAGCGACAGGCATGGTAGAGCGTAAAGCGGGTGTGGGTACGGTGGTGCTGGAGCAGCCGTTGGACGCCACGGTGATGACCGCCAGCGTGTCTAACCTAATGCCTAATATGGTCAAGATGAGCCAGGCTTCTCAGGTTCGGTTGCTGGAGTTTGCCTATGTGCTGCCGCCGGAAATGATCCGCGAACGGCTGGGTATGGGGCCGAGTGGGAAGGTGCAGCGTTCGGTGCGGGTGCGCATGGTTGACGATAAGCCGTTTTCCCATCTGGTGACCCATGTGCCTGAGCCTATCGCTCTGCACTACAACGAGATGGATTTAGCCAATACGCCGCTGTTTGTGCTGCTTGAGCGCAGCGGGGTGAAGGTCGACCACGCCTCCCAATCGATTTCAGCCACTTTGGCCAGCCATGAGGTGGCCAAGGCGCTGGATGTTGCCGTTGGCTCGCCGCTGATTTCACTGACCCGCGTGGTGTTTGATGAGCAGGGTCGAGGAGTTGAACACCTGGATGCGCTCTATCGTCCGGATCGCTATCGCTTCCAAATTGACCTAGAACGCAACGGCGATGATAACTCCCGCTACTGGGAGCCAAAGGTGGGTGGAATGCCCACCGATGGGAAGGGTAAGTAGCGTGATTGGGTTATCTTTTTAATGTATTAAATTTAATACAGATTTAAAATTAAAAAAAATACATTTGACCTGTGTTGTAAAATTGCGCTAGTTGTATTGGGTAAGAACGATAAGTCTAACGAAGGCCGAGGCAACGAGCGACGACCATGAGCACCCCCACAACGCTGTTTGACAAAGTTTGGCAAGCCCACGAGGTTCACCGCAGCGAAAGCGGTCAGAGCCTGCTGTGGATTGACCGTCACTTTGTTCACGAAGGCTCCTTCCATGCGTTCAACAAACTCGCTGAACGCGCGCTACCCGTTGCCAGGCCCGATTTAACCTTCGGTATTGCCGATCACTATGTACCAACCCTAGCCCGCGATCTGGCAGGCGTTGCTGATCCCAAGGTGCGCTCGATGATTGAGCAGCTCACCCGCAATACTCAGCAGCATGGGGTGACGCTGTTTGGTTTGGATGACCCGCGCCAGGGCATAGTGCATGTGCTAGGCCCCGAACAGGGGCTTACCCAGCCCGGCATGGTGATGGTGTGCGGCGATAGCCACACCGCCACCCACGGCGCCTTTGGCAGCATTGCCTTTGGCATTGGCGCCTCGGAAGTGGCCCACGTGCTGGCGACGCAAACCCTGTGGCAAAGCAAACCCAAAGTGATGCGGATCACCGTTGATGGCCAACTGGCCGAAGGCATCACTGCTAAAGATATTGCGCTGACCTGGATTGCGCGCTTAGGCGCCGACGGTGCACGGGGTTACGCCATTGAGTACGCTGGCGAGGCAATCCGTTCACTCTCCATGGAGGCACGGCTCACGCTGTGTAATCTCTCCATTGAGGGCGGTGGCCGCTGCGGCATGATTGCCCCGGACCCAACGACCTTTGAGTATCTGCGTGACCGCCCCTGGAGCCCAAAGGGGGAGGCCTTCGAGCAAGCCTGCGCTTACTGGTCCACGCTCTACAGCGATCCAGGCGCTAATTTTGATCTTGAAGTAACGCTGCATGCGAATGACATCGCACCGACGGTGACCTGGGGTGTTTCCCCTGAAGAGGCGCTGCCGATTGATCGCTCAGTGCCTGATCCTGACCAACTGAGTGATCCGGCGAAAGCACGCCAAGCCCGGGATAGTCTGACTTATATGGGATTAATGCCCGGACAAAAGCTTACTGATATCACCATTGATCGAGTCTTTATCGGTTCTTGCACCAATGCGCGCATTGAAGATTTGCGCGCCGCTGCCGCCGTGCTGGCCGGGCACAAAAGCCGTGTGCCCGGCATGGTATCGCCCGGCTCAACGCTGGTGAAAACCCAAGCCGAAGCCGAAGGGCTAGACCGCATCTTTATCGACGCAGGGCTCGAGTGGCGACACTCAGGCTGCTCCATGTGCGTCGGCATGAACGGCGATTTAGTGGCCAGCGGTGAGCGCTGCGCTTCGACCACCAATCGCAACTTCAAGGGCCGCCAAGGGCCAGGCGCACGTACCCATTTGATGTCGCCTGCCATGGTAGCCGCCGCAGCGGTGAGTGGTCGGCTAGCCGATGTCCGCACGCTAAATGGCAGCGCTGGCTCAACCGTTCAGCCTGCAGGAGCACCGTAATGCAACCAATTACCGTATTGGATTCCCTTGGCGTTGCCCACGCCGTAGCGAACGTAGACACCGACCAACTGATACCCGCTCGCTTTATGAAAGAGCCGCGCAGCGTTGGCTACGGTCAGTTTTTACTTTATGACGTTCGCCACGATGAGCAGGGCACACCAGACGCCGAGTTTATTCTTCATCGCCCCAATGCTGCCGACGCTGAAGTGATGGTCAGCCGCCGCAATTTCGGAGCAGGGTCTTCCCGGGAAGCGGCGGTGTATGCCCTGGTTGATTACGGCTTTCGCTGCGTGGTGGCGCCAAGCTTTGGCGATATTTTTGCGTCTAATGCCGTTAATAATGGTTTGCTGCCTGCAGTCGTAGAAGAGGATGACGCCGAGCGTTTGCTGGCAGCCCTGGGCGATGCACCTGCCGCCATCTATGTTGATTTAGAGAAGCAATTAATTCGTGTCGCCGAAGTAGAGGTTAGTTTTTCAATTAGCCCCGTTTGGCAAACCAAGCTACTGAACGGTTGGGATGATATCGATATGACCCGCCAGCACGCTGACACCATTACCAATTTCGCAGCGCAGTACGTACAGCAGTTTCCTTGGACGGCGGCGCAGCCGCCGGAAAGCTCCATTATAAGTAAAGGTTAATGCCGAGCCTAAAAGATATGCCCAAACCTACTCATAACAACAATATGCACGCTTGCATCAGATGTTTTTCAAAAATGGGTTTACAAAAAAACATCAACACAACAACCGCTATAAAAATCACCTAATGCAGGAGACTAACCAATGAAAAAAGTAACCCTTACTCTGGGCATGCTCACCGCCCTGGCTTCCACTCAGGCGCTGGCCGTTGACCAAATCACCGCTGTGCATGCGTTTCCGCCTTCTCTGATCTATACCCAGAGTTTTCTGGAATTCGTCGATAAGGTAAACGAGCGCGGCGAAGGCGTGGTGCAGATCAATGTACGCGGCGGCCCTGAAGTCATCGGCCTTTCTGAGCAGCCTGATGCCGTACGCAATGGCGTAGTGGATATGGCCTATACCGCTGCAAGCTTCTACGCAGGCACGGTGCCAGAGCGCGATGCCATGGTCGCTTCTAACACCAACGCTATTTTCGCCCGTGAAAACGGTGGTATCGACCTGCTTAATGAAATCCACCAGGAGAAAATGGGCACCTACTACCTGGGCTGGTTCGACAGCGGGGTGAGCTACAACCTCTATACCATTAACGAGCCCACCATTGATGCCGATGGCAACCTAAGCGTCTCGGGGCTGCGGCTGCGCAGTAACCCGGTGTATGACGCTTTCTTCCAAGACTACCTGGGCGCACAGCCGATCAGCCTGCCAACTACCGATGTATACGCAGCGTTGGAGCGCAGCGTGGTTAATGCCACTGGTTGGACGCAAATTGGCCTAAAAGATCTCAACTGGGATCGCTTTCTCAATTATCGAATTGATCCGGCGTTCTTCTCTACCGACATGGGTGTGATCGTTAACCTGGATAAGTGGAACCAGCTAAGCGAAGAGTCCCAGCAAATTCTTCAAGAAGTGGCCATCGAACATGAGCGTGAAAGTGCCGAGACATTGGCTAGCTTAGCCGAAGAGCAGCAAGCTGAGCTTGAGGCTGATGGTATGCAGGTTATTACCCTTGAAGGCGAGGTTGGTGAGCGCTATGCCGAAGCTTCCCGCGATGCCACCTGGGAGCGCATGCGCCGCCAGATGGAGCGCCACCCTTCAGGTCTTGAGCATTACGACACACTGATCGAGAAGTTTAACGATCTGTAAAAAGCATGTGGGGCGCTAACGTCGTTAGCGCCCTTTTTTGTGTGGCTATTATCTAGGGCTTTTTATGCGCTACGCACAACGTGGCTACTTGCTACTGCTTAACGGTATGGCCCTACTAGCCGCCATTATGCTGGTATGGCTGATGGTGGCAGTGGTGCTCTCAGTGGTAATTCGTAATTTGGGGCTTCAGCCCTCGGCGTGGTTTTTCCTTTCAACCGAGTACGCCATGTTCTATCTCACTCTGCTGGGTGCCCCTTGGTTGGTGCGCCAAAAAGGGCATGTGCATATTGAGCTGCTGACCTCGGTGTTGCCCCCAGCAGCGCTGAATATCCTCAGCCGCGGGGTGTCGCTGCTGTGTGTGGTGGTCTGCGCCATATTGGCATGGAAAGGGTTGGATTTGGTGTTACTCAATATCGAGCGGAGTGATTACGACGTGCGCGCTTTCTTTGTGCCGAAGTGGATGCTGACGATAGTTTTCCCTATCAGCTTCACCTTAATGGCAATCGAATTTGGCCGCTTCGTGGTGGGTCATGACATTCTTCACAGTGGTGAAGCGGGGATAAAAGAATAATGGAATGGTACTTTGCGCTCGCTTTTTTGCTTTCACTGATCCTCATTTTTATGGCCATTGGTACGCCGATTGCACTGGCATTTTTAGCCGCCAACGTGATCGGTGCCTGGCACTTTATGGGGGGACAAACCGGCATTGTTCAGATGCTCAACAACGGTTTCGGCGCGCTCTCAAGCTTTAACCTAGTGCCTATTCCGCTGTTCTTATTGATGGGGGAACTGTTTTTCCGCACCGGCCTGGGCATGAAAATGTTTAATGCCGTTGACCAACTGATGGGCAAACTCCCGGGACGTTTATCCTATGTCACCGTCGTGGGCGGGACGGCGTTTTCTACTCTGAGCGGCTCTTCTATGGGCTCCACGGCATTGATGGGTTCGCTGCTTGTGCCAGAAATGGAGCGGCGCGGCTATAAAAAGAAAATGGCCATTGGCCCGATTCTGGGCACCGGCGGCCTAGCGATTATTATTCCGCCCTCAGCGCTTGCGGTGCTGTTAGCAACGTTGGCAAGAGTGGATATTGGCGCACTGCTTATTGCGGGTATTTTACCGGGGCTTACTCTAGCGGTTTTTTACATCGTCACCATTTTTATCCAAACCAAGTTAGATCCCGCCGCCGCACCGGCCTATGAGTTAGAGCCGGTTCCGCTTAGCACGAAGCTTAAGCTGATTGTGACCGATATTCTGCCCATGCTCAGCGTGATGGTGATTATTGTTGCGATGATGCTGTTGGGGTTTGCGACGCCTTCAGAAGCCGCGGCCTTTGGGGCATTGGGCGTTATTATCCTGGCGTTTATTTTCCGCTGCATGACCTGGGAAGCATTTAAGCTTTCGGTCACCGGGGCGCTGAAAGTCACCTTAATGGCCTACTTAATTGTGTTTGGTTCAGCGACGTTCAGCCAATTGCTAGGCTTTTCAGGCGCCTCAGGTGGGCTGATAGGCTGGGCGACCAGTTTTGAGCTTTCACCGATTTTTATGCTGCTGGCAATGTTTGCGGTACTGCTGGTGCTGGGCACCTTTATGGAGCAAATCTCAATTATGATGCTGACTGTGCCGATCTTCTTCCCTTTGGCACATGCGCTGGGCTTTGATTTGGTGTGGTTCGGTATCGTTGTTTTGCTGGCGCTTGAAATCAGCTTCTCAACGCCGCCATTAGGGCTGTTGTTGTTTGTGATGAAGGGGGTCGCGCCGGCAGGTACTACCATGCGTGAAATATACTCGGCCGCGATTCCTTATATTTTCTGTTCGATGCTGTTAGTAGCGGTGCTGATACTATTTCCGGGCCTCGCTACCTGGTTGCCCAGCATGCTGCAATAAGGCCCTTAGCTTGCAAAAAAACAGTAGGCAACAAAAGAGAGAGGCTGCGGCCTCTCTCTGCTATTTATGCATCACCCCAACGGCTCACTCCCAAGCTGGGAAAGGGTCGGGCAGTTGTTTCCACGCCTCCATACCTTCTAGCAGATCACCTTCACTCAACAGGCACGCATCTAGCGCTTCGCGCATTCTGGCTTGATCTAGGTGTTGGCCGATAAACACCAGCTCCTGGCGCATATCGCCAAACGGTTCCTGCCACTTTTCCATAATAAACTGGCGGTACTCGGGGTCGTCGGGCCAGTTTTCTTCAGGGATGGCTTTCCAGAACACCCCCGCCGGGCCGTGGTGGGCGATGCCACCTGCCTGGCTCCACTGACCTGCGGCTTGAGGGCGAGTGGCGAGCCAGAAGAAGCCTTTCGAGCGCAGTAGCCCTTTCCCAAACCACTCCTGGTTCAACAAGTCGTGGAATTTCTGCGGATGGAAGGGGCGGCGGGCATGGTAGGCAAAGCTGCCAATACCATACTCTTCCGTTTCCGGCACATGCTCGCCGCGCATCTCTTTTAGCCAACCGGGCGCTTGCTGGGCGCGCTCAAAGTTGAACTTGCCGGTATCGAGTACTTTGTCTAACGGCACGCCGCCTTGGGTGATCGGCACCAGCTCTGCGTCGGGGTTAAGCGAACGTAGAATCGCCTTCAGCGCTTCTAGCTCTTTCTCGCTGATCAGGTCGGTTTTGCTGATCAACAGCACATCGCAAAACTCAATTTGGTCGACCAGTAGATCGGCGACATTGCGCTCGTCCTCCTCCCCTAAGCTCTCACCCGCTTCGGCGAGGCTTTGCGCTTCACGGTACTGCTCAAGGAAGTTGGCACCATCCACCACGGTCACTAGCGTATCCAGCCGCGCGACGTGGGAAAGGCTCTGGCCGCTTTCATCCTCAAAGGTGAAGGTTTCCGCCACGGGCAACGGCTCGGAAATGCCGGTGGACTCAATGACCAGGTAATCGAACTTACCTTCTCGTGCTAACTGACTGACTTCTTCCAGTAAGTCCTCGCGCAGGGTGCAGCAGATGCAGCCGTTGCTCATCTCTACTAAGCGCTCTTCGGAGCGGTTCAGCGCAACATCGCCATCCAGGGTCGACTCACCAGGGCCGCCGCGTACCAGTGCGCCGTCGATATTCACCTCGCTCATATCGTTAACTATCACCGCCACCCGGCGACCTTCGCGGTTGGCCAAAATATGATTGAGCACGGTGGTTTTACCGGCACCTAAAAAGCCTGACAGCACGGTGACGGGCAGGGGAGAAAACGCAGTCATTGCGAGTGAACCTCTAAATGGCTTTATGTTATGTGATAATATAACAATAAAGAGGCATTTTTAGAAAGGTCTGTTTTGATGACTGCTGTAGAAGACAGTACTGTCTGGCGTCATTAGCGCTTATATTGCGTTGGGCAGTAGCCCCGTAAAACATCGGGTGATCGCAACGCAGTGTGCTTAGTCGCGCGGCCGGTGACACGTTTACGCCATAGCCGAAATGAAGCGGGTTTTAACTGGTGTCGCATTACCTCAATGACATCCGGCTCGCCCAAGCCAAACAGCCCTTCGATGGCTTCAAACGGCGTGCGGTCTTCCCAGGCCATCTCGATAACTCGAGATTGCTCTTCTTCTGGGAGTCGGCGAAAGCGTTTCACGGCAGCTTTAGGCATTGGGCACCCTGCGTATTGATGATAAGTGGAGCGTACAAGTAGTAAATAATTGTTTGTACCAACATTATACGCAATCATCTTGAATGTACTAGAAGTGAGGGTTGAAATTAAGGTTTTCTGA
This sequence comes from Halomonas sp., assembly GCF_017515565.1. Taxonomy (GTDB): domain Bacteria; phylum Pseudomonadota; class Gammaproteobacteria; order Pseudomonadales; family Halomonadaceae; genus Vreelandella. Next base: position 68,493 of record NZ_JAFWFN010000031.1, read on the forward strand.
ACAGACTGCCTAGTAAAGTGCGCAATAAGGATTACTTTGTCGCCAACAAAGCGCGGAATAGACCGTTCATAAGCACGGGTTCGTCGCGGCGGATGGTAAAGCCTGCTTGTTGTATAAGCGGCGTAGCCTGACGGGTAATATCGGTAGCGATAAAGGAGGTGAAGGCGTTTAGCGCCCGCCTGCTTGGCCCGGCAAGTTGAGCATCTGGCTGAAATTTATCCATCACGCATAGTTGACCGTCTGGCTTCAGTACTCGGTTAGCTTCTGCCAGCCCCTGTTCCGGGTGAGGCATTACCGCCAGGATAAGGTGCATCACCACCACGTCGAAATGTTCGTCCGGGTACTCCAGTGCAGCGGCGTCCATTACTCGGCACTCTACATCCCGCCTCGCTTTTTCTGCCCGCTCTCGTGCACGCTTTACCATGGCGGGCGTTAAGTCGGTCAGGTGTGTTTCCAGCTCATGGGGCAAATAAGGCAGGTCTAAGCCGGTGCCTGCGCCTACTAATAAAACGCGCATGCCTGGCTCCCAGTCGACTTGGCCAAGGGCCATGCGTCGCGGCTTACAAAATGTTTTGGTGGCCACAAGATCATACAGTGGGGCGTAGACGGTATAGCGAAGTCGATTCCAAGCTGTTGTATTTATCATCTTACTTCTTAGCTCCCGCTTATTTTAACGGCTGACGTGCAGCAAATCAGCGGCTAAGTTGAAAGTCACCCATGCCTATAAGCATAGCTAATATGAGGGTGATGCGATGTCACAGTGTTATCACACCACGCTAGGAGAGCGTACCTACCGTTTTTCCAATTTAGCGGAATTAATGGCTAAGGCCACGCCGCCTCGTACCGGTGACCGTTTGGCTGGGGTGATGGCTGAATCCGCGGAGGAGCGGGTGGTGGCGCAAATGGTGCTTGCCGAGCTGCCGCTCACGACGTTCTTAAATGACGTACTGATTCCTTATGAGCAGGATGAAATTACCCGGCTGATTATCGATGACCACGATACCGGTGCTTTTGCGCCGCTAAAGCATCTAACCGTGGGAGATTTTCGCAACTGGCTGCTTTCTGACCACGCCACTCGCGAGGTGCTTACTGCTGTTCGTACCGGCATTACCCCCGAAATGGCTGCCGCGGTGAGCAAGCTAATGCGCAATCAGGATCTGATTTTGGTGGCCAAAAAGTGCCAGGTAACGACAGCGTTCCGCAATACGATTGGCCTGCCGGGGCGGCTCTCTACACGGCTGCAGCCGAATCACCCCACCGATGATGTCACCGGCATTGCTGCTAGTATTCTCGATGGGCTGCTTTATGGCAGTGGCGACGCGGTGATTGGCATTAACCCCGCCACCGACAACGTTGCTCAAAGCGTCAAGCTGATGCGCTTGATGGATGAGGTGATCCAGAAGTATCAAATCCCCACCCAGTCCTGCGTGCTTACACACGTAACTAACACATTAGAAGCGATTGAGCAGGGTGCCCCCGTCGATTTGGTATTCCAATCCATCGGCGGTACAGAAGCTACCAACCGCAGTTTTGGGTTCGATTTGAGCACCTTGGCTGAAGCCGAGGCAGCGGCGCAGTCGCTCAATCGCGGCACGGTGGGCCGCAACGTAATGTATTTCGAAACCGGCCAGGGCAGCTCGCTTTCCGCCGATGCTCACCACGGCCTTGACCAACAAACTTGTGAAGCCCGCGCCTACGCTGTGGCGCGCAAGTTTAATCCGCTGCTGGTGAATACTGTGGTGGGCTTTATCGGCCCTGAGTATTTGTTCGACGGCAAAGAGATCACTCGGGCGGGGCTTGAGGATCACTTCTGCGGCAAGCTGTTAGGTGTGCCTATGGGTTGCGACGTTTGCTACACCAACCACGCCGAGGCTGATCAAAACGATATGGATAACCTACTGACGCTACTCGGCGTAGCGGGCTGCAACTTTATTATGGGCATCCCTGGCTCTGACGACATTATGCTTAACTATCAAACCACCTCTTTTCATGACGCGCTTTATGCACGGCGAGTGCTGGGGCTGAAAGCAGCGCCCGAATTTGAGCGCTGGTTGGCGGACATGCAGATTTTCCAGGATGTCAGTACGTATCGGCTAAATGACCAGCTCCCCGCAGCTTTTGCCAACAGCCTGCGTCACCTGCCCAAGGAGCCGCGCCATGGTGCATAGACCCTCATCCCCCATTGTGGTGGAAAACCCTTGGGAGCGACTGAATGCCTTTACCGATGCGCGGATTGGCCTAGGGCGCGCTGGGGTCAGTCTACCCACCCGCAAGCTATTAGCGTTCCAGCTGGCCCACGCGCAAGCCCAGGATGCCGTTCACTGCTCGCTTGATTGTGAAGCCTTAGAGGCAGAGCTAACCGACACGCTTAACCTCACTGCGTCGCCTATTCGCTTACACAGCCTTGCACAGGATCGCGCTACTTATCTGCAGCGGCCCGATTATGGTCGACGTTTAAGCGAGCCATCGCGGGAACAGCTGCAGCAAGCCGCTGCGTCAGGTCAGCGTTTCGATTTAGCCGTGGTAGTTGTCGATGGCCTTTCTGCTCTGGCTGTGCAGCAAAACAGCGCGCTGTTTCTCGCCGCGCTGAATCAATGTCTGAACGACGATGCCTCTGATTGGCAATTGGCACCGCTCACTATTGTTGAGCAAGGGCGTGTCGCCATTGGCGATGAAGTGGGTGCGCTGCTTAACGCCGATGCGGTGCTGGTGATGATTGGCGAACGCCCAGGGTTGAGTTCGCCAGATAGCCTGGGCCTTTATATGACCTGGGCACCCGACGTGGGTCTAAAAGACGATCGCCGCAACTGTATTTCAAATGTTCGCCCGGCAGGATTGAACCCCGAGGAGGCTGCACGGCGGATGCTATTGCTATTAAAAGAGGCCCGGCAGCTAAGGCTTTCCGGCGTAAAGTTGAAAGATCGCAGCGAAGACAACGTGCTGGAAGGCGACGCAGTCGCCACAGGCTTTAAGGATAACTTCCTCGTCGCTGATTGAAGCCAATGTTGCATTCATTAAGCGGTAGTGAAACGCTGGATATCCCACTTTTTGAGGAGTCACCATGACGTTAACCTTTACCGATCCAAGCGAGCAGCAGCGCTGGTATGCCGTGGACGATGGCGTAATGGGCGGCGAGTCCCATAGTGGGTTTCGTATTGAAGAAGAGACAGGCTGCTTTTATGGCGAGGTCTCATTGGAAAACGGCGGCGGCTTTGCCTCTGTACGCCGCGAGCCTAACCACGTTGAACAATCGCTTACCCAGGGCGAGGGCTTAAGGCTTCGGGTGCGCGGCGATGGTCGCACCTACCAGCTGCGTTTAAAAAGTACTGCATTAGAGGATGCCAGTGCCTATCGGGTAACGTTCACGCCTACCAAAGATGAGTGGGAAACGTGGGATTTTCCTTGGCATAGCTTTGAAGCCGTGCGCCGCGGCACGCTGCTTGGCAGTGCGCCGCTGCTAGATCCTGAAAGCATTCATCAAATTGGTTTTTTAATTGCCGACAGAACCGCTGGGCCATTTGCTCTCTACGTATTGAGACTAGAGGCGTTGAGCGGAAATAAGTAGAACGTTTTTCGTATCTCATTAAATAGTATTAGCTGATTGCTTTGAGGCCCTGATACTGCTAAATTCGAAAGGTGGTTCAATTTATGTATACCTTTTGTACAAAATTTAAAGTATTCAATGCGTCTGCAGGGTACTCAAACAGGAGATGTGGTAATGGCGATGGAAACAGTGCGTTTCGGCGGCGATGATATTGAAAATGCCCTAGCCAATATGGATGACAAAAAGCTTGATACGCTGGCTTTTGGCGCCATTCAATTAGATGCTAATGGCAAAATCATTCAATACAACGCAGCGGAAGGCGGTATTACCGGTCGTGACCCTAAAAGCGTCATTGGCAAAAATTTCTTTACTGAAGTTGCTCCCTGCACGCAAAGCAAAGAATTTCAGGGGCGTTTTAAGGAAGGCGTTAAAAATGGTGACTTAAACACCATGTTTGAGTACGTGTTTGATTATCAGATGACGCCCACAAAAGTAAAAGTGCACATGAAAAAGGCGCTTTCTGGAGATACTTTCTGGATTTTCGTTAAACGCTTATAACCCAGATTACCCAAGGGCCGCCCGCTCAATGGATACTATGAGTGGGCGGTTTTGTGTTTAAACCGTACGATATTTCTGGCGTTATTAAGGATCATCAGATGCCTCAGTGGCTAAGCGAAGCCGATTGCAAGGCGGTACTGCAATCTCTGCTAAGCGCTGAACTCGCTGCCTACCGCGGAACTCCCGCGCCAGACTGGCAAAGTTCGCCCTCCATCGACTCCCTCGAAAGACTGCATCTCGCCGCCTGTGTAAATGAATACTTCCGTTTACATGAAACAGGGGTGGAAGATCGTCTTCTTATGACTCGGCACATTGATGACTGGGCAGCCATTGTGGCGCAGGCGCTCGATGATACGTCCGGCCTTACGTTTCGCACGTCTGGGAGTACAGGCGCTCCGACCGCCCACTTACACCGTTGGGAGGATATAGAAGCAGAAGTGAAGGCGTTAATACGCCGCTTAGCGCCTGTGATGCCAGTTAACCGTGTCATAGGGTGGTTGCCGGTACATCACCTTTACGGTTTTATGTGGGGAGTGGCGCTACCCCGGTTGATGGGCGCAACACGCATAACTGTCGAGCATGCTGTTCCACCTGCCTTAACGCCTGGCGATCTGCTGGTGACTGTGCCGCCCTGCTGGGACTACCTGGCAAACACTCGCAAGGGGTGGCCTGAAAACGTGACGGGCGTCTCGTCATCGGCACCCCTTTCGGCGGTTACGTCTAACGCGCTGGCCGAGCAAGGCTTAGCTGGTTTGCTCGATATTTATGGCAGTACAGAAACCGGTGGTGTGGCAACCCGTTGGCGTGCCTCTGATCCCTACCAGCTGCTAACCCACTGGCAACGCCACGATACACAGCACCTTCAGCGCGTTAATAGTGATCACCCGGTTCCGCTTCTGGACGCTACGCAGTGGGTCGACGACACCCGCTTTATCGTGAAAGGTCGGTTTGATGATGTCGTCATCATCGGTGGTGTTAACGTCAGCCCCCAGCATGTCGCGCGGAATCTATGCGCGTTAACCGGTGTTGCCGACTGTAGTGTGCGCGTCACAGGGTCTGCTTCATCGCCGCGTTTAAAGGCGTTCGTGGTTCCTGCGCAAGATGAACATGAAACAGCCAGTACGATTGCCCAAGCCACGGCCCAATGGCCAGCAGCAGAGCGCCCGGTAAGCGTTACTTATGGTGCATCGCTACCAACTAATGCGATGGGCAAACTCACTGATTGGTAATTTTTGTACAGGAAGTGCTGTTATGAACGATGGCTCTCGGACGTTAGAAGAGATTGAAAACATCGCCCTTGGGCGTCAGGTGCTTGTGCTGTCGCAAGAAGAAAAACGAGCGAGCGCAAAAGCACACGCTTTTCTGTGCGACGCTATTAACCAACGACGCCGTATCTACGGGGTTACTACAGGGTATGGGCCGCTAGCCACTACGGACGTAGACCCAAAGCAGTCAGCGCTTCTGCAGCAGAATTTGGTTTATCACCTGTGTAGCGGCGTTGGAGAGCCGCTGGCACACACCCATGTACGGGCCATGATGGTGGCGCGCGTCGCGAGCCTAGTTCGCGGACACTCCGGCGCGAACCCTTTAGTCATAGAGCGGCTGCTTGCCTGGCTTGAGGCGGACGTGGTGCCGGAAGTGCCTTCGCGAGGCACGGTAGGGGCGAGCGGCGATTTAACGCCGCTGGCGCACCTAGCCCGCGCATTGAGCGGTGAAGGCAGAGTGAGCCTGCGTGGCGGCCGTTGGATCGAAAGCGCCGATGCTCACCGGCAATTGGGTTGGGAGCCGCTTGTCCTACAAGGCAAAGATGCGATTGCGCTCGTCAACGGCACATCCACCACGGCGGGGATCGCGGCGTTAAATGCCACCGCTGCGCAACGAGCGGTAAAACTCAGTGCCTTACTGGTACTGCTTTACTCGGAACTACTGGGAGGGCATCGCGAGGCGTTTCATCCGTTGATCGGCAAGCTTCGTCCACACCCAGGCCAGCGGCAGCTTCATGAGTGGCTTTGGTCGCTATCAGCAACTAGCGATGCACTCATACCTTGGAGGCCCGTATCGGAGCAGCTTCCAGACATGCCGAGTGATATTACCCAGCACCGGCCGCTACCCCAAGATGCTTATACGCTGCGCTGTGCACCCCAGGCGTTAGGTGCCGTGTGGGACGTTGTTGAGCAACATGCGCAAACGGTGCGTATCGAACTGGAAGCAGTCACTGATAACCCGCTACTGTTTGCCGATGACGGCCTGATTTTGCACGGTGGGAATTTTTTTGGGCAGCACTTAGCCTTTGCCAGCGATCACCTCAACAATGCGCTCATTCAGATGGCGCTTTACAGCGAGCGTCGCATTGCAAGAATTACCGACCCTTTAAAAAACAAGGGGCTTCCCGCCTTTATGCAGCCGCTTGATACGGGGTTGCACAGCGGTTTTATGGGAGCTCAGGTGAGTGCCACGGCGCTAGTGGCTGAATTACGTAGCCACGCCATGCCCGCTTCTATTCAGTCTATTCCTACGAATGCGGATAATCAGGATATCGTGCCGCTGGGAACCATTGCCGCACGCCGCGCAAGCACGAGTTTAGAGCAGCTTTACCAAATCTTAGCGATCGAAGCCTTGGTGCTGGTGCAGGGCGCTGAATTGAAGAACACCCACGCGCTTAGCCATGCTTCCCAAGTAGTGTGCCGCTGGGTTCGAGAAACGATCCGCCCGCTTGAGCAAGACCGCCCTTTATCAGAAGACATTACCCAACTCTCAAAGATGCTTGCCGACCCAGACCATGTCGCTCCGCTAATGGCACTGCTAGATACAACCTCGTAGGAGAGCGCTTAACGCGCTCTCCTCCACTAAGGTCGTCTCGTATGTAGTGGGTTATTCAAGGAGGCTTGCGCAAGGTATTTTCAATAAGAGCACCTCCCCATGAAACTTTCTCCTGCGTATCGCTTAGCAGCCACAATTCTGCATGGTTTTGATGCCTATCGTGGGCGTTTTAAACAGATCACGGCGGACGCCAGTCGTCGTTTCCGCGATGCTGCGTGGCGCGAAGCGCAGCAAGCGTCCGCTGCCCGTATCAACCTCTACGAAGAGCGGGTAGGCGATACCCTAGAGCGTTTGCAGCGCACTTTTGACCATGATGTGCTGGCGCACTGTGAAACCTGGGGGGAAGCCCGCGGTCACTATGCCGAAATGATTGCCCAGCGGCTGGATTACGAGCTGGCGGAGACGTTTTTCAACTCACTGTTTTGCTCAGTGTTTCACTATCGCCACATCCGTAACGACTGGATGTTTGTTTACAGCTCCCGTGAAGACGCTGCCCACCACTCCGGCATTGAGCTGTGCCGAAGGCAAGCAGTAAACGGCGACTGGCAAGCAGCACTGGCCTGGGCGCTGGATGAGGCACCGTTTGACAACCCATTTGCTGACTTGGAGGGCGATATTGCCCTAGGGGCCGATCTGCTGAAAAGCCAGCTCCCAGCGGCTATTTTGGAGGCAGCAGATGCCCAGATTGAGCTGCTAAAAAACGTCTTTTATCGTAACAAAGGAGCGTACTTGGTGGGCCGTATTTTAGGCGGCGGCGAGCAGGTGCCGTTGGTACTGCCAGTGCTTCACGGCGAAGGCTTTGGCGAGCAGCAGGGCGGTGACCCTTGCCTACACTTGGATACCGTGCTGACAGAAACGGATGAAGTCTCGATTATCTTCTCGTTTACCCGCGCCTATTTTCAGGTGGAAGTACCGGTGCCGAGCGAATTTGTCAGCTACCTAAAGCGGCTAATGCCCCATAAGCCTGAAAGTGAGCTGTATGCTGCGATTGGCTTTTTTAAGTACGGCAAAACGGCTTTTTTCCGGGCGCTTAATCTGCAGGTTGCTAAGCGCGAAGATCAGTTTATTATCGCGCCCGGTGTTCGTGGCATGGTGATGGCGGTGTTTGTACTGCCCAGCTTTCGCACCGTCTTTAAGATCATTAAAGATAAATTTGACCCCGCCAAGGAGGTTACCCACGCGGTGGTGCGCGAGAAGTACCGGCTGGTAAAGCGCCACGATCGGGTGGGGCGAATGGCGGATACCCAGGAATTCTCAAACTTTATCGTCCGCAAAGACCACTTCGCGCCGGACTGCCTAGAGCATCTGCTGGAGGTCGCGCCCTCTACGGTATCGCTTAAAGATGACAAGGTGATCATCAAGCACTGCTACACCGAGCGGATGATGACACCGCTCAATATCTATCTTGAGCAGTGCAGCGCCGATGAGCAGGTGATGGTGCTCAAGGATTACGGCAACGCCATCAAGCAGATGGCGGCGGCAAATATTTTTCCTGGCGATATGCTGCTGAAAAACTTCGGTGTCACCCGCCATGGGCGGGTGATTTTTTACGATTACGATGAGGTCAGCTACCTCACCGAGTGTCGTTTTCGGCACATTCCCAAATCCTACGGCAATGACTTTCAAGGGTGTGGGGCCGAGAGCTTTTCCATTGGCCCCAACGACATCTTTCCTGAGGAGTTTGGCCCCTTCATGTTTGCCAACCCCGCGCTTCGCGCTGTTTTTATGCAGCAGCATCCTGAGCTGTTTGACCCGGACTACTGGCTGGAACTGCAGCAGGCGATTATTGATGGGCGGGTGATTGATGTTTATCCCTACCGCAATAAACAGCGTTTCGCAGGAACGATAGGGCAGCTGGTATATTAAGAAGCCGTAAGGCGCAATGTAACCGAGGGACACTATGACAGCACCCCCCCACTTAGTGGTTTTTACCGGCTCAGGCATTAGCGTCGAGAGTGGCATTAGGTCTTTTCGCGCCAGCGACGGGCTATGGGAAGAGTATCCCTTAGAGGAAGTGGCCACACCGCAAGGGTGGCGCCGTGACCCTGAACGCGTCTTGGAGTTTTATAACCAGCGCCGAGAGCAGATTCGAAAGGCAAAGCCTAATGCGGCCCATAAAGCACTGGCGGCGCTTGAAAAAGAGGGCTTTAAAGTAAGCGTTGTGACACAAAATATTGACGACCTGCACGAGCGAGCGGGGTCGCGGGACGTGCTGCATCTGCATGGTGAGATTCTGCAGGCGCGCTCTTCTGTCGATATGCGGCTTCGCTATCGGCTGCCCAAGCGCGGTATTGCGCTGGGTGATGTGTGCGATATGGGCAGCCAGCTGCGCCCAGATGTGGTGTGGTTCGGTGAGTCGGTGCCACTGTTTGATGATGCCTGTGCCTTGGCTAGTGAAGCAGATTTTTTCCTCGTGGTAGGTACGTCATTGGCGGTAATGCCCGCCGCTTCACTCTTGACCTATATCGGCTACGACACCCCTTGTGCACTCATTGACCCCGACGCCGATTCACTCACCCCCCCGGGTGTGCTGGCGATCAACACGACCGCAGGGGAAGGCGTACCTGCGCTCGTGAACCAGTGGCGTAAGCAGGGGAGCCTGATACTGCCTTAGGGTGTCTGATGCTCTAAAAACCATGCCTTCATCACCCCGGTAATCTGGGTGATCTCGGCGTCGGAAGCAATGTAGGCGGGCATGGTGTAGAGCCATCGGCCGATGGGGCGCAGCCACACACCTCGTTCCCGGGCGAAGCTTGCCACGCCTTTCAATACCTCGGCGCTATGGGCTTCAATCACCGCAGTGGCGCCTAGCACCCGCACGTCGGCAACCGCGGGATGGGCGTTAAGTGCCGTGTCTTCCAGCAGCTCATGAGTTAGCGTTTGGCTGAGCGCGGCAATCTTGCCCAGGTAGTTCTCCTCTTCAAACACGCGCAGACTCTCCAGGGCCACTCGGCAGGCCAGTGGGTTGCCCATAAAGGTAGGGCCGTGCATAAAGGCGTGGTGGGGGCTGTCGCCGATAAAGGCGCTATGCACTCGATCAGTCGCAAGCGTTGCTGCATGGCCGAGGTAGCCGCCGGTCAGCCCTTTGGAGAGCACCATAATATCTGGCGTTACATCGGCGTGATTGGCCGCAAACAGTTTGCCGGTGCGGCCAAAACCGGTGGCGACTTCATCAAAAATCAGCAGCACGCCAAACTCATCGCATAACGCCCGCGCACCGCGCAGGTAGTCAGGCGAGGTCATATTCAGCCCGCCCGCCGCCTGCAGCAACGGCTCCATGAGCAGCGCGGCAATTTCATGGTGATGCCGTTCAAGCACGCAGCGCAAGGCGCCAAGGTCGTGTTCAACCTGTTCAGCGCTGGCATTGAAGGGGGCGGTAGGCGCCGGAGCAAAGTGGTGCTGGGGTAGCAGGCTTGCGAACAGGCTGTGCATACCTTCTTCGGGGTCGCACACCGCCATGCAGCCGGTGGTGTCACCATGGTAGGCCTTCATTAAGGAAAGCATCTTACGTTTTTCAGGGTGGCCGATAAGCACCTGGTACTGCAAGGCCATTTTCATCGCCACTTCCATACCCACCGAACCGCTGTCTGAGTAGAACACGTGATTCAGCCCCGGCGGGGTAATACGCACCAGCTCTTGCGCAAGCTGGTCGGCGGGATCGTGGGTGAGACCACCCAGCATGACATGGCAAAGCTCGCCAGCCTGCTCGCGAATCGCTGCCACTAAACGCGGGTGGGCGTAGCCATGAATCATGCACCACCAGGAGCAGGTAGCATCCAGCAGGTGTTCGCCGCTTTCCAGCGTAAAATGGCTGCCGCTACCACCGATAACCTTGGGGGCAGGCGTTTGGGTTTTTAGATGAGCGTAAGGGTGCCAAACGTGGGAACTCATTAGGTAGCTTCCTGGTGCAGCGTGGGTGCGTTAAGCAGCGGTGTTAACGACAGATACGGATGAGCCTGCGCCGCTTCCGGGCTCGCTAAATGCGGAATAATACCCAGGCACGGCGCTGCCAATGTTTCGTTGAGTAGGGCCAGGTTAGCGTCAAAGCGTGGTTGGTCAGCGGCGAATTCAGGGTCTACGACGCTGCCGACCCAGCCCGCCAGGGGTAAGCTGTCGGCCGCGATCACCTCTGCGGTGAGCCGTGCATGGTTGAGGCAGCCTAATTTAAGACCCACCACCAGAATTACCGGCAGTTTCAGCGCTTTGGCAATATCAGAGAAGTCTTCAAGCGTGTTAAGCGGTACGCGCCAACCGCCCGCGCCCTCTATCAACGTTAGATCGCGCTGTGTGTGGTGAAGGGTTTGTCGCAGTACCTCCGTTACTTTCGCAACGCTCAGCTCAGCGCCTGCTTCCTGGGCGGCCAAGTGCGGAGCAATGGCGGGGGCGAACGCCCAAGGGTTAATGGTTTCGTAGCTAACGGGTGGTGTGCTTTGCGCCTGAAGCGCTAGGGCATCGCTATTGCGCAGTCCCTCTGGTGTAATGCTGCTGCCCGAGGCTATCGGCTTAAGTCCCAGCGTGCTGAGCTGCTGCTCTTTAGCGGCGCATAGCAGGGCGCTGGTCGCTAGGGTCTTACCTGCATCGGTATCCGTACCGGTGACGAAATAGGTGATCATGACGTTTTTTCCAGGTGCAGGGTGAAACAGTGGTAGCTAACCGGCAGCCCTTGAGGTTCACGTAGGGTTTCAAAACGCGCTTGGGCGGCAGCCAGTTCACGACGGGTAAGCTGCGCATTAGACCGTGTTACCTGGGCGCCTACGCCCTTAATCGAAGCCATGACGGCGCTTAGGTCGGGGTAGTAAAACTGCTGCTGCTCGGTGGTGCTGCGAACCAGCGTTAAGCCGCTGCGGGCAACGGCGTCTTCAACCGTAGAAGCATCGGGCATCTGCAGCAGTGCTTCTGGCCGCTGCCAGGCGGTGGCAACTTCTTTTAACGTGCCGGGTAGCAGCGTGGTGATGTGTGCCTCTCCACCAGGGGTGAGCACTCGCGCAAGTTCCTTTATCACGGCGCTTACATCGCTGCACCACTGAATCGCTAAGTTGGAAACGATCAGATCAAAATGGTTGTTCTTAAATGGCAGCGCGGCGGCGTCTCCCTGTTGCCACGTAATCACCTCACCGTAAAGCGCCTGGGCATGGGCAAGCATGCCGGGGGCAATATCAAGCCCTGTTATGCTGGCGTGAGGGTAGAGCGCTGCCAGCCGCTGGGTCCAGTAGCCGGTGCCACAGCCTAGGTCGAGTACGCGCTTAGCGTTGGGAGGCAGTGCTAGCCACAGGGTTTCGCCTATCTGACGTTGGGCGCTGGCCAGCGCGTCGTATTGCGGGGCCGCCCGGGAAAAGGCGCGAGCGACACTTGCCTGCCAGCTAGGCAGTTGGGGTGTCGGCGAGGCTACCGTGCTGCTCATAGGGTCTCCTTGACGGCCTGTAGGCTAATAGTAGCGGCCTGTTCGGCGATGATCGTGGCTAACGGGGCTGGCTGAGAAAGCATAGGGCAGTGCCCGGCATGGGCGAGTTGAATCGCATGGCGATGGGCGCTGTCACCGACTAATGGGTCGTGTTGGCCCACCAAACGAACCACTGGGCAGGGGGCTGAGTGCAAACGCTGCGTATTATCCAGCGTGGCAAGCCAGCTAAGCCCCTGAGAGAGCGTGCCAGTGCCAGCGCTGGGGGTGTCACCTAGCAAGTCGCGTAGCTGCCGATGGGCGTGACGGGCATTGGGCTCCCCTTGGCTCTGCCAGCGTAAAAAATGCTGCCATGTGGCAATTGGGTCACGGTGAAAGGCGCGGCAGAAGGTGGCAAGCTCTGCGGTGGACACGCCGTCATCGCTACAGAACCGCTCCCCTGCGCCAATCAGAATAAGGCCACGTGGGGCGGGCAGGTGGTCAAGCAGCGCGGTCGCTAATAGCCCGCCCAGTGACCAGCCAACCCACACGGCGTCACTGGACAGTTGGCCGGCCATGGCATGGGCCAGCGAGGTAAGGGTGGTAGGTTCCGGCAGCGCGGATACGTCCCCGTAACCCGGCCAGTCGACGCGGCTAACCTTACTCCCATCGGGCCAATAGTCTGCAAGGGGCTGCCAGATACGCTTATCGACTCCCCAGCCAGAAAGCAGCACCAGCCGCTGTGGTGCTAAACGGGGCATGCCGCTTCCTCCCGCAGGCAGGCGCAAAGCCCTTCCAGCAGGCGATCAATATCGCTAAAAGTGTGGCGGGCGCTTAACGTAATGCGCAGCCGTGCTGCTCCTTTGGGCACCGTGGGTGGCCGAATAGCGCCTACCTGGATACCTTGCTTGGCAAGCTTTGTGGCCCACGCCATGGTGCGCGGTTCATTGCCTAACAAAAGCGGTTGAATAGGGGTGGGGGAGTCGGTAAGCGGTAAGCCAAGCGCGTGGGCCTGTTGACGGAAGTAGTGGATATGGCGCTGGAGCCGCTGGCGGTGTTCGGGCTCGCGCTGGACGATCGTTAATGCCTCCAGGGTCGATGCTGCGATGCTAGGGGGCTGTGCGGTGGTATAGATATAGCTGCGCGCAAACTGCGTAATATGCTCAATGAGCGTGGCGTCACCGGCCACAAAGGCGCCGGCAGTACCCAAGGCTTTGCCCAAGGTGCCCACCAAAATAGGCACACGCTGGCTGTCGAAACCTGCCACGCAGCCGCCGCCGTTATCGCCCAAAACGCCCAGGCCGTGAGCGTCATCAATCATTAGCCATGCGTTGTGCTGCTGGCTGATATGGGCAAGGGTGGCGATATCGGCAACGTCGCCATCCATGCTAAACACGCCATCGCTGACCACCAGTTTATGAGTGGCCGTGCTGCGCAAAAGCAGACGCTCAAGATCAGCGCTATCGCGGTGATGAAAGCGCCGTGAGCGAGCACCGCTAAGCGCCGCACCGTCTAGCAAGGAGGCATGGTTGAGGCGATCTTGAAAAATAGCCGTGTGCGGGTCTGCGAGCGCCTGTAGCACGCCAAGATTCGCCATATAGCCGGTAGAGAACAGCAGGGCCCGCTCGCGCCCTGTCCAACGCGCCAGGGCGTCTTCCAGTGCGTCGTGAATCTCCAGATGGCCGCTAACCAGGTGCGATGCGCCTGCACCTGCGCCAAAGCGACGAGCGCCTTCCGCTTGGGCAGCCTGTACCCGAGGATCCTGGGCCAGCCCTAGGTAGTCGTTTCCCGCAAAATCGAGCGCGCTGTGGGTGTTCACTAACCGGTGCCGCCAGCGCTGCTCATTGAAACGCTGTTCGCGAGCGCTCGCTAACCGTTCTTGCCATGCTTCAGACACTGGCATCTACCGCTAGCTCGGCAACGCGTTTGGCGTGTTCCTGCTGCTGAGTCTGTTGGGCGAGCCGAGCCGCTTGGGCGTCTTCGCTTTCGCAGGTCTCGCGCTTTTCAGGGTGCAGGCCCAGCTTGGCAAACAGCGCGCGGTCACGATCCGCCTGGGGGTTGCCGGTGGTTAGCAGCTTGTCGCCGTAGAAGATAGAGTTAGCCCCGGCCAAAAAGGCCAATGCCTGGGTCGACTCGCTCATCTGCTCACGGCCAGCAGAGAGCCGCACGTGGCTTTGCGGCATCATAATGCGGGCAACGGCGATGGCGCGGATAAACTCAATCGGGTCGAGGTCTTCGACGTTTTCAAGCGGCGTGCCGGGCACTTTTACCAGCATGTTAATGGGCACGGATTCAGGGTGCGGGGTGAGCTTTGCCAACTGTTGGAGAAGCGCACTGCGGTCTTGCGCATCTTCACCCATACCGAGAATGCCGCCGGAGCACACCTTCATACCCGCTTCACGCACGGTCGCCAGTGTGTCCAGGCGGTCGCTGTAAGTACGGGTGGTGATAATTTCGCCGTAGAAATCCGGCGAGGTATCCAGGTTGTGGTTGTAGTAATCAAGCCCAGCGGCGGCAAGACGGTTGGCTTGCTCACCATCGACCATGCCCAGCGTCATGCAGGTTTCAAGCCCCAGGGCTTTTACCTGGCGAACCATCTCCTCGACCAGTAATAAGTCCTTATCGCGTGGGCTGCGCCATGCTGCCCCCATGCAGAAGCGGCTGGCGCCAGCCTCTTTGGCGGCTTGGGCTTGAGCCACGACCTTTTCGATTTCCAGCAGCTTCTCTTTTTCTAGCTGGGTGTTGTAGTGGCCAGACTGGGGGCAGTATTTGCAATCTTCCGGGCAGGCACCAGTTTTGATTGATAAGAGGGTAGAGACCTGTACCGCGTTGGCATCAAAATGTGCCCGATGTACCTGCTGGGCCTTAAACAGTAGGTCATTGAAAGGTAGCGCAAACAGCGCGTTAATCTCTTCCAGTGTCCAGTCGTGACGGGGAGCGGCGGTGTCGGCATTGAAGGCGGTAGCGGTCACGGGTAAACCTTTTTTCTTTTGAAAGTTGACAAGACTTTATCGGTGAGTTGCTTTTGGTGTCAACTTTAAAAGATGGTTGGGTTTACTGAAGCTGGTTGGAAGCGCTCGGCGTTCGTCATGCGGGTGGGCCTGCTTTATACTCGGCGCCCTTTGACGATTACTGGAGCGCAGATGTCTGACGCTACCTCTCTGCCGCCTGAACACCCTGAACGTGACCCGGTAACGGGGCACCTGCGGCCGCCTCGGCGTGAATTTAAAGCGCGGGGTAGTTTTGTGACGCGCTGTAAAGGCTGTAACCTGCCTGAACTTAACTGCCTGTGCCCTTATCAAGTAAAGGCAGAGAGCGACGCCCAGGTGTGGCTGCTAACTCACTCTATTGAGCATTTTAAACCGACCAATACCGGGCGGTTGATTGGCGATGTGCTGACTAATACCCGCGTGTTTACCTGGTATCGAACGGCGCCAGATGAAGCGCTTGCGTCCCTGCTTGAAGATCCGCGCTACGCGCCCTTTGTCATTTTTCCTGATGACCAGCCTGATTACGCCGAGCGGGTGGTGGGTATTGACGCTGTGCACGCGGCGAAGCAGCAGGCACGCATTCCGGTGTTTGTGATTTTAGATGGCACTTGGCGCCAAGCGCGGCGTATGTTCCGCAAGAGCCCCTACTTGGATACGCTGCCCGTTCTGCCGCTGCGCACCGAGCGTGAAACACGCTATCGGCTGCGTAAGCCAGCCTCGAAAGCGCACCTCTGCACGGCGGAAGTAGCCATTGAGCTATTGCGCCAGAGCGGTGATGAAGACGCGGCAAGTGTCTTGGATGACTACTTTGATGTGTTCAACGACAGCTACGCTGAGAGCCGCTACTATCGCAAAATTGCAGAACCAACCGCTGCCATGCAGCGGCTGTTAGCCCGTCAAACAGAGGGCAGCGTTTAGCGCATTAAGCGTGCAACGTTTAGGCTGCACCGCTACCAAACAGGGCGCCGGCAATTCTAAACCCGGCTACCCAGGTGCCTATGGCGGAGCCAATAGTCGCCAGTAAAAAGACCAGTAAGGTGCGCGAGACGCGGTTTTTCCACCAGCCCTTAAGCTCGGTAACATCGTGGCGCAGGGTAGAGAAGTCGCGCACTTTGGGTTTGCGCATAAACAGCTCGACCCCAGCGGCTACAAACCCCGCGCCAATGGTGGGGTTAAGCGAGGTGAGTGGTGCGGCAAAGAAGGTCGTAATCACCGTCACCGGGTGAGCCAGGGCGATAATCGTCGCGCCACCAGAAAGAATGCCGTTGATCAAAAACCACTCAATCACCAGCTGCCAGCCAAGCTCTGTATTGCGCGAAAAGCCAATGACAAACCCGGTAAGCACCAGCGCGGTAATCAGCCAGGGGGCGGCTTTCCAGAGCTTGGAGGGCGGCGGCGTCGCTTCTAGCGCTTCACGCTCGGGGGTGGGGCTTTCCGGCAGCGGCGCTTCAAGGTGCTCCACCGTGCCTTTCAAGTGCCCTGCACCGATCACCACCAGCACGTTTTTATAGCGCCCGGGCGGTGCCTCTTCGGCCAGGCGTAGCGCCATATAGCGGTCGCGTTCGCGAATTAGCGGCGTGTACAGGGCTTCGGATTCGGCGGCGAATTCGTTGAAGGTCGCCTCCAACATATCGCCCTCTTTGAGCTTCTCAATGTCCTCTTTGGAAACGTCTTGACGCGACAGCACGCTGCCAATCAACCCAGAGAAAAGCGAGAAGCGCTGCCACCAGGGCACATTGCGGTAAATGCGTTTCAGGGTAATACCCACATCCCGGTCAACTAACAGCAGCGGTAGCTCACGGCTCTGGCAGGCTTCCACCGCCGCGCGCATTTCGGCGCCGGGTTGGATGCCCGACTGCTCGGCAATACGCTGCTGAAAGGCGCCAAGGGCCAGGCTTGCCGCCACCATGCCCGCTTTACCTTGCTTGAATACCTGGAATAGGTCCTGCTCGCCCATGGCGTCAGGGTTGTTCATGCTGTGGTGGCGTGCGTCACATAGCTCAATTGCAACGGCGTCAAAGGTGCCGCCGTTGATAAGGTTGCGGACATCATCAGCGCTTTCGGCAGAAACGTGTGCGGTACCCAGCAGGGTGTAGTGAGTGTTGCCCACGGTCACGGTTTTTAAAGGCCCGCTGGTGGCGGGTAGGTTGATAGGCGCCGCGGCCAGTGGTGAACTGTCGTCTTGGGTCATGACTATTACTCAATGTATAAAATATGAAAGCGCAAATATAAAAGCGGTGGTGGGTTAACGGCGCCAAAATGCGGGCGTAAACAGCACCAGTATTGTGAAAATCTCCAAGCGCCCCAGCAGCATGGCTATTACTAGAATCCATTTGGCGAGACTCGGCATGTCGCCATAGTGGCTGCTGGCTTCGCCGAGGGCAGGGCCAAGGTTATTAAGCGCTGAGCCAACGGTTGACCAAGCGGTCACCTGGTCAACGCCCGTCGCCATGACACCAACAATCATTAAGAAGAACAGCATGAGGTAGGCGGAGAAAAATCCCCATACCGCTTGGGCGATGCCGTCGGGCACGCTAACTTTCCCCACTTTAACGGCAATCACAGCGTTGGGGTGAATTAAGCGCATTACCTCACGCATGCCCTGTTTCAAAATCAGAATAATACGGATGACTTTCATGCCGCCTGCGGTGGAGCCTGAGCAGCCGCCCACAAAAGCGGCCATGAACAGTAAAAAAGGCAGTGCGCCGGGCCAAGCGGAGAAATCAGCGACCCCAAAGCCAGCCGTAGTGGCAACCGAGACCACTTGGAAAACGCCGTGGCGCAATCCTCGCATGACATCGTAGGTATTGCTCAGCCAGAGTGTAATGACGGTGACGATGATTAAACCCGCCAAAAACAGCATTAAAAAGCGGGCTTCCGGGTCTTGAAAATAGTGCAGCAGGCTTTTTTCACGCCAAGCGATAAAGTGTAGGCTGTAACTCACCGCTGAAATGATCATAAAGGTAATACAAATGAGCTCGATAGTGGCGCTATCAAAGTAACCAATGCTGGCGTCGTGGGTAGAGAAACCGCCAATGGCGACGGTGGAAAAGCTATGGCCCAGGGCATCAAACCAGTCCATGCCCGCCAGCATATAGGCCACCATGCAGGCAATGGTAAGAGTGGCGTAAATATACCAGAGGGCTTTGGCTGTTTCGGTAATGCGCGGCGTTAGCTTGGAGTCCTTTAGCGGCCCTGGAATCTCGGTGCGGTAAAGTGCCATGCCCCCAACGCCCAGCGTCGGGAGGATAGCGACAGCCAGTACCACAATCCCCATGCCGCCCAGCCACTGTAGCTGTTGGCGATAGTAGCGCACGGATTCCGGCAGAAAATCGATGCCGGTAATCACCGTTGCGCCGGTGGTGGTAAGGCCTGAAAACGATTCAAATACTGCGTCAGTGATGCTTAGCGACCCCTCACCAAACAGCATGAGGGGAAGCGAGCCAAACAGCGCCAACACCGTCCAGAACATGGCGGCAATAATAAAACCATCGCGAATCCGCAGCTCTTTTCGGGCATTTCGGTTGGGTAAATAAAGTACCAAACCGGTCACTACTGAGATGGCAATCCCGCTCATAAACGCGTGCCAGACGCCGTCACGAAACCATAGCGACATCAGCATGGGGGGCAGCATGGTGAGGCTGAACAGCATCAGCAGCAGACCTAAAATGCGTAGAATAATCCGCAAACTCATAGCAGTGGTTGCCTCATAGCAGTGGCCCCATGTTTATTAAGAACATTGCCTAGAAGAACGTTAATCCCACTTGAAATAGCCGTTCTACGTCGCGGATTCGCCGCTTATCGACCACAAACAGAATGATGTGGTCGCCGCTCTCTACCATTACATCATCGTGGGCTATGAGAACCTCTTTGCCACGCACAATGGCACCAATGGTGGTGCCTTCGGGGAGATCAATTTCGCGAATCGTGCGGCCGACGACCTTGGAAGATTGTTTGTCGCCATGGGCAATAGCTTCAATGGCTTCTGCGGCACCCCGGCGCAGCGAGTGTACGTTAACAATATCGCCCCGGCGCACGTGGGTAAGCAGGCTGCCAATAGTGGCCTGCTGAGGGGAGATGGCAATATCAATATCACCGCCCTGAACCAGGTCAACGTAGGCCGCATTGTTGATCAGCGTGAGCACTTTCTTCGCCCCAAGGCGTTTGGCCAGCAGCGACGACATGATGTTGACTTCGTCGTCGTTGGTCAGGGCACAAAAAATATCGCAATCCTCGATATTTTCCTCTTCCAGCAGCCGTTTGCTGGTGGCACTGCCGTGGAGTACCACGGTGCGGTCAAGCCGTTCAGAGAGCGTGGTGCAGCGCTCCAGGTTGTGTTCAATGATCTTCACCTGGTGGCTGTGTTCCAGGTGCTCGGCGAGGCGTTCACCGATATTACCGCCGCCTGCGATCACCACCCGGCGGAAATCACGCTCGACGCGGCGCAGTTCGCTCATCACCGCGCGGATATCCCGCCGTGCGGCGAGAAAGAACACTTCATCGTCGGCTTCAATGACCGTATCGCCGCGGGGAATAATCGGCCGGTTGCGGCGATAGATGGCGGCTACCCGTGTATCCACGTTGGGCATGTGCTTGCCCAAGAAGGCTAGGTCTTGCCCTACTAGCGGGCCGCCGTAAAACGCTTTAACCGCCACTAGCTGCACCAAGCCGCCCGCAAACTCCAGCACCTGCAGGGCACCTGGGTGCTCAATCAGACGGCGCACGTGGTCGGTGACCACTTGCTCTGGGCTGATCAATACATCAATGGGGATCGCTTCGTGGGCAAACAGGCCTTTGCGGGTCAGGTAGGCCGTGGCGCGCACGCGGGCTATTTTGGTGGGGGTGCGAAACAGCGTATGGGCCACTTGGCAGGCGATCATGTTGATTTCGTCGGTGTTGGTCACCGCAATCAGCATGTCGGCGTCTTCACAGCCCGCTTGGCGAAGCACAATGGGATAGGAACCTGCACCGGTGACCGTACGAATATCCAGCTTGGTATGCAGTTCGCGTAGTTTCGCTCCGTCGGTATCGACGACGGTAATGTCGTTTTCCTCGCGGGCGAGATGCTCCGCCAGGGTGCCGCCGACCTGGCCGGCGCCAAGAATGATGATTTTCATTGCTGAGCATCGGTTCCGTTGTAAGCGCCAGCGCGTCCCGCCACTGGATAATGTGTGTAAGTGTGCGCTGCAATAAAGACGGCGGCCAGTGTAAACCAGCCGCCGTCAAAAAGCAGGTAGCGCTTACTCCAGCGTAAAACCGATTTTCACGGTTACCTGCCAGTGGGCAACGCGGCCATCTTCAATATGGCCACGGGTATCGGTGACCTCCAGCCAGCGCATGTGTTTAATTGTCTCAGAGGCTTTAGCGAGTGCGTTCTGCACGGCTTCCTCTATACCTTTCTCGGAAGAGCCGGTGATTTCTACATGCTTGTAGGTGTGATGACTCATGATTTCTCCATCCTTGCATGAATTCACTGCTTACAATTAAGCAGTCCGCTTCTCTAGTCTGGCATAAAAAAAGCCATCGTGACTGCCTTGCTCTGGAAAGAGCTGGCGGCCTTGGCCGCTTTGGATGCCCCAGGCAACGTCGCTGGGCGTTGTGACCTTGGCATCCGGTGTGCGGGCAAGAAAGGCATCAATTTGGTCGGCGTTCTCTGCGGGCAGCACGGAACAGGTAGCGTAGAGCAGCGTGCCGCCGGGGCGCAGCAGTGACCATAGATTATCCAACAACTGCTGCTGGAGTTTCGCGAGTTGGCGAATATCCTCTTTACGGCGCAGTGTTTTAATATCCGGGTGGCGGCGAATAACCCCGGTGCCGGAGCAGGGCGCGTCGAGCAAGATGGCATCAAACGAGGTGCCGCTCCACCAATCTTGCTGGGTAGCATCGGCATGCTGTAGCTCCGCCGTTAGCCCTAGGCGGTTGAGCGTATCGTCTACCCGGCCTAAGCGCTGGTTATCACTATCAATGGCGGTCAGGGCAATATCGAACTGCTCTAGTAAGTGGGCTGTTTTACCCCCTGGGGCGCAGCAGGCATCCAGCACGTGGGCGCCAGGGCGTGGGGCTAAGGCAGGGCCAAGTAACGCCGCAGAGAGCTGGGCTGCTTCATCTTGAACGCTCACATGGCCTTGCTCAAACCCTGGCAGCACGGAAACATCGCAGGGTGTGTTAAGCGTGATGCCGTCAGGCGCATGGGGGCATAAATAGCCGCTTAAGCCTTGCTCGACAAGCTGGGCTAGGTAGGCCTCGCGGTCGTTGTGGTGCTGGTTAACCCTTAGCGTCATGGGCCCCGGCTCATTATTCGCCTCGGCAATGGCGCGCCACTGCTCGGGCCAGGCATCGCGTAGGGCGGTTAGCAGCCAAGGGGGATGCTCTAGGGCAATGTGCTCTTCGCGGTCGACATCGGCCTGGAGCGCCTCGGCTTCCCGCTGCAGGCGGCGCAGGCAGCCGTTAAGTACGCGGGTGGCCCACTCTTTGCCAAGTAAGCGCGCTGCACCAGCGGTTTCACCCACCGCGGCGTGGGCAGGGATACGCATATACAGCAGCTGATAAATACCCACCAGCAACAGCGCGTGAACGTCGCTGTCGCGCTTCTTGAAAGGCTGCTTAAGCAGTTTGTTAGCGAGGGCTTCCAAGCGGGGCAGGCGGCGGCAGGTGCCGTAGCAAAGCTCTTTCAACAGGCCACGGTCACGGGCGACCACGCTATGTTCATCAAGCCCGGCGAGTGAGCCCTTGTCAGTAAGAACGGGCACTAACGCACGGGCGGCGGCAGCGCGCACCTCTTGGCCACTGCCGCCTTTTGCGGGGCGCTGTTGGCTCATTGATTAACTCCTTGTTGAGGTGCGGGCAGCCCAAGCTGGGCGCCAATCGTCAGGGGTGTTTGGCGGGCATTGAGCAGGTCACGTACGGCCATTGCTTTGCCCCCCGGTAGTTGAGCGCGGCTAACGCAGAGCACTTCTTGGCCCTGTTCGCCGCAGGCAATGCGCAGGTGATCCTCGCCATGTTCAAGCAGCGTGCCGGGCAGCGAGGGCGGCTGCTTGCCTGATTCAACACTGGCCATTAATAAACGTAGGCGTTCATTGCCTAGCGTGCACCAGGCCACCGGCCAGGGATTAAAGGCGCGAATTTTACGGGCAAGCTGTTCGGCGGGCTGGTGAAAGTCTAGCTCGGCTTCCGCTTTACTCAGTTTGGCCGCATAGGTCACGCCCTCTTCGGGCTGGGGAGTGGCGGTTAGGTTGCCACTATCCAGTTCGTCTAACACGTTAACCAACGCGTTTGCCCCTTGGATTGCTAGCCGGTCATGCAGGTCACCGCCGGTGGTACGCGCTGTGATAGGCGTACGTACTTCATAAAGCATCGCGCCGGTATCGAGCCCTGCATCCATTTGCATAATGACTACACCAGAGGCGCTGTCGCCGGCCTCAATAGCCCGCTGAATAGGCGCCGCGCCGCGCCAACGGGGTAATAACGAGGCATGTACGTTGATACAGCCTAACCGCGGCGTATCCAAAACGGCCTGGGGCAGTAACAATCCGTAGGCAACAACGACCATCACGTCAGCTTCCAGAGCCGCTAACTCGGCTTGGGCATCCGCGTTTTTTAAGCTGGCAGGTTGATACACCGGTATTTCATGCTCAAGGGCAAGCTGCTTAACCGGGCTAGGGGTGAGTTTTCGTCCTCGGCCTGCAGGGCGGTCGGGCTGGGTGTAAACCGCTACCACCTGATGCTGGCTCTCTAATACGGCAGCGAGGCTTGAAGCGGCGAAATCAGGCGTGCCAGCAAAAACAACGCGCAACTGAGACATGGGCGTAACTACCTAACAGTAAAGGGGAGGAGCGTTTAACAGTTAAAGGCCGAGCAGCGAACACGGTAGCCAAAAAATGACATGCAGGCTTTTTAAAGCGTGGCGGCTCGGCCGGGGGTAACGCATCGGTATCGGCTTAAGCGTCCTGCATCAGCTTGTGGCGCTTTTGCATCTTTCTCATCACCCGGTCACGCTTAAGCGACGATAAGTAATCAACAAACAGTACGCCTTCCAGGTGGTCATACTCATGCTGAATACAGTGTGCCAATAGGCCGTCAGCCTCTAACTCGTAGGGCTCGCCGTTTCGGTCAAGCGCATTGAGCTTTACCTTGAGGAAACGCGGTACCTCGGCGTAATACTCAGGGATGGACAGGCACCCCTCGGAGAGTGGCTCTTTCTCTTCACCCATCGGCTCGTAGCGTGGGTTGATAAGCACCAGCGGCTGGGAGTTATCGTCGCTGACATCCATCACTACTACGCGGCGATGCACGTCGATTTGCGTCGCCGCAAGGCCGATGCCTCGTGCGTCGTACATGGTCTCCAACATATCGTCGACGAGCTGGCGGACCTCATCGTCAACGGTTTCCACCGCTACCGCCTTGGTACGCAGGCGCTCGTCGGGGAATTCGAGAATAGGAAGTTTGGCCATGGCGTTACAATCACCGTTAAGCTGAGTCTTTAATGTGAAGGCCTCACCACCTGTGTCGGCGGGCCTAAGTGCATTACTATAAGTGGTTTACTAATAGCCATCATATCATGCTGTCGGTGTTCCTGGGCACGTGCGTTCCTCGCGACGGCCTTGCGTATCACTCCACCAGCGACTGCCTAGGGAGAACAGGATGGCGGCAAGAAAGCCTCTTAATTATAGCGTCTTTGGCGCCCTGCTAATGTGTATAGCCTTGCTGGTAAGTCATCCGGTTTTAGGCTGGGAGCGGCTGCGTAGCGACGCGCCGGAGCGGTATGAAGTGGTTCGCGGCGATACGCTGTGGGATATTTCTGCGCGCTATTTACGTTCAGCCTGGCAGTGGCCTGAACTTTGGCAGGCCAACCCGCAAATTCGCAACCCCCATCTTATCTACCCAGGCGATGTGCTGGTGCTAGGCAATTGTCAGGGCGCCCCCTGTTTAACGTTAGAGCGAGGGCAGGGCGTGGTAAAGCTGACACCCCAGATGCGCACCGTACCGGAACGGGAAGCGATTGCTCCCCTGCCCAGGGATGTTGTGCGGGCTTTTTTGCGCGAACACCGAGTGCTAGAGGAGGGCGAAGCGCTGCGGGAGCTGGCCTACGTGGTGGGTGGGGAGAACCGACGCTTGATCAGCGGAGCAGGGGACACGCTCTATGTTCGGGGTGAGCTTCCCGCGAGGGCGCAGCTGGGCATTTATCGCCAAAGCGACCCCTATCTCGCCAATGACGGTACACCGCTGGGTATTGAACTGATCAACATCGGCGAAGCGCGCCAGCTTAGTAGCGAAGGCGATATTGCCCGGGTAGAAGTGTTGAGTGCCTATCAAGAAGTGCGTAATAACGACATTCTGATGGCGCTTGAGCATCGTGAACAAGAGGAGACCTTCCAGCCTCGAGCACCGTTAAATAGTCTGTCCGGTAATATTATTGCAGTCCCTGGGGGGGTGCGTTTTATTGGGCGTTTACAGGTGGTGGCGGTAGACCTCGGTACTCAAGATGGCCTTCAGCCAGGGCATGTGTTGCGGGTAGACCAGCAGGGGGAGTTGATTAATGACCCCCGCACCGAAGAGCTTATTCAACTGCCTGCAACAGAAGCTGGCCAAGTGATGGTCTTCAAGCCATACAACCGCGTGAGCTATGCCTTGGTCATGCAGGCATCAAACGTACTTACCGTGGGTGATGTGGTACGTACACCGGTTAGATAGAACGTTACTAAAAAGCAGCGAACAGAGGAGGCTGAGTATGGATGCCAAGGAGTGGCTGGTAGTGAATGCCCTGCCCGGCATGGGTGCCCACCGCATTGCGCAACTGGTCGCCCGCAGGCCGCAGTGGCCCCAGGGCTGGTTGGCGGCGTTGCCAAGCACGGCGGCCACGGCCCTGCGCTTATGGCTTGAACACCCGGCGCGAAGTCCGCTGCAATCCGTGGTCAACGACACACAAGTCTGGCTCCAGGGCGGCCCCAGCCGTCATCTACTGCACCGTGACCACCCTGCTTGGCCCACGCTACTTAACCAACTACCCGACCCGCCCGTCGTGCTTTGGGCCCAAGGCGATCTAAGCGCACTAGACGGCCCCAAGCTTGCCATGGTGGGAACACGCAGACCTACCTCGGAAGGCAGCGGTAATGCCCAAGCATTTGCCCGCGAACTTGCCCAGCGGGGCTGGTGCATTGTTAGCGGCATGGCGCTGGGAGTCGATGGGGTTGCCCAGCGTGCCGCGCTGGCGACCGGTGGGCATTCAATTGCGGTATTAGGCTGCGGCGTTGATGTGATTTATCCCGCTCGTCATCGGGATTTATACGAGCAGCTAAGCAGCGCGCCAGGTGGGTTGCTGCTTTCCGAGCATCCGCCGGGAACGGTTGCCCGTCCGGCATTCTTCCCCCGTCGTAATCGAATTGTCACCGGCCTCAGTTTAGGCACGCTAGTGGTAGAGGCGACCGAGAAAAGCGGTTCACTGGTGAGCGCTCGTTTAGCCCTTGAACAAGGGCGCGAGCTGTTTGCCTTGCCTGGGTCGCTGCATAATGTTCAGGCGCGCGGCTGTTTGCACCTGCTGCGTACCGGCGCGACTCTTGTGCGACATGTGGACGATATACTTGAAGAATTGCAGCACTGGGCTAGCAGTTTTTTGCCGCCTGAAATTGAGCCGGTTACCGACAGCACGGGCGCTGTTGAGACAAGTGACGCTGCACCGCCCACCGACAATCTATTAAGCGCTTTAGGCACCTCGCCAACGCCGATTGATGTGCTGGTTCAGAGCACTGGCGTCACGGTAAGCGAGTGCCAGCAGCGGCTACTGATGCTTGAGCTAGAGGGCCATGTTACGCAGCAGGCAGGCGGTTGGGTGCGTTTGGCACGGCCATGGTAGGATGCCACTAACTGATTATTTTCGCTGGCTGAGCAGTGGCAGGTCATGATTTTGACGAGGAGCATCTATGGAATCAGCTGAATTAAAGGCGGCAGTGAGTGCGCTGCGTTCGGGAGGCGTTATTGCATGCCCCACTGAAGCCGTATGGGGGCTTAGCTGTGACCCGGATAACGATGAAGCGCTGGCGCATTTAATGCGTATGAAAGCGCGTGACCCTGCCAAAGGGGTCATTCTGGTGGCGGCCAGTATTTATCAATTTCAGCCCTGGTTAAATCAGCTGCCGCTCGCCCTTCATGCTCCCTTAGCCGCTAGTTGGCCAGGCCCCAATACATGGCTGGTGCCGGATAACGGCCGCAGCCATGGGCTTGTGCGTGGCGCCCATCAGTGCGTGGCGCTGCGGGTAACCGACCACCCTCTGATGAAAGCATTATGCGAAGCGTTTGGCGGGCCGCTGGTCTCCACCTCCGCTAACCGCGCGGGAGACCCGCCTGCCATGAGCACTGAAGAAGTCGCCTCGATATTTGGTGATGAAGTCGCTGCCATCGCACCCGGTGCGTTAGGTGGCAACTCTCGTCCAAGCACCATTCGTGACTTAGTCACTGGCAAAGTGCTTCGCCAGTAAACGCAGCGGCTCACTCAACCTATTTACCCTGGGAGTTAATGTGGCACACGAGCACCTAGACGACGTTAAACACTACCTGTTAGACCTGCAGGAACGGCTATGTGCCGGCCTTGCCGCCGCCGACGGTCGCGCTAGTTTCAAGGAGGATAGCTGGGAGCGTGAAGAGGGTGGCGGCGGGCGCTCTCGGGTGATTGAGCATGGCGCTGTGTTTGAAAAAGGCGGTGTGAACTTCTCCCATGTGTTTGGTGCAAAGCTCCCGCCCTCTGCCACGGCGGTGCGGCCTGAACTTGCCGGGCGCAGCTTTCACGCGGTAGGCGTTTCCTGGGTGCTGCATCCTGAAAACCCCCATGTGCCTACTAGTCACGGCAACGTGCGCTTTTTTATTGCTGAAAAGGCAGGCGAACCCCCCGTTTGGTGGTTTGGCGGCGGGTTTGATCTAACCCCCTACTATCCTGTGTTTGAAGACGCCGTGCACTGGCATCACGTGGCAAAAGCTGCCTGCGCACCCTTTGGTGAAGAGATTTATCCCCGCTACAAAGCGTGGTGCGATGAGTACTTTTACCTCAAGCATCGCGATGAAACCCGGGGCGTAGGCGGGCTGTTTTTTGATGATTTAAACGAAGGCAGCTTTGAGGACTGTTTTGCCTTCCAGCGTGCCGTTGGCGATAGCTTCCTGGATGCATACCTACCCATCGTTGAACGGCGCAGGGAAGATGCCTGGGGCGAGCGAGAGCGCGACTTCCAGCTTTACCGTCGCGGCCGTTACGTGGAGTTCAATCTGGTCTGGGACAGAGGCACGCTGTTTGGCCTGCAAAGCGGCGGTCGCACTGAGTCGATATTAATGTCGATGCCGCCATTAGCGCGTTGGGAGTACGCCTTTACACCCGAAACGGGTAGCCCAGAGGCGAAGCTAAATGAATACCTAGTGCCCAGGGACTGGCTTGCTGAAGCCGCCCAACAGGGCGAGACATAAGGAGGCTTTATGGCTGACCGTTATTGCGTCTTTGGCAACCCTATCAAACACTCTAAATCATCGCTGATTCACGGGGAGTTTGGTCGCCAAACTCAGCAACCCATGACCTATACCACTGAGCTTGCACCGTTGGATGGGTTTGCTGCGGCATGGCAGGCGTTTGTGGCTGAAGGCGGGCGCGGGGCTAATGTGACCGTGCCTTTCAAGGGTGAGGCCTTTGCACTCTGTGACACCCTTAGCCACCGTGCCAAACGTGCTCAGGCGGTTAATACCCTGACGGTAGGGGGCAATGGCCGCACCTATGGCGATACCACCGACGGCGTAGGGCTTGTTCGTGATCTGGCTTACCACGGCGTGCCCATTCAAGATAAGCGCGTGCTGGTCATTGGCGCGGGCGGCGCCGTGCGCAGCGTGCTGGAACCGTTGCTGGCTGAAAAGCCCCGTGAGCTGGTGGTGGTTAATCGCACCGCAGAGAAAGCAGTTTTGCTGGCGCAGGAGTTTGCTGACCTGGGCCCGGTGAAAGGCGGTGGGTTTGACACATTAGAGGGGCAGTTTGATCTGGTTATTAATGGCACCAGCGCCAGTCTTACCGGTGACTTACCGCCGCTGCCTGACCTGCTTTTTACCCAGCAGGCCTGGGCTTACGACATGATGTACGGCAGCGAGCCCACGGTCTTTTTACAGTGGGCGGGGCCCCGTGGCGCCAAGCTACTGGATGGGCTAGGTATGCTGGTAGAGCAAGCCGCTGAGTCGTTTTTTCTATGGCGTAATGTACGCCCGGACACCGCGCCAGTGCGCTCGCAGCTGAGGCAGTCGCTGAATTTTAGCGATTAATGCTTCTGTCGATGAAGGCTGTGATCGACAAAATGGCAGCGCATAAGAAATAAAGGGGCAGCTTGATTAGCTGCCCCTTTACTATTGCTGGTGTTATCACCCAGTGATTAACGGCGCTTGGTGTAAAACCCTACCATGCACATAACCAGCCCCAACACAGACACTAGCATGCCGCCGTTGACCAGTAGCGGCGAGCGCTCAAGCCAGGAAACAAAAGGCTGCGGCGTCTCACGGCAGGTGCTTTCCAGATAATCCCAGTAGCCGCCGTCAAGCTGACAGGCGCGCACATCGCCCAGCTCCCAAAAATAGATGCCCATTAGTACCAAAATGGGCAGGACGAGCAGTAGTAAACCAATTCGAATCATTCAAACCTCTAGCGTAAGCCGCTCAGGGACGCGGGCAGTTGGGCGTGCGGCCGCTGTTGCGTGCCTGTTCATAGCTTGCCAGCGCTTGATCCATATTCGCTTGAAGCCCTTGGATTCGCTGGCCTTGGCTTGGGTGGGTAGACATCCAGGCGGGCGGTGCGCCGCCGCTGGAGGCCGCCTGCATATTCTCCCATAGCGTGACGCTTTCCCGAGGGTCGAAACCGGCCTGGGCCATTAGCTGTAGGCCGATAACGTCGGCTTCACTTTCATGGCGGCGTGAGAAGGGGAGCGCAATGCCATACTCTGCCCCCATGCCTAGCACGCCCATTAACTGCTGGCCTCCGGGGGTCTGCATACCTGATGTGCTGGAAATCACCGATAAGCCCAGCGACGTCGCGCTTTGGGTAGAGGCGCGCTCGTTGGCGTGGTTAGCAATAACGTGGCCTATCTCGTGGCCTACCACAGAAGCGAGCTGATTCTGGTTGGTGGCTATATTCAACATGCCCGTGTTGACCCCCATATAGCCGCCGGGTAGCGCAAACGCGTTCGGCTGCTCAGACTCAAATACACGGATTTGCCAATCGAGGTCACGCTGTTCAGCGGGGAGTACGTCAACAATCGCATTGGTTATACACTGAACATAGCGGTGACTCGCCTGGTCAGCGGTAGGCACATCTTGTTGATACTGAGCAAAGGCCTGTTGGCCCATTTGGTTCAGCTGATCATTTGAAAGCAGTAACAGCTGCGAGCGGCCGGTTGGGGAGGTTGCGCACGCCGCTATAGAGGCACACAGCGCAGTAATAGCCAATGGACGAAGCCAATGCATAGACGGTTTCCTTATAGACGAGTAGAGATCCTTGCCGACAAGATAACCACTGTCGGTGGTAAATCAAACCTTTCTATCATAACGCACTCCGAGGACAACAATGGATGCTGAATTGAGCCAGCGCATTACGCGCCTGTTAGATCATGTCGACCACTGGCTGCCGCCTGCACCCACGCCGGTGGATTGGAACATTCATGTAGCGGCGATTTGGCAGCGCCACCCCTTGGGTGGTTGGCTGGTGCCGGTACCACCACGCGATGCGCTGACACTAGATGACCTGCTTGGTATTGAGCGGCAAAAATTGGCTCTGCTTGATAACACACGGGCGTTTCTACAAGGATTTCCCGCGAACCATGCTCTGCTGTGGGGTTCAAGGGGAAGTGGAAAGTCATCGATTATACGAGCGCTGCTTAATTCGCTGGCTGAGGAGGGGTTGCGGTTGATCCAAGTGGATCGTCACGACCTTTGCAGTCTACCGCTACTGGTAGAGCAGTTGCGCCATATGCCGCAGCGCTTTGTGGTGTATTGCGATGACCTCTCTTTTGAGGGCAACGATGATGCTTATAAAGCGCTCAAAAGCGTGGTGGATGGCGCCTTAACCGGGCCGCCGGAGAATGTCTTGCTGTATGCCACTTCCAACCGTCGCCACTTGCTACCGGAATCGATGGATGACAATAGCGGCAGCCGCTTGGTCGGCGAGGAGCTACATCATGGCGATGCGGTGGAAGAGAAGATTTCGCTCTCTGACCGGTTTGGACTATGGCTTGGGTTTCACCCCTTCAGCCAGGCGACGTACCTTGATGTGTGTGAACACTGGGTTAGCCACCTTGGCCAACCCCAGGACTGGAACGATACAACAAAAGCAGAGGCCGTTCGTTTCGCGACGTTGAGAGGAGGGCGCAGCGGCCGGACCGCCTGGCAATTTGCGGCCCACTGGGTAGGCCGCAAGCGGCTGCAAGAAAAGAGATAGCCCGAGAATGCTAGCTCCTCTTAACTTGCCCTTTTTAAGTAGCTCTTTTAAATAGCTCATTAAATGGTTTTTAAAAACAGCTCTTTCAAATAGCCCTAAGCATTAACGTTGGGGAATGAGCTGGCCATCGGCCCCAACGTTTAGGCGAATGGTCGGCGTAAAGAGGCCTGATGGTAGCGTCATGCCTAAGCCGCGCAGGTCTCCAGGGGTAATGGCTAGCTCGCTACCGGCAGGCAGCTCACCTTGTGATGCTAGTTGGCTAGCGAGTTCTAGCATAGGCGTCATGCGTCGTGGGTCGGTAGCGAGAATGTCGAAGGCAACAGGCAGGCGTAATTTAGCATCGTCGCCGGGGGTCAGCGTTACATCCTGCTGGTATTGGCCCTTGACGGGGTCTACCCCCGGCATGTCTAGCGTCCAGCGAAAGCCTGACATCTCAACCGCAGGCATGCCCGCAGGTAGCCCTAAGCCCATCGCCAGCGTGGCCTGAACGGGCAAGCTGCCCGTGCCCAGGCTAGAGGCAATCAGGCTGGTTAAATCGCTGGTATCGAGCCCAGCTTGAACGCTGTAGGGGCCAATGCGCACCTCTTCAATGCCAAGTGAGGTAACGGCTAAGCGAAAAGCAAACAAACCCGTTTGGGGTAGCGCAAGGCAGCCAGTTAAAAGGCTTGCCATGGCTAACATAGTAAATCCGCGCCAGCGGCTAACGGCAGTCATCATAAAACTCCCTCCTAGGAAGGGCTAAGAATTCAGGGTGGGGCAGTGCTGAAAAGCGCGGCTATTTGAGGGCTAGCGCGAACGTCTGTCAAGCTAATTTACGAGGGCTGACCTACTACTAAAAACGCCCGCTGAAGAATTCAGCAGGCGTTTTTTATATCAGCCTAAATGATGTCGTCGGCATCAAGGCCTAGCGGCGGCTTTTGCGCGCTTCTTTGGTGCGGTTGAGTTCGCGCTTTTTAGCCTTCTCTTTGTCACTGGCGCCTGCCATGTGGTCAAAGGGGTTGCTGCCAGTGCGGAACTCAAAGCGCATTGGCGTACCTCTTACCTTCAACACTTTACGGAAGGTGTTGATGAGGTAGCGACGGTAAGCTTCGGGCAGAGAATCGGTCTGATTGCCGTGCACCACAATAATGGGAGGGTTGCTGCCGCCCTGGTGGGCCATCCGTAGCTTGATCCGTCGCCCGTTGACCATCGGGGGTGGGTGCTGGCTTACCGCATCTTGCAGCAACGTGGTCAAACGGTTGGTTGACCAGTGTGCGTTAGCGGCGTTAAAGGCGCGTTCAATAGAGGGGTATAAATCACCCACCGCCGTACCGTGCAGGGCTGAGATAAAGTGTATCTCGGCATAGTCGGCAAAGCCTAAACGGCGTTTGATTTCCGCACGCATCTTCTCTTTGGCGTCGCTCTCAAGGCCATCCCACTTATTTATGGCCAGCACCAGCGCTCGGCCGGTGGTTAGCACGTAATCCAGCAGGTGCATGTCTTGTTCAACCAAGCCGCTGCGTGCATCGAGTACCACCACTGCGACGTGGCTCTCTTTGATAGCGTCGAGGGTTTTGATGATCGAGAACTTTTCGGCGATTTCGCGCACGTTCTTACGACGTCGAATACCGGCGGTATCAATTAATACGTAAGGTTTGCCGTTACGCTCAAAGGGGATTTCGATGGCATCCCGGGTAGTGCCGGCTTCATCGAACACAACCACGCGTTCTTCGCCCAACAGCCGGTTAACCAGGGTCGACTTACCCACGTTCGGGCGGCCAATCACGCCAATACGAATCCCTTTACTGCCTGTATCGGCGGGGATGCTGGCGTCGCGCTCGGGAAACGGCTCCAGCACGGTATCGATTAGCAGTGATACATTGCGCCCATGGGCGGCGGCGATGGCCCAGGGATCACCAAGGCCTAGCTTCCAGAAGTCAGCCATGGCCGAGTGCTCTTCCAGGCCATCGGTTTTATTCACTACCAGCCAGGTTTTTTTCTGGTTGACACGCAGGTGATTGGCAATGGCCTCGTCAGCGACGTTTAGCCCTGCCCGTGCATCAACCAAAAACAGCACGATATCGGCTTCATCAATGGCGGCTAACGACTGCTCAGCCATTGCGGCATCAATGCCTTCTTCATCACCGCTAATGCCGCCAGTATCAATGACGGTGTATGACTTGCCGCCCAACATGCCATTGCCATATTTGCGGTCACGAGTGAGGCCAGGAAAATCGGCCACGAGCGCATCACGCGAACGCGTCAGGCGGTTAAACAGCGTCGATTTACCCACGTTGGGTCGACCGACTAAAGCAATGACGGGTGTCATGGAGTTACTTCCAGGGTTTCCAGGCGACCATTATTCGCCTGAACATGAATGATGTTGCCTTCAGTCACCGGGCGTACGCTGATACCTGAACGGTGCACGCGGGTGCGGCCGACAATATCGCCTTCACGCGCATCAATTAGATGCAGGTAGCCTTCAAAGTCGCCAAATACCAAGCGTCCATCAGCGAAGGCGGGCGCCGTTAGCCAGCGGTCTTCCAGGTTGTTGTTGCGCCAAATCTCTTGGCCACTGCTAGCGTCCAGGGCAACCACGTGGCTGTTATCGGTGACCACAAATAGCAGATCGCCTACCAGGATGGGCGTGTGACGGCTAGACAGATTGCTTTCCCACAGCACACCACCTTGGGTAGCTTCCAGGGCAACAACGCGGCCATTGTAGCTGGTCACAAATAAGCGACCGTCTGGGCTCAGCACTGGCTGGCCTGATAGGTCGACCAAACGCTCAACTTCGCTGCGCCCCCGTGGTGTGGCAATTTGCATGTCCCAAAGTGGCTGACCATTTCGGTTATCCAATGTGGTTAATCGGCCATTGGCCATGCCAACAAAGGTAACGGGGTCAATCGTCATGGGGGTGCCGGTACCGCGGAGCGTCAGTGATGGCTGTGAACTGGTATAAACCCAGCGCTCTTCACCGCTAGCACGATCTAACGCGGTTACTTGACCATCAATGCTTTGTACTAACAGTAACTGCTGGTTAGCCTGGGGGGCGGCCAGCACTTCGCTGGAGACGCGTGAACGCCAACGGACGCTGCCATCGCGCTGGTTGAGAGCGATCACTTCACCATTGCGGGTGCCTAAGTAGACGTTGCCTGCCACGGCATTCAAAGCGCTTGAAATGGGCGTGTCCAGTTCGGTCTGCCACTCCCGCTCACCGCTGTCCGCATTAAGCGCCATCACAAGGCCTGTGGCGTCAGCAGCAAATACTGTATCGCCTTCACGGGTGGGGGCGATGGGGTAGCGTGCGCGGCCTAGGCCATCGCCCACGTTTCTACGCCACACGCTGTCCAGCGATGAGGTTTCTTCAAAGCTGCGTAGCTCTTTAGGCGTATACGCGGGTTCGCCTTTGTTGGCACACCCGGCTAGTAAGGCTAAGGCAACAGCGCCGAGCGCAACGCGCAGTAGTTGCTTGGAAAAAAGCGGTTTTGTCAGGCTGATCGTCATTATTGTGTCGCCTCCTCGGCGCCGAGATCGTCAAGCTTAAACTGTACGCCGTAGAGCGCTTGGTTGCGGGCTTGGGCCAGTTCTAACGCAGTTTGCCAAGCGTCACGCGCTTGCTCTGTGTCACCTAACGCCGCATAGGCGTCGCCCCGTATATTAGCTTGCTGGGCGGCGAGCGACTCTGTGATCGGCTCATCAAGCAGGCTAAGCGCAGCTTCAGGGTTGCCCTCAGCAACTTCGATACGCGCTAAGCGCAGCCAAGCAAGGCTTTGTACATAGCGGCGCGAAGATCTGTCGGCGACGTTCTCTAGAGTGGCCTTGGCGTCACCCAGGTTGTCTTGCTGTACGGCAAGGCGAGCGTCCAGCAGTAGCGCAAGCTCGGCATAAAGCGTATTGCCATGATCGTCGTTAATCTCGCTAATTAACGCGCGGGCGGTGGCCAATTGATCCTCTTCTAAGGCGTTACCAGCCGTCATATTCACCAGCTGTTGGTAACGCGCAGAGGCTGCTTCGGCCTGGCCTTCCTGGTAGTTTTGCCAGGCGTTCCAGCCAAACACCCCCGCTGCTGCAAGCACTGCGCCTGCAATAAGAGAGGTTCCATTCTCCTTCCACCAGCGCTTGATGACATCAAGCTGCTCTTCTTCGCTTCTCAGCTCCGCCACGGGCGGCCTCCTGTGCTATGGCATAGCCGCGTAGGCGGCTAGCAAGTATTCATCTGCTGTTTCGGCATTGCGTCACAGCAGTAGGGTTAATGGGAAACTAGCTCGCCCAGCGTAGCCGCAAGCTCGTCGCGGGCCACGCGTTGCTGCTCGCGTTCTTCGCGCAGAAACTTAAGCGTAACGACATTTGCCGCCGTCTCGTCTTCGCCTAGTAGAAGGGCAATGGGGGCGCTGCTTTTGTCGGCTTTTTTCATGCGGCTTTTAAAACTGCCACCCCCGCAGTGTAGCTGCAACCTGAGGGCCGGAAGCTCGCTGCGCAGCTGTTCTGCTAAGGTGAGTGCTGCCACCGTGGCGTTGTCGTCCATGGGCAAAAGATAGACATCGCAGCCGCCTAGTGCAGCATCAGGCACTAAATTGAGCGTTTCCAGCAGTAGCACAAGGCGCTCGATGCCCATGGCAAAGCCTACCGCGGGGGTGGGTTTGCCCCCTAGCTGCTCTACCAGACCATCATAGCGCCCGCCTGCGCAAACCGTGCCTTGGCTGCCAAGTGCAGTGGTGGTCCACTCGAAAACAGTGCGGCAGTAGTAGTCAAGACCTCGCACTAAGCGGGGATTGACGACATAGTTAATCCCTGCCGCGTCCAGCATCGCCTTTAGCTGTTCAAAATGCTCCCGCGATGCATCATCTAAATGATCCATTAGCTGTGGTGCGCCGTTGAGCATCTCGGCCATTGCGGGGTTCTTGGAGTCAAGTATACGCAGCGGGTTGCTGGTCAGGCGGCGCTTAGAGTCTTCATCCAGCACGTCGTGGTGCTGTTCAAAGTAGGCCACCAGTTTCTCGCGGTAGGCGGCGCGGGCTTCTGTGGAGCCCAATGAGTTCAGCTCTAGCGTTACGTGTTCCAAAAGGCCCAGCTCACACCATAGGCGGGCCGAGAGTAGGATCACTTCCGCGTCGATATCGGGACCGTCAAAGCCGTAGGTTTCGACACCTACCTGGTGGAACTGGCGATAGCGGCCCTTTTGCGGACGCTCATGGCGAAACATCGGCCCTTGATACCAAAGCCGCTGGGTTTGGTTATAGAGCAGGCCATTTTCCATAGCGGCACGCACACAGCTCGCGGTACCTTCAGGGCGAAGCGTTAGGCTATCGCCATTGCGATCGTCGAAGGTGTACATCTCTTTTTCGACAATATCGGTCACTTCGCCAATAGAGCGGGCAAAGAGAGCGGTTTGCTCGACAATTGGCGTGCGAATTTCATCAAAGCCATAGCGATGCATTAACTGACGAACGGTGGTTTCAAAAAATTGCCAGCGAGGACTGTCGCTGGGCAATAGGTCGTTCATTCCACGAATCGCTTGAATCTTTTTGGCGGCGGACTTACTCAATGAAAACTCCTTGTATGGGAGGCAGCCCAGGACGCACAGAGTAACTGAACAGTGCGCCCGGGCTGGGC
The DNA here is from genome assembly GCF_017515565.1 of Halomonas sp. Taxonomy (GTDB): domain Bacteria; phylum Pseudomonadota; class Gammaproteobacteria; order Pseudomonadales; family Halomonadaceae; genus Vreelandella. The sequence goes on from NZ_JAFWFN010000031.1 coordinate 104,816, forward strand.
AGTCTGGCTCGGCGTTAAACGCTGCGAGCGATCATATCGTCTTGCTGCTGCTGTTTTTGACGCACTTTCTCGCGGATCAGCTTTTCAAGATCATCTACAAGGTGGTCGTTACGCAGCTTGCTGGCGGGTTTGCCATCGATATAAACGAGGTTGGCAGGAGAGCCGCCGGTTAAGCCAATGTCGGTCTCTTTGGCTTCGCCGGGGTCATTCACGACACAGCCGATGACGGAGACATCCAAGGGCGTCATCACGTCTTCTAGGCGCTCTTCGAGCTGATTCATGGTGCTGATAACGTCGAAGTTTTGCCATGAACAGCTGGGGCAGGCGATAAAGTTGATGCCTTTAGAACGCAGCCTCAGGCTTTTGAGCATATCAAAGCCGACTTTTATTTCTTCGACCGGGTCCGCCGCCAGGGAAACACGAATGGTATCGCCAATACCGTCCATCAACAGCATGCCGAGCCCGATAGACGACTTGACGGTGCCAGCGCGCAGACCGCCCGCTTCAGTAATGCCCAGGTGTAGCGGCTGCTCGATACGTGTAGCTAAGTCACGGTAGGCCGCCACGGCCATAAACACATCTGAGGCTTTTACGCTGACTTTAAAGTCGGCAAAGTCCAGGCGGTCGAGGTGGTCGATATGGCGCATGGCCGATTCCACCAGCGCGGCGGGGGTCGGCTCGCCGTACTTTTTCTGCAGATCTTTTTCTAAAGAGCCCGCGTTAACACCAATGCGGATCGGAATGCCGTTGTCACGGGCTGCACTGACGACCGCGCGTACCCGATCTTCCCGGCCGATATTGCCGGGGTTGATGCGCAGGCAGTCAACACCCAGTTCGGCAACGCGCAAGGCGATTTTGTAATCGAAATGGATATCGGCCACTAACGGCACATCGACTAGCTTTTTAATCTGGCCAAAGGTTTCAGCAGCGTCCATATCAGGCACGGAGACGCGCACAATATCGGCACCGGCTTTTTCCAACTGTTGAATCTGCGCCACGGTGGCTGCGACATCAAGCGTGTTGGTATTGGTCATGCTCTGGACAGCGATAGGTGCATCGCCACCAACGGGTACGTTGCCAACATAAATTTGTCGGGAGAAACGGCGTTTGATGGGAGAAGGGGCGTGCATAAGACGGGTCACTCTCCTAAGGTAAAGCGGGCAACATTGTTGGCACCGGCGCGTTGGGGAAGGTCAATGACTTCGCCTTGGTAGCGAAGTTCTACGCCCGTGGCGTTGCCGACCGTTAACCGAAACGGCGGCTCGCCCTCTACGCTGGCAGTTGTACCTGGTGTCTGGAGGCCAACAAACACGCGCTGGTTGCTGGCATCAAAAATCTCAGTCCAGGACTGTTCGTTGAATGTCAGCTCCAGGGTGTTGGACGCGGCGGCAGGGGTGGCTTCTGCTGCGGGTTCCTCTTCGCTGGCATCGCTCGCTGGTGTGCCGCTACCCGCGACCACCATGGCAGCCGCTTGTGTGGCTTCGTCGGTCACCTCTGCCATGGGCGCAGGTTGTGTTTCGGCCTCTTCTTCCGTTAGTTGCGGTGCGGAGGCCACTGCCGGTTCACTGGTTGGGGTTGGCTCGCGCTCAGTGGTGGCATTAAGCGCTTCTTCTTCCTCTACCGATGGGGAAGCGCCCATGCTGGGTGGCTCACTGCCCCCGCGGCTTTGCCACCACATTACGGTAACGGCAATTAAACCAACGATCACTAGCAACGTGACAAGCTTAAATAGCCAAGCGCCTACTTTTGAAGGGGGGCGGCTAACTGAAACGGGAGCGACTTTGCGCTCTGTGTCGGTACTGCCATTTTGCACTTGATAAGCATCGAGCACCAAGCGGTCATCCATGCCTAAGTACCGGGCGTAAGCGCGTAAGTAGCCTCGTCGATAGGCGGTGACCGGAATCTCAGCGTAGTTGTCTTGCTCCAGCCCTTCGACCACTGCAGGGCGCAGGTTGAGGGCGCGCGCAGCATCAATCAGGGGAACACCAAGCGCTTCGCGTTGGCGTAATAGAAGCTCACCAGGGGAAGTGGTGTCGGCGGTAACGCTATCGTGTAACTGTGTGTCGCTCATGGCTGAGCATCCTTCAATAAATAGGTGATCAGGGCATCAGTTAATTGGTATTCAGCATACGCTGGTAATCGGCAGCCGCGGCGTGGTCGCCTCGGGCATGGGCGAGGTCAATCGCCATTTCCAGTGCTGCTGGGTCTGGCCCGGCTAGCTGCAAATAGCTCTGCAGTGGCGCCCAGGCTTGCTCATAATTACCCTGTGAAACTTCCAGTTCGGCTAACATTAAATACCCACGCGGGTTGCGTGGGTCGATACTTTGCGCCCGCTGAAAGCCTTCGCGGGCGCTATCAAATTCTTCCAGCGCCACATAACACTGCCCTAAATTGGTAAATAACTGGGCGCGGTTGGCGTACTGGGCATCTTGCGATGCGATTTCTAACTGTTCGCAAGCCGCTGCAAACTGCGCCCGCTGATAGAGAAATGCGGCGTAGTTATTGCGCGCTCGGGTAAACGAGGGCGCTGCATTGACGGCTTGCTCAAAGTAACGACTAGCAAGTTCGTTCTCTCCTTGCTGCTGATAGACCAGCGCAAGGGCCTGAAGTGCCTCAGCGTGACGAGGATTAATTTCCAGCGCACGATCAAGAGCGCTCAACGCGCGAGGAAGGTTATCGCGCTCTAAATAAGCGACCCCTAGCTGGGTATAGGCTTCAGCTGCATTTTGGCCGCCTTCGGCCGGGGCGTTGCTTGGCGTAGCACAACCGGTCAGCAGTATGCTGCTGATAAGCACACACAGCATTGATGCCCTAGATGGGAAGCGCCTGCAAAGACCGGTCATGTACACCCTCTTGATGGTTGCCTTTACTAAATGCCGCTGAAAACGGTTGATACTAAATGACGTGTCTTTAAATGCCGTAAATCTTAAAACTGTACTGATGGCGGTCAAGCCCCTGCCGCCAACAAAACGAATCCATCAAAGCGCTGTGTTCAATGGAAGTCAAGGTCACCAGCGTCTAGTCCGCATCTAACTGCACGGATTGAATATAGCGTGCGCTGCGTTTGGTACGGTCTTTGACGCGTCCGACGAGCTGACCGCAAGCCGCATCAATGTCTTCACCTCGCGTGACGCGTACGGTAGCGTTGTAACCTAGATCATAGAGCCACTGCTGAAAGCGCATGACTTGGTTGCGCGACGGTGTTTCGTAGCCGGAATTAGGGAACGGGTTAAACGGTATTAGATTGATTTTGCAGGGCAGTTCTTTCAGCAGTGCAGCAAGCTGCTCGGCATGCTCTTGCTGGTCGTTAATGTCACGGATCAGCGTGTATTCGATTGTGACCTGGCGGTTGTCAGGACATTTCGATAAGTACCGGTGGCAGGCATCCAGAAGTGCACGAATGTTGTACTTGCGGTTAATCGGTACGAGTTCGTTACGCAGTTCATCGGTGGACGCATGCAGCGAAATAGCTAGGCTGACGTCCATCTCATCGCCCAGCTTATCGATCATCGGTACAACGCCGGAGGTTGATAGCGTTACCCGGCGTTTGGAGAGTCCATAGCCGTTATCGTCCAGCATTAGCTTCATCGCGGGTACCACGTTGTCAAAGTTGAGCAGTGGTTCACCCATACCCATCATGACGACGTTAGTAACCGGACGATTGGCAGTGTCGCGGCGTGGCCCGACGCTGCGCTGGGCAACCCATACCTGGCCAATAATCTCAGCTGCGGTCAGGTTGCGCTGGAAGCCTTGCTTGCCGGTGGAGCAGAAGCTGCAGTCCAGCGAGCAGCCCACCTGGGAAGAGACGCACAGCGTGCGTCGCTTACCGTTTTCAGCGGGGATCAGCACTGTTTCAACGTAGCTGCCATCTTCCACCTCTAGCACCCACTTGCGCGTGCCATCGCTTGAGGTGCCTTCGTAGACAACCGACGGGCCACGAATCTCAGCC